>CAYQVF010000008.1:0-76919 GCA_964421045.1 uncultured Chromatiaceae bacterium
GTCAATAGACTGACCAGATCTCCCGTGTTGCGCACATGTAACATTTTATCTTTGTCGATCAAAGACAAATCAAACCTGTTTTTTAAGGTTACCAACAAATTTATACCTCGCGTCTGGGTACGTTTCATGCCGGGCGAATTAAAAGTCACCGTGGGCAGGACACCATTGTTGGCGGAGACCAGCGAGGCCAAAGCACCACCTAAAGAATGCCCTGCCAGATACAAGGTGTGCGGTTTGTTTTTGAATTCTAGCTCACATCGGCTAATTGATTGTTTATAAGCGTCCATTGCGGATTGAAATTGAGCGGGCTTCGCACTAAAAGCAATCGACAAATTGGCCATAATGTCTTTGATATCACGCTGATCAAAGTCCGTACCGCGAAAGGCTAAAACTGCCTCATGGCTTGCTTTATTAATAAACAGCGAGGCACCAAACCCCATGCCCGACTCGTTACCAAAAATACGAATTTTTTCCCAATCGCCATATTTTTTTTCGCCAGAAAAATACGCCATTAAAGATAACTTGGCCAAATCTCTCACGGATGCTGATTTTGATGTTGTTGCCATGCGATGCTCCTGATAACGGGGTGAGTTGGCGTTAGGCTTGGCAATTCGCTTCTATATCCCAGCCGAAGACAATACCAGCATCGCCGCTGCCGTCGTCTTTTTGAGCGACGTATTCCATATTAACGCTGGCGAAATTGAGGGTGAGTTTTTCGGTGGGTTGGGTCGCCAGTTCGCTGACTCTGACGGCATAGTGCGTCAGCAGTATTTTTTGCATTGTGAATATCAGGTATTCCAGTGGCTCACCGCCGGCCTTGCGCACGACCAGTTTACCTTCGGGAAAATGGGTGCCTTTTGCACAATGTTGCATTAAGTTGGGCGTGGAAGCATCCATATATTTCATGATAGCCAGGTTTTTGAAACTGGATTTACCAGCACCGCCCCCACCGCCGGTATGAGCTGTGCCGGTTTGCGATATTCCCCAATGCCATGCGAGAATATCAATTTTACCGGCATAAACCGCATCTTTGCATTCACCGCGTACGGAACCGCCCAAGTCCAAAAAGAGATCGTTTGCCATGTGTTTTCTTTCCCATAATTATAAAGTGTCTCTATATCTGTACACTTAGGTTTCACTCTCACCATGGGGTAAATACCCTAGCATAATTTTACATACCGTTACAGGGGGTTAGTTTTCCCAAATCCACACCTAAAATGAGTCCAGCTTTGCTGGTCATGTTTTTTCTTTTGTCACCGCATTTTTTTGAAGAAAGATAGTAGCCATTATGGAAATTAATATGCCAGGTATAATAGAGGTCGAAATAGGTGTGCCATTAATAACGAGTAGTAGTATTACCAGTGCAGGATTCAAGTAAATGTATGCATTCACCCGGCTTGGCCCCAGCGCTATTGTTGTTATTTGATAAAGATAAATTGTAGCAAGTGTTGCGCCTACAATGAGGTAGAGCATAGGTAACATAGTATTACTTGGCATCATATTCCATTGTAGTGATTGACCTGAAATTAGCAAGGCAAGCATCATCCAGAATGAACCGCCTATCAGCGTGCAAAAAACTAGAACGATCATTTCATCATTACGGTACAGTAATTTCATAGCGATAGAATAAAAACACATAAAAAATATTGCTACCATGAATATGAAATCACCATAATTCAGCGAAAACGAAAATAACAATGTTAGTTGCCCCCCAAAAACCACCCAAGTAGTGCCTATTGCACCTAAAAAATAAACAAAAATTTGCTGTTTAGAAATACTTTTTCGAAAAGCAACAATGGATAGGAGTGCTGTAATAAAGGGCACTAACGTAAATAAGGTTCCCGTATTTAAAGCAGTTGTTGTATTGAGTGACTCAAAAAAACCAATAAAAAATGCAGAATAAAAAAAACTTATGACCATCGCTCTTGGCAAAGTTGATAGTATTTTTGTTCTCCATTTGGACTTAGAAAGCACCAGTGGAAGCAAGATAAGCGAGGCTCCGACAAAGCGTAATAGCGTTAACGAAAAGGGGTTGATGATGCCCGCGAGTTTTTCAGATGCTAGAAATGACCCCGCTACCAGCGTTGTTGCAAGCAATACTAGAGCATGATATTTAATATTTTCCAAAATCACTGTGTGAACTCTATAACGTTAAGATCTGGATCACGTATAAATATAGATGTTTTGCCATTACCAAAAGTGACTGGGCCTTCAGTGATGTTAATCGCATTCGATTTTAAGTATTCAACTGCGTCTACAATTGAATCAACGTGAATAGCGTAATGAGTATATCCCGGATACTTTTCTGTTATATCCATGAGTACATTTTTTCTTTGCTTATCGCTGTTTGCACTGTCTAAAAAATTAACGGTAATGCCACAGGCGTGCTTTACTTCAACAACTCGCTCCTTAAGGTCTTTCCTTACTACTGAGAATCCGATTTTCTTATAAAAATGGATCGCTTTATCAAAATCACTAACTCGAATGCCGATATGATCGATTTTGTTTAATTTCATAATTTTTCTCTATTCAGTTTAGGAGCTGCAAAGTCTTTCGCATCGCAAGCATTAGTAAAAAATAGGCTCGTTGAAAGCAATCCTTCAAGCAAAGCAGGAGATATTTATGGATACACCTTCTCCTATCTGCCATGTAAATCAGTTTACGCAAGGGTGAACTATAAAACGAGTTAATGGGCAATATATTGGCAAAGCGTTGTATTGTGGTCTATAGTGAATAGATGGATGACAGTACTAGAGTTGCGAGCTATCTGGCTCAAAATATTGCTAAGCTTCGCTATAAAAAGAAACTTAGTCAGCAACAGTTAGCGGCAGTTGCTGGTATCCCTAGGTCGACGTTGACAAATATCGAATCGGGTTCAGGCAATCCTTCACTTACTAATTTAGTTAAAGTCTCGGAAGCCTTAGGCGTAGGTGTTGAAGAGTTACTATCAAGGCCGAGAGCAGAATGTTCGCTGATTTCAGCCGGTCAAATTCCTATTCAAAAGAGAAACCAGGTTCAAATTTATAAACTGCTACCGGATAAAATTAAAGGTCTTGAAATAGACCGAATCGAATTTGAGCCGAGCGCAATAATGGGAGGCCATCCGCATCTGGCAGGCACAAAAGAATACATGACCGTCATCAAGGGTGAGGTCATCGTACATGTTGCTGGAGAACATTATGCGGTAAAAAAAGGCGATGTCTTTGCGTTTCCCGGTAATCAAGCACATTCTTACCAAAACCCGAAGAAAGTCATATCTATTGTGCTTAGCATAGTGATACCCGTACCCGTTTGCACATGAATCGGACACGGATCTAAGGGCCTGTAAATCGCCTTGCTTCAGACGATAGGGACGTTTCCGGTCATTTTTTGAAGAAGCTAAAATTCGAGTTTTACATTCACGCGCTAAATCATGGAGGCACACTTGGTCGCTCAATGTGGTTATCTGGCAATCGACCAGGGCGGGCACGCGAGTCGAGCTATTATATTTGATAACTCGGGTCATGTTCTCGCGCACAGCGAAATCGCTATTGCTACCAACACAATCAAACCCGGCTGGGTTGAGCATAATTCGCAAGCGTTACTCAATTCAGTTCACAGTGCAATACAAAACGCCTTAAAACAAATACACAAATCGGCGATTCAGGTCGTCGCTGCTGGCCTCGCAACACAGCGATCAAGTATTGTATGTTGGAACCGGGTCACAGGTGAAGCCCTCTCCCCTATTCTCAGTTGGCAAGATCACCGTGCCGAATCCACGATTGCAGCTTTAACTGAGCAGCAACAGCGTATCCATAATAAAACCGGGCTGTTTTTGTCTCCTCACTATGGTGCCAGCAAATTAAAGTGGTGTTTAGATCACCTGCCCGCAGTTCAGGAGGCATTGAAAAACAATACTTTGTATATGGGGCCATTGGCCAGTTTTCTCGCGATGCACTTGACCGCTCAACCTACCGCTTATATTGATCCGGCTAATGCGGGACGCACTTTATTATGGAATCTGGAAACTCAGGATTGGGATCCAGAACTGCTGTCTTTATTTGCTATCCCTCGGTCTGTTTTACCCCAGTGTACGCCCAGTTTTTTTGCATATGGTGAAATCAAATTAAGCGAAATTAAATCAAGGCATCAGGCCATTCCGTTGCGACTTTTAATGGGTGACCAACCTGCCGCTTTGTTCGCTCAAGGGCGACCCTCAATCAAGCAAACCTATGTTAATATGGGTACCGGAGTTTTTGTACAGCGCCTACAAAAAAATTCTGCTGCTATTCCGCCACAACTACTCAAAAGCTTGATATTAACGGGGCAAAATGAGAGTTGTCACACGCTGGAAGGCACCATTAATGGCGGTGCGAGCGCGCTGAACTGGTTTGCGCAGCAACATCAGTTGCAAGATTGGAGAAAAAAGAGCACAGACTGGTTGAAAAAAGAATACAGCAGTGCTGAACTCCCCTTGTTTATCAATACGGTGGGCGGGTTAGGTTCGCCTTTTTGGCGCACCGATATCAAACCCCACTTTGTAGGTGAAGGTTCCCTGGCGGCACAATTTGTCAGTGTTCTGGAAAGCATTTTGTTCCTGATCAAAGTAAACATGGAACATATGGATAAATACCTTAGCACTAAAAATGGAATCAGGGTCAGTGGAGGACTCTCCCTCACTCTGGGGCTATGCCAAAAACTGGCGGATCTCAGTCAATGTTCAGTCTCTTGTTCAAATCAAACTGAAGCAACGGCCAAGGGTTTGGCCTGGCTGCTGGCACAACCCCCCGCCCAAACAACGATTTATTGCTTGTATTCGCCACAAAAAAACATCGAATTACTGCAACGCTATCAAAAATGGCTTACTATTATGGACAAAACATTATTGACCCTAAATTGAATGGATTCAACATGAATAATTCTGAGCCTGCGAAGCGACAAGATTCATCTCCTGCCTTCATCGCTCATCGCGGTTATGCAGCAGCTTACCCGGAAAACACCTTGCTGGCTTTAAACGAGGCCTTCAAGGCCGGTGCTGAACATGTCGAGTTCGATATCCAGTTTACGGTTGATGGTATTCCGGTCTTATTGCATGATAATTTACTGAAACGAACCACGGGGCATGACGGTGATATACTGGATTTAACTTACAATGAACTTAGGCAATACCAGGCCTGTGAAACCGCCCGTTTTGGCTCTGCCTTTGCCAACACAGGAATAGGGATTCCCAGTTTATCCGATGCGGTTTATTTACTTAAAAACTGGCCTCAATCCCATGCCTTTGTTGAAATAAAAGAAGAGAGCATCAAAAAATTTGGTATTGAAAAAATCATTAAAACGATGATCGAAGTCATTCAACCGGCTTTATCACAATGTACTTTAATTTCTTACGATTTATTGGCAGTACGCTGCGCCCGGGCGATGGGAGCAGAAAGTATCGGTTGGGTCTTGACGGAGTGGAACAAGGAGTCGCTCAGTACTGCTACGGAGCTGGCACCCGACTATCTATTTTGCAATCATAAAAAAGTACCTATGGATGAAACGTTACTATGGCCTGGCCCCTGGAAATGGGTCTTATTCGAAGTGGTACACCCGGAAGTTGCCAGCGAATTACACCATATGGGTGCCGCTTTTATCGAAACCATGGATGTAGGTCAATTAATACACCATTCCGTTGGCTCACAAGAGGTAAACAGTGACAAGCGCTCAGTATGATATTGTTATTGTTGGCGCAGGTATTCAAGGTGCAGGTATTGCACAAGCTGCCAGCGCTCAGGGGTATCGCGTTCTACTGCTGGAGAAAAATAATATTGCCGCAGGCACCTCCAGTCGCTCTAGTAAGTTAATTCATGGCGGTTTGCGCTACCTGGAAAGTGCTCAGTTTTCATTGGTTCGTGAATGCCTGGACGAACGTGCACTCTTACTTAAATTGGCTCCCGGTCTGGTTAAACTCAAACCTTTTTATTTCCCGATATACCAACAAAGCAGCCGTTGGCCGTGGCAGCTTTACTGTGGTCTCACTTTGTACAAAATACTGGGTCGTTTTAAAAAAGACGTTGCTTTCAAGGCCGTTCCTAAAGCGAAATGGCACACCCTGGACGGACTCAACACGGAAGGGCTCAAAGCGGTATACCAATATTGGGATGCTCAGACCGATGATTCCGCATTAACTAAAGCGGTTGTGGCTTCAGCGCTGGAATTGGGCACAACCCTGCACCTACCTGCAACACTCCTGCATGCAAAAGTTACGAGCAACGGGGTAAAGATTGAATATCACTATCAAGGACAATCTCGCCACTGCACCGCTGCCACTCTGGTGAATGCTGCGGGTCCTTGGTGTAACGAGGTCATCAAAAAAATTTTACCTCCCTCCCCTCAACTACAAATCGATCTTGTTCAAGGTACACACATCCTTGTTAAGGGAAAGATTGGCGATCATATTTTTTATCTTGAATCTCCAAGCGATCAGCGTCCAGTGTTTGTTATGCCTTGGGGAGAATATATTATGATCGGCACAACAGAAACCCCATTCAAAGGTCTGGCTGATGATGTTGCCCCGCAAACACAAGAAAAAACCTATTTACTAGAGGTACTCTCTTATTATTTCCCCCAATTTCGCTCAGCCAGTACCGCTAGAATTGACTCTGCGTTTGCGGGTTTACGCGTTTTACCTATGGCTTCTGGCAGCCTCCATGGCCGTACTCGCGACACATTTATTCACGTTGATGACCCCAGGCAACCCCGTATACTTACTGTTTATGGCGGGAAACTCACCGCTTACCGACTTACGGCGGAACGCGTCATCAAACAACTGAAAAAACATTTACCCGTGCGTGACTGGAAAGCCCATGTCACAGAAATCAAACTAAAAACTAACGTAAAAATCAAGATAGAATCAATATGAAAAATTTATGGAATGACAAAGAAGCTGAACAATTTAAAGGCGAACTGGCACAGCGTGTGTACACTTCGCGTTTGCTTGGACGAGATAGCAGCTTGGTATTACATGGCGGCGGCAATACTTCCGTTAAAATTACAGAAACTTCGATTACGGGGCGTTCTGAAGAAATTCTTTACGTCAAAGGCAGTGGTTGGGATCTCGTTACGATAGAAGAAGCCGGCTTTGCTCCTGTTAAAATGGCTCCGTTATTAGAGCTTGCAAAATTGGAGACGTTAACCGACCCTCAGATGGTGAATGAGCTTAAGACCAGCCTGACGCTGGCCACGGCACCTTCCCCTTCCGTCGAAACTATTTTACACGCGACCTTACCTTATAAATATGTTGATCATACTCATGCTGATGCCATCGTCGCCATCACCAATACGGATCAAGGTGAAGCGCATATCAAAAAAATTTACGGTGACCAAGTTGTCGTCATCCCTTACGTGATGCCGGGCTTTGATTTGGCTCGACTCTGTGCAAAATTATTCGCCACCGAAGCCGGTTCCAACACCATTGGCATGGTGTTATTAAATCATGGTATTTTTTCTTTTGCGGACAACGCGAAAGCGTCATACGATAGAATGATAACCTTAGTCAATCAAGCTGAAGCTTACCTGGCTGCACAAGATGCATGGACTATCTCAATGCCATCCACAACCCCTTCATCGCCTGATCTTGTTGCACTGGCAACATTGCGCCATGACCTCTCTCTAGCGGCAGGCAAAGCCATGATTGTGACTCGCGATACCAGCCAAATTGCGAATGATTTTGTCCATCACCCCGATGTCACTCAACTCTCTCAACAAGGCCCTGCGACGCCGGACCATGTCATTCGCACTAAAAGACTGCCAATGCTGGGTACACAGCTTGGTTCTTATACTGATCATTATGCTCGCTATTTTAGCGAACATGCCCCCCAGGCCAAAGATAAAAAATCTATGCTTGATCCGGCACCCCGAATCGTTATAGACCCAGATCTCGGGCTGCTCTGCGCGGGACAAAGCATTAAAGACGCATTTATTGTGCGCGATATTTATCAGCATACTATAGAAGTAATACTACGAGCCAACGCTCTGGGTGGATATCAAGCCCTCTCCGCTCAAAATCTTTTTGATATGGAGTATTGGGATCTGGAACAAGCAAAACTCAAAAAAGGCGGAACCCGACCTCCCTTTACCGGCGAAGTGGCTTTGGTCACCGGTGCCGCCTCCGGCATAGGCCATGCCTGCGTCACCAGTTTGCTGGCTCGCGGTGCGGCAGTGGTGGGGATTGATCTTGATAATAAGGTCACCCAAATTCATGACCGACCTGATTATCTCGGTATAGTCTGTGATGTCACCCAACCCAAGCTGTTACAACAAGTCTTAACGGCAACGGCTAATCACTTTGGCGGGCTTGATATGCTGGTACTCAATGCCGGACTCTTCCCGGGAGGGTGCCGCATAGAAACACTGGCTGATGAAGACTGGCGCAAGGTCATGGCCGTCAATCTTGATGCCAATTTCAGCTTGATGCGAGCAAGCTATCCGCTTTTAAAACTGGCGCCCAATGGCGGACGGGTTGTTGTCATCGGCTCCAAAAATGTGCCGGCTCCTGGCCCCGGTGCTGCGGCCTATTCCGCCTCTAAAGCAGCACTGAATCAACTGGCTCGTGTCGCAGCTTTAGAATGGGGAGCCGATCATATTCGAATTAACTCACTTCACCCTAATGCGGTATTTGATACCGCCTTGTGGACTGATGACGTGTTACAAGCACGCGCCCAACATTATGGTTTAACCGTAGATCAATACAAACGTAACAACGTATTGCAAACAGAGATTACCAGCCGCGATGTTGCTGAATTGGCTGCCGAGTTATGTGGTGTACTTTTTGCAAAAACCACAGCGGCACAAATCCCGATTGACGGTGGAAACGAACGCGTTATTTAGGAGGCGGCCACAAATTACGGTATTGGCTACAAAAAAATATATCTTTTGGCTCCTCATCTGGGGTTTTATACTCTTAACTGGCTGCGCTAAACCCGGTATCAGCCAGTTTATTACACCTGATTCGGAATCCATTCATCAGATTGATTTAAACCCGCCAGAAGAGACTGTAATATTGATCTATAGCCATGGGTCGTTAGCTGAGCAATATCGCGATGTATGTAACCCACTACAGCGTTATGGCCTGGGCGCAACCCCTGAGGTAATTGCTACGCTCAGCTATCGTTTTATCAATAAAAAACGTATTCTTGTCTATTCTCTTTGCTCTTCACTCAAGTGGCGTATCAAACTGAAAAATACAGTTGCCAATATAAAACTGGGGATCAGGACAGCAGAAATTGCTAGGCAAGTACAACTTTTTTTAGATGCTGGAATTCCCGCCAAACAAATATTTTTGATAGGACATTCAGCAGGGGGCTGGGCTTCTTTAAATTATTTGCGAAACCATCCTGACACCGTTAATGCAGCGATCGTTTTTGCCCCCGCGTTTGCCGGTCACTGGCAAAACAGGCCCAAACAATGGCAACGTTTTTATACCCATCAGAAAAATAATTTACAAAGTACACCGCCGTTACCCGCATTAATTTTTGCTTTTGAAAACGACCCTTATTATCAATTAACTGAAATTAGCTTTTTTAAAAAAATACCTGGAGTCACCTTCAAAGCACTGACTCAAACTTCAAACAGGCCTTGTAAACTATCAGGACACCAGGCTGCATTCAGTCGATGTTTTACACGATTTTATCAACGGAAAATAGAACAGTATATCCACCAGAGGTTACAAAATTAAGCCTAGATTCCACAGTTCATCCACGATGTATAGCACACGCTCTACATTCGCATCCCATTGCGTTTTTTAGGATTATCATTACCGTAATAAAATGTTAATATGGTTTTAATATTTATTTCTATAATTCCTTTATGAGTTTTGTTGATTAATCTTGGAATTTTTCAGATGAAAATCTTTAGTTTTGGCGCGTTGCTTTTTGTTCTTTGGATCTTGTTGTCCGGGAAATTTTCGCTCTTGCTACTCAGCCTGGGAGGAGGCAGCGTTGTATTGACGCTTTTTCTAGCCAAGCGGATGAATGTCATTGATCACGAAAGTTATCCCGTCCATCTTTACGCCAAATTTCCTAGTTTTTTCGCCTATATTATTGGTGAAATAATCAAATCAAATTTTGTTATGATAAAACGAATCTTGAAGTTCGGGGAAATCGATATTAGCCCTCAACTGATCAATATACCTGCACCACAAAAAACAGATTTGGGTCGTGTCATCTATGCCAATTCCATTACGCTGACTCCGGGAACGGTCAGTATTGAGCTTGCCCCTGATGAGATCACAGTCCATGCCCTCACAAAAGAGGGGGCGGATGACTTATTAGAAGGAAGCATGGCCAAGAAAATTCCTGATCAGAGGTTTGAAAAATAATGTATATTGTCATTACGATTGCAATTTTGATTACAATGGGGCTGGCCTTGGCACGTGCTCTTTTAGGGCCTACGGTCTATGATCGAATTTCAGCAGTTAACATGTTTGGCACTAAAACAGTTTTGCTTATTGCTGTTTTTGCCTTTTTTTCTGGTCGAACAGATTTATTAGACATCGCACTGGTTTATGCGTTGATTAACTTTATCGGCGTTATTGCTGTATTAAGGTTAGTTCAATATGGTGATTTTCATTCCAGCGCAAAAACACCCACAAAAACAGGCAAATAATTCTGAATGATGATTGATATTCTGAGCGGGTTGCTGCTTGCCTGTGGTGGACTGCTGGGTGTGATAGGCGGTATTGGTATTCATCGTTTCCCTGATTTTTACAGCCGTTTGCATGCCGTTGGGACAACGGATACCTTATGCGCTATTTTGATTATCCTGGGCCTTATATTACAGACCGGCTTTACGCTTGATGCATTCAAGCTATTATTGATTTTGTTCTTTCTCTTCTTTACCAGTCCGGTTGCCTCTCATGCCTTAGCGAATGCGGCGATGCACGGTGGCCTCAAGCCCTGGCTTTCTAATACTAAAACCGAAAAATGATTGATATTCTGATCAATGTTACTTTGTTGGCATTTTTAGCCATAACTGCGATTGCCATTGTGCGGATGACCCATCTTTTTGCGATCGTCATGCTCTATGGTATTTTCAGCCTCTTAACAGCAGGACTCTTTGTTGTGATGGATGCTGCGGACGTGGCCTTCACTGAAGCTGCGGTGGGAGCAGGTATCTCTACTGTTTTAATGTTAGCGACACTGGCGCTGAGTAAAGATCATCAGGAAAAAAAATCGCCGCATCGTCCCTGGCTACCTCTAAGTTTGGTGATCGTAACCGGTGCGGCTCTTGTTTATGGAACGATGGATATCCCCAGGTTTGGCGACCCCACTGCCCCATCTCAAATGCATGTCGCACCCTATTATATCGAACAGTCGATGCCCGATACGGGCGTGCCCAATATGGTCACTGCGGTGTTAGCAAGCTATCGCGGATTTGATACTTTAGGTGAAACGGTGGTTGTTTTTACCGCTGGAATAGCGGTATTACTGCTGATTGGCGGACGGCGTGCAAAACAAACTGACAAGACGCGGATAGAAAAGGACAGTGATGACGCATAATCTCATTCCGCGGGTGGTAGCAAAATTATTGATCCCGCTGATTATACTGTTTTCCCTTTATGTGCAGTTTCATGGTGATTTTGGGCCGGGCGGTGGATTTCAGGCCGGGGTCATTTTCAGCGCAGCCATCATACTTTACGCGCTGGTGTTTGGTCTTGATGTCGCAGAAAAAATTATCCCACCCTATATATTACGTCTTATTGCCGCGCTCGGCGTTGTCCTTTATGCCGGTGTCGGGCTGGCCACTCAATTCCTGGGGGGGCGCTATCTTGAGTACGGTGTACTGGGTAGTACGCAAGTGGCCGGCCAGCATCTGGGCATTCTTCTTGTTGAGCTGGGGGTTGGTTTGACGGTGGCCTCGGTGATGTTAATTATCTTTTTTGCATTCGCGGGCAGAGGTCGGCCTTGATGGATTTTATTCTCGGTCATTATAATTACTGGGTCGTTATTTTGTTAATGATGGTGGGTTTTTATATCGTCATTAGTCGTGGCAACCTGATCAAAAAAATTGTGGGTCTGAATATCTTTCAGGCTTCGGTATTTATACTTTATATTAGCCTGAGTACGGTTGAAAATGGCACCATCCCTATCGTCAAGGAGGGCTTTGAAGTTTATTCCAACCCCTTGCCTCATGTTCTGATTCTGACAGCTATTGTTGTCGGTGTCGCAACCACGGCACTGGGGCTGGCACTCGTCGTGCGTATTAAAGAAGCCTATGGCACGATAGAAGAAGACGAAATACATGAACAGGATCATTCTCTATGATGGCGATACAAGGCCATTTAAGCCTGCTGCTCGTTGTTGTTCCTTTGATCATGGCGCCCATCGTGGCCATCTTACCTCGTGCTCGTCTTGCCTGGTTTGTGGCGCTGCTGGTCGCGGTGGTCTGCGCACTATTGGCGGGTATTCAATTATGGAATATTGTCAATGGCGGCGCCATCAGTTATGAGCTGGGAGGCTGGGCTCCCCCTTGGGGAATTGAATACCGCATTGATGCCGTCAATGCTTTTGTCGCGCTGATCGTCGCAGGCATTACCGCACTCACCCTGCCTTATGCACTTTTGAGTGTTGAGAAAGAGATTCCTGAACATCAGATCCCGTTTTTTTACGCCTTGTTCTTACTCTGTCTGTGTGGTCTGCTCGGCATCACTCAAACGGGTGACATTTTTAATGTGTTTGTATTTTTAGAGATCTCAGCTCTTTCTTCTTATGGTCTGATCAGTCTTGGCCGTCATCGTCAGGCATTAACGTCCGCTTATCAATATTTGATCATGGGCACCATCGGCGCCACTTTTTTTCTAATTGGAGTCGGTCTTATTTATTCTCAAACCGGGACTTTAAATTTTGCCGATCTGGCAGAACGATTACCAGCCGTATTTGAGCATAAAACCGTACACACCGGCTTTGCCTTTATCGTGATTGGTGTAGCTTTAAAGCTGGCTCTTTTTCCGCTCCATCTCTGGTTGCCAAACGCCTATACATATGCGCCTACCGTCGTCACTATTTTCCTTGCCGCCACAGCAACAAAAGTGGCCGTCTATTTAATGTTGCGTATCTTATTTACGATATTTCCTGATAACTTTGTGGTGAGTACACCGATTTTTGATCTGTTTATTATTTTAGGCATGGCCGGCATTTTGATCGCGTCACTTTATGCGATTTATCAAATGAATATCAAGCGCCTGCTGGCCTATTCCAGCGTGGCACAGATCGGTTATATGGCATTGGGGATTGGCCTCGCTTCAACGGCCGGGGTGATGGCCACATTGCTCCATCTGTTTAATCACGCTTTAATGAAAGGGGCTCTGTTTATGGCTGTAGGGGCGATTATTTATCGCCTGGGTTCATGCCGAATGGATAACATGAATGGCTTGGGTCGGGTGATGCCTTGGACATTTGGTGCGGTGATTATTGGCGGGCTGAGTTTGGTGGGTATTCCTGGAACGGCCGGTTTTGTCAGTAAATGGTACTTAATACTGGCGGCACTTGAACAACAAGCATGGATCTCGGTCGCTGTTATCTTGGCGGGGTCTTTACTGGCCGTTGTTTATGTAGGAAAAATGATTGAGGCGCTTTATTTCAAACCGACGCTCGAAGCAAACAAATTAATAACAGAAGCCCCCCTTCTTTTATTGGTGCCGACATGGACACTGGCACTTGCTAATATCTATTTTGGACTGAATACAGAGTTAACCGTGGGTGTGGCGACGAGCGCCGCGCAGCTATTAATAGGCACAATTGAATGAGTGCTGAAGTACTGATCCTCGTTACACTTTGTTTGCCCCTGTTTGGCGCGCTGGGCATTATTGCGACACGTCGTTATCCCAATTTACGCGAAGCGGTCACCCTGGTTACGGCATCACTGGTTGCCATTTTGGTTATTATATTGGCTTATCGTTTTATGGGTGGCGAGCCTTTTTCCCTGACGATTGCCGAACCCTTTCCCGGCATCACGATTGCTTTTGAAATAGAAGCATTAGGGATGTTATTTGCACTGGTTGCTGGGTTGCTATGGCTGATCACCTCGATCTATGCAATAGGCTATATGAGGGGGCGTAACGAGAAGAATCAAACGCGATTTTATGCTGTTTTTGCCATCGCGATTACCTGTACGCTGGGCGTTGCGTTTTCAGCTAACTTATTTACGCTTTTTCTGTTTTATGAATTATTAACGCTTTCAACTTACCCACTGGTGGTTCATGCCGGCACCCCCGCAGCCAAAAAAGGAGGGCGAATTTATCTGGGTATTTTGCTGGGCACCTCCATTGGTTTTTTTCTCTTGGGTATTTTAATTACCTGGTTTATAGCGGGCACCGTTGACTTTCAGGAAGGGGGCATTCTTGCAGGTAAGCTTGATCCCGCCTGGGCAGGCCTACTGTTTGCGTTGTTTCTTTTTGGTATTGGTAAAGCGGCGGTGATGCCGCTGCATCGCTGGTTGCCTGCGGCCATGGTTGCGCCAACCCCGGTCAGTGCTTTGCTGCATGCGGTCGCGGTTGTCAAAGCAGGGGTTTTTACTTTATTAAAAGTCACTCTCTATATTTTTGGCAGCGATTTTATTTTGTCTAATGAGGTCACCGGCGTGTTGATTTGGGCAGCAGCCATCACCATTTTACTGTCCTCGATGATTGCCATGAGCAAGGATAACCTAAAGGCACGTCTGGCTTACTCTACCATTAGCCAGCTCAGTTATATTGCCCTGGGTGCAATGTTAGCCAGTCAAGCGGCCATTATTGGCGCGGCAATGCATATTGCAATGCATGCGTTCGCGAAAATCACGCTGTTTTTTGCAGCGGGCGCAATCTATGTCGCAACACATAAGACTTTGGTGAGTGAACTCAATGGCTTAGGTCGTGTTATGCCGATTACTTTTATCGCCTTTTTCATAGGCACGTTGAGTATTATTGGTCTGCCGCCACTGGGGGGCATGTGGAGTAAATGGTATTTGGGCTTAGGTGCCGTCGAAACCGGGCAGTTGATGCTGCTTGCCGTGTTGATGCTCAGCTCTCTATTGAATATTGCTTATCTTTTACCGATCCCCATTCGTGCTTTTTTTAGCAAACCCAGCAACGGTGAACACGATACCGAAATAAAAGAAGCCCCTCACCTAATTTTACTGGCCATGATTCTAACATCGCTGTCCTGTGTCATTCTGTTTTTTTACCCAGACCCTTTTTACCAACTGGCAAACCAGGCTGCTGGAGGATTTTAAAATGTCAGCACCGGATCATAAAGAACATCTTTTTGATAAGCCTGAAAATATTGAACGTCTGCTAAAAGGCTTTTATGCAATTTGTATTTTACTGGTGATTGCCGATTTTGTGGTACATCGTCATATCAGTCTTCCCTGGGAAAAAATACCCGCATTCTACGCCCTGTATGGATTCGTCGCCTGCGTTGTTTTGGTTGTTATTGCCAAGGCGATGCGAAAAGTGGTGATGCGCAAAGAAGATTACTACGATGAATGAATTACCCCCGTTTATACTTTTTTTTGTCGCCGTCCTGCTGGTGCTGGCAACGCGGGGGCTCATCCGTAACCTTGTTCTATTAATGACGCCAGTGCTTGGGGGGCTTCATCTTTGGTTGAATGTGGAACCAGGCATGGTCATGAGCCATTCAATTTTAAGCTTTGAACTGGTCGTCATGCGCACTGACAAGCTGAGCTTGCTGTTTGGCTATCTGTTTTGCCTTGCAAGCTTTATTTCATCTATTTACGCCTGGCACATCAAAGATCAGACCCAACAACTTGCCGGGCTGATCTATGCCGGTTCCGCTTTAGGCGCGGTGTTTGCCGGTGACTTGATCACCCTGTTTATTTTTTGGGAACTTCTAGCACTGAGTTCCGTTTTTCTTGTTTGGGCTAGAGGCACAGAACGGTCTTTTAATGCCGGTCTTCGCTACCTTATTTTTCAGATACTCTCCGGTGTTTTGCTCCTGGCAGGAGCATTAATCCACTATCACAACACCGGCTCGCTGGCTTTTGATCACATCGGGCTGGAAGGGATTGCCTCCTGGTTAATTTTTATTGCATTCGGAATCAAGTGCGCCTTTCCATTTTTGCACAGTTGGTTGACGGATGCCTACCCTGAAGCGACGGTAACAGGAACCGTTTTTTTATCGGCATTTACCACCAAGGTAGCCGTGTATTCACTGGCCCGAGGTTTTGCGGGCGAAGAAATTCTGGTTTATATCGGCGTTGCAATGGCCTGCTTTCCCATTTTCTATGCGGTCATTGAAAATGACTTGCGGAAAGTGCTGGCCTATAGTTTGATTAATCAAGTTGGTTTTATGGTCACCGGTATCGGTATCGGAACCGCCCTGGCATTGAATGGTGCGGTTGCGCACGCATTCAGTGATGTTATTTTTAAAGGTCTGTTGTTCATGAGCATGGGCGCTGTATTATATCGTGTCGGCAATATTAATGGCTCTGACCTTGGCGGGCTTTATAAATCCATGCCCAAGACAACGGCTCTCTGCCTCGTGGGTGCCCTGTCGATATCCGCATTTCCGTTATTCAGCGGTTTCATCAGTAAATCGATGGTGATGTCGGCCATGATTGAAGAAAATTTTGATTATCTCTGGTTACTCATGCTTTTTGCCTCTGCGGGTGTCTTTCATCATGCGGGTATCAAGATCCCCTACTTTGCTTTTTTTGCACACGATTCAGGTATTCGTACACAGGAAGCACCGACGAATATGTTAATTGCCATGACTCTTGCTGCAGGCTTGTGTCTCTTTTTAGGCATTCAACCTCAATACCTGTATGCGTTACTGCCCTGGGAAGTGGATTACTGGCCTTACGATACCACACATGTTTTAGCGCAATTACAATTGCTGTTTTTCTCAGCACTCGCCTTTGTCTGGCTCAACAAAAAATGTATGTACCCACCCGAATTACACTCAACGAATCTAGATGTGGAGTGGTTTTATCGTCAGCTCGTACCGAAGTTTTTTCGCCAATGCCTCTATTTTTTACAACAGACAAAAAAGTCTGTAATTAATATGACGCTTGCGCCCGTGCATAAAATCAGCCACACATTTTCACAAACATCAGTCGCCAAATATCATCTTTCCGAAAGCTGGCCAACAGGTAGCATGGTCTTCTGGATCGCGATTATTCTTGCCCTATATTTGCTCGTCGATATTTTTGGTTAGAAATGTAGAAGCGTGTATCAACAATCTTGAGATACTTAGCAAAGTAAGACCGGGCGTAATATAAATCAACCACCATCCGCTATGCGGTGGTTGATTTAAATATTGTTGAATATAGACCCGTAGTGATTAAGATTTAGATCTAATTTATATGCGAGTGCCTTGAATAGAAGACAGTGTTTGTTTCAGCTCTGATTCATAATTTTCGAGTTGTGTCAGCGCATTTCTGCGACGTTGTTTACCTTCATCTGCAATTTTCAGACTCTCTTCAATGGTCTCTATCAGTGTTTGGTTGGCTTTTTTAATGCTGTCTATATCGAAAACATCTCGTTCCATTTGCATTCTAACTTCAGCATTACTCAGTTTCAGGTTTTCTGCATGACCTACCAACAATTGATTAGTGAGGTCATGGCTCACTTTAACCGTTCTAACCGCTTCACTAGAGCGATGAAGGGTGACGGCAATAGCCAGTTGTTGGCGCCATAGTGGTATCGTGTTAGCAACCGTAGAAGCGATTTTACTCACTAAACCTTTATCGTTCTCTTGTACCAAACGAATACTAGGCAGGCTTTGCATCGCCACTTGTCGGGTCAAACGAAGATCATGAATACGTCGCTCAAGGTTATCACGCAGAGCACGCAAATCACGTAATTCCTGAGTTTTAAGCAATTCATTTTGTTGCTGCGCTGCGCGTTCTAGTTTTGGAATACAGACTTGGTCTAACTCTACTAATTTTTCGTCCCCTGCTTCAATATAAAGTTCAAGCTCATGGAAGTAATCTAGATTTGTACCATATAAACGATCCAGAGTGGTAATATCGGTAAGCAGTGTCGTTTTGTGACGCTCCAGTTCAATGCTGATCGTATTCACTTGTTTGTGCACTTTTTCATATTGTTGTAAAAATTTAGCAACGGGTTTAGCACCCCCAAACCAACGAGAAAAAATCCCCGCTTTTTTCTTCACAGCCAAACTTTCAGCGTCGAACCCTCGCAAAACAGCAACAATATCATTGAGAGCCTGCCCAGCACCACCTATATTTTTATTACGTACCCCCTCCAGCATATTATCAGCAATACGGGTTAATCGCTGTTGTGCCTTGCTGCCAAAAAACAAAATAGAAGTGCCGTCACTGAAATCAATTTCGTCAGCCAGATTTTTAATTTTTTGTTTTTCCAATCGCGTAATTTTCTTTTTGTTGTTCGTGCCCTTAAGCTGTTGGGCTGCAGAACGAAACATCGTCTCTGCAACAGCGACGTCTACACTTTCGAAAAAATTCAGGTTTTTATTTTTCATCAAAGAATGTCCTTCTATAGCCTGTGCCGCTTGAGATTTAAGTGTTTATTACAGTATACCCTCTCGCTTTAACTGTGTTGATAACACCTCTATTTGCACATCCAAGTCTACAATATTATTATCAATTAATTGTTTTTGTTGTTCAATAAAAACTTCTTCAATCGTAACTAATACCTCGCGAAAGTTATTTTCCAGTTCCGTGGCTAGCGTCTGGCCATGGGCTCGAGCATAACCCTCTGATACTTTTTGGGCACCATCCAAATAAACATAAAGAAATTTACGAGCGCGATGTAAATCACTGGGATCTTCTTCTAACATCAGGAGAACCTCTCGTGCAAGTGCACTAATGCGTTGCAAGCGAACACTCAGTTCTTTGTTTCCAACATGACGACCCGCTTGCTCAATTGCTTCAATTTTTTGTTCAGCTTGTAATAATGCGTCCATAATTTCATTCGAAGTGAGTCCGTACCCGCCTTTCACAGTTGGTTTTTCTCTTTTAGGATCAAGTCCGTAGGATAAATAAACCCCAAAAAAAGTTAATATGCCCAACATCGTTGAAAATGCCAGGCTATGTTGCACTGCAAAATAAGCGCACACAGTGGTTCCAAGTGAAACGGTGACGGCTCCTAGTGTTTTAATTGGTACTTGTGTAGATCGTTTATAGGTGCTCGCAAAAGAGCGATAGTTATGTTCTGCTCTCCGCACTAAACCACGACGTAATAAAATAGCGCCACCCAGAAACAATGTTATCGCACTAAGGTACACAATCGTTTGACTGAGATCACCTCGGACCAATGACACCATCATCGCAGGAATAAGCGGGAGCGGCAAAACAAACAACAATAAACTACGAGGTGTCCATGATGTTCGTAATTTTCGCATTATTTTTTGAGAGAAAGACATAATTATTCTATAAACTCTCTAACTCATTATAAATTCAACTAAGTCATCGGCGTTGCATTCAGTAGCCCTTGACAAGTCGTAATGCCGATGGTCGCAATAAGTAATACAGCACCCAATATCAAACGTAATGGCTTTGGCATCATCATCACCCTTTGTAAAGTTACATAAAACTAAGGCTATAGATATCGACTCTAACCGCACAAGTAGATATTCAGCTCGGTAGGCGACAATTTGGCGTGCGACCGGCGGCCTGCGCCGTTTCATAAAGCGCCAAAGCCTGTCCCATGTTGGACTGCAAATCTTTGATACGGTTTTTGTGGGAAGGATGTGTAGACAAGAATTCCGAAGGCTGTTTGGCGCTTAACTTCGCCATGTTTTGCCACAATGTAACACTGGCGCGAGGATCAAAACCGGCACGCGCCATGAGATCCTGACCAATTTCATCCGACTCGCTCTCCTGCACCCGGCCAAAGGGTAACAAAACCCCCACCTTGGCACCCAGACCCAGAGCGGCCATAGCCGTTTTGCGATATTCGGAATTGTTCACTGCCATCCATGATTCCATCAACGTCATTACTTGTCCCATTGCAAATTGCTGTGACACCCTTTCGTTACCATGGCGTGCTAACACATGACCAACTTCGTGCCCTAATACCGCAGCTAATTGATCCGCACTCTGCGCTGCTTTTAACAATCCTTTGTTGACGCCAATTTTCCCACCAGGCAGTGCAAAAGCATTCACCGCGTTATCATCGAACACCTGTACTTCCCAATCGGAGCTGATCTGCTGTACACTGGGTAAATCAATAATGGCCTGCGCTACACACTGGACATAGACCGTCATGGTTTTATTTTTCACCAGCGGCGTCTCATTTTGCAACTGTTGAAACGATTGTACGCCCAAAACGACCATTTGCGCTTTTGGCATCATCACAAACTGATTGCGGCCGGTGGGTGATGTTGCACATGCAGCCAATAAAAAAAGTATCACCATCAGAATAGAGGTTTTTTTCATGCTCAGTGCCGACGTCTCTGTCTAAGTCCGTTAACATACAAACCATAAACAAAAAACAAAAATACTAGAGGATGTAACGCCCCTCCCCCGTTATCGCTGACCGCTATCCCTTTAACTGTAGCATTCTGATTACTACCCGGCGCAGCACTGGTCAATGGTGCCGGTAGATCTTCTGGCTTAACTACTTTTATGCTAATGACACTTAAAGTCTGGTTCCCTAACTGATCTTCTACCGATAATTCCACTTCAGTCTCACCCAACGGATAGACCCCTGTCGCAACAAGACCATTGGGGCTTGTTTCTATACTAAGAGGGATTGTAGGTTGAGAAGTCAATTGATACAACCCTATACCACTGCACTGATCTGAAACCGTCGCCTCTATATTATAATTCGCACCTCTATCACTCTCTGCTGCAATAACCACTACGGACTTATTGAGCACAACAACAGGTGGTACTTTATCTTCTATTTTTACGACGGTGGACGTAGTATGAGTATGCCCTCGACTATCTATCGCCGTCAAAAGTACTTTACGCTCACCCGCCGTCAGTGGCACAGTGACCTCTTCACCAGAAACGAGACCAAATTGCCCTCGCCATTCAAGCAAAAGTGACTCATCTTCAAAATCTGCTGATTGAGCCCCATTAAGGGTGACCTGTGTGCTATTACCTGTACATTGATAAATCGGTACCGTACCGATCACCGCATTTGGAGAGGCGTTTGTTTCTATTTTCCATAGCTTTTGATGTTCTGAATCGTTCGCATCCCCCATCATCGTAAAATAAAATGTTGTCCCTCCAACAATACGCATCCATTGGTTACTTTGACCTATCGAAGAATCCACTTCACGAATAATTTGTGTGCCTTCAGTCCTGCCATTGGATCGCAATAATGCCCATGTTCCATTCTTTTCTGCAACAAAGTAGAGTTCATTATTAACGGTCATAAACCAGGCAGGTAACGCGCCTATTTTTTTCACTAAGCTTGCGACCGTTCCATCGAATACCCATAAGCTTTGACCCTGGTTATCATCCTGATCCGTTGTAAAAAAGAGCCGGTTCTCAACCACAGTCAAATTACCAAGAAAAACATAGTCAGCTGCATTGAATGCAATTGGAATCGTCCCTTCTGCCTCTCCATTTGATCTCCATAGCTGGTAGCCATTGAGCCCATCTTTTGAAACAAAAACAAGCATGCCACTAAATGCTTTGAGAGATAAGGCAGGCGATGCAAGCGCTTTCACCCTGTTCGTGCCTTCATCGCTACCATCTGATTTCCATAGTTCATAGGATGAATTTGATACAGTCTGAAAAAAGAGGACACCGTCAACATCAGTCAGACTAGAAAGCAAGGAAGGGAACTCCATCGTTCTATTCACAACTAATAAAGTACCCAACTCAGTGCCATTAGATTTCCATAGTGGAAAGTTGTTATCACCACTTAAAGTTATAAAAAACAAAGTATTATTTGAAACAATTAAACTAGCAGGAAAACTACTCTCTTCACCCTCTACGACGTCTTTTATGAGTGCGGTGCCCTCCTCACTGCCATCAGTTCTCCATAACTCAGTGCCAAAAATTTTGTTCGTTGCCGTAAAATATAAAAGCCCATTAAATACAACAAAATTTCGGGGGTTACTGGACGGAGCTCCTGGGTAAATATCCTTAACCATAAGCGTACCTTGCGCGGTACCATCACTTTTCCACAACTCTCTACCCACTCCGTCAACCTCAGCAACAAAAAACAACTGGTCTTTAAACTCAATCAAATGACTAGGATTGCTGCTCAGAGGACCCGGATTGATATCCTTTACCATCATGGTAGTAGAAACCGTATCATCCTCGGTTTTCCATAGCTCGTTACCCCTTGTTGGGGCATCAGTGGTTACGTTTACATCGGATGCAGTAAAATATAAGGTCTTATTTATAATCACTGGATCTTGTGGAGTACTTTTGCTGTCTGGCTTGGTACTGAGGCCAGCATTGATATCTTTCACTAACTGTGGTTCTAGCTGCGGCTCCGGTTTTTGTGCAAAACCAGGAAGGGTTATAACCCAAAACACAACAACCCATATTGCTTTCTGTAATTGACTTTTCATCATTGCTACACTTTATTGTTTTTTTATGGCGAATATTTGTTTCTTTCTACAATTATCCGTAAATCACTCATGGCAATTTTAAAAAATTTATTTTTACACAGGTTGATGACTGAATCTAAAAATAGCAACCTTGTTTAGATCTGTTTATATTGCTGACCATCTCGCTTTGGCTTAATTGCAAGGAAAATGACAAAATCCAGCACAATCCAAGTGCATTACAACGGCCTCACCCCTAAACGACAGCCCACTATGGTAAACCACAAATTAAATAAGGATCGTGCAGATTGCTTAATCTGTCATTTCCCTCCCATTAATATTGCACAATCATTATACGCTAAATAAATCAAAGGTAGCAATATCCCGCAATCAACTATAATTATCAATTAGCTTTGTCGGGGGCTGACTTTAGCGATGATATTATTATGCTTTTATATGTTATAAAAGTGTAGTAGCTCAGACCTGATCTGACAGTTACCCATCATTCTCGAACCGCCCATTGCGGATCCGCATGATGGGTGGTGTGGTAGCTGAGGGAGAGAAACCCTCAGCTACCCGATTTATTAAGTCATTTCATTTACTCTTCAACTTTACTTCCAATTGCTCATCATCTGTTAATGACTTGTACCCTCTTGGATATGGCCAACCATAACCCCATCGAAAAGAAGTTGGTAAATACGGTGTACCGCCAACTCGTACTCCTGCCATCATTAATTGTGCAATTTCAGGCTCACCTACGTTTTCTACACATTCCTTTAGTTCTTCATCTGCCATTCTTCTTTCTTCGTATATTCCACCTTTCCAATATCTCTTATCGTGTTCGATGCAGCACTTTATCCATAAGTTTTTTTGCTCTATTGTCCCATCAGGAAAACCGCTGCAACCATCTGATTTAAATGGTTTCAGATTTCCAGCATGCACACTACGGGAAATAACGAGTAGCATTAAAATTGAGAATATTCGTTTCATTTTTAACTTAACCGGGTAACCGGGCGGCATCACCGCCGCCAAGTTCCCTCAGAAATGACCAGTGCACAAACAGCTTTGGATAGTGAAATTTTACTCGCATTATCCAGCTCTTCGCTCTCTTGAGATTACTGCCATACTTTTTGTATTTCCGCTGTACCCATTTTAAGATTAATCGTTCCAGATAATGCACCAGAAAGAGCAAACTCGATTTACAGAATACGCCATAGTATTCAACCCAACCTCGAATCGCAGGGTTGATTTTCTGAGCTAATTCTTTAATTTACCCGTAGCGTTTTAGATTTAGGTCAACTCCCCTTCAAAACCACCACCTAACAGCCTCATCACAAAGCACCTTCAATTGACTCTCATCAATGTTAGTTTGCCGCCCCGAATAATTTGTTTTTAGCAGCTCAGCTATTCCACCAGATTGATATTTATTAACATAAGAGCGCAATGTCTCATCATCTAACCTTCGCTCTCCATTACCCATAACTCATAATTCATAATTCAATTTTGGCAATTTCAAGCACATCCACGTAATGTTGTAATGCACGGTAGCCGCGCCAAACATTTTTTACGCCTGGTTCACCGTCACCTTTCCTTGCTAGAAAACCACCTAATTGCCCCAACATTCGGCTGATCTCTCTGAGCGTGGGTGGTTTTGTTGGGGGGCTTTTTTTTGCATCAAGCGGGAATACTTTCCTCTGCGTTTCTGCTTAAGCGGGTAAGTATTTTTGCGAGACGTTTTTTTAAACGCTCATCTGGCATGTCGGTCGCTTGCATTTCATGGCTTACCCAGCTTGTCATTTGATTTACTCCTCAAGTCTTGACTTGTACTGGGATTGTAGTTTAACTTAAAATTATATCTTCTTGTAATTTATTGGAAAGTTATGGGTAATGGAGAGCCTTATTCGTTATGTTTCGTTCTCTGGGAAAATACGATGTGTCAACACTTTACCGAACCACCCGATTCTATTTTTTTGCATACATTCAGAATCTACAGGTAAGCAAGAATCATTAGCGGAATGAAGTCTGTTTTATTAAAGCTAGGTCGTTTTTTGTAGTGCTTGGCGAATAATTTGTTCACGTGAAAGCCCGTCGGTGGCAAGTGTGCGTACCATACGACTGGCATCCTGGGCTTTGTAACCGAGCGCTATTAATGCACTTACAGCATCACTGACCGGTTCACCCTGGCTCACCTGGCGCTGCTCACTGAACTCACCACTCGCAACCTGGGTTACGTCTACGTCCGTTGCGGCTGCCCAATCATCAACGCGATCTTTCATTTCAACAATCAGCCGTTCGGCGGTTTTTTTGCCAATGCCGGGAATGCGTACCAAATTGCTGACGTCCCCCTGTTTGATACTGTGAGCAAAGTCAGTAGATGAAATGCCGGATAGAATAGCAATGGCCAGTTTGGCACCGACCCCGCTAACTCGAATCAATTGCCTGAAAAATTGGCGATCAGATACTGTGGAAAAAGCATACAGTTGATGCGCATCTTCGCGTACTACCAGGTGGGTGTAAAGCATGACCTCTTCACCCAGAGGGGGCAGCTTATAAAAAACCGGCATGGGTGCACTGAGTTCATAACCCACTCCGTTCACATCCAACATAAGGTCAGGGGGAGTCGATTCAATAATCCGGCCTTTTAATCGACCTATCATAGCTTTACCTCGTTTTCCTTGAGTCGGTCTAATGATTTTTTCATGTAACAGTGGCAAATCGCACAAGCTAGAGCATCTGCTTCATCATTTTGTGGTAACTCATTCAAAGATAATATAATTTTTACCATGTGTTGAACCTGATTTTTATCAGCATGGCCATGACCAACGACCGCTTGTTTAATTTTATTGGGTGCATATTCGTAGACCTGATCCACATGCGACATCGCCGCACACATCGCCGCCCCTCTGGCTTGCCCTAACTTTAAAGCAGAATCGACATTACGTTGAACAAAAACTTTTTCGATGGCGAGATCTGTCGGCGAATATTTCGTAGAAACAAGAAGAACTTCATCATATATTTCTTTGATTCTAAAAGGGAAACTTCCTGCCGATACCTTAATGGATCCACTGGCTATTTTTTTGATCTGATTGCCTTTAAATTCAATCACACCATAACCGGTAGTACGTGAGCCGGGGTCTATCCCCAGGATGCGTATCATAATAATTTAGGCAAGTTGGCTCAAAATTTCATCCGAGATGTCAGCATTGGAATAGACGTTTTGCACATCATCCAAGTCTTCTAATACCTCTAGCATGCGCAGCATTTTTTGCGCCCCATCCAGATCAAGTTCTGCTGTCGTCGAGGCATGAAAGGTCAGTTCAGCCTGCTCATATTTTAGACCTACAGCATCCAGCGCTTCTTTCACCGTCATATATTCTTCTGGAGAGGTAATCACATCAATAGAACCATCATTGTGAGATAGCACATCCTCGGCACCTTTCTCCAAAGAAACATCCATAATTTGATCCTCATCAACACCCGGAGCAAAATTGATCACGCCCGTTTTAGAAAATAAATAGGCCACTGAGCCTGCTGTTCCTAAATTACCACCATATTTGGTAAAAGCATGGCGCACTTCAGCGACAGTACGATTACGATTATCGGTCAAACAATCCACCAAAACGGCAATGCCACCTGGCCCATAGCCTTCATAGCGTACTTCTTCATAATTGTCACCATCGAGTGCACCACTACCGCGTTTTACAGCCCGATCAATCGTATCCCGGGTCATATTACCCGCCAAAGCTTTATCAATGGCGGCACGAAGACGAGGGTTTGCTGACGAATCTCCACCGCCTATCCGAGCGGCGACAGTGATTTCGCGAATGAGTTTAGTAAATAATTTACCCCGCTTGGCATCCTGAGCCCCTTTTCGGTGCTGGATGTTAGCCCATTTACTGTGTCCTGCCATAGTGTGGGTGCCTCGTTTATTATATACGTAACCGGTTTTCCAGAGCTCCTTTGAAATTCATCAGCTCATAGCGAAATTCAACGGGACTCTAAACGATTACTATTTTACTGCTGGTTTTTTGGGGCGCAATGCCAGTTCTTTTAAATGACGATCACTGACCCCGGAAGGGGCATCCGTTAATAAACAAGCTGCGGTTTGTGTTTTCGGAAACGCCATCACTTCACGAATAGAGGAGGCACCGGTCATCAACATCACCAAACGGTCTAAACCGAAAGCAATGCCACCATGTGGCGGAGCACCATACTTCAAAGCATCCAGCAAGAAACCAAACTTTTCTTTGGCTTCGGCATCATCAATACCCAGCACATTCAATACCGCCTGTTGCATCTCAGTCGAATGAATACGAATAGAACCGCCACCGACTTCACAGCCGTTCAATATTAAGTCATAAGCTCGAGACAACGCCTCACCGGGAGCTTGTTTTAATGCCGCAATATCGTCACTGGCTGGTGCCGTAAAAGGATGATGTAACGCGGACCAGCGATCATTCTTTTCATCTCGCTCAAACATAGGAAAATCAACAACCCATAAGGGCTTCCAGCCATGTTCGACCAAGTTCCTGTCATGCCCGACTTTCACGCGTAAAGCACCTAATGCCTCATTGACGATAGCGGCTTTATCCGCCCCGAAAAACATTAAATCACCATCTTCAGCAGCGGTGCGTTGCAGCAAGGCTGTTAATACATCATCATCCATAAATTTGACAATAGGGGACTGTAAACCTGCTCGCCCTGCCGAGGCGTCGTTCACTTTAATATAAGCCAAACCTTTAGCACCATAAATACTGACATATTGAGTGTATTCATCAATCTGCTTACGCGTTAATTCACAGCCATTGGGTATGTTCAAGACCGCAACCCGTCCTTGCTTGTCTTTAGCGGGCCCGGAAAAGACTTTAAAATCAACCTGGGTCATCAGATCACTGACTTCAATCAGTTCAAGCGGAATACGCAAGTCCGGTTTATCCACCCCAAAGCGAGAGATCGCCTCTTGATAACTCATACGTGGAAAATGAGAAGGTAGCTGTTCTTCCAATACCGCAGCGAAAACATCGCGAATCATATCCTCCATCAGCGTCATAATTTGATTTTCATCGATAAAAGAAGCTTCAATATCGAGCTGGGTAAATTCGGGCTGACGATCCGCCCGCAAATCTTCATCACGAAAACAGCGTACAACCTGGTAATACCGATCTAAACCCGACATCATTAACAACTGCTTAAACAACTGTGGTGATTGGGGTAGCGCAAAAAACTGTCCTGGGTGAGTACGACTCGGCACCAAATAATCACGGGCACCTTCAGGGGTAGACTTGGTCAGCATTGGCGTTTCGACATCAATGAAACCCCTTTCTTCAAGAAAATTACGTAAATTTTGCGTGATGCGAGAGCGAAACCGAAGACGTTGCAACATTTCGGGCCGGCGCAAATCAAGGTATCGGTATTTCAAACGATGCTCTTCCGAAACCGTATCATCATCAATTTGAATGGGTGGCGTTGCCGATGCATTAAGGATGGTCATGTCCGAAACCATCACTTCAATTTGCCCTGTTGCCAAATCAGGATTGATCGTACCCTCAGGGCGTTGACGCACCCTGCCGACGATGTGTAATACATATTCTGATCTTACTTTTTCTGCCATGGCAAAAATATCATGACAATCCGGGTCAAAAACAACCTGCACCCGCCCTTCTCTATCACGGAGATCAATAAAAATAACACCGCCATGGTCTCGTCGACGATGAACCCAGCCGCACAAATTGACTTCTTGACCCATCAGGCCTTCATTAATATGCCCGCAATAATAGCTTCGCATTGTTTTGTTCACTCTCACTTTAAATATTGTTTTTTTAGTGGATTCACTTTTCACTACTTTTAGATGTTGATGTTTTCGTTTTGGCTTCCCCGGGTTTTGTCGAACCGCCTTCTTTTTTAGCCGTACTCTCCTTTTTTGGCTTGTTTTTAAAATCAGTTTCATACCAACCTGACCCTTTCAAACGAAAGCCTGCCGCTGAAACTAACTTTTTTAAGGACGATTTACCACACTCAGGACACTCTGTTAACACGGGATCACTCATCTTTTGTAATTTTTCAAAATCATAATGACAAGACTCGCAGCGGTACTCGTAAATAGGCATTAATACTCCCGGCTTAAAAAAAAACAACAGACCCGTAGCGTTATCATGGGAAGAGGACGCGCAATTACACCTAAATCTCAAATGCCACGGGTATATATAGAACTGATTCTATGAAAAACGGACTAGTTTATCAAAAAAGGGAAGGGGTCGGCTACTTTTTAAGCTAGAATAACATTTTATGAATATCGTTTTAGTACATAATCGCTATAAGCAAGCAGGAGGAGAAGACACCGTTTACGAATCTGAGCGCGAACTCCTGCTCCAGCATGGACACCACCTTAACGAGTTGTTAGCGGACAACCACAGCCTTGATACACTCAACCCGACCCAACAGGCCGTCACCGCAATATGGTCTAGAAAGGCAAAAACACAATTGGATATGTTGCTGAGCTCACAAACCGATCTAGTCCATATCCACAATACATTTTTGGCACTTTCTCCTTCTATTTATTATGCAGATAGAATGAAAAAAATACCCATAGTACAGACGCTTCATAATTATCGCTTACTTTGTCCAAATGGGCTATTACAACGTCAAGGCCAAGTTTGTGAACAATGCCGTACCAAGCTAATGAAGTGGCCCGCAATCCAGCACCGTTGTTATAAAGAAAGTTATGCCGCGACCTCTGTGGTCTCCATGATACTGTTTACTCATCACCTTTTAAAAACCTGGCAACAGCGAATAACCACCTTTATTACCCCTTCTTATTTCACACGCAACCAATTTATTTCCGCTGGATTTCCTGAGAATAAAATCGTAGTCAAACCTCATTTCGTTTACCCAGACCCACAAGCAAGAGACAGTGCGGGTCAATATGCCCTGTTTGTCGGTCGTATTTCTCGTGAGAAAGGCGTTCATACTTTACTCTCAGCTTGGCGAAAACTGAAACCTCGTATACCGCTTCACATCGCTGGTGAAGGTTTAGAATTGAACACTCTAAAAAATAAAAACAAAGATTTAAACATCACCTGGCTCGGCAAGCTAAAGAAAAATGCTGTTTATTCAGCTATAAAGGGCGCCCAATTTTTAATCGTCCCATCTGAATGGTATGAAACTTTTGGCTTGGTTGTTATTGAAGCATTTGCTTGCGGAACACCGGTTATTGTTGCAAATACAGGCGCATTAACCGAACTCGTTACAAATGAAAAAACGGGATTGCTATCTACACCAGGCAACGCAGATGAGCTCGCAGAAAAAATGGACTGGATGATCCTTCATCCTAAAAAAGCAGCTCAAATGGGGAAAGAAGCAAGAAAAGAATTTGAAACGAAATATACGGCTGAATTAAACTATATCGCACTGCATAATATTTACAAAAATGCGGATAAAAAACACCACGGCTAGGTGAGCCTAATTACTATTAACGGCTTGGATTTAAAATAAATCAAGTTTAGAAATGGTCAATATTTATGGAACTGGAAGATCATTACTAACATTATTTAGGTGTATTAATCCCTGTTGTTGCGGGCTGAGGTCGGAGCTTACTGACCTTGCCCACCTGGTAATGTAAAATAAAGAGCCCCGACAAAATCAGCAATAATGAGAGCCAACCTGTCAAGCTTGCTGTACCATTTTCGCCAAACAACACCAGAAACAAATAAAACAAAAAGAACACACCTGCAGAAATCACACAAGCTAAACCTGCTGCCATAGTATTAAAAAGTTTATTTCGCCAAGTTTTTAGCTTTTCCAAAAAGGCTTGATTTACGCCTTTTTCTCGCTTCCAGGTATCGACCGTTAATGGTACATAAAATGGCTTACGACTATAAGCATCACGCCAACTTTTAACCAAATCAATACCCGTTTCATAAAACACACCTCTAAAAATTCTTGAAATATAAGGTATTTTGAAAATAAGGTTTCGTGCTCGGTAATACAACCACAGCACCTTCATCGCAAGAAAAAAAACAAGTACGACGGCCGGACGATTCGCTTCATTAATATATTCTTGTGGCAAAATCATTTTTGCATGTGTTGCGCCAAGCTGGTCGGTAATCAATCGAGTTGCCAGACCTCGGGACAAGCCAAAGTGTTCAGGCAAATAATCTTGAAAGAAATAAACGACTGTTTTGCTTAACTGTTTGGCCTGAGCAGATTCTCCGGCCTGACGATGCTGGATAAATTTGAATAGTTTTTCCGCATCATCCAAAGTATCCACCATTAAATTTTCCTGGATACCCATGGTATAACCGACAAGCTTCCAGGTGTGCAAAAAGGCTTCGGCTTCCTCTTTACTCCAATAAAGGCCTAATTTTTCCAGGCCTTTCGGAATACAATAGGCAAAGGTCAAGAGTGTATAAGCTTGATCTTCTTGATTAACCGGAAGCCCCAAGTTGCTAGCATCATAGGGTTCATTGTTATATTGTATGGATTCTGAAAAGCTGGCTTCTTTAGGTTGATGAGTCGTACCCCGCATTTTTGCCATGGCAGCAGGGTTCATCAACATAAAGCGCATGGTGGCATGTAAAAATCGGATTTTTTTTGCGGTAATATACCCTTTACCCCAAAGGTAACGCGTAACTCGGTTACTGTTTTCTGCCACTGCATTTTTTACATATTGATGAAGAATAAGGGATTCAGGCTCTGCCCTCCCCTCGCCAGTGCGAGTTAATATATGTCCCTGCCATTCCCACTTACCCTCTGGGTCGTCTCTGTTCAAACTATCCAGCATATGTTTATCGTGTGTATGATCCAGGTCTTCAATAATTTGCATGCCACCTGGCGCAAGCACGGCATCGAGCATCAAACCGGTTTCATAAATTCTTTGATAAATATATTTTTTATCAGCAAGCTTCGCGGAATCATAAAGCGCAGGAATCCCGTTTTTCATTAAATAACAGGACGGCAAACTAATACCGTAGAGCACGCTCACGATGGCGAGCATATCCTGCTGCCAAAGTTGCCCCGTTAAAGCCAGCTTGTCTTCATCAACCCAGTCCGGTGCTGCTATAGGATCATAATAACTTTGTAAGCGATCAGGATACTCACTCAGTTCCCTAGCGACAGCAGTATGACTGTTTAATGCTAAAGCTGGAGATTCTGCCAAAACATCAGCGATGTCTAATAAATGGTTATAACCTTGCCTCCCTAACTTAGTAAATTTATTGTGAGGAAACAGCGTATTTTTAACCAAATGATCCGCAAGCTCGTCTCCAGTTTGGCGTAAGTCATTAAAATACTTATTAAGGCTAGAGGGGGTCTCTTGCCCTTTTTCAGGTAAACAAGCTATCACATTACTGTGATCGGTATTTAAGTCCATTTTTTAAACTTCCCTACAAAGCCTCGAGGATTATTCTTTTTTTGAATTTGTGATTATTTCACAGAAAGCCAAAAATAAATATGAAAATAACCCCTTCTTTGACAGGGAAAAAGACTCGGCACCACTTCTGAAATTTTCACTTAATTCTTGATAGCTCCAATCACTTCTAAAGCTTTTTTTATTTCAGTAGCGCCTTCAACAATCTCACCATGACCCACAATGATTCGTTGGCAATCCAGTTCCTTTAACGGTTTTACAGAACGAAAATAGGCCTCTTTATCTTTAGTTGAGTTTTTTACCAGCTTACTTTGCGCTATTTTATTTCGTGCCCCTACCAAACTCAGAATCCACTTTCTACCTAATGGCATTGGCTCCTTCATATTAAAAAACAAATCCGTCACGATGAGTGATTTTGATTGACTGCAATAAAAGACCGTTTCATCTAAAAATGAGTTGCCTAATATGGGAAAAAACAAAACCTGACCCTTTAGTTTTTCATTGAGTGTATCCAGGCTTAATATTTTTCCAGATAACCAAGGTTGTTTCTTAGTTAAGGCAAAGGGCCCATAAATATCTATTTTAGGAAAAAAATTATTGAAGCTTTTTAAATGTTTGTAGTGAAGCACATTGGGGGCGACACAGTAAATCGTATTATATTTGTCAATGATTTCTTGAATCATATTTCGTTCAAAGGGGCCAGGTGAAATCACCATTAATGTATTGTTTTCCAACTCTATAAAAGAAGAGCTGACTGGAAAGTGAACTCCAAACATAATTTTTGTTAAATATTCATATGTGCAAATGTTTTCAGCGATTTTTTTCATTGTTTTTTTCCTATAGGATTTCAAGTTGCCTACATTAATAGTCAACCATGGTTGACTATATTAGTCAATTATGTTTTACTAAAAAAATGAAAAAATTTGATTTTGAAAAACGAAAAAGGACTTCTCTTTCACACCAGTTTATAAAAGTAGGACGGCTTATAAACGAAAGAGGACTTGCGACAGCTAGAGACGCCTTTCATCTACCAGAGCTTAAACAATCTCATCTAGACCTTTTTCCTTACATCGACTTCGAGGGTACTAGTGTTTCAGTGATTGCCAAACGCAAAGGGGTTTCTAAACAATTCGTGAGTAAACTTGTGCAAGAGATGGTTTACATGAAAATTTTGTCTCTGAAGACCGACCCGAAAGATAGCCGGTCTAAACAAGTTTTTTTTAAAACTTCCGGCTCTTTTGCTATTCAAAAAGGGTTTGCAGCACTTATGTCCATTGATCATGTTCTCATCGATCATATTGGAGAAGAATCTTACATGTCGATCTTAAAAGAAGTTTCTACACTTGTCGAAATTTTTCAATCTGAAACTCAAAATTAAAGATATTGTTACCCTGCCGTTTCAGTTAAATAACTTTCGGTAAATCGAAGACTTAGGAATAAGCACGTAATAACTTCCCGTTTTGAAATCTCGGCTTTGTCACCTAAGTTACCTTATGCCCGACTCCTTGGCGCTATCTATTACAGTCGTGCTCACACCCTTGTTCTGCGTGTTCCAGTTCTTCACTGGCGGCAAACCAGGCCGCTTCGATGCGTGTCAGTTCATTGGCTAAATCTCCTTGAGCACGGATCAGTTGTTTGGCTTTGTCTTTATTAGCAGCGTTATATAAATCAGGGTCGGCCAGCTCGCTCTCTAGCTGTTGTTTTTTTTCGCTCAACTCATGCAGTTGCTTATCTAGTTTTTTTATTTTGTTCCGCATAGGTTGAAGTTGTTGGCGACGATGGGCTTCCATTTGACGCTTTTGCTTACGCGAAATGACAGGGCTCTCAGCGTGTGTTGCAATCTCTCCCTCGGTTACTTTAACCTGTTTGTTTAGCCACAACCGGTAGTCTTCAATATCACCATCAAACTCAATCACTTGACCCTCAGCAACCAAAAGTAAGGTATCCGTACAAGTTCGTATCAAATGTCGGTCATGAGATACCACAACCAGTGCACCTTCGTATGCTCCCAGTGCGGCCGTTAAGGCATAGCGCATTTCCAGATCAAGGTGATTGGTGGGTTCGTCGAATAACAATAAATTGGGTTTTTGATACACTAATAAAGCCAAAACTAATCTTGCTTTTTCACCTCCAGAAAAGGGCGCGATCGGTTCATAAACACGATCGTTTTGAAAATTAAATCCACCCAAAAAATCTCGACCTGCCTGATCTGTTATCTTTGCATCAAACCGCCGAAGATGATCAAAAGGTGAGTCGCTATCATGTAACTGTTCAAGTTGATGTTGCGCGAAGTAGCCTATTTTAAGTCCCTTCGCGTGCAAGATTTCTCCTTGCATTAAAGGCAGTTCTCCAGCCAGGGCACGTATTAAAGTCGACTTCCCCGCCCCATTTGGGCCGATGAGACCTATCCGCGCTCCAGCCTCAATGCTAATATTCACATTTTCAATAATGGCCTGATCAGCATAGCCAACGGCTGCTTTTTCGAGGCGCAGCAACGAACTCGAAACAGGCTTACACTCCGGAAAGGAGAAGTGAAATGGAGAATTGACATGAGCGGGAGCTATTTTACCCATACGCTCAAGTGCTTTTACCCGGCTCTGCGCTTGTTTAGCTTTGCTGGCTTTGGCTTTAAAACGGGTAATAAAGTTTTGAATGTGTTCAATTTCTTTCTGCTGCTTGATATAGCAGGCTTGTTGCTGTGCTAACTTTTCAGCACGCATCATTTCAAATTGGCTGTAAGTTCCTGTGTACAGATGGATTTTTTGCTGTTCAATGTGAATCACGCGATCAATACAGCGATCTAAAAATTCTCTATCATGAGAAACCAGCAATAAAGTTCCCTGATAAGATCGCAACCAAGACTCTAACCAAATAACGGCATCCAGATCCAGGTGATTCGTCGGTTCATCCAATAACAATAAATCCGAACGACACATCAGCGCTTGCGCTAAGTTAAGACGCATCCGCCAACCTCCAGAAAATGAGCTGACGGGATTTTCAATATCCTGGTGTGCGAATCCCAGACCATGCATTAAGCTGGCCGCTCGAGATCTGGCAGTATAGCCGCCAATCTCATCCATACGCTCATGCAAGCGCGCTATTTTATGCGCATCTTCCTCAACGTTGCTGAGCGCTAATTGTTGTTCTAATTGTCGTAATTCGGAATCACCATCCAAAACAGCATTAAGGGCGGTGCTTTCCACCGCTGGTGTTTCTTGCGCAACATGAGCAATAACCCAATCTTGCGGATGACGGTATTCACCTTGGTCCGCATGCAGCTCATTTTTAATCAAGGCAAAAAGCGTAGACTTACCACAGCCATTAGCCCCAATCACCCCCACTTTGGCCGCAATAGGAATTATTAAATTTACATCGCTAATCAATATATTAGGACCACGACGTAATGTAACGGATTTAAAATTTAACACATTCGACAACACACCAGGAAAAGAAGTGTCATAATCTATTAAAACGAGGCTTAACTCAAGAAAAATTCAATACGTTATTTCGTAAATCAGACCCAAAGTACAGAAATTGATTGAGTCATCCTGATATCAAGTTTGCGATGGGTGGTGAAAAACAGAGGATGGCCAGGTTGTCGAGCCTACGCTTTAGGTAAGGTTACACCACGCTGGCCTTGGTATTTTCCACCTTTATCACGATAAGATTGCTCACATTCTTCATCCGATTCCAGGAACAACACTTGTGCGACCCCTTCGTTTGCATAAATTTTGGCAGGGAGCGGGGTCGTATTAGAAAACTCCAGAGTCACATGCCCTTCCCATTCAGGCTCTAAGGGCGTGACATTGACTATAATACCACAGCGGGCATAAGTCGATTTGCCTAAGCATATCGTCAGAACTTTTCGTGGGATTTTAAGATATTCAACGGTACGCGCAAGGGCAAAGGAATTCGGCGGGATAATACAGATGTCAGACTGAACATCAACAAAACTATTTTCATCAAAATTTTTTGGATCAACGATTGCGGAATTAATATTGGTAAAAATTTTGAATTCATCTGCACAACGAATATCGTAGCCATAGCTGGAAGTGCCATAGGAAATAACCCGGCCATGGGCTGTTTCGCGAACCTGCCTGGATTCAAAGGGTTCAATCATTCCCTCCTCCACGGCCATGCGTCTGATCCACTTATCTGATTTTATGCTCATTCTATACCCGTTAAATAATAATTGATTTGACGAAAATCCCGCCAAACATAATATTTTAACATTTATTGGTCTTTTTCGCGGACCCTCGTTACAGCTCCAGTCACATAGCGCACTATGCTCGTTTCGCTGCGCCTTAATTTACCCGAAAATACTGCAAAAATTGAGTTAAAATAATGATGGCGGGGCACTTAGGAATAGGCACGTCATCACTTCCCGCTTTAGAATCTCAAAACCTCGAAATAAGAGCGACTATTCCTGCGCTTTTGCTCAATCAATACGAACAAATACAAGCTAAATCTGAGCCCCAAAACGGGAAGTGATGACGTGCCCATTCCTTAGCACTTAAAAGTCAATTTCAGGTATTTTGAATAACAATATTTGGAAACTTGCTACTAAAGTCTTTATTTAATAATGACATTTTAGCCGCTATTTTTAAAGCAATTTCGTGATAGGTTTTTGCAATGTCTCCCTTGGGCTTGGCGATAACCGTTGGTTTGCCTTGATCTACATCTTCTCTAATTGAAATATCAAGCGGCAATGTGCCCAAAAGATCAATATCATACTGCTCAGCCATACTTTGCCCGCCCCCAGCACCAAAAACAGGCTCTTCATGACCGCATTTGCTACAGATATGGGTACTCATATTTTCCACAATACCGAGCACTGGAATTTCAACTTTTTCAAACATTTTCAAACCTTTACGAGCATCTAATAAAGCAATGTCTTGAGGTGTGGTCACGATCACAGAACCGGTAACTGGAATGCTTTGAGCGAGCGTTAACTGTATATCCCCTGTTCCGGGTGGTAAATCTATTACCAAATAATCCAGATCTCGCCAAAGAGTATCTTTAATCAGCTGTCCTAATGCCTGGGTGACCATCGGGCCACGCCAAATCATCGGTGATTCATCATCAATAAGGTAACCAATAGACATCGATTGTAGACCATGACATACAATCGGCTCCATAGAACGACCATCTTTGCTTTCTGGCCGCGCATCGCTACCGAGCATTCTCGGCTGGCTGGGGCCATAAATATCCGCATCCAGCAAGCCGACTTGCGCCCCTTCCGCAGCTAAAGCCAGAGCCAAATTCACTGCGGTGGTCGATTTACCAACCCCCCCTTTACCAGAGGCAACCGCAATAGTATTTTTTACATTCTTTATCGGTTTGACGCCTTTTTGTACAGAGCGTGCTTCTATTTTAAACTGAACATCAACAGTGATCGCCTGCCCCTTAAAATGCGTCTCTAGTCGCTCTGTTAATCCCTTGCTTAAGTTTTCGAGATGGCTTTTTGCTGCAAAACCGAGCTGAATATTAATGTCGATTTTACCTGCCGTGACGGCAATATTTTTGACCGCTTCAGCGGCAATCAGATGGGTTCCTAAATAAGGGTCTGAATAGGTTTTTATCGCTTCTTGAATTTGAAATTGCGATATTTCTGACATTTGAAGGTTCCTTTTCCGCGATACTAAATATTATTAACTGTGTCGCCCTATTCAATCCAGGCTCAACAAAAAACGGCCAATTATACGGTGCAAACTAATTATCGCGCAAAATCGTTGTTATTGCTCCCCCTTTTTTTGTACCTAAACTGATCTTTGTAAAACGATAATTACAGCCAAATTCTCTGCATAATCAGGTATAATTAAATATTTTCGCGTGCAATAGCCGCGTAGCAAGATTGAAAATTTTATGTCGGCAAAACAACGCAAAATACTGGTCACCAGCGCCTTACCCTATGCCAACGGCTCTATCCATATTGGCCATATGGTTGAATATATTCAAACGGATATCTGGGTTCGCTTTCAAAAAATGCAGGGGCATCGAGTTCATTATGTTTGTGCTGATGATGCTCATGGTACGCCCATTATGTTGCATGCAGAAAAAATGGGCGTTACCCCGGAAGTTTTAATTGAGCAAATAAGTCAAGAGCATCAAAAAGACTTTTCTGATTTCAATATTGCTTTCGATAATTATTATTCTACACATTCGGCTGAAAATAGAGTTTTAGCACAAGATATTTATTTAAAAAACCAGCAAGCAGGCCATATTGCAACACGTACGATCTCCCAGGCCTTTGATCCAGAAAAGCAGATGTTTCTACCTGATCGTTTTATTAAAGGCCAATGCCCAAAGTGCAAAACCGAAGATCAATATGGTGATAATTGCGAGGCTTGTGGTGCCACTTACGCCCCTACAGACTTATTAAACCCCTGTTCGGTTGTTTCTGGCGCGACACCGACAAAAAAAGAATCTCTCCATTATTTTTTTCAGCTGGATCATTTTAGTGACATGCTAGAAAAATGGATACACAGTGGAGCATTGCAAAAAGAAGTTCAACACAAACTCAAAGAATGGTTAACCGAAGGTCTGCAAGATTGGGACATTTCACGGGATGCGCCCTACTTCGGTTTTGAAATACCCGACGCCCCTGGAAAATATTTTTATGTCTGGTTGGATGCACCTGTGGGCTATATGGCCAGCTTCAAGCAGCTTTGTGACAGATCACCTGAAATCAACTTCGACAACTACTGGCAAGCAGGTTCAGATACCGAGCTATACCATTTTATAGGCAAAGATATCGTTTATTTTCATACCTTGTTTTGGCCTGCCATGCTAACAGGTGCCGGTTATCGAAAACCAACAGCCGTATTTGCACATGGTTTTTTGACGGTCAATGAAACAAAAATGTCCAAGTCTCGCGGTACGTTTATCAAGGCAAGAACCTATCTGAATCATTTACATTCTGAATATTTGCGTTATTATTTTGCCGCTAAATTAGGTTCAGGAATTGATGATATCAATTTAAACCTCGATGATTTTGCACAACGAGTTAATTCTGACTTGGTCGGCAAAGTTGTGAATATAGCCAGCCGTTGTGCGGGCTTCATTAACAAAAAATATGCCGGAAGACTCGCAGACGACTTTTCTGAGCAAGGCTTATACACTGAATTTCTAGTGAAAGGAAAGCAGATTGCGGCTCGCTATGAAGCCCGAGAATATGGACACGCCATTCGTGACATTATGTCTTTAGCCGATAAAGCAAACCAATATATAGATGATAAAAAACCTTGGGTTCTCGCTAAAGAAACAGGTCGAGAGCAGGAGCTACAACAAATATGCACCGTCGGAATTAATTTATTCAGAACGCTCATCACCTATCTCAAACCGGTTTTGCCTGAAACCGCAAAACTAAGTGAGCAGTTTTTAAACAGTACCTGCACTCACTGGAACGATGTAACAATACCGCTTACAGCCCATTCTATCAATCCATTTTCTCCGCTCATGAAACGCATAGAAAAAGATAAAATCAGCGCGATCATCGAAGAAGCAGCTCAACCGAGCATAAAGGGGAAATAACCGTCATGAGCGACTATGCACTCCTACTCATCAGTACGGTATTGGTTAACAACTTTGTTCTTGTCAAGTTTCTTGGACTTTGCCCTTTTATGGGCGTTTCAAAGAAGTTAGAAACAGCAATAGGCATGTCTCTTGCTACAACCTTTGTTTTAACTCTGTCTTCTGTGTGCAGTTATTTAGCAAACGAATACTTACTTGCCCCCCTGGGTTTAGACTACCTTAAAACGATCACCTTTATTTTGGTTATCGCCTTTGTCGTGCAGTTTACAGAAATGTTTGTACATAAAACCAGCCCCGTTTTATATAACGTTTTAGGTATTTTTTTACCACTCATTACCACAAACTGTGCTGTACTGGGGGTTGCTTTATTAAATATTCAGGAAGAACACAATTTTGTTCAATCGATCATTTATGGCTTTGGAGCCTCAGTTGGGTTTTCTTTGGTCTTGATTTTATTTGCCTCTATTCGAGAACGCATTGCTGTGGCGGATGTCCCTGTTGCGTTTCGCGGCTCCGCTATCGCTCTCATCACTGCGGGGATCATGTCTATCGCATTTATCGGTTTCAGCGGCCTGGTTAAGGGATAGATCGTTTATGTTATCCGCAATTTTAACCTTAGCCATATTGGCCGGGATTTTTGGTTTACTACTTGGCTTTGCTGCAATACAGTTCAAAGTTGAAGGTGACCCGCTGGTTGATAATATCGATAAATTGTTACCCCAAACTCAATGCGGACAATGCGGATTCCCAGGCTGCCGCCCTTATGCAACAGCGATTGCGAGCGATGAAGCGGATATTAATCTTTGCCCGCCTGGCGGCGACACCACCATTATTGCATTAGCTGATCTTTTAGGTCGTGAAGCCAAAGCATTAAATGCTGAAAAAAATGCAGCACCACCCGAGCCGATGATTGCACTGATCGATGAAAACTCCTGCATTGGTTGTACATTATGCATTCAAGCCTGCCCGGTCGATGCCATTATTGGCGCAGCAAAACAAATGCACTCGGTCTTTGATAAAGAATGTACCGGTTGTGAACTTTGTCTACCACCCTGCCCTGTTGATTGTATTAGTATGGTTGCCATCGAACAAAATATAACAACCTGGAAATGGCCTGATCCCACTGAAAGGATAACGGAGTCCGTGTCGTAATGTCACAACTATGGTCTTTTCCTGGCGGTATTCATCCCCCTATGCACAAGGAAGAATCAACTCGGTCTCCGATTGTAAAGCTCCCTCTGCCTGAGCGACTTATACTGCCCTTACACCAACATATTGGGGCACCAAGCACACCGGACATCAACATAGGAGATCAGGTTCTTAAGGGGCAACGTATTGCGCATGCTGATGGTTATGTCAGCGTGGCACTACATGCGCCCACCTCGGGTACGATAACTGATATTGGCGAATACCCGGTTCCTCACCCTTCTGGTTTATCAGATTTATGCATAATTTTAAGTCCAGATGGTAAAGATAAATGGATCAGTCGAGAAACAAAAGACGATTATTTATTCATGGATGCCAGCCATTTACGTAATCGGGTACGAGATGCAGGCATCGTTGGATTAGGGGGGGCAGGTTTCCCCTCTTTTATCAAGCTCAATCCGGGGTCTCGCAAAGTGATTGAGACCTTGTTAATCAATGGTATCGAATGTGAACCCTATATAAGTTGTGATGACATGCTCATGCGTGAACGCACCTCCAATATCGTTTCTGGTGTTAAAATTATTGCTCATGCCGTACAAGCAAGACAAAGTATCATTGCCATTGAAGACAACAAACCAGAAGCCTATCAAGCCATGCTTGAAGCGACAGCAGAGGAACCTGACCTCTCAGTCGTGCAATGCCCGACTATATATCCACAAGGCAGTGAAAAACAACTTATTTATGTTGTCACAGGTAAAGAAGTACCTAGTGATGGCTTACCGCTTAGCGTCGGTGTTGTGGTGCATAATGTTGGAACGGCCGCAGCAATTTATAGCGCTATAGCAAAAGCCGAGCCTTTAATTTCACGTATCGTTACTGTTACGGGTGATGCGATAAGAAACCCTCAAAATCTGGAAGTGTTAATCGGAACACCGATTCGTTCGCTTTTAGATTTTTGCGATGCCCAAACCCACATTGACCAATTAATTATGGGTGGCCCGATGATGGGGTTTACGATTCATACCCCATTAGCTTCCGTTCTTAAAACGACCAACTGCATACTGGCAACAACGTATAACAGCTTACCTGAAAAAAACATGGAGATGCCCTGTATCCGTTGCGGTGCCTGCGCGGAAGCCTGCCCAATAAAGTTATTGCCGCAACAACTATATTGGTACGCCAAAGCAAAAGATTTCGCGAAAACGCAAGATTATAATCTATTCGACTGTATAGAATGCGGTTGTTGCGCCTACGTCTGCCCAAGCAATATTCCGCTGGTACATTATTATCGTTATGCAAAAACAGAAATTTGGAGTAAAGAGCGTGAACAACAAAAGGCTGATATTGCACGCCAACGTCATGATTTTCGCGCAGAGAGATTAGCTAAAGAAAAAGCAGAAAAAGCCGCTCGCCATAAACGAAAACGTAATGAGCTAAAAGCGAATAGTAACAAAGAGAAACCAGAAGATTCGGTAAAAACCAGTGAAAAATCGAGAAAAAAAGCGGCCATACTCGAAGCGATGGAAAGAGTGCAAATAAAAAAGGAGGCTCATAAAAGAGAGCCTAAAAATATGGTTAATTTGACTGAAGAACAACAGCGCAAAATCGATCAAATAACCAAAAAACGTGAAACTCGCCAAAATAACCAAGATTAAAAAACATTAAAATGTTAACCCCTAAACACAGCTCACCTTACAAATATGCCAGCAACTCTGTGACCTCCGTTATGCTGTGGGTTGTGCTCGCTTTGTTACCTATTATCGGTGTGCAAACTTATATTTTTGGCTGGGGGGTTGTGGTTAACGTCTTATTTACGGTGATTGTCGCTTTAGGTGTAGAAGGACTGATGCTGGCTATGCGCAAGCGACCTATATTCCCTTTTTTAAGTGATGGCAGCGTGGTGATTACCGCCATTTTATTGGGCTTGGCTTTGCCTCCCCTTGCCCCTTGGTGGTTAATGGTTGTGGGTATCAGTTTCGCCGTTATTTTTGCTAAACATTTGTATGGCGGATTAGGTTATAACCCGTTTAATCCTGCGATGGTGGCTTATGCCATGTTATTGGTTTCTTTTCCTCTTGAAATGACCATGTGGTTTCCACCTCATGAGCTGAATAACAACCCATTAAATTTAATAGAAACTATTACTGTTATATTTACGGGGCAGCTTCCCGGTCAATTGTCACTGGACAGTCTGAGCATGGCCACCCCATTAGATAGTTTAAAAACCGAATTGGGTCTGGATAAAAGTATTAGTCAAATTACCACAGGCAACCCACTGTTTGGCTGGTTTGGCGGTACGGGTTGGGAGTGGGTCAGTCTCGCAGCACTCGCAGGAGGATGTGGGCTGATCTACAAAAAAATTATCAGTTGGCATATTCCTGTTGCCGTTATAGGCTCCATAACGCTCTTGTCTGGCGTTTTTTATCTTATTGATGCAGAACAATATGCCTCCCCCCTGTTTCACATTTTCAGTGGCGCAACCCTGTTAGGTGCTTTTTTTATCGCCACAGACCCAGTAACGGCATCGACCACTCCCGTGGGTCGTTTGATATATGGCGCGGGCATCGGTCTGTTAACCTATGTTATTCGAACTTGGGGCGGGTATCCTGATGCGATTGCTTTTGCCGTATTATTAATGAATATTTCAGCCCCCACCATCGACTACTATACTCGACCGCGTATATTTGGCTACGGCGACAAAAAATGAAAGGTTTATTTTTAAAAGTTAATATTACCGGACTCGCACTCGCCCTTTTTGCAATGGTGGGTACGGGGATAGTTGCTTTTACCTATGCAACAACAGCAGAACGAATCATAGATAATGAACGGCAAGCCGTTCACGAGTTATTAAGTACGTTTGTTCCTTCGACCCAACATGATAATGATATGCTGAACGATACCATTACCGTGCTGAGCCCATCTATGTTAGGCAGTAAAAAACCTCTGAAAATATACCGAGCCCGCATCAACGATGAACCCGTCGCGGCCATTCTCGAAGTGGTTGCACCTGATGGTTATAACGGCAATATAAAAATGTTGGTGGCGATTCACTATGATGGCACCATTGCGGGTGTACGTATTATTGCTCACAAAGAAACTCCAGGCCTGGGCAGCGATATAGAAATCGATCGTTCAGATTGGATTATGAACTTTGATGGTCTGTCTTTATCTAACCCGACAGAAAAGGGATGGAATGTCCGCAAAGACGGTGGAGACTTTGATCAGTTTACCGGCGCAACGATTACGCCACGAGCCGTGATTAAGGCCGTACGTAAAAGTTTAAAATATTTTTCAGATCAAAGAGAAGAAATTTTTCAACTGAGTGCAGAGGCAGCAAGTGATGGTCAATAAAGTCGCACAATACGCGTCGATATCCAAAGAAGGATTATGGAGCAATAATGTTGCCCTGGTGCAAATTTTGGGTCTGTGTCCTCTCCTTGCAGTCAGTTCAACGGTAATCAATGGCTTGGGCCTGGGTTTGGCGACCTTATTAACTTTGGTATTATCAAACGTCATCGTTTCAGCTTTCCGTCATCATATTAAACCTGAAATTCGTATTCCGATTTTTGTACTCATTATTGCTTCAATAGTCACTGCGATTGAGCTAGCGATGAATGCATTTTTTTATGATTTATTCAAAGTACTGGGGATTTTCATACCGTTGATCGTCACTAACTGTGCCATTATAGCGAGAGCAGAAGCTTTCGCATCAAAAAACCCAGTCATGCCCTCCTTAATTGATGGCTTAATGATGGGGCTAGGATTTACGTTCATCCTGGTACTGCTCGGTGGTATGAGAGAGGTGCTCGGCCAAGGTACCTTGATGTCTCATGCTCACTTGATGTTTGGTGACGCCGCACGATGGATGATCGTCACTGTGATTGAAGATTACCGTGGTTTTTTGCTGGCGATGTTGCCTCCAGGTGCTTTTATAGGTTTAGGATTAATTATCGCTGTTCGCAATATGCTCCATGAACGTGCCAACAAAAAACGCGTTCCGCAAATATTATCGCAGACAGCAGCATCGACTTAAAATGAATCGTGACAAACGTCATTTAATATTTTCTCGTTTACAGACCAATGAACCCAAACCTACGACTGAGCTGAATTATAACTCGCCATTTGAGCTGTTAATTGCGGTGATCTTATCGGCTCAGGCCACCGATAAGAGTGTTAATAAGGCCAGTGAAAGTTTATTTAACAAAGCCAATAATCCCCAGCAGTTTTTAAAGTTAGGCGAAGCTGGACTGAAAAAACATATTAAAACAATTGGTTTGTTCAACACTAAAAGCGCTAACATCATAAAAACTTGCAAAATTTTAGTTGAACAACATGCGGGAAAAGTGCCCGAAACCCGAGAGGAACTAGAAGCTTTGCCTGGGGTTGGACGAAAAACGGCAAACGTTGTTCTCAATACCGCCTTTGGTCAACCGACTATAGCTGTTGATACCCATATATTCAGAGTATCCAATCGCATCGGTATTGCGCCTGGAAAAACTGTTTTGGACGTAGAAAAAAAACTATTAAAATTCGTCCCCAATGAATTTTTACAGGATGCCCATCATTGGCTAATTTTATTAGGACGATACACGTGTGTTGCCAGAAAGCCTCGTTGTGGCGCCTGCATTATTGAAGATTTATGCGAGTATAAGCACAAAACAAAGCTATCACTTTAAGGAGACATTAAGTGGATGGAAAAGTAGGAAATTTAGAAGTCTTTATTAAGAAAAAAACAAACGCATATTGTCGTGAAAATGTGACTGTCAAAATTACTAGCAGGGCGAAACCACATAAGAGCTATAGTTCAATAACAAATGATGGCATTCATTCAAAACATATGGCTAAATTTACGAACATCCCTCTTGGATTTTATGATTTAGAGGCTTTGTGTAAAGGATATGTCTATAAAAAAGAGTGTGTGCAGGTAAAATTCTCCGGAGAGGATACCCATTGGAATGGTAGTTTTCGTAAATCCAGAAATCGCAAACAGATCGAAATTGTATCCATGTTAGGGCGTAATATGACAGCAGGTGAAAAAACATTAGCAACCACCGTCTATAAAACCCAGATCAACTTCAATAAAGTTAAAATATTCAATAGAAAATGGACGTTCTTGCAGCCAAAAACACGCGCAATGGCACCCAACGGAAATATTTACTATCCGGCAGAAAATTCGGATTACAGTGTAGATTTTTCTACTGAGGGCGTCGATATTCATAAAAAAGCTACGTTCATCCATGAGCTGGCTCATGTCTGGCAACATTAGCAGGGCATCAACGTAATAACCAAAGGTATATTTCAACGCGATTATGAATATCTCCCTATTACTATAAAGACTAAATTTAGCAGCCTTGGAATTGAGGAGCAAGCACAGCTAATCCGAGACTATTTTTACCTCCTTAATCATCATAAGGGAAAAGACTGACCAGAAATTAGTGTTTATATCCATGTAATTCCATTTTTACCTTAAAAGGTTTTGCCAATGAAACTAAGAACAACCGCTTCGATTGCAGTTATTGCAATTACAGTTATGGCTTGTGCACAACAACGCCTAAGCGATTGGGAGACCGCTAAAATTCAGGCTATGACTGCAATTGACTCTGGAGATTGTACTGGTGCCTGGAATCTTGTTTGGCCTTGGGCACGGGAGGGGAATATTGAAGCCCGCGCAGTCCTTGCTTCTGGTGTAGTCGCCGCTGGATTAACTCCACCGGGTAGTCACGGCGATGCAGTTTCTCAATTTAGACACTCTGTAATACTAGCTGTGCATGGCTCGGCAGATGGAGATCCTGTAACAATGGAGTTCTTGAATGCACTTATTCGAACCAATCTGGTCTCCGATATGGGAGGTGATAAATTAAAACGCTGCCTGGATGCAGCAGATACGCCTCCACATACCTGTATCGCAAGTGCAATAAATGATGGTTTCGTACCCGGTTTTCAAGACTATTCCCGTGAAATTGATGCTAACGCATCCGCACTTGGTGCCTCTGCGGCGTTTTGCCTACCTTAACTGAGGGGTCTCATCAGACTCAATCTTATTACAGGACAATAGAAATGCTATTCAGTCAAAACCGCGATGAGCTAAGACAATTTTATGTCTCCAGCTGGCAGAAATATCGAGATAAGCTGCCTCTGGAAGCCTTAGAAAAACAAGTCGGCGAAGTCGTCGCAATGCATTCGGAATACCATGCCTTTTTAGAACAAGGTGAAGATGCTTTAGCCAAGGATTTCGCGCCAGAGCTTGGTGAGTCCAACCCTTTCATGCATATGGGGCTACACTTAGGTCTTCGAGAACAATTGTCTGTGAATCGTCCCGCAGGGATCACCGCAATTTTTAACCGCTTATTAAAAAGCCATAGGGACGTTCATCACGCAGAGCATAAAATGATGGAATGTTTGGCAGAAATGTTATGGCAAGCGCAGCGCTCAGATGGCATCGCGAATGAACAGCAATATCTTGAACAGCTAAAAAAGTTATAATTCCTTGCATAACAAAATTTTAAATTCTTGATTGTGTCATTCTGGGGGAGCTGAGTGTCGCTACTCATTTTGTAGTTTTTTCGCAATTTGTGCAAAAACGGATTCTTGCATTTTTTGCATCAGAGCCTCAGTCCAGCCCGTGTTTTCTTCAATCACCATTTTGAAAGCCTCATCAACAAGTGTCACAGTGAGTGCGACACCACTGTCCAAAATGCGCTGGAAAGATATAAATGTTTTTATACCTTCTTCTGTTCCTAGCTGGTCTATCATTTTAGGTAGATAGAACTCTCTAAGTCGGTTAGCAATGGATATCATATAGCGATTAGCTACTTTTCTGCGCACGTGGGCTAAACCGACTAGATACTGGGCACGCCAGTAGCGATCCTCGTCATGCCCCTCAAGCAATGCGACAACCCAGTCTCGTAGTGTTTGTTCTCGTTTCTCTCGTTCACCCTCTTTAAACACATCCTTGCTACCCCTGTTTTCATAAAGGATGTCATAAAAAAGTGCGATCACTTCATCAAGATTGTCTAATAAAAAACTCTGATGTTTGCGTAACTGTTCAAAATCGGCTTCTGTGGCACCAATTAATCCCTTGATCTCCCTTAAGCATTGTTTAAACTCACCCGCACTCATTTTTCCACCTTTCTAAATGATCATCCATATTTTATTATCGGTAACCCATTCTAATTTCTTTATATTCTCATTATTTCAGAAGAAGCATAGGTTGACAGATCGAAATTGAGCAGTGAAACTGGCGCTATGAAAAAAAAAGAAGATTTATTAAAATATGAACTCAACAGGCAAACAGGAAGAATAACTTGGCTCGAACTGGAAAAATATTTTGCTCGCGGAGTAGTCATTAAAGTTTTTCACGACCTCGACCTAGTTGAAGTTGCACTATCCATATCAAGAGACAATAAACAGCACATTGATGATTTATTAACAAAGCACCACTTAGAACATGCGAGTATCGACGATGCTAAATTATGGACAGAGAGCCAGCCCGACTTCTGGGCAATTGTTATTGCTCCCTGGGTGTTGATTCAAGAAATCAAAAACTAGTCTGCGCACATAAACTCACATTTTTTTCTTGAACTGGCAAATTTCAAGGAGCTGAGTCGTTTCGTTAGCTAGCTAGAACTTTAATAAATTTTTTGGCAACTCATTTCTATGCGGTATCTGAAGATACCAGCCTGCCTCTTTAAGATGGTCAATGAGGTCTAATACTTCCACTTGAGCTAACTTTTTTTCTGGGTGGAGCTTAAGGAACATGACTTGTTCTAATGTCCCTAACATTTTCATCAAAGTTTCAGGCACCTGGGAAAAGTCACCCTCCTTATTAATATAAAGATAAGTCAGATCTTTTAACTGGCTCCGGTATACAACACAGTTCATAACAGTTATGAATAGTTCCGATTTTTAAGGGTAATACAAGTGTACAGCGCGAATGCCTTATCCTTTAGAGCTGTTTTTAATTTGAGGTAATCGATCAATAAAATCGCTATCTTGTTGCATTAAGTTTTTAAGTTCTGAACTCGATAAGCTCAATTTAACACCACCATTAGCGAGATGCTCATAAAGCTCGCCATAGGCTTTATTCATTTCTTTTATCGAGCTGTTAAGACCTTTAAATTCACTGTGCACCGAGTCCCTGTAGTTTTTATAGTGGGTTTTGGTGTCATTCATATCTCTTTTTATTCTTCGCTTGTTCAGATCACTAGCCGGCGCTGATTTTTTTCCTTTAGCAAAAAAGAGGCCTGCAACCAAAGCAACAATAAAAACGCCAGCTTGAGCGAACCATATAATAGCAGAAGTATCCCCTTGCATCGCACTTATCCTCCCAAATTCAGATAGCTTAGGATAATACACAACTTCGATAGCTTGCGCATTAAATTTAAACTTCGGGTCTCTAAATAAATCACTTTATATACCTAAGTATTTGATTTTGGGTATACAATCGTCACGACTTCAGAAAAATGGCTTACAAAATGGACATGAAGTCCTCTTTGAATATAGGAAGGCAACTCTTCATAATCCCGCTGATTTTGCGCAGGAAGTATTATATTTTTTAGCTTGGCTCGTCTCGCAGCAATGACTTTTTCCCGAATCCCTCCCACAGGAAAAACATCACCGCTTAATGTTAATTCACCCGTCATAGCGACATTCAATCCTATTTTTTTATTTTTAGCTAATGACAATAATGCTGTCGCTATTGTTATTCCGGCACTGGGGCCATCCTTGGGAGTCGCACCTTCTGGAACATGAAGGTGTATTGTTGAGCGATCAAATCGTTCCAAATTTCCACCATAGCGCGCCATATTCGCCAAAATATAACTGTATGCCAATTCCGCAGATTCTTTCATCACACTGCCTAATTGCCCTGTATACTTAAAGCCTCTTTGTTTTGACGGAATACAAGTCGCCTCTATTGTAAGCTGTACTCCTCCTAATGTTGTCCAGGCTAATCCTGTTGTCAATCCGATACCCAGACGAGGCTTAGTATTGTTAAAAATGGGTTTGCCTAAATAAGTTTCTAGCGTTTTTGTACTGATTACAAGTTTACGATTCTGTTTTTTTACAATTCGAACCGCGACTTTGCGAACAATTTTTGCGAGTTGTTTTTCTAAATTTCGCACTCCAGCTTCACGGGCATAGTTTTCAATAATTGCTTTTATAGCCGCATCTGATAATTTTATTTGGCTGGCTTTAAGCCCCGATTTTTTTCGTTGTCTTGGCCACAAATGATGTTTGGCAATTTCAACCTTTTCTTCCGTAATATAACCACTCAAGCGGTGAACTTCCATGCGATCCAATAGTGGATTGGGGATGGTATCAAGTTGATTGGCGGTACAAATAAAAAGTACTTTTGACAGATCGAACCTAACATCAAGGTAATGATCCAAAAAATCATTATTTTGCTCCGGGTCGAGCACTTCAAGTAATGCCGAAGAAGGATCTCCATGATAAGAATTCCCCATTTTATCAATCTCATCCAGCATAATGACAGGATTAGCGGTACCACACTCGCGTATTGCTTGAATGATTTTACCCGGCATTGCGCCAATATAAGTTCGTCGATGTCCTTTTATTTCTGCCTCATCTCGCATACCACCAACGGAAAACCTGAAAAATTGACGACCTAAAGCACGTGCAATAGAACGACCTATAGAGGTTTTGCCTACACCTGGCGGCCCAACAAATAACAAGTTTGAACCCGCAATTTCACCTTTCAATGAAGCGACGGCAATAAATTCAAGAATACGTTCTTTAAGTTCACTCAGGCCATCATGTTCTTTATTCAAAATGATGCGTGCACGCCTTATATTCAGCTTATCTAACGAAACAATCCCCCACGGTAAACTGGTCACCACATCCAAATAATTTCTGGTCACTGAATATTCAGGTGAGCCTGTTTCTAAAACAGCCATTTTGTTCATTTCGTCGTTAACCCGCTCAGAAACTTTTTCAGGTAACGAGCGGGCTTCAATTCTGGAACTAAAACGTTCAATATCAGCCACTCTATCATCTTTCGCCAAACCCAATTCTTTTTGAATTTCTTTCAATTGCTCTCGAAGAAAAAATTTGCGTTGATGATCGGTAATTTTATCTTCTACCTGACGATGAATTTTGGCTTGCAATTTTGCAACTTCCAGTTCTTTTTTGACCATAACCAAAACTTTTTTAAGTCGCTGGTAAAGATTAAACATTTCTAATACTTTTTGCAGTTCTTCTTTGGTCGCACTCGTAATGCTCGCTGCAAAATCAACGAGAGGAGAAGGATTATTGGGGCCAAACCGATTAAGAAAAAATCTTAACTCTTCCGTATACAGCGGATTTAAGGGAACTAATTCTTTTAATGTATAAGAAATCGCAAGCGCATAGGCACGAATCTCATCCTTGTTTATTTTTTTTATTGCATCATCAGGGTAACTGACCTGAGCGACGAGAGGCACGGTGGTTGACAGCCATTTTTCAATTTTAAAGCGTCTTATTCCTTCAACAATAAACTGTAACTTATTATCCGATTTTGATGGGCTATGGATACGTACTGCACAACCCACAGTATAAAAATCATCAGGACTCAGATTATCTTGAATATCACCCTGAGTCATAATGACTCCAGCTAACTTGTTTTCACTCTTATAAATGCGTTCCAGAGTTGAGCTCCAGGGGGCTTCATTCATTAAGATAGGCAAAGCCTGCGATGGAAAAAAAGGACGTTCACTCAAGGGTAAAATAGTCAGTGTTTCGGGTAAAACCTCATCCTGAGTCGCCAAATCTTGATTCATCGAATCGCCCGGGATGGCGTTATTTTCAATAATTAGCTCTGACTCTGAAAAATTTATTTTGCTCATGTTTGTATTTTATCAAATCCGTATTTTTCAACCATTATAACTTTTCTAACACACTTTTGATGACAATACAGGCTATTTATTATAAATAATACTCAAGATAAGCATTTCAAGCTATCATTACATTGTTTGCGGATAATTTTCTGGTCAGCAATCATTCTCAAAATTGACTTTTGGTGGTATAAACTTAGTAAACAGACTGGATATTTTTGTTTTTTTGGCGATAACCTTAAGGATATGAGTGAAACGATGATAAAAAAAATGCGCATCTTAGTGGGGCTGGTTTTAATTGCAAGCTGCGTTTGTTTGGCCTGGGCCGAGATACCCAGTGAGCCGTTGGAACCCTCACGGGATCACCGCTTATCCACACGCATCATTAACAAATTTGTGACTAAGCTACACTATAGAAAGTCTGAACTTAATGATGAAAAATCTGCCGCCATCTTTGATCGTTATTTTGATATTCTTGACCCCAATCGATCCGTTTTTACGGCTGCTGATATCGCCTATTTTGAAAAATATAAAACACGTCTGGATGACCTCCTTAAAGATGCAAAATTAGACCCTGCATTTGAAATATTCAGATTATTTCAACAACGACGCAAAGAACGTTCTGACTATGCCTTGGGTCTATTAGAAAATAATTTTGATTTTAACAAAAAAGATGACTACGTCATTGACCGCACGAAAGGCCCTTGGCCAAAAAACAAAAATGAACTTGATGCCCTATGGCAACAAAGAGTTAAAAATGACATTCTTAATTTACGCCTGGATCATAAAACACCTAAAGAAATAAAAGACAAACTGAGTAAACGTTACAAAACGGTGAGCCGACGATTTGCTCAGTACAACTCTGAAGATATTTTTCAACTCTTTATGAATGCCTATTTGCATACCCTGGAACCTCATACTGCTTATTTTTCTCCACGCGTATCTGAAAACTTTAAAATTGATATGAGTCTTTCATTAGAGGGTATTGGTGCTGTTCTTAAAGGAGAAGATGAATACACCGTCGTACAAAAAATCATCCCAGGTGGTCCGGCAGACTTAAGTGGGAAAATTTCAGCTAATGATAAAATTACCGGTGTTGCACAAGGACAAGACGGTGAAATGGTTGAAGTCATTGGTTGGCGTCTTGATGATGTGGTCGATCTGATCCGCGGCCCTAAAGGTACCGTAGTAAAGCTACATCTGGAAAATGAAAAAAGTGGTTCAAGTGGCAAAACCATTTTAATTACGCGAAACAAAATCAAGTTAGAAAGCCAGGCTGCACACAAAGAGCTTATTGATATACCTAACACCGAGCATAAAATAGGTGTTATCACCATTCCCACTTTTTATCTCGACTTTGAAGCCTACGAGAGAGGAGATAAAGATTACCGCAGCACAACACGGGATGTTGCTCAACTGATGCGAGAATTGGAAAAAGAAAATATCGAAGGGATTGTTATTGATTTACGTAGCAATGGTGGAGGCTCGCTCTCCGAAGCCATATCGCTCACGGGTTTATTTATCACCTCAGGCCCGGTCGTTCAGGTGAAAGAAACCTCTGGAAAATTAAAATTAAATAATGACCCTGATAATGGTATTGTTTACAAGGGTCCCTTAGCTATACTGGTTAATGGTTATAGTGCTTCGGCATCAGAAATTTTTGCCGGTGCCATTCAAGATTACAAACGGGGCATCATTATTGGTGAACCCACGTTTGGTAAAGGCACTGTACAAACGATTATTGATTTAAATCGTTATGCTATTTTACCGGGGTCTAAACTAGGTCAGTTAAAAATCACTATGGCTCAATTTTTTAGAATTAACGGCGATAGCACACAATTTCGTGGCGTTATTCCTGATATTAGTTTCCCAATGGTATCGACTACAGAAGAAAAGGGAGAACGTGCCTATGACAACGCCCTACCCTGGGCCGCGGTGAAACCTGCCAAGTTCAACTCTTACAACATGGATATTACTAATCTAGATCTTCTTATAAAAAAACATAAATCCAGAATAGCAATAAACCCAGGGTTTCAATTTCTCACCAAACAAGCTGAAAATATTGAAAAAGCTAGAAATAAAAAAACAATCAGCTTGCAAGAAACCATCCGTAAACTTGAACGTGAGCGTAATGAAAAAGAACAACTGACGCAACTTAATCATTTTCGCTCATCTCGTGGTCTTGATCCGATTACTGACCTGGATGATGATGAGGCATTAGAAGGAGAAGATAAAATTATTAAAAGTATAATGGCACGTGAAGCTGCATTTATATTGGACGATATGATCCATTTACAAAAACAAAACAATGCAGGAAAACACCTTACTCAAACTACAAAGTTTTAGAGGCGTGATTACAATTTATTCATATTTTCTCGAAGATACATAAATAACGATAGATTTAAATCCATGTCGCCATAATCAAACTCGACACCATACTCGTAAATACCCGATTCTGAGCCCGGTGCATGCCACCTTATCACAGCATTCACAGAGAGTGAAAACGCACCCTCGGAAACCAATAATGTCAGTATTTGTTCCGCTTTAAGCTTGACCTCTGTCAAGCTTATTCTCATCCCGGATATTGAAACATCGTGAATTTTATAAATTTCTCGAACTTCATCGTCAGCTTTTAATTTAAAGCCAATGGAATTATTTTTTGAATTGTAATTTTTACGTTCATTTTGGCGTCTATCATGACCTGTATAATCTGACATTTTTTCACCTAACTTAAACCTAAAAAACACAATTGATCTACGATCTATAGCATAGGCTCTTAATTTACCTCACTATATTCCACATTCGCGTCTAATTGCGTTTTTTAGATTAAATCTAACAATAAATGCATACCCATATTCAACCCACATGATATGTATAATCCCTTGAAGCCCCTCATGAACAATATAGCTAAACTTGCTGACTCGGGTTTGTGTCACAAACTAACGAAAACCCAGACTAACAATAAAGTAGGGGGGGGTAACGGTTATCCTACATTTATATTCGGATGCTCTTCTGGAGTACGTCGGCCAACTGACTTGTCAGGTTTAATCGCGAAAATTCACTTATTAATTCGGCATCGGTAGAGCTATCGGTTGGAATACTGATGTCAGAGTGGTGAAGCGAGTGCGCATCCAAACGAATTGACAACCACCTGACGATTTTATCGGTTTCCGATGGATGAAACAGGTGACAGTTTGGCTGATCACGCATTAGATTTCTCGTTTCTCCCGATGGTACGATGGCCAAAATCGTTTTGCCCAAAGCTAAGTACTCGAACAGTTTTGCGGGTACGACTCGCTCTGCTCCGGGTTGGTCAGACAACAGTAGAAGTAAAATGTCCGAATCGGTGGCGAGTTGAAGTGATTGTTTATGTGCCAGGTAGCCATGCGGTTCGATAGTAAATTCAGTGCCATTCAATCGCTCTAAAACGGTATCCTGAGGTGGCGTTCGTCTGCCCGCTATAGATAGTTTTAGCCTCGCACAACGCTCGGGAGATGTCTGGTGAAGTGCAACGAGAGCCGATACAAAAGGACTGATATCAGTCAATTTCCAAAGTGTACCGGTGTAGGTGATTTGGAGCTTTTCCGACCTAGGGGAAGGCAATGCTACACCATTAATATCATCAGGATCAAACCCATTGTAGATGCATATTACACGAGCACGGCTGTTTATCTTATCACAGTACTTTTGCAACTCCGATGCACTCGCCTGGGTTGTCGTGATAACAGCGTCAGCAAACTGAAGTGTCTTGAGCATCATGGTTTGTTGTTTGTGAAAACCTTTGTCACGTTGTTGTTGATTTTCTAGATAACGGCAGGCGATCATCCATTCGTCTCTGAAGTCTAAAATTAGTGGAAGACCGAATTTTTGTTTCAGCTTGCAACCAAGGAGAAACGATGAAAATGGCGGCCCAGTCACTAAAATCGCATCGTGAGGCATCGAGCGTAATGTATGCCTGGCAGCTCGATATGCTTGCGGATTCCACAAAATCTGAGGGTCTGGCTGAAAAAACTGGGTACTCAAATGCCGAAGAATACCACGCAAAAAACGTGTCGACTTCCGCGCGCCAGTACCATTGTCAACAATCTGTTTTTTGACAGCATAACCGGGTTCCAGTGTTCTGGCTCTGACGATTTTCATCATGGGATCAAGATCGCTTGCAAAGTCGTGATCGTGAACGGGAACCGAAGGATTGGCTACAGTTAATATCGTTGGCCGCCATGCAAATTTTGGCAAATACTTTGCAAACTTCACCGATCTCTGCACCCCGCCACCGCCGGTTGGAGGAAAAGCATAGCTGATAAATAAAACTCGCCGAAACTTCGGTAGAGCCCCTGTATCTCCCCCCTGGCGACTAGAATAATCAGCATGGATAGGACGTCTCGTAAGGTCGGTCATTACGGCGTCATCAATTTCCTTTTTAACATTATTTTTCATTGTTTTTTAGCAAAGTAATTAATAATTTAAAATCGTGTTTATCCATTATCCCAAAAAAAGAGATATTAGGCGAATACTGATCGTGGTACCGAATATTATGGATGAGTATAAAGTCAGACTAAAATGAACGCCATGGGTATATAACTCAACAACAACCAGCTAATGTGCTATGGGTAAACGCCAATGGAAACATGAGTTATGGTAGATCGATTTGGGTGAAAAAGAGTTTAGTTTAGCTCAAATCTAAGCTAACAAACACCCTAAAAACGAGTCATTGTCAGATCAGGTCTGAGCTACTACAAAAAACTCTGATTTTAACCTAGAACAGCGAGGAACCCTTTAAATTCACGATTTTTAAAAAATGCAGCACCACTCGAATCGCAAAAAGAAAATGATCGTATGACTTATTTATACCAGCGACACTGAGTCCGTCACTGCCTTATTTTGCTCTAGTACCGGATCCTGCAGGATTTTGTAAGGGATCCAAAAACATCCCCCAGTCATACGCCATGGGATTAGTTGCATTGCCATCACTGTACGTATAAGACCCCTCCTGGTAATTAGCACCAGCTGAATTAAAATAAGGACTAAATACTTGCCAGCAACTGCCACCAAATTGGAAAACATTGGGATTAGAACAATTGTTATAGATATATCGCCCCGCGGTGACAACGCTGCGACCTACTTGAGCATCTGTCGCCATATCAAAATTGCCGTTGCCTCCCATTTTAGAGTTTGGATCTGTAAAAACAACTGTGTTAGTAATAGCCCCTGCTGTTGTATCATCCGAGTAGGTTATATTGCTCATATCCAGTTGAAACTGTGCTTGCATTGTTGTTCCATCACCCGCAACGTCGTTAATGGTTTGGCTAATAACGGGCTTAAAGACCAGCTGATCTTTTAAAAACTCCGAGCAAAACTCCCCTGAATCACAACGCCATGTACTGGTCTGGTCATCCCATGTTCCATCACCCATCACTTGCCTAATCACTGCTTTCGTCGGGTCACCACTCCCATTACCGGTAAAATCAACCCCGCGAGCAGGATCGACACCAAGAGGATCCCAACCGTTGCCACTCCGACCTTCAAGACTGAAAGCACCAAAGGTGCCGGGACGGCCACCGCTAAACGAGGTTAAAGCACCAAATCCTGCCCGCTCAATATAACTCTCCATAGCAAAACCCGCACTGGGATTACCAACGATGGTGTGCCAGTAGCTTTTCCCATCAACCGTAACAACACCTTGGTAAAAAGGCGTGGTATCCGGATCGGGCAGTTCAACCCCGAGTCCGATACCACAATTATTGCCAATAGAAAAAACTCCGCCAACACCGCAATTGCCGCCAAAAACAGAAACGGTTTGCTCACCGGGGTCTTCTCTAAAATCAAGATTAAAACCAGTGTCGAATGACAGGGCATGGGTAGAAAAAAATAAAACAAACATTAAATAGGAGATTACAGCGTACGTTGAGTATTCAATGCGCATAAGCTTTTCCTCATATGCTGCAAGAGCAACAAAAAAACGTGAAATACTTAAGGTATATAACGGCAGAAAAATTAATATCTATAACAGAAAAGGAAATTTGACCTACATCAAGGTCACCTAGTTGCGTAGGTAGAATAAGCGCGAATAAACTCGTAACGATTGAAATTTAACAAGGAACGTCTACAATATTTGCCCTCCTTTTTTTTCAGTACTACGGCAAGAGACAGTCCTTTTAGCTGGTTTCCGCCCTCGATGACTTTTTTCGCTAAGCCAATGAGATTCGTCGTCGCAACCGCTCGCTTCGTATTCCAGAACCATGTTATGGATTGATTTAATATAGTCGTCCATCAAATGATCAGAGAAATAATCGATCTTCCAATTGCGGAGCCCCCCCAGGAACCCACGACAACGATCTTTCGTGCGCTGCCAACCGTCCACCTTACGTAAATGCCCATGAGAATCGAGATAAAATTCTGTACCCGTATGCCGGTAACCGAACAACACCGGTGGAGAACGTGTAACAATATCATTGTTATTCACCCAACGAATATGGTCGAGGTCACAATAATTGATATAGCGTTGATTCCCTACGCGAGGGCTACCGTAGGTATACAGTGAGTGAGGCATCGATGGAATGTGCGATAAAAAACACCGGCCAGCACAAATCGTCGCCATCGCCCCACCCAAAGAATGCCCAGCAAACCAGAGCGTTTTATTGTTGCTAACCAGTTTTTTTTCAAGCTCAGGCCAAAGGTCATCGACTTCTTGTTTGAAGCCCCGGTGCACCCGCCCCACCGTTTCGGCTACAACCGATACCGCATCAACATCAGCTTTAATGTCGTTCCAATCGTTCGGTTCAGTCCCACGGCAAACGATGACGGTGTCGGTGTGACTGGCAAACAAATAGGCCTGTGAACCATCACGGTTAAAAAGCTCGATCTCGTTGAAACCGAGTGGCTGGGCGAATCGGGTCACCTGTTCAAGCGGCAGATACGCAATATTCGCTAGTTCAGCAAACAATAGGGATTGCCGCAATCGACCCAGCCCTTTGATCGATTCTCCAAGTACCGAATGAATAGCAAGCTCGCCTTGTGAACCATTCGGCGAGTTGATCGTCGTATTTTTCAGTGTCATCGTATAAGGTATCCTGCCTCAACAAGGGAACAAATTTTGGAAAAAAATTAAAAATCTCGAAGTGGCTTACGTAAATAATTGTATCGCACCAAAAAGAGGCGCGTCAATCCGGGGATTAAAAATCCAATAACGGCATTGTTCAAATCATTTTTGGGGACTTTTTTAGGTTAATATCTTCTATAACATGCCGATATTTAAGGATAAGGAACGTGCACGAAAGAACTTCCGGATTTGGCGCTCAGACTTAGTTTCCATTTGCTCGTTCTGATTGTCTACAGAGATGTAGGTAAGGGGCATAAACATAGATGCGGAAGCTTTGAGTAAAAGCACAGGAATAGTTGCTCTTATTTTCGGGGTTTTGTGATTGAAAAATGGACAAAGACAAGCTGAAGATAAGATATCAAACTCGGAAGTTATTCCGTACACGTTCCTAACGGACTCTAATAAACATTTTGGCGGAATATGTCGTAATGACAGCACAACGAACGATGGGCTTTACAATGATTGAGCTGATACTCGTGATGGTATTGCTCGGTATTTTATCCGTATCTGCCGTTAGCCGTTTTAATCTCACCAGCTTTGAATCTGCGACTGCGGCTGGAGAATTGATTGAGGCAATTCGTTATGCCCAAACTATGTCAATGACGCACACCGGGCAAGATATTGATGGTGACAACAAGACAGACTATTACCAAATCACCATTACAACGACGGGCTATACCATTAATCAGCGTCGCAGTAGTGATGGCGTTGCAAGCCAGGTTACCAATCCACTCTCTAATGCCAGTAGTTACACCCGCAATTGGAGCAACGTCACTCTTGCCCCAGCGATAACTATCCTGTTTAACGGTTCAGGCGCACCTGACCTGGCGGGAGCACAAGCCATTTCAGTTGCCATTGGCTCAGATGTCCGAATGATTACCATCGAACAGACTACCGGGTTCATCCGATGAGAGTGCAACGACAAAAACCAAGTCAGCACGGCTTTACCTTAATAGAAACCATCATTGTTATTGTGTTGGTAGGCACGATGATGGCCGGTATGAGTGCACTGTTCGTCAGTGGAATCGAAGACAGTCACCGCCCTTATTTACGCCAGCGCGCACTGGCCGTAAGCACCGCGATGATAGATGAAATTTTGCACAAGCGCTGGAATGAAAACTCACCATTAGGCGGCGGCTGCGTCAATACAGGCAGCACGTGTACAAGTAATATGACGATGATGACAAGTATCGGCGCAGAAACAGGCGAAGCTCGCGCGGACTACGATGATATTGATGACTACAGTGCAATCATTAATCAAAGCCCACCTCAAAATTCTAATGGCATTGATATGCCTGGCTATAACGGGTTTTCTCTGACGGTCAACATCAGTCAACCGGGAGCGAACTGGAATGGTGTCATTGCCGCTGATGTCCGTTTAATTACGGTCAGTGTCACCTCGTCATCGAATGAAACCCTGACCCTCACCGCTTATCGGGTGAACAACTAATGCTTCAAAAAAAGCAAAAAACCCGCGGGTTCACTCTCGTTGAAATGGTCACCGTCATTGTTTTGTTGGCCATCATTGCCGTTATGCTCACCCCGTTTATTGCCAAAGCAATGCAAGCCTATAGCGCCAGCAAAGCGCGCGCGGATCTCGTCGCTAACGGGCGACTGGCAATAGAACGCATCGCCCGTGAAGTACGCCTGGCCGTACCTAATAGCCTCAGCGTCCTGGGGGGTGGCAGCGGTATTGAATTTGCTCGCAGCCGTGCGGGGGGACGTTACGTCGACCAATTTGATAACTTTTCCGGTGAATTCAGCAATACCACGCTACGTTTTAAAAAAAACACCGATCTTACTGGATTGTATATCTTGGGTACAACATTGAGTATGGCCAGTAATGATGTACTAGTCATCGGCAATACCTCACCCTCTTTGTTGCAAGCCAGTATCACCGCAACCCCCTTAAGTTCAATTACCGTCACAACAGGAGCGAGTGACGGTACAACCCAAGGGCAAATTCTCAACTTTACCAGCCAACAATTTCTTATTGGCTCACCAGGAAAACACTTCGCCATTACCGATCGAACGATAGAAATTGGACTCACTACAACTGATTTGCGTTGGTATAGCAATGTGGGACTGACTAATTATAACGGGACATCCGACTGGAGCACCGCCGATCCCGTTCTGATTAATGACGTCACTGCACTCAATTTCAATTATCTTCCCGGATCGCCACAGGCCACCGGCGTACTGCGTATGGATATGGAACTCACGGATAGTGCGAGTGGTGAAAATATTCGTCTTTATCATGAAATTCATATGAGAAATACACCGTGAGCATACGTTCCCGCATCAAGGCTAAGTCTATTATGCCGCTAACAAAGATAAGACAATGTGGGGCTGCTTTAATTGCCACTATTTTTGTCATTACTGCATTAGCCGGACTCGGCGCACTCATGACCCAACGCCTGGTTCTGGGCAGCACTGAAACGATCAATGAATGGTATTCAGGTCAAGCACTCGCCGCCGCAGAAAGTGGCATTCAATGGGCCATCTGGGATCTGGCTAATGGTAGCAATGGCGGCATTATAAATAATGGCGTTGTCGTCAATAACCAAGCCTGGATGAGCACTCGTGTAAGTACAAACACGGTTAACGGCAATAATTTTTATATCATTACCAGCATCGGCATGGCTGGAGGCATCGCCAATAATCCTCGAACACAGCGACAGATTATTGTTAAATATATGCCTTAAAGGACAAAGGTCAAAACTATGTTTTCGTTTGGAACTAAACACAACAAACATTTCACTTCTGCCCTGGTGGCAAATCAGCAGGGTTTAAGCGTAGTCACGCTGAGTACAAAAGGAAACCATCCGAAACTGGAACGCTGTGATTTCACCCTGTGGAAGTACGCCGAGCCTGATGGCCGTCTGCTTCAGAAAAAAGTTAAACAATTTGGTCTAGTGAAACAACAATGCAAAACCGTTATGGAACTGGGAGAATACACTATTCTCAGTGTAGAAATGCCTGATGTTCCGCCCAATGAGTTACGCTCTGCAGTACGTTGGCAGATCAAGGATCTCATTGACTATCATGTTGACGATGCGGTGATTGATGTCTTTGACATGCCTGCCAGTAGCGCGACCAGCCAAAAACGCAGTATGTACGTAGTCGTCTCCCCTATCTCGATGGTACGACAACATGTCGATCGCTTACAACTGGCCAAGGCTAACCTCACCACGATTGATATTCCAGAACTGGTTTTGCGCAACCTCAGCTCACGTCTATTGGAAAATGATACCGGCGTCGCTATGATTTATCTCACCCGTGATCAGGGTCTATTAGTCATCACCCGCCAATCTACACTCTATTTTGCACGACCGCTTAATATGGGCTACGAACAACTGAATCAAAGTGTGACTGATCAAGGCATAGACAGCAATCCCCAGTTTGACCAGCTGGTATTAGAAGTACAACGCTCATTGGATTATTATGATCGTTATTTCCAACAACCCCCCGTTTCTGGTTTAGTACTCACGCCCACGGAGATCACTATTCCAGAGCTCGACAACTACCTAAAGCAAGCTCTGGGCCTGAGTGTACGCACTCTGGATCTTGGAGAAATTATAGACTGCGACCTCTCAACGCAAGAACAAGCACATTATTTAACCGCCGTTGGTGCCGCCATGAGACACGAACCCGCTCCAGATTTTTAGGGGGCTCACTTTCCAGTCACGATATACCCATGGTGTTATAAATTTGGGTGTTAGCGCGTACAGATGTACCTTGATTTCGGTTTTTCCGACTGAACAAAAGCCGAAGATGACATACCATAAGTGGACATAAAAATGTCTAAATTTATAATGTCATAGGTATACCCTATTCAGGTCACCATAAAAAATAATATACTGTCCCTAAAAACCAGCGAATCACCAATCATCTCCAGCATTTTTTTAACGCTATAATGATCTTCTATTTCCATAGATTCAATTGATAGCCTCTGGTTGCTAAAAATGACAGAGCCTACACGGGAATAAGACATAAAAATAATGTAAAATAAATCAAATCACACAAACGAGCACATGAATGAGGAAAATAGAGCAACACAGAATACCAGAACTAAGTAGTTCTGTTTCTCTGTATATCTAATTCTATAGTTAAGTGACTGAACAATATAAAAGTGAGCAAAATTTTTATGGCAAATAACCAATACGATGTAGTGATCGTGGGCGGGGGTATTTCAGGCACCGCTCTGTTGTTTATGCTGAGTCGTTATACGAACCTAAAACGTATTGCGTTAATTGAAAAAAAAGAACAAGTGGCAGCGGTCAATTCTCATGGGCGTAACAATAGCCAAACACTGCATTGTGGAGATATAGAAACAAACTATAGCCTGGATAAAGCCTTACAGGTTCAAAGTTCAGCAAATATGCTGGTTCAGTATACAAAGCAATTCGGAAATAACGCCGCACTACTACACAAATACCCAAAAATGGTGCTTGGTGTAGGCCATACAGAATGTAGCACCTTACGCGAGCGCTACACCACCTTCGCTCCTCACTATCCCGGGATGCAATTGTTAGAAAAAGATGAAATAACGCGCATCGAACCCAATATTACAAAAAAACGAAAACAAGAAGTAGTTGCCCTAGGTGTATTGAATGATTTTAGCGCTGTCAATTTCCAACACGTTGCCACGTCATTTGTACACAATACCACTCAAAATAAAAAGTGTCACACTGACATACTGTTAGGTACACATATAAAAAAAATTCAAAAACAAGGCGACAGCTTTAATCTGACAACAAGTCAAGGTCACATCAGCGCCAAATTCGTTATCGTTTCTGCAGGTGGACATAGTCTCTTATTTGCCCAACAAATGGGTTATGGCCATGAATATGCCTGCTTACCCGTAGCAGGCAGTTTTTATTACATTCCACAGTTACTTAACGGTAAGGTCTATACCGTACAAAATCCCTGTTTACCTTTCGCCGCTATTCACGGTGACCCAGATATTCTAGTGCCCAATAAAACACGCCTCGGCCCCACCGCCTTGCTACTGCCTATGCTCGAACGTTATAACTACCACACTATAGTCGATTTTTTCAAAGTGTTTAACCTCGATAAAGCGGTGCTTAAAACAATGTGGAATTTGCTTAAAGTACGTGATGTGCGACGTTATCTCATAAAAAATATATTATTTGAAATCCCACTCATTCGACGTCGCCTATTCTTAAAAGATGCGCAAAAAATTATTCCCTCCCTTAGACTTGATGATCTTAGTTTTGCTAGTGGAATTGGCGGTATTCGTCCGGTAATGATAGACAAAAAAAAATCCGAGTTACTGTTGGGAGAAGCAAAAATAGACCCGGGAAATGGCATTATTTTTAATATGACACCCTCACCCGGTGCCACTAGTTGTTTATTCAATGCGGAAAAAGATCTACATAGTATCGCCGCCTACCTTCACTGCACAGTGAATACTGATGCCATACAAAGCGAACTAAAATAGAAAAACCATGAGCGAAAACGATACGAAAGAAATAGATGTAGAAGACATAGAACATCTTTTACAAGGTATACATATACCACCACAACCGACGATACTCAGAGACATTCAAGGAGAGCAAAATCAACCCGCCCCCAATATACAAAAAATATCAGCCCTGATTAATAAAGATATCAGTCTCTCTGCTATTGTGCTGAAAACCATCAACTCTCCCTTTTATGGCATGAGAAAACCCCTAGAATCTGTGCAACGTGCTGTAATTTTATTAGGCATTAATAATATTTCAACGATTGTGATGGGCGTTGTTATTCGAGAAACACTGTCTGAAAAATCTAGCGTATCTTTAGATCGGTTTTGGCAATCCGCCACCGATTCAGCTAATATTTCAATGTTTCTCGCCAAGCGATTTTCGTTAAAAAACGCCGAAGATATGTACACATTAGGACTTTTTCATGACTGTGGGATGGCTTTACTGACACAAAAATTTGATAACTATAAAGATATTTTACAGAAAGCCAACAACGAACTCGAACGCCCCATCACGGATATAGAAGATCGTTTATTACAAACCAACCACGCAACGATTGGTTACTATGTAAGCAAGTCCTGGACACTACCACGAAGACTGGCAAATATTATTTTAGATCATCACAACAAAGAAAGAATGTTTTTTGATGGCAACGAGCACCAGACCAGGAATCAAATGATGGCTTTGTTGAAATTAGCAGATCACTTAAGCCGCACTTACCGTCAATCGCCTGTAGATCATGAATGGCAACGAGTTAGAAAACGGGTGTTTCATGAATTAGAACTCCCCGAAGCCGAGTATAACGAGATAAAAGAGGAAGTACATACTCTATTACAGCAACAGGAAGCAGGGTAAAAAATTTCCCTTTTTGCAAAGGGGGACATCATCCCTCTCCACCTTGCTTCAAAACACCTTTTGGCCATTCGGCAAAGGGATAAGGTAAGTTTTCACCATTGAAAGTAAGAAAAATTAATATTTGATAGTGATAGATACTTAACCCCTGACCTAATATTTTCAATTGTCGATTGCTTGAACCACTAAACAAAACTGAGACAAATTGAAATGCCATGATGGCAATAGTCACCACTTTTGCTACACTCAGCAACATGGCAAACAGTACCATATACAGACCACGATGCCATATTGTGCGTTCGTTCTTATCTTTTGCTAATTTAGTATTCATTCTTCGTATCGTCATCAATTTTTTAAGATAATTTTAGTACGGACTTTTAGGTTAAATACAAATACAGCCAGGGATAAAGAAGGTAGCAATAAACCCTGAACCTCAATCACTTCGGATATAAACTTTCATGCACGTCTCTAAACCAATTCAAGCGCATCCTTTAAACGTTGTACTTTGACAATCTCCATATCGCCAATCCCCTCTTTCGGCGCATTGGCTTGGGGTATGATCGCTTTTTTAAAACCGTGTTTTTCTGCCTCTCTCAAACGCTCCAAACCATTTTGCACTGGGCGCACTTCACCGGCCAGGCCAATTTCGCCAAAAATAACCAGGTCACGTGGCAAAGGACAATTACGGTAAGAGGATAACGTAGCAAGTAAAATGGGTAAATCGGCTGCTGTTTCGTTCATTCGTATCCCTCCCACAACATTAACAAAAACGTCCTGGTCATACATCACGATATCACCATGGCGATGCATGACGGCCAACAACATCGCCAGGCGATTGTGATCCAGCCCCACCGTTACACGACGCGGATTGGCCAGGTGACTTTCCGAAACCAAGGCTTGCACTTCAACCAAGAGGGGGCGACTGCCTTCCCGGGTAACCATGATCGCACTACCACTGACGGCCTCTTCATGCCGCGATAAAAAAATAGCGGAAGGATTTGTCACTTGCTTTAAGCCCAGTTCGGTCATGGCAAAGGCTCCCAACTCGTTGACTGCACCAAAGCGATTTTTAATGGCTCTAATGACCCTAAATTGGCTATTTTGATCCCCTTCAAAATAGAGTACAGTATCGACCATATGCTCCAATACTCTAGGACCGGCCAAGGCACCTTCTTTAGTCACATGACCAACCAAAAACATAATCGTCCCCGTTTGTTTGGCGTAGCGTACTAAACGCGCTGCACTTTCTCTCACTTGTGCGACAGAACCCGGTGCCGACTGTAGGGATTCGGTAAAAACAGTCTGAATAGAATCGACCACCATCACTTTTGGTTTTTCTAGTTCTGCATGAGCAAGCAGAGCTTCTACGCTGGTCTCTGACAACATACGCACCGCATTATCCGATAGATTCAAGCGATACGCTCTCATGCTAATTTGTTGTAATGATTCTTCGCCCGTCACATAGAGTGTTTTAAGTCGTTGCGCTAAAGATGCCGAAGTTTGCAGTAACAATGTGGATTTACCGATACCGGGATCACCCCCAATCAAGACGACTGATCCGGAAACCAGACCACCACCCAGTACCCGATCCAACTCGGCTAATCCGCTCTCACATCGAATAACATCTTCCGGTGCAACATCAGACAAATTTTCAATATGAGAACCCGCCTCACCCGCATAGCCCCCGCGGCGTGCGTCACCCACGCCAACAGCGGCTTCAATCACTTCAACAATGCTGTTCCATGTACCACAATCACCGCATTGCCCCGCCCATTTTGTTGAATGCGCGCCACAGTCATTGCAGGCGAATGTTAATTTCGCTTTCTTAGCCACAAGTTATATTAACCTGTTCATGAGGGATTATTTTTATTTTCATCATCCTCATTATGAGGCAATAATAAACGCCGGGTCATAAACCGTTCACGGTTGTTCATACAAAAACGAACAAAGTTAACTTCATTGATCGCCATTCTAACGACAAAAGGCAGAGAACTATGAATATTGCGAAAAATGTTTTCCATGGCGATATCATCACGAAAAGCTTCAGAGGCCTTTAATTCCATTTTATCAATAGCGACATTAACTTCTTTTACAATCGCGTCAAAATGTGGTGCCAGTACACGCTCCGCTATTTTTTTTAATTGATCAAGATTCATCGCCATACATTCAGGCCTCAACAAACCGCACACGAGCGGTCAATTGACAAAGTAATTCATAAGCAATCGTACCTGCGCTACTGGCAATTTCTTCTACTGGCAGACCGTCCCCCCACAGCGTAACTTCGTCGCCAATTTTCGTGTCAGGACAATTTCTCAAGTCAACACACAGAGTATCCATAGATACCCGACCAATGATCGCCGCACGAACCCCCTTAATCAGCACCGGAGTACCGGGTTGAATATGTCGAGGATACCCGTCGCCATAACCCATCGCAATCACACCTACGAGCATCGTTTGAGGGCAAACCCATGTCGCACCATACCCTACCGCTTCACCTTCAGCTACTTGGTTTATCGCTATTACATTCGTTTTGAGCGTCATCACAGGCTGAAGACCATAATCATGCCCTTTGGTATTTTCAAACGGCGAGACGCCATACAGCATAATACCCGGTCTAACCCAGTGCATATGACTTTTCGGCCAGCCTAATATTGCAGCAGAATTCGCCAGACTGGTTTCTTTTTTGTGGGGTTGGACCATATGATTAAACCTGGTAATTTGAGCTCCGGTTTGTGGACTATCAAGTTCGTTGGCACTGGCAAAATGGGTCATTAAACGCACCGGTTGTGTCACCGCCGGACAGCTCTCAAGACGTTTCAAAATTAAATTCAATTGGCCTGCTGCCAAACCTAGTCGGTGCATACCGCTATCGAGTTTGACCCAAACATTGAAGCAAGGCTCATCTGTTTGCCATTGCACCAATAAATCCACTTGAATTTCATGATGCACCACCAGCTCAAGCTGATGTTGCGCGGCCAGAGCAAGTTCTTCTGTGGTCGTCACACCAGCAAGTAATACTATTGATTTGGCTATACCTTGCTCACGTAACGCGATGCCTTCAGACAAACGCGCCACACCAAACGCATCCGCATCGCTCAGTGCGTGAGCGGTACGCAACAGGCCATGACCATAGGCATTGGCTTTAATAATGGCCATCACCTGACTGCGCGCTGCCAGCTGACGTATTCTCTCTAGGTTATGCTTTAAGGCTGAACAATTTATACTCGCCTCAACTGCTGAGATCACGCAAATCCTTCATTGTTATAAACTTCATGAATATGGTTTTCAAAGCGGGTATATTGACCCAGAAAGGTCAGCCGCGTCGAACCAATAGGTCCATTACGCTGTTTGCCAATAATAATTTCTGCTGTCCCTTTATCTGGGCTGTCTTCATTATAGACTTCGTCACGATAAATGAAGACGATCACATCCGCATCCTGCTCTATCGCCCCCGACTCTCGTAGATCAGACATAATAGGACGTTTGTTCGGGCGCTGCTCTAATCCTCGATTCAGCTGTGACAAAGCAATCACCGGTACATCCATTTCTTTAGCCAGCGACTTTAACCCTCTGGATATTTCCGAAATCTCGCCCGTTCGATTCTCTTTTGCGCCAGGCACTTGCATCAACTGCAGATAATCGACGATGATTAAATCCAGCTCATGCTCACGTTTTAAACGCCGACAACGGGCGCGCAGTTCAGTTGGGGATAATGCAGGCGTATCATCGATGAATATTTTTGACTCGGCCAGCATCCCCACTGCCGAAGTTAACCTCGGCCAATCATCATCTTGCAATTTACCTGTACGAATTTTATGTTGATCCAGACGACCTAATGAAGACATCAAACGCATCACTAGTTGCTCACTGGGCATCTCCATGCTGAATACCGCAACAGAACTTCCCATTTTGATCGCGGCATTTTCTGCAATATTCATCGCAAATGTTGTTTTACCCATGGAAGGCCGACCCGCTACAATAATCAAATCAGAACGTTGCATGCCTGAAGTCATATCATCAAAGTCAGTAAACCCTGTTGGAATGCCTGTAATAGGAGTATCTTGCTGAAACAAAATATCAATTCGATCTACCGCTCGTTTAAGAACGTCTTTTATATTATGAAAACCTTGTCGCCCACGTGATCCCTTATCGGCGATATCAAAAACCAGCTTCTCCGCCGTATCTAGTAATTCCTCACTTTTTCGCCCTTCGGGACGAAAACCACTGTCACTGATTGTCGTCCCCACATGGATCAACTGACGTACGACAGAATATTCTCGAACAATACTTGCATACGCTTTTATATTGGCTGCGCTGGGCGTATTGGTTGCTAAAAGACCCAAATAAGCAAGCCCACCTGCGCGCTCAAGCTCTTCGGCTTTATTTAACCATTCTGACAGAGTCACCACATCAAAGGGCACCCCTTCATCAGCAAGACTGCTGATCGCACGAAAAATCAATTTATGGTCTTTACGATAAAAATCTTCTTCTAGAATTTGATCGGCAACTTGATCCCAAGTCTCGTTATCTAACATCAAGCCACCAATAACCGACTGTTCTGCTTCTAATGAATGAGGCGGAACCTTTGCACCTTCCATCGCGCTATCTAAATAAGCAATATCAACGTTTTCCAAATTTTTCACCTGAAAATAAAAAAACCAACACAACACCTTAGTCTCTACTAATGACAAGGGTTTCCTCAAGGATTCATACCGTATTTGTACAGCACCTGAAAGCACGATTCAATAGCTAAAAACAGGCTATTTTTTTGCCCTGACTACAAACTCAAACAACAAAGTGCAACATGTTTTTGATAAGCTTAGAAGATTCCAATAATCGATCGAAAAATGAGAAAAACAACAAATTAAATATTTTTTTGATCTGCTTTTTTAGGAAAGGTAATAGAGAAACTCATAACGATATTATGAGCTGAGCACGAACAAAAAACCGCGCGTCACATGACTGTCGCAGTTTTTTGTGGCCTTTTTTATAGCTAGAAAGTGGCGATTAGGCTTCTTCAGAAATAATATTTACAATGATCACCGCATCAACATCGGGGTGTAAGTGTAGAGTTACTTCATGTTCACCTGCTACTCGTAAGGAGCCATCTGGCAACCGCACTTCATTTTTGGCAACTTCAAGCGCAGCATCAGTTAAAGCTTGGGCGATGTCGTTCGTGCCAATAGAACCAAACAACTTGCCTTCATCTCCGGCATGAGCCGTCACCGTAACCGTCTTGCCATTCAACTTATCAGCACGAGCCTGAGCCGCAGCTAAAATATCAGCGCCTGTTTTTTCAAGCTCTTGACGACGAGCCTCGAATTTTTCTCTATTTAGTGCTGTTGCAGGCACAGCTTTACCTCTAGGAATCAAAAAATTCCGACCATAACCCGGCTTAACATCAACCATTTCGCCCAACAATCCCAGGTTCGTTACTTTCTCTAACAATATGACTTGCATCGTACTTTACCTCTATGTATCAAACACATCACTCTGAAGAGCCTAATTTAGCCCTAAAATTAAACCAGGTATCCGCCCAACCCACTAGTGCCACTAAAATAGCAATTTGGGGTAAAATAGCTAACAACAAATAAAAAACAATAAACAACGGTTTTGCTGCACTGACCATAGCAATCATGCTATGTGCAATGGCTAGCCCAGGAATCAAATAAATAAAAGAAAACAACCACAACATATTAGACATCATCTCGGCCAAAAAACCACTACCAAATAAAGCGCCGACAAACACAAGTAGTGCAGTAATTCCAATATGATGACCCACGCGGGCTTCATAAAATTCTTTCTTAAAACCACCCGGATTATAAAGTAACGCCTGCCACCAACGAGCAAGCAATAAACTGCTCAAATAAATACTGGTAATGGCGGCAACCAGCAAACCCGTCATCCACCCGGCCAAAGTTTTCAGATACGCATCTACCTCGCCAGCATCGAACATGCTAAAACGAGGGTCGTTCAGTTGATCTCCAATGCCGATTGAGAGCATTTCGTACCACTGAGCCGCTGGATTATCAATCACAACATAAACACCCGCTACACCGACCATGCCCATCACCACAGAAGCCGCTAACACATGACCTAACGAAACAGTACGCCTCAATAACAGCGCCAACCCCCAGACAGGCACCACCATAATCATAAAAAAGACCAGACTAAAAACAACAAAATTTGCATTTTGCGAGATTATAAAATTGAGTACAGTGGCCACTATACCTGCGCCCGCTAGAACAACGAACCCTTCTAAAGGCCCTTTTCTCAAGCTAACTAAAGCAATAACCGCAGCCATCAGGATACCGCAAAGCAGAGCGAACAAGCCAGGTTCTCTAACTTCCCCAGCTTGAAAAGAACTCAGTATAGTGACTAACGAAAGTACCGCCGTTACCAGTATCGCCTGCATACGGCCACGCATGATAAATGACGCCAAGGTTTTCATTCGTTATTCTCGGACTATATTCCTAATGAGCATCACTATAAGGCAACAAAGCCAGGAAGCGGGCTCGCTTGATCGCACGAGATAACTGTCGTTGATAACGCGCTTTAGTGCCCGTAACCCGGCTGGGAACAATTTTGCCTGTTTCCGAAACATAGTTTCTTAACATAGCAATATCTTTATAATCAATTTCTTTCACCCCTTCAGAGGTGAACCGACAAAACTTTTTACGTCTAAAAAAACGGGACATAGCAACTCTCCAAAGCTGAATAGTTACACACTATTCTATAAAATTATTAAAACACATGCGCAAAAATGATCCGCGCAGCTATTCAGCTACACCAGCGTCATCACTTACCGTATTTTTCTCAGGTACTACTACAGGCACAGTTGCGGCTGGCGGCGGCGTTACCCTCTCAGCACCTCTGGGCGGACGGCTATCACCCGTATCACGCTCTTCTCGTTCTTTCATTTTCGCCATGGGCGACGCTTCCGTAATAGCTGCAGTTTGCGATAACACAAGGTGTCGGATAACCGCATCATTAAAACGAAAAATACCTGTCAATTCATCAATAGCAGCCTGACCACACTCTACATTCATTAAAACATAGTGGGCTTTGTGAATTTTATTAATAGGATAAGCGAGTTGCCGACGACCCCAATCTTCAAAACGATGCACAGTACCATCATCATCTTCGATGATCGCACGGTAGCGCTCTACCATGGCCGGTACCTGTTCACTTTGATCCGGGTGAACTAAAAATATAATTTCATAATGTCTCATTCAAGACTCCCTTCGGTTATGTAGCCCCCCACTTAAACGTACGATTAAAGCGGTAAGGCAAGGAGAAAAACAGCGAATCTTACCTAAGAAGCAGTAAATTAGCAACTAGTTTTACAGGCCTTACTTTTAGCACTTAAGATTGAGCTCTCTATCGTACTGATCGTCTCTGTCGTACGGCCTCAAACAAGCAAATACCGGTAGCGACAGAAACATTCACACTTTCTACCTTGCTGGCCATAGGAATAGAGACCAAAGCATCGCATTTCTCACCCGTCAGGCGTCGAATCCCTTGTCCTTCCGCCCCCATAACAATCGCTATGGCTCCTTTGTATTCAATATCATACAAAGATTTTCCGCTATTTCCGGAAGCACCTATTAGAGTGACATCAGCCTGCTTTAACTCGCTCAAGGTTCGCGCTAAATTAGTGACCCGTAAAAAGGGAACTGTTTCCGCAGCGCCCGATGCTACTTTACGCACCACTGAAGTAACGCCTACCGCACGGTCTTTAGGCGCAATCACCGCATGAACGCCAGCGGCTGCCGCCGTTCTTAAGCATGCCCCTAAATTATGAGGGTCTTGCACCCCATCCAGAATCAATAAAAACAGCCTAGAACCATATCGAGCAACCAGCGTCGTTAAATCCTTTCCTTGATCTGTATTTTCTTCACGCACGTTGGCCAACGCCACTACGCCTTGATGCTTCGCCCCTGGAACTTTAATATCCAGCTCTTGACGAGCTGCTTTATGTACATTTACATTTTTACACGCGGCCAAATCCAGTATGTCTTGCATACGTTTATCTTTTCGCCCCTGCAGCACCCAGAGCGTGTGAATCAAACAATCACGTCGAGCCAACGCCGCCTTCACCGCATTGAGGCCATAAAGCCACTCTTCTGCTGTCATTGTTTTTGATTCACTTTTTCTTTGTCCTATAGCGACGGGCTTTTTTTTGTTTTTTCTTGGTTTTGGTTTGCTTGGCGCTACTTGGTTTCGAGGCACCTGCCAGTTCGAAATCTATTTTTTTATCATCCAGGTTAACGCGCACCACTTGAATTGTAACTTTATCAGTAAGACGGTAACTTTTTTGTGTACGTTCTCCAACCAAACGATGTTTTATTGGATCAAATTTATAATAATCATTTTGTAATGCAGTAACATGAACCAAGCCTTCTACATAGATATCATCCAACTCAACAAAAATACCAAATGAAGTCACCGAAGTAATGATGCCATTAAAAACGTCACCAACGCGACCTTGCATAAATTCGCATTTCAACCAGTCCGTTGCATCCCGTGTTGCTTCATCTGCACGTCGCTCTGTATTTGAACAATGTTCACCAAAATTTTTCATCTGTACTTCGGAGTAACGAAAAGATTTATTTTTAGCTTTGTCACTTAAGGCATAGCGTATTGCTCTATGGACTAATAAATCAGGATAACGACGAATCGGAGAAGTAAAATGGGTATAAGCATCAAAGGACAAGCCAAAGTGTCCGGCATTGTCTGGCGTGTAAACGGCTTGACTTAAGCTGCGTAATAACACAGTTTGAATAAGGTGAGCATCATCACGATCCTGAATTTGCTGTAATAATGCGCCATAATGCCGGGACTTCGGCTTATCTCGTCCACCTAGTTTTAAACCCAATTCGGCCAAGAATTGTCTTAAGTCACCCAACTTTTCTTTTGATGGCCCTTCATGTACACGATAGACGATATCTAAATTTTGCGATGCCAAAAACTTTGCCGCAGCGACATTAGCCGCCACCATAAATTCTTCTATCATTTTATGAGAGTCATAACGCACAACGGGGACAATAGCTTCAATTTTTTGCTCATCTGAAAATAAAATACGTGTTTCAGTGCGATCAAAATCGATCGCGCCCCGTTTTTCACGCCGTGCACGCAGTACTTTATAAAGGCGATGTATTTCATCAAGATGGGGCATTAACTCATGATAACGTTTTCTCGCCTCCGGTTTCTTTTCAACCACCATTTTGGCGACTTCGTCATAAGTCAGACGCGCATGTGAGTGCATAACGGCATCAAAAAAACGATATTTTCTGACCCCCCCTTGGGCAGTAAAAAACAGCTCACACACCATACATAAACGATCAACATTTGGTTTTAGAGAACAGAGTCCATTCGAAAGCACCTCCGGCAACATCGGAATAACACGGTCAGGAAAATAAACCGATGTCCCCCGTTCATATGCTTCTTTGTCCAAGGCCGAGTCAGGTTGAACGTAATGTGATACATCGGCTATCGCGACCAACAAACGCCAACCCTGACCATAACGCTCGCAGAATACCGCATCATCAAAATCACGAGCATCTTCACCATCAATGGTCACTAAAGGCACGTCACGCAGATCTACTCTTTTTTTTATTTCTTTTTCAGGGATTTCATCTTTATACTGAGCCATAGCCCGCTGAACCGAGCTAGACCATTCCATGGGCAAACCATAAGAGCGAATAGCAACATCGATTTCCATTCCCGGTGCCATATGATCACCCAGCACCTCAACAACTCGACCCACAGGCTGCGAACGGCGACTCGGTTGCTCAACCACTTGCACCATAACTATTTGGCCACTTGTAGCTTTACCTCGTGATCGCGGCGGCACGGCCACATCCAGATGAAGACGCTTGTTGCTGGGTGTAACATAAGCCAGACCATTTTCTTCGAAATATCGTCCGACAATGTGCTCATGAGCACGTTCAAGCACTTCAACCAGCGCCCCTTCCAAACGACCTCGCCGATCCACACCCGCTTTGCGCACCACGGCGCGATCACCGTGATATAACTGCCGCATCTGCCTTGGACCGAGAAAAAGATCATCCCCACCTTCATCTGGAATCAAAAAGCCGAAGCCATCAGCATGCCCCATCACTCGCCCCGTGACCAAATCCAACTTACTCACCAAGCCATAACCCGCGCGCCGATTACGAATAACCTGCCCATCTCGTTCCATAGCGCGCATACGAAACCCTAAAGCGGCAAAATCGTCTTCATCGTCATCAAGTTCAAAATACGCAGCCAACTGTTTTAATGTCATCAAAGAACCCGCACTGGCCATAACTTGCATAATGTATTCGCGACTAGGCAGCGGGTTTTCGTATTTGTCCAGCTCCCGCTCGGCATAGGGATCATCAGGGAATCGTGTTTTTATCATAAGCTCGAATATTATATTTTAAGGAACGTGCACGCGGTTGCGAGGACTTTACAATGCCACAATAAATAAAAAAGGCACATCCGTTCCAAGGAAATCTGTTGGCCTTACATAATAGCAGCTAATGAGCTAAGAATGTTTAAACCTAAAAAAACGCAGCTGGACGCGAACATAGAGTGCAAAATAGTGACTTATCACCATGCTAATCAACACTTTGAGTCACCATAAGCGTTGAAATAACCGGTATAGAATGAACAGACCCAAAAGGGCTTGACCCGACAAAAGGATCAGCAACGACATGATTACCGAAAAATTTAAGATTCTTTGAGTTCAAAATATTTAAGACATGCCTTGATAACGCACTTAGATTCCATAGCCGATTCTGAGCAGTCAAAGTAACGCGGCTAATCGACCGCCGCTAATGAAAGAAAACGCTCACTCACTTACACACAATCAAAAAATACCTGGTAATACATTTATAGGTACTTACCCATACATAAATTAAATATAAATGCCATACTATTGGTAATTAGGTATTTTCATGTGGTATTCTGGAGACACAGCATAAGGTACAAATGTTTTGCACCTTTAACGATTCACTAACGATCTTACCGAGGTCTTAAACTTTAAAAAAGTATTCGGTGAAACCTAATTTTTGCCAGTTGAAATATGATACCAAACAATAAAATACCCTCGCTCAGCAGCTACCCAATACAAAACGGCAACGCAAACAACTCCATGGACGAAATCAGCCGTACAAAAGCTAAAGCTGCGTTACATTCACTCATACAAGACCTCCGAAATAGTCCTGATAAATATGCTCGTCTTGTTGACGCGAAAGACCCCTTGCCGGAAGAGCTACCCAGCATAATCAGGCTCTTGGACGAAGTATGCAGACAGTTAACCCAACCCGATTATAAGTCTGACGAAAATGAGACGATCAACAGTGTCAAGCAAATATGCTCGACCGCGCGCATCATGCGCCAGATTTTGCATGGCCCAAAGGCCTGTGACTATCGAACCCTCGGCCTGAACAATGAAGCCACCCAAGAACAAATACACAACCATTATCGATGGCTCAATACCCTCTTCTCATTTGACGAAACCATTGACCCAAAACACCACAGCATCCGTCGTATTATGCAAGCCTACGTTAGTCTCTCCCATTCAGATTTACAGCATGAAGAAGATAACATGCCTCAATCGGCCTCCAACCAGTCATTAATCACCACCCAAGAGCTGCCTTTATGGGGGCCCGACCCTAAGACCCATGAACGAAAACACAGCGGAATAGCTCTCTCAACCATTGTCATCTTAACTTTATCTGCCGGTTTAGGTTGGTGGTGGTTACTCGATAGTGCAGATACAGCAAAGGTCGAACAAACAACGGCATTCAACGAAACGGCACCACAAAAAACCGAATCTCAAGAAAATCAGCACATTACCCAGCTTGCGGAGAACCCAACTCATGCGCTCACTGCGCCCCTCCCCCCTGACCCTGACATACAGAAAAAAACGAACATCGAAGAACTGCAACAACAGCCGATACAACCTACTGTTTCATCTATCAATTTAGATGAAGAAAGCGCAACATCGGATTTGGAAACAGTGCAAACTGAAGCAAATCAACATGCCTCTGATGAAAACCAACTCACTATTGCCACCTTTGAAGAACAGCAAAAACCAAGACAACCCGCTGTTTCATCTATCAATTTAGATGAAGAAAGCGCAACATCGGATTTGGAAACAGT
>CAYQVF010000008.1:77019-78264 GCA_964421045.1 uncultured Chromatiaceae bacterium
CTGTTTCATCTATCAATTTAGATGAAGAAAGCGCAACATCGGATTTGGAAACAGTACAAACTGAAGCAGATCAACATGCCTCTGATGAAAACCAACTTACTATTGCCATCTCTGAAGAACAGCAGAAATCAAGACAACCCACTGTTTCATCTATCAATTCAGATGAAAAAAGCTTAACATCGGCTCTGAAAACAGAACAAACTGAAACAGATCAACATTCTGCTGAAAGCCAACCCGCTATTACCGTCGCTGAAGAACAACAAATATCCTCTGCGACTTCGTCCATCGACTTAGATGAAGAAACCTCAGCATCGGATCTAGATACGACAAAACCCGAACCGGATAAACAAACCATTGAAAACCGACCCACCAGGGCAGTCGTGACCAAAAAAACAAATGAAGTCAATGAAAAAAAAGCGGGCCGCGAAGAAATAGAGTCTGCGGCTACCCCTACGATAAGTATACTAAAAGAAGAAAATGTAGAGCCATCAGAACAAACCAGAAACTTAGTAAACACAGAAGACAAAACAGGGGTACAAACTGATACTGCCCAAGGGGAAAACCGCCTCCAGACACAACCCGTCATATCTGAAAAACAGGAGATAAACCTACCGATCAATCCCCTTCCCCCAGCACCCAGTGTGACGCTTAAAATGCAACCTTCTCGTATGGCGGTCGAAAACGAATTTGACAACACATCCAAGTCACAGGTACCGAAGAAGGACATCAATATAGAAAAATCCACTCCAGTTGCAGCAATAAACAAGGCCACGCTAAAATCAACCGAAAATTCATTAACGGAAATGATGCTCGTGATTGGCTCTCCCGATTTAGAAATAGACCGCCTAAGTAAAGAACAAGTGGAAAATATTTTCCTCGGCAAAATGACAATGCTGCCCAACGGGCAAAAAATTAAGCTTTTCGACCAACAAGACGGCAATACGATAAAACGCAACTTTTATGCCGCTGTGACAGGAAAAACGCCCCGGCAAATAAAAGCACATTGGTCCAAATTACAATTTAGAGGCTTGGTTCATCCCCCAGAGGCACTCATGAACGACCAGGCCACCAAAGAGCGAATCGCCACATCCAAGTTTGCGATTGGCTACATTAATGGTGCTTCCCTGGATACTTCAGTCAAAGTTTTACGCAGTTTTAAATAGATAACAGAGGATAAGGGACTAGACAATGCGGTTCAACAAAAAACAAAACTTTTTTGCGGGTTGTGTACTCGCCATGAGTATC
>CAYQVF010000009.1:0-76336 GCA_964421045.1 uncultured Chromatiaceae bacterium
GAAGAAATTTTTATGAAAGTTGGCCGCGCAAGAACGGCATTACCATCTCAATAATTAGTTTAATACACTACACTAGTAGCACCACATCTTACCCGCAAACCGGTGTTTTCTCCTGTATCAGCCTTGATTTTATCTCCCAGCTTCATCACTTCTACTGTCCTAGAAGATAGAGGTTTGGTATTCTGTGCTGTTGCCATGGACATCTCCTTGAATTGGTTTCAGTTTGTTCGGCATTCTGAATAAAAGTGTAACCTGTCAATATCAACGTAACTTAACCTAAAAAAGTTACACTACAAGTTACACTTTTTAGTGAGATTGGATGATATTCTATGATACTCGCTGAGACCTTATGAGACAGAAAAATATGAAATATATCTTATAAATTAACAGATAAAAAAGAATAACACCATGAAAGCTAAAGAGAAAACAAACCAACACACACCTATGATGCAGCAGTATTTACGCATCAAGGCAGAGTTTCCTGACACCCTTGTTTTTTACCGTATGGGAGACTTCTACGAATTATTTTTTGATGATGCCAAAAAAGCATCCCAACTATTAGATATCACCTTAACCAAACGTGGACAATCCGCTGGCGAACCTATTCCTATGGCCGGTTTACCACACCATGCTGCGGAAAATTATTTGGCTCGACTGGTCAAGCTGGGTGAGTCCGTTGCCATATGCGAACAAACCGGAGACCCAAGCCAGTCCAAGGGACCCGTTGAACGTAAAGTGGTGCGTATTTTAACACCCGGTACCCTCACCGACGAAGCGCTGCTGAATGAACGTCAGGAAACGTTACTTACGGCGATACACTGTGAAGGTGCACAATATGGCATCGCTACACTCGATTTGTCAGCTGGATTAATCCGTTTAATGGAAGTTGTGGGTCAAGAAGCCTGTATAGATGAGCTGGCACGCCTACGTCCTGCTGAGCTGCTGATCAGCGAAACCATCAACTCTGCTATTAGCCATACCGATCAACCCGGAGTACGACGACAAGCCATCTGGTATTTTGATTTTGAAACCGCCCAGCGCCTGCTAACCGCACAAATGAAAACTAAAAATCTGGATGGTTTTGGCTGCGCTGAATTAACCACCAGCATCCAGGCGGCAGGTTGTCTCATACAATATGCAAAAGAAACACAACGTACCGCCCTACCCCATATACAAACAATACGCCACGAACGCCGTGATGAAACCGTTATTCTCGACGCCGCCACACGCCGCAATCTGGAAATAGAGTTCAATCTCCATGGCAGTACAGAATTTACTTTATGTGCGGTACTGGATAAAACAGTCACCCCGATGGGGGGCCGCATGTTGCGTTCCTGGTTAAATCAACCTATCCGTAATCATGAGCAACTACAAAACCGTTATTTCGCAATTGCAACTTTATTAGATGATCATAACTACGATAAATATAAAGAACAACTCAATGGTATCGGTGATATTGAACGAATACTGGCCAGAGTCGCACTAAAAAGTGCCCGTCCGCGTGACCTCTGTCAACTGCGTAATGCCTTTTGTTTGTTACCTGAAATTAAACAGTTACTAGAAGAAACAAGCAGCCCCTTGCTTGCTGAACTCAATAATGTGATCTATGCTTTCCCGGAACTATATACTTTGCTTAGCCGCGCCTTGATCGAAAACCCACCCATGCTGATTCGCGATGGCGGCGTAATCGCAATGAATTATGACAGCGAACTGGACGAATACCGAACATTAAATGATCACGCGGGTCAATTTTTGATTGACCTTGAAGTTAAAGAGAAAAAACGTACCGGAATCCATACGCTAAAAGTTAATTACAACCGGGTTCATGGCTACTATATTGAAGTCAGTCGCAACCAGTCAGAGCAAGTACCTGCTGACTATATTCGCAGACAAACTTTAAAAAGTGTTGAGCGTTATATTATACCTGAACTGAAAGAGTTCGAAGACAAAGCACTCACTGCAAAAGAACGCGCCTTAGCCAGAGAAAAATTACTTTATGAAGCCTTACTCGAAACACTACTGCCCTTCATTCCAGAACTACAAAAAACAGCAACTGCCATCGCGCAACTTGACGTGCTAGTCAACCTAGCTGAACGCGCCTTCACCTTAAATTATTGTCAACCCAAACTCACAGATCAAGCTTGCCTGGAAATAACAGACGGTAGGCACCCGGTAGTAGAACACACTCTGGACACGCCCTTTGTACCCAACTCGGTCATACTCAATGATCAGACTCGAATGCTGATTATTACCGGGCCTAACATGGGGGGTAAATCTACTTATATGCGACAAACTGCATTGATTTCGTTACTCGCCCATATAGGCAGTTTTATTCCTGCTCGCGATGCATTGCTCGGCCCTTTAGACCGAATTTTCACTCGCATTGGTGCGTCAGATGATTTAGCAAGTGGACATTCGACTTTTATGGTAGAAATGACGGAAACGGCGAACATTCTGAACAACGCCACGCCCCATAGTCTTGTGCTGATGGATGAAGTAGGTCGAGGCACCAGCACCTTTGACGGTTTATCCCTGGCTTGGGCAAGCGCGCTTCATCTCGGTAAAAAAATTCAGGCGCTTACTTTATTTGCTACCCATTATTTTGAGTTAACGACTCTGCCTGAAACCCTGAAAACGGTTGATAATGCACATCTGGATGCCATTGAACATGGCGAAAAAATTGTTTTTTTACATGCAGTAAAATCGGGCCCCGCCAATCAAAGCTATGGCTTACAAGTCGCCGCATTGGCAGGTGTCCCTGCCGACGTGATTCAGCACGCACGCCAACGATTAATTGAACTTGAGAAACAAGCCGTCGTCAATACAGACAAAATAAACCCCTCACAACAAATCTCATTATTTGAGACACCAGAACAACCAGCACTGACAAAACTCATTCGCAGCAACCCGGATAATTTGACGCCTAAGCAAGCTTTGGAACTTCTTTATGAGTTAAAGGCCATGACCTAAAAAGGCGTGACAAAATAACTTGAGCAATATATCGCTACCTCGTGATCGATTTTTGACCTCTCTGTCAAAAATCGGCTACTGCATCGGGGGGCTCACCGCCTTCGCTTCGCTCTCCATGGCGTATAACGGTGTTTTTCAAAAGAGTTGTCGCCTAAAGCATAAAATTTATGCTGCCTTATTTTTATCAACCTCTGATTTACGCGGTGAACCGCTTCTATTCGATCCCAGTTTCTGCTCTTACCTGTCCAATTTTTGTTTCAATAATATTTGAATATCTTTGTCAGTAGGACATTGGCAAGTATCAACAACCATCAGGTCAGCAGCAAGCGCACTCCGTTCCTCGCTGCGTACCTGCCTGTAAATACCCAGGACCATATATATTTCACCTTGCCAAAAAATGAAGAGGGCGCACACTCAACACCTAAATTTCAAACGCCATGGGTATATATCAATTATTTTTTAGAAAGGCTTTGACCATGGGTCAATCGATAGAGCGCAGGCAGGACCACTAAGGTCAGTAATGTCGATGAAATAATGCCACCGATAACAACGGTTGCAAGTGGTCGTTGCACTTCTGAACCGATGCCCGTATTCAGCGCCATCGGAACAAAGCCTAGGGCGGCCACTAGGGCCGTCATTAACACCGGACGTAAGCGTGTTAAAGCGCCTTCTATAATGGCATCATGGAGTGTTTGGCCATGAATGCGCAGATCGCGGATGAAAGAGAGCATAACCAGGCCATTCAATACCGCAATCCCAGATAACGCGATAAAACCTACTGCGGCTGAAATTGAAAAGGGAATATCTCGCAATAACAACGCGATCACGCCGCCTGTCAGTGCTAATGGCACCCCCGAAAAAATAATAAGGGCATCTTTAATCGAGCCTAGCGCCATAATGAGTAATGCTATGACGAGCGCCAAGGTGAGCGGAACCACAATAGAGAGTCGTTGTGTTGCGGATTGCAATTTTTGATAAGTGCCGCCATATTCCAGCCAATACCCCGCAGGCATATCGACGTTTAGTTTTATGGTCTGCTGAATATCCTGAACAAAGGAGCCTAGATCGCGGCCTCTAACGTTGGCTGTAACCACGACACGACGTTTGCCATTTTCTCTATAAACCTGACTATAGCCCATGACTAATTGCAGATCAGCAACTTCTTTTAAAGGGACATACGAATCCTTTTTCAGCATTACGGGTAGGTCGGATAAGGCATCGACATCGGTGCGTAGATGTTCGGCTAGTCGAACGACGATGTTGGCGCGTCGGTCTCCTTCATATAGTGGGTTGGCGACGGTACCACCCAGTGCCGTTGCCAGTAAATCCTGTAACTGAACGATGCTCAAACCATAACGCGCCATAGCTTCACGTTTGGGGACGATCGTCATGACCGGCAATCCCGTGGTTTGTTCTACGGCGACGTCGGCAGCCCCCGGTACATTCCCGATGACCTTTTCCAGCTGGTGGCCCAGTGCAATAAGTTGATCAAAATCGTCGCCAAATATTTTGACTGCAACTTCAGAGCGAACGCCTGAAATCAGTTCGTTAAAGCGCATTTGAATAGGCTGCAAAAACTCATAACGATTGCCCGGAATCGGTGTCACTAAGGCTTCTAATTCAGCAATGAATTGAGTTTTTTCTTTGTTAGGGTCTGGCCATTCTTCCCGTGGTTTAAGAATAATAAAGTTATCCGCTACACTAGGTGGCACTGCATCAGTTGCCACTTCAGCAGTACCGATTTTGGCAAACACTCTTTCGACTTCCGGTAGTTTTTTTATTTCTGATTCCAATATTTTTTGCAGATGGATGGCCTCGGTAAGAGAGGTGCCCGGAATGCGCAATGCGTGCATCGCAATATCTCCTTCATCAAGATTAGGCACGAATTCGGAGCCGAGCTTTGGAATTAAAAAAGCAGAAAAAACAACCCAAGTAATCGCCAGAGCAACAACCAACCATCTCAGCTTCAGGGAGAGCAATAAAATAGGTTTGTAGAGTGAACGTGCCGCCTGAACGGCTCTGTTTTTTTTCTCTTTTATGGGTTTTTTAAAGAGCAGTGCAACACCAGCCGGGATGAAGGTAATCGATAAAATCATCGCGCTGAGCAAAGCAATGATCACTGTGATGGCCATGGGATGAAACATTTTCCCTTCTACGCCACTGAGCGCGAATATGGGAATATAAACCGCCGTAATAATGAACACCCCAAAAAGTGCGGGACGAATCACCTCCCGAGTGGCCTCGAAGACAATGGCCAAACGTTCACTGAGTGAAAGTCCATCTTTATGATAGGCGTCACTCAACCGACGCATGCAGTTTTCTACTATAATAACCGCGCCATCAATGATTAAACCAAAATCTAATGCGCCCAGGCTCATCAGATTGGCACTGGTTTTAGTTTGTACCATGCCCGTGATAGTCATTAACATGGCAATAGGAATAACCGCTGCAGTTAATATCGCGGCACGAATATTCCCTAAAAACAGAAAAAGAACAACGATGACCAACAATGCGCCTTCCAAAAGATTCTTTTTAACCGTTGCCAGTGTTTTATCCACTAACGTGGTTCGGTTGTAAACTGCAGTGACAGTGATACCATCGGGCAAACTACTTTTAATTTCTTCCAATTTGAGAGCAACATCATTAGCAACGGTACGGCTGTTTTCGCCAATTAACATAAAGACCGTGCTCATCACCACCTCTCGACCATTTTGTGTGGCCGCACCCGAGCGTAATTCTTTACCCAAACTAACGCGAGCTACATCTTTGATGCGAATGGGAATGCCATGATGCTGACGAATAACAATATTACCCAGGTCAGTGAGTGTGCTGGCTTGACCGGGGACACGCATCAACCACTGTGCACCGTTATGTTCTATGAAGCCCACGCCCCGGTTGTTGTTATTATTTTGGATGGCGTGTACCAGCTCTGAGTAGTCCATTTGGTAAGCCAGTAATTTGGCTGGCTCAGGTGCGACCAAAATTTCTTTTTTGAACCCCCCAATGGGATTAATTTCAGCGACACCGGCAACGCGCATTAATTGTGGGCGAATAATCCAGTCATGCGCGGAGCGCAAATCCATGGGTGTAATCAAGCTACCATCACTATTTTTGGCATTGAGTTCGGCATCGACGGTAAACATGAAAATTTCACCCAGCCCCGTTGCAATCGGACCCAGGGCAGGTTCTAACGAAAAGGGTAGATTGGCCTTGACGGTACTCAGACGTTCATGGACTAATTGTCGGGCAAAATAAATATCCGTACCTTCTTCAAATACCACCGTCACTTGCGATAAGCCATAGCGTGAAAGTGAGCGAGTATAGGATAGCTTGGGTAACCCCGCCATCGCCGTTTCTACGGGGAAACTCACCCGTTGCTCTGCTTCCAGTGGGGTATAACCGGGTGCGGCCGTATTAATGACAACCTGAACATTGGTAATATCCGGTACGGCGTCAATCGGCAATTGGGTAAATTTCCACACGCCCAAACCCATCACGATAAGGACGAGCGCCATCACTAATCCTCGGCGGGCAAGTGCAAATTTGATAATCGCTTCTAGCATAATGAGTGGCCTTTAATGATCGTGAGCGGCGCCGGATTTTTCAATGTCGGCTTTGATGACGTAGCTGTTTTCGCTGACATAACGGGTACCCGGTTCCAGGCCACCCAACACTTCAGCCCATTCACCTGTTTGCAGGCCAAGATCGAGCATACGAACCTCGTACTGCTCTCCTATTTGCGCATAAACTACCGTGAAATCCCTGAAAGCTTGTAGACCGGTTCGTTTCACCGCTAAAGCGGCGGCGTGTTCTCTCACGGTTATTGCGGCGCTAATATGACGTCCGGGGCGAAGTTGGCCTTTTTTGTTATTCAATACGACGCGCACCTTAACCGTTTGATCGGTTTCAGCCGTTATGTTGATTTGAGAGATTTTGCCGTTGGCCGATTGCTTGCTTGTTGTATCGGTAATGGTCACGGGGGCACCCATTTTTACTTGATGTAAATCACTAGGGAAGATGAAAAGCTCCGCCCAAACAGAACGGGTATCCATAATTGTGAACAGTTGACGTCCATCCGTTTGTTCGCCGACGTTAGCATCACGTTGAATAATGACGCCATTGATAGGCGCATTTACCGTAAACAGTTGCAAGCTTTCATTGCTTTCAACCGTCGCCAATTTTTGACCTTTGCGAACCTGTTCACCCAGTGCGGGTGAGACTGATTTAATCATGCCATCAAAGCGAGCGGTGATTTTTCGCAGACGCTCATTATTGGCTGCGATCTGACCGTATACCGTGATGGTTTCTTGCATCAGCACAGAACCTGCAACCGTGGTGCCGATTTCTAGAGCTTCGGCTACCGCAGCTTCAATTTCAGTCCTGCCCTCAAAACTATCGTATTGCCAGGTATGTGTTAACCCATCGTGAGTTGCTTTGATCGCAACAGAGAATGAATGGGGTTCATAAATAACGGTATCACCGCGTAAAACGTCACCCTGAGGCTTGAATTTGATGTTTTCTTGTTTACCACCCAGACGAGTCAAAGTAATATCAAGATCGATCGCTTCAGGTGCCAATGCTTTGTTATTTTTTGTTGCCCAGGCACGAAACTCTGGCGGCACACCCGTCTCGAAAATAGCCAGTTCAAGGATGAAATCGCCATCTTTAAATAATCGCCCTCGATGCGGACCTTTTTCCGGTTCTGCCTCAATCGTTTCACCATGAGCCTCTTTTTCTGGCATTGTTTTTTCTAAATCTACGTTACCGCAAGCGGTGAGAAAAATCGCCCATAGAAATAGCAATATAGAATTTTTCACCATTTTTTTCATAGCCGTTTTCCTGGTGCTGTTTGTTTTAAGTGAAGGGTTGGCTGTATCAAACGCACGCCCGTTAATCGTTCAATTTCAATAATATTACGATGAGCATCAATACTGGCTTCAATGAGGGTATTGTGCGCATCCAGAACCTCATCCTGAACACTCCGCCACTCTAAATAACTGTAGCGTCCAAGCTGGTATGCGCGACGAGTTTGAGTGAGTGCTTGCTCAAGGGGAGGTATAATTTCGTTACGCACAGTTTCAATAACATACAAACTGCGTTGCAATTTTTCATAGATGACATAGAGCGCTGTTTCGATGCGAATCCGTGCCGCGTGCTCTTCACGGTTAGTTTGAGCCAGATTAGCACGCGCTTCCGCAATACGGCCTGGGTTAAGTGTGCGTTTGCCAAAGGGGATGCTAATGCCCGCGACAAGGGCTTGATCATGGTCTCTGTTATTATGACGAACCCCTGCATTCACACGCCAGCTTGGTTTTTTTTGAGCCAGTGCGAGCTGTAACTCGGCTTTTTTTAGAAGCTGGTCTGACAATAGTCTTTCGAATTCAGGGTTTTGTGCTAGCTGCAATTTAAGGGTTACAAAGGATGCCACCTGAATAGGACGAGTAATATCACCTTCAACTCGTGAAAAAGTAGGTATGGTCTCTCCCCATTGAGCCGCCAAACGACGATTCGCTGAAATTCTTTTATAGTCAATGTCTTTGCGTTCCAACTTTCTGCGAGTCCATTCAGCTTGAGCTCTGAGCCGTTCAGCATCCGGTGTTTTACCTGCTTTCACGCGTTTATCTACCACTTTAATGGTTTCTTTTGCGAGCTGAACGGTTTTATCCGCATTCACTTCACGAGCCTGGTAGGCCAAGCTGGCCAGATAACGACGTGCGGTTTCAGCTGCGGCATCCAATTGCCTGATATCCGCTTCAACAGCAACCAAGGAAGAACCGGCGCGAGCTGCATCAATATGACGCTGTCGAACTCCGCGTTCCAGCACCCAACTAATACTCAGTGTTGCTTGCGCACTGTCTACGCTTTTATTATTTCCCGTGCCTAACACATCTTCGAGTTCGAAATTTAATTCAGGGCTGGGTGCCAACTCCGCTTGCAGCACGCGCCCTTGCTGTGCTTCAATTTGATAGTCAAAGGCTCGTAGTTCCGGGTTGTGTTCAATGGTTTTGGTCACGGCTTCATGCAAGCTCATCGTGCGTGCCTTCGCCTCTAAAGTTGGGGCTGCACTCACGGCTGAACTGAATAAAAGTAAAAAAAATAAGGCCATTCGTCTCTCCGTTTGTGCCGCTATAAAAAAACATCTCCACATTACACACTCCTTACATACGATTGCTATACCCCCCATAGTACTTATGGATTCAGGTGTCATGGGTATCGTTCAGGCACAACAAATTGATTTTAATAATTTATCCTGGAAAGCTTAGCGCTAGCTTAAGGTGAAAGTTTTCAGAAAAATTTAGTGCTGAGGAGGTGCCCGTAAAGGCGGAGAAAGGACGTAATGCTCCTGAATAATCAATTTTTTCTTTCGGAAGGGTCGAACAAAATGGGCTGAAGAAACAAGCCTTGCCAAGGTGAATAAAAAAATGAACAGAGCGATCACAATAAGATTATTGGCCATTTTTTTCAATAGCCCATCTGGACTGATATCAATCTCCGATATCACCTCATCATGATACGCTTCATGAGAGGCATCATGAGAAAAATGCGCCCTGCTTAAATAAGGGTGATCGTTTGTTTCATTAATATCAGGAGTGAGGCTATGTAGCTCTGTATGTTCGTGACCCAAATTATGGATATGTAACGTAACACCCTGCGCGCACAATAGCGATAATATCAGCAATAAGCTCCACAATAGCATTGTTCGTTTGCTCATCTGACGATAGAAATTCATAGCGAGTTCAGTATATCCAGTAACATGACTCGAAACAACCCTATAGATATTAATGCAGAAAGTTTCGGTTAAACTCTTAAGTCGAAGAAAGTTATAATACAGTTTTTTCTCTGAAAACGGGCAGAAAATAGCTTTTTTATAAAACTTTATAAGCTTGATAGTGTGCGTCTTACCAGCAAACTGTACTTGTCTTCATTTAAAGTCATTGACGAGCATCATCAAGCGACTCAAACTGTTGATACAGACTCAATTTAAAATGCGTAAATTGAAGCATTAACACAAAGACTGAAAAGTGAGGGAAATAAGTGATGGAAAGTACAACGGTAACAACACTGCCAGGCACAGGCAGCACAGCCGATCTACCCAAAGAACACGATAGCAATACAATACTGGCCAATAACGAATCCAGCATTGCCTCACTCGTATCTGAAATTCAAATGCAGGATTCAGAAAGCATTCTGCATTTCGGTTCAAAAACTCAGTATAAACTCACGGAAATCTCTGAGAACATGCTGGATGGTGTAAAAAATAAAGATCTTGGCTCTGCTGGGGGTGCATTAAATGAAGTTGTTTCCGTTCTCCGAGGATTTGATATCGATTCAATCAAAAAACCCTCTTTTTTTGAAAAAATATTGGGTAAAGCCAATCCTGTCGCAAAAATTTTACAGCGCTATGAATCGGTAAGAGGGCAAATTGATGCCATTACGAATCGTTTGGAAGGTCACAAAACGCAACTTTTAACCGATATTATTTCCCTGGATAAATTATACGAAGCCAATCTGAATTATTTCCATGACCTTGAAACTTATATCGCTGCTGGTGAAATAAAACTAAAAAACCTGGATGAAAAAGAACTCCCTGAACTGGCAAAAAAAACAGAGCAATCAGACCAGGTTTTAGATGCACAAACACTCAGTGATCTACGCGCATCAAGAGATGAGCTTGAAAGGCGTGTACATGATTTACGACTCACTCGTCAGGTTGCTTTACAAGCCTTGCCAAGTATTCGTTTGGTGCAAGAGAATGACAAAGGACTCGTTAATAAAATTAACTCGACCATCGTAAATACGGTGCCATTGTGGCAAAACCAACTGGCTCAGGCACTGACTATTTCCCGTGCATCACAAGCAGGTAAAACATTACAAGCAGCCACAGACCTAACCAATGAATTATTGGAATCCAATGCAAAAAATTTGAATACTTCAAATGCACAGATACGCAAGCAACTGGAACGTGGAACATTTGATATTGAATCCATTAAAAAGGCCAATACACTACTGATCACCACCATTGAAGAAAGCATTCAAATCTCTGAAGCCGGAAAAAAAGCAAGAGCTGAGGCAGTAACTGAGTTAATAGATGCTGAAAACAAACTAAAAACCGCTTTAACAAAAGCTAAAGCTTAGATGTACGGATTACGCCGTGCAGTCTGGGCAAAAAAAGTCGGTTGTCGTGTAGCCAAATCGGTTTTTAACAGGAAGCTCAAAAAAGCAATACTGAGGTGTAGTAGCTCAAATCTAAACTAACAGACACCCTAAAAAAACGGGTAACTGTCAGATTAGGTCTGAGCTACTACATCTAATTGTTTGATTAATTCTTCAACTGTAATTTTCGACATTATATATCCTTTATTTGATGCAACGTAACAACTGCGATTAAAAACATAGTCGAGTAGAGCCAGGCGTGCGCAATCTTAGGTGAAGAGTTTTTCCGACCTGTACTTTTTGCGGTTGTGCAGCGGGTTCCTAGTTTCACCCTCATCCACTTTTCCTATGCCCTCTCTAATATACTTAGTCCCTGTCGCCACACAAACTTTGGTTATCACAATGTATGCGGGCGTTAGAAAAAGACATTTTCATTTTAATGGCATTGGGGTATGGGTAGGCTATTCCCGCAGCGTTTATATTAAGATCATAACTGCCCAGAGGCATAAACCGGGGGAAAATAGCTTTAAACAGATTTTTATTCACCTGATCAGGAATGAAGTTCACTTCGGGTAATGGCTTCAATGCAGTAATCATCGTATTTCCGGCGAGATAAACTGCGTCAACTCCAGGCCAAAACCGGGTCAGTTGACCGATTAATGGGTACTCAACCTTCAGCTTTAATTCAGGAGCAGAATATTCTAACAACGAGCCTGACGCAGCGAGAGCATATAGTTCCCCCTCAGCCAGGCTCAAATCGGTAATGGACTCATTTAACTTGATTTTATTCAGCAATGTTAAACCTGTACTCGTTAAGCGATATAATCTTAAATACTTATCGTTTTGATAGGCTACGAGTTGATTTGAGCGAACACTAATCAAGTTTGCGGCAACAGGAAGGTCGTATTTTTTTACTAGTTTCAAATCGGAGTCAAACACCATCAATCCCGCTTCAGCCTGCTGTAAGGCAACGTATAACTTATCTGAATACCCAGCAATATCGTTAACTATGCCACCAGACCACAGGACTTGACTCATCTTTTTCCCGCTCACATCAACACGAAGAAGCGCTTGCTCAGCTGTGATGATAAAAATGGCGTACTCACTAAGTATTATTTTTTTTGGATTAACACGCAATTCAATATGTCGCAATGCATGAGCCTGGAAAGGATTGCTGATGTCTATTTCAGTCAATAAACCCGCATCAGAAATGACATAAGCTCGTGTCTCATTAATGGCAATCCCGACGCTGTTTCCAGGTAAATCAACACCGGTCACCCAGGTTGGGTTGAGCGGGTTTTTATTATCAAATACTTGCACCCCCCCTTCTCCATTTGCACTATAAAGATAATGACCTTGCTCAACGACTTGCTCAACCACGCCACGCTCATGATAGCGATCTTTCAATGTCAATTTTCGGGGATTGCTAACATCAATCGTAACGACCCCACCCCACCAGTCCATAACAAAAAGATGACCCTTATTATAAGCCAAGCCCCAGGCGGCACCGCTGGTATCATAACTGCCCAACAAACGCAGTGTGTTCACATCACTGATATCAACAACATGAACACCGGCCAACCAATCTGCGATATAGGCATAATTCTCATGCAGATCAATGCCCCGTGCATTACCTGGCGTAGCCAGCATCGCCAAAAGTTCAGGCCTAACCGCATCTGCCACGTCAATAGCCATCAGCCCCTGGTCAAAAAAAGTAACGTAGGCAATATTATCTCTAACCCGTACATCTTCCGCTCGACCTTCAGGGTTAAACTGCCCCAGCAAACCGGGATGGCTGGGTTCGGTCACATCATAGATCAACAATCCCGCTGCATCATCCGCGATATAAGCTTTATGATCCACGACATCGATCCCCCATGACATCCCTGGTGTATCAATATGAGCGATGATACTGGGTTGCAGTGGATTGCTGATATCGAGTATTTGGAAACCGCCCTGATGACTGGCCAGATAAAGATGATCTCCCACAATTTTGGGAATATAAGCCAAACCCGGTGTTAATATATGCGCTGCGTATTTTGGCTGCTGCACGTTGTGTACATCCACAATATGCAAGCCGTGATCATCATCGGCAATATAGGCATAACCGGCTTTGACAACCACGCCTTTTGGCGAACCCGGCGTATGATAACTGGAGATCAGTTTAATCCGTGCGGGATCACTGATGTCATAAATATGCATGCCTGAAAACCAATCCGCAACATAAGCAATATCATCTTCAATAAAAAGACGGCGCTCACCACCAAAGTTCACCCCTTGACCTGAGTCTAAACGTTGATTAGTCAACTGCGGAGGCGTAGCAGAAAAGTCTATTTTTTTTACACCACCTTGCTGAGCAATAATAATATCGTTATTATGCATGGCCAGCTCATAAATTGAACCTTTTGCATCATATACCGAGATGGTGGTTGGCATCATAGGTAAAGCAACATCAACAACAATCACCTCCCCTTCCAGGTTGTAAAGCACCAGACGATCTTGAGCGAGATCTAATTGTAACTGGCGCACCGCTCCCAAGCGGCTATGGCTACCTAACCAGCTCAGTTGTCCATCGGCCTGCAAACCAAGAATAAGGACACCACCCGCCCCTAAGGCAACATAGACATAAGTTCCGCCCATTTTAATATCGTAAACAGGTAAAGAAACATGATAAGACCCCTGGTATTTTGCACCCTGCGCACTGAGCAAGTAGTACCTGATTTCTCCAGACTCAGTCACAACAAGGAGTGTATTGTCATTCACTGTAATCATATCAGCAGACTGTTCCGTCACGATGACATGGGGCTTGATCTGTTCTGTTACTGTCGTATCAAAGCGAACCACTTCTGCATGGTCCGTGGTGACATATAATTTTCCACCCTCAATAATCGCATGCTGAATCCTGGCACGACCTTGATACTGTGCCCGTAAAGCTAACTGCCCACCATCGAGTACATCATAGGCGGTAATATCGCCATTCGTCGTGATGACAAATAAGACATCATGACTCATCCCGACCCATTGGTATTTAGCTTGTGCTAATGTCGCTCTCTTTTTTCCTGAGTCTAAATCTCGAACCTCGAGTTCACCCTGCTCTGTAATAACAAAAACATAGTCATCAGAGACAGTCAAAAACTGCGCCTGATAAGGCAATGCAAATTTACCTACCAGCCTAGCACCACCCGGATGAAGCGTGATATTGTCCACGTTTTTTTTAACTTCTACAGCCACTGTAGTCTGTTTACCATATGAAATAACAGCCGGATCCAGTTGCTTCAGCAACCCCGAATCAGCATTCAGGCTGCTCGCCCCTAAAAATAAACAAAGACTCCCTGAAATGATTTTAAGTTTATCTATCATTATATTTTTTCGGTAAGCAATAACTCTGCAGCCCCAGTCAAGCCATCCATGACGGTATAAAATTCATTATTGAAAGAGTCGAGTAACTCTGCGTAGGGAAGCCCTTCGAATAATGTTGCTTCCAGTGCTTCTATTTTTTTTGATAATTGAGTGGCACCCAAGCTAGCGGCAACACCACGCAGTGTATGCAGGAGATGACGCACCTGTTTATCCTCTCCCAGGTTTAATGCCTTTGCCAACACGTTGGCATCATCACCATGATCCCTCACAAACTCTCTCAGCAGTTTACAAAACAACTTGCGGTTTCCTCCGACTCGCTGCAAGCTTTCATTGATATCTATACCCGGCAGAGCGTTAAGAAAACGATCAGCTACATCAATATCTTGTTCATCATTATTTTCCCAAGAATGCAGTTCATTGGACGATAAAGCCATCCATTTAGTCAACGTGGCATATAAAATATCAGGATCAATCGGCTTGGTAATATGATCGTCCATTCCAGCCGCTAAAAATTTTTCTCTGTCACCGGACATGGCATGAGCGGTCATAGCAATAATAGGCAGTGTTTTACAATACACATTTTTACGGATGAGACGGGTCGCCTGATACCCATCCATCTCCGGCATCTGTATATCCATCAGCACTAAATCAAATGTTTTTGCACGCACAGCCTGAACAGCGAACACGCCATTATTGGCAATTGTTACCCGTACACCCGTCACTTCAAGGAGCTCTTGAGCCACTTGTTGATTAATGCTGCTGTCCTCCACGACCAGTACGCGAACGCCTCTCAAGTCAGGCACTCCCCCCTTTTTCAATAATAAATCTTGTTTTTCGACGCCTTTATGAAGAGAGTGAGAACATTCAAATTCAGCATTAAAAAAGAAAGTGCTACCCCGACCAGGCTGGCTTTTAACACCCAATGCCCCATTCATCATAATCACCAGTTGTTTGCTAATCGCCAGGCCCAAACCCGTGCCGCCATAATTTCTTGTCGTCGAACCATCGGCTTGAATAAAAGGTGCAAACAAAGCATCGGCCTTGTCAGGCTCAATGCCTATCCCGGTATCTTTTACCGAAAAATGTAACACGACCCGTTCTTCTTCTGTCTCCTGTATTTTTACAGATACATGAATATAGCCTTGTTCAGTAAACTTCAGCGCATTGCCAACAAGATTAATTAATACTTGTCCCAAGCGCAGCGAGTCTCCCACCAGGACCGCAGGAATTTTTTTGTCAATGTCATAATTCATGACTATCCCTTTTTCTGCCGCGTCTACCGACACCAAATTAGAAAGATGATCGAATACACCTTGCAAGGAAAAATCAGTTTTTTCTATTTCCAGGTGACCCGCTTCTATTTTTGAAAAATCAAGAATGTCATTAATAATACCCAGCAATGTCTTGGAGGAAGTCTGAATTTTATTTAAATAATCACTCTGCTTCGGCGTCATTTCAGTTTTAGTCGCGAGATAAGCCAAACCCATAATGGCATTCATTGGGGTACGAATTTCATGGCTCATATTGGCGAGAAACTCACTTTTGTAACGGCTTGCCTGCTCGGCCTGTTCTTTGGCCTCCACCAGTTCCAATGTCCTTTCAGAAACCGTGTCTTCCAGTTTATCATGGGCTTGTTGAAGCGCGGTTTCAGCACTTTTTCTCGCTTCTTGCTGATGCTGGATGCGCACCAACATATGATTAAATGCTTCGTACAAACGACCAATTTCATCTTGCGCAGGGTGGTGCACCCGCCGACTGTAATCCATATTTTGAGAGATATCATCAGCAACGCCAGCCAGCGTTAAAATCGGTTTTGAAATCACGCTCTGCAGGGCATTGGCTAACAAATAGGCCAGGGCGATTAAGAACAAAGCCGTAAACAATAGAAAAAGTCCATATTGCCGTCGTTTATCATCGAGCTCTTTAGTGGAGAGTAATAAATAAATGCTGCCGTAGTCACGCTCCTGATAGCGAATGGGTTTAATAACATGTAATTTGTTATCACGAAATTCGGTAAGATCATTTGTTTCAGAATGAATCATCCGGTTTGCGGCTTGTTTAACTAGTAAATCCACTGAGCTTTGGGATTTTGGAACCGCGACATTATGCAAACGAGTGAATAATTTCCCTTTTTTGTCATACAAAAAAGCCTCTTCCACTGCCGGTGTACGCAGCAATCCAGAAAGCGTTTCCCGCGCGGCTTCTTCATCGCCAAAAAAAAGATCGGAAGCGGCATACCCCCCCACAGTATGGGCTGTAATCACCGCATTATCCAACATATTTTGCTTAAAAGCCTTCACATCCGTAAACATGACAAAACCCAAGCCCAAACTGACGACGGGAATAACCACGGCAAGAATGACAATAATGATTCTGTGGCGCAAAGACAGTTGGGCCAAAGACTTCATTTTTTTTCGCGACCTGTTGAAGACATCATGATCGCCAATTTAAGTAATCTTGAACTGATTTTTAAACCCACCGTTTCCGCTGCCTGCTGATTGATTTCAAAATGGAGTTTATTATTTTTACGAATAAAATTAATCATCACACCTTGATGAGCAAAGCCAGGGGTATCACTAATGGTTAATACCGGACGATTTTGTAATGAGACAAGAATGCCCTCTAGAGCCTTGTGTTGTGTTTTTTCGATAAACAACATATCGCAATCGACAGCAGATTCAGAGCGACTCATTTGGGTAAATAATGTCGGTCTACCGTTAATGGCCAAAGATTCCAGTTTTTTCAGTTCACCTTTAAATAAATTTTTTCCAATAATGCATAATTGAAAATGCCCTTTTGAACCGCCCGGCCATTCAACAAAACGAGTGAATTTTTCCATAAACGCCGCTTTTAGTTCATACTCACTCACGCCCCCCCATGCAGGCAATGAAAAACTTAATAGCAGCAATATCGTCAGTACACGCTTCAACAGCATTTCCATACTAAAATTTATAATGCAATGTGAAACTCAGCAATCTTCCTGGCTGAGGTGCTTCGAGAAAAGTGACTTGAGTTGTACCTTCTGAAACATTGACATATTTTTTATCAAATAGATTGAAAATATCTGCTTTAATAGTAAAACGATCCGTGAGTTTGACCTGACTGTGTAAATCTATCCGGTAATAAGAAGGAATACGCAAACGTTTGGTGCTGTCATTGGGGGTTTTTTGTTTGTGTTGAGTCGAACCCACCCAAAATAATTTCGGTGTTAGCAAATATTTATTGTGATAGTCCAGGGTCATGCCAGCAATAAACTTGTATTTAGCAGTTAAAGGTAATTCAGAATCCCCCTCCCCCTCTTTTAACTGACCTTCAATAAAGCTGACATTCGCCCAGCTTTTCAACGTTGTTTTGTTCGCTAAAATAGATTCATTTGCAACACTCACGTCAATGCCATAGCTTGTTGAATCTGCCATATTTTTCGATTTTTGTGTCCGCAATATCTGAGCACCCGGAATCGCTTGATCCGGTGTCTCATCCGCAGCGGTCTGTATGATGTCAGAGACTGAAATATAATAAGAAGCCACTTTTAAATGTGTATGCTCATCAAACCAATGCTCATAATTCAATTCAAAAGTTTTTGCTTTTTCAGGCTTGAGATCCGGATTAGGTACCTGGAAGAAATCGCCTATCCACGCCCCATTACTATTTTTTTCGCCGCTAAAACCACCAAAGTGGCGAAACATTTGATCCGATGACGGCGCGACAAAAGCATGGCCATACAATATTTTAAATACATTGCTTTCATCGTATTTATAAATGGCGCTGATACGCGGATTACGAGTTTTACCATACAATGAATTATTATCATAACGTAGCCCGATGACCAACCGCCATTGCGAGTTAATCTCCCAATTATCTTGTAGATAAACGCCATAATTACGATAGCTTCTGGCAAAAAAAGCGATGGGGATATCGGTATTTGGATAGGTCAAAGTTTGTTCATCAGGGCTTTTTGACGTGTCGTAGCGTGCAGGTAGATCAGCGCCTACCGGTATGACGTCAAAATAATCAAAAACCAGACCTCCTGACAAATGATGATTTTGATTAAACTTGAATTCAAAATCCTGATTCAATGACACACGGTCACTGTTTCCATATTTGTAACCCGGTTTAAAGTCTGTGAATCTATTGTTGTAATAAGTATTATTTTTCAACTCATAGTTCATTGCATTAAGCAAAGTGTTTACTTTAAACCCGGAAAACAATTCTGTTTGATAGCGCACATAAAAATTGCTCAGCCGTACTCTTTCTTGTGCATCGACATCAAACGCACTGCTTGACGGTAGCGAAGAAAAATCGTGACTATACGAGTAAGCGCTATGATTAAATCCAACTTGCCAATTTTGACCGAGACTGATGTTGCCCAGCAAACTGTAGTTTCTTGAATTAGCAAAGCGATAGCCTTTAGACGGATCGTCGTATAGCTCAGGGAAATCTTTATCAAATTCAAAATTTTGTGATTTATAAGCCTGCACACCCAGGTTAAGGTGTACATTATCCTTTATATTATGACTGAGATGAGCGTATCCATATCGATAGTCATCTTGACCGGCGGTGACTGAAATATCAGCGACATTACGCTCGTCACTGTCCATAGTAATAATATTAATCACACCCATGAAAGCATCAGCACCATAAGAAACGGAAGCCGGCCCCATAAGTACTTCTATTTGTTTGGCGTAGTAAATAGGGAAATTTTCAAAAATAGCTAGTCTTTCACTTGCCGGTGCACTGATACGTACACCATCCTGCAAAAAAAGAAACTTGTTATTACCCACGACACCTCTTGTCGTAATCAGATTATAAGAAGCTTGCGCCGAAAAATTTTGCATTTGAACACCGGGCAAACTTTGCAGAATATCCAGCAAGCTGGTATAGCCACGCTCTCTAATCTGCTTTTGAGTAAAAACATGAATATCTGCTGGTGTATCCCGTAGCTTTTCTTCGTATTTAGATGTCGTACTGATTTCAATATTCATCAGCTCTTGTAACGACAGTTGACGAAGACCTTCAGAAATATCGGCTGACAGTGGGCAAGGAATAATACAGATGGCAACTACAATTAGTTTTCGTCTGAAATAGCCATCCATAATCTAGCATCCAGTCTTAAGTATTGGCGAGCGTCCTTTGTACTCTATGTCTCCATCTTTCGTCAATGAAAACATTATGTTTTTTACGATGTGATGTGCTAAGAATCTGTAAATAAATAACTTGGCATTCTACGCTCGCTAGCACTTCGTCTCCACAGCTCACGCCCCTTAGCGACTTCCATAAAAGCAAGGTGCTTATACTCGTTACCAGAGACGGAATGATGGACAAGTAAAATATTAAGTTATTTATTTACAGGCTCTAACCCAAAGTGGCGTCAAAAAACCTCACTTAGTGCCACAAAAAATGCAAATCTATATAACCCTAAAAAACGCAGTTGATCCACGGTGCATAGCTCAATCTTGCAGTTAAGGAACTATGCACATTCCTAATTCAACATTAATATAATGACTATTTTTAAATAGAGACTAGAATACTCAGGCTTACTCATCGTACAATATACCCATGACGATTGAGATTTAGGTATAATTACACGTCCTCTTCATTACCATCGGGGCGTTAAAATTTCTCGCAATAGTAAACTACATCTAAACCTCAAACGCCACGGGTATAGACCCTCAACATTATATATTTAGGAATTCAAAACTAATGAGTATTGAACATCTTCATGCTGTACCCCATTTAACAACGGTACTCAATGGACCATTACTCAAACTTGAACGCCATTTCCTGGATCGTCAAGCACACATTGAATCCTGGTTACGCAGTCAATGGCTACAAACACCCGCCCCTTTTTATGCTTCCGTTGATTTACGCAATGCCGGTTTTAAGCTTGCTCCAGTCGATACCAATCTCTTCCCTGCCGGGTTCAACAATTTAAACCCGGCTTTTTACCCGCTTTGCTTTCATGCAGTGCAATCGGCAATTGAGCGAATCTGTCCCGATGCGCAACGAATTTTGCTTATCCCTGAAAATCATACTCGCAATACTTTTTATATAGAGAGCTTGAGCAGACTCACTGAAATCCTGAGTAAAGCGGGGCTAGAAGTTCGTATTGGCACACTGGCTGAATCTCCTTCTGAACTTAAACTCCCCTCCGGTCATACCCTAAAAATAGAGCCGCTCACCCGAACAGGAAATAAAGTCGGGGTTAAGGATTTCACGCCCTGCGCCGTGTTACTCAACAATGATCTTTCTTCGGGACGACCAGAGATACTTGAAAATCTCGATCAAATCGTAACCCCACCGCTCGACCTGGGCTGGGCACAACGACTGAAATCCCAACATTTTAGTTGTTATCAAGAGGTGGCTTCGGAATTTGCACATATTGCCGATATCGATCCTTGGTTCATCAACCCATTATTTCGCCATTGCGGTGAAATTGATTTTATGAAACGTAATGGCGGCGAATGCTTGCAAAGTAACGTTGGGAAATTACTTTATGATATCCAAGGTAAATATGACGAATATGGCGTAGATAAAAAACCTTTTGTCATCATCAAAGCAGATTCTGGAACCTATGGTATGAGTGTGATGACGGTACATGATTCTGATGAAATCATGGCGCTTAATCGCAAGCAACGCACTCGCATGGCCGCGAGCAAAGGGGGGCAAGCTGTCTCAAAGGTTATCATGCAAGAAGGAGTTTATACCTTTGAAACCTGGGGCGATGATCAAGCCGTAGCCGAGCCGGTTGTCTATATGATGGATCATTTTGTGGTGGGTGGCTTTTATCGTGTCCATACCGGTAGAGACATTAATGAAAATCTAAACGCGCCGGGTATGCAGTTTGAGCCGCTGGCCTTTGCGGAATCCTGTAGTAACCCGGATAACAAAAAAGCACCTGATGCCAACCCCAATCGCTTCTATGCCTACGGTGTTATCGCACGACTGGCCTTGCTTGCTGCCGCCAGAGAAATAAAACAAGCCGGATGAAACCTAAACTCGGCGTCGTTATGGATTCTATTGAGTCCATTAAACCTTATAAAGACTCCACTTTTGCAATGTTGCTGGAAGCTCAAAAACGCAATTGGCAAATTTATTACATGGAGCAAAATGATTTATTTATGCGGGATGGCCGTGCTTGTTCCACCATAAAACGCTTAGCGGTTTATGACGACAAATCAAACTGGTTTGAATACCAAAGCGCCGCACAAGCGTCCCCCCTCTCGTCTCTCGATGTGATCTTAATGCGTAAAGATCCACCATTTGATATGGAGTACATCTATTCTACTTATCTTCTTGAAAAAGCCGAAGCCGAAGGGGTATTGGTGGTTAATAAACCTCAGAGCCTGCGTGATGCTAATGAAAAGTTATACACTTCATGGTTTCCGCAATGCTGTCCGCCCAGCCTGATCAGCCGGAACAATGCCCAGCACCGTGCTTTTCTCCAAGAATACAAGGATATTATACTCAAGCCCCTGGATGGTATGGGCGGAGCATCGATCTTTAGACTCCATCAAGACGATTATAATATTAGTGTGGTGCTTGAAACATTAACGGCACACGAAACACGCTACATCATGGCGCAACGCTATATCCCTGAAATCAGCCAAGGTGACAAACGCATTCTTGTCATCAATGGAGAACCTGTGCCTTATGCACTGGCTCGCATTCCTGCTAAAGGAGAAACACGAGGAAACCTGGCGGCAGGCGGTCGCGGTGAAAGCCGGCCTCTTTCAGAGCGAGATCACTGGATTTGTGCGCAAGTCAAAGAAACATTGATTCGCAAAGGACTGCTTTTTGTGGGCCTGGATGTGATTGGTGATTATCTCACTGAAATTAATGTCACCAGCCCAACCTGTATTCGCGAACTGGACAAAAACCACTCGCTGAACATTGCCGGTTTGCTGATGGACACCATTGAAAGTCAGTTATAAAAACCAACCTTTTCATTTAACCTAAATTCTCATCCAGCTGCATTTTTTAGGTTTAAGAGTCGATGATGGCTTGCTCTATCTGTTGCCTTAAATCAGCAATCCAGATTTTTATTAAACGATTAGAAACAACACAAAAAATGGATAGGATCATCATACGATAGACCCAGGGTCGAGCCACTTTTATACGCTGAGAAGCATCCAGATAACAGCCAAAGCGTGCTAGCTTAGCCAACGTCGCTAACCCTATCAGCAAGGGCCACAAAGCCGCAAGCCGTAAACGAAAACAGTACCAGGGTATGGCTAAAACATATTGTTCAGCTTCACCATAATAAGCCAAAGCCTTTCTTAACCACTTATGAATAATCGGTTTTACCGCGTTACTTTTTTCTGCATCAAGAAGTTGTTGTGGTGTCAATGCCGCAGCACATAACTCATCAAGTGGTAAATAACAACGTCCTTCACTCAAGTCTTCAGGTAGGTCTCGCAGAATATTGGTCAACTGTAATGCCTTGCCGTAACGGACACCTTGTTCACTCATGGCGGCAACATCCCAATGGCTTAGTGCCTTGTCATATCGACTTATAATTTCTGTCCAAAATGCGCCCACGCAACCCGCTACGCGATAAATATAATCATCCAATTCAGAGTCATTTGCCAAAGCGATGGGTTGAGCTTTAGGAGCGTGGTGAAAACGCTGCATATCCAGTTCCATGCCACTGATTAACACATTGACGACGTTAGCAATGGCGGCTTTATCTTGAGCTCCCACAGAATAAAATTCAGACAACACAAATGGAATACTTTTCAACAAGCAACGCTCAGCAGGATCCTTGATACCCTTAATAAGCGACGGGGTAACAATATCAGCCTGCCTCGACGGATCTTCCAGTACGCCGCGTAAAGTGATCAATACCGCCAGGCGCTGCGCAGCAGAGACTTCAGTAGAATCAGCGATCGTATCTGCGGCTCTGGCCAGCAAGTAGGCTATGGCGATAGGCAGCCTCGCACCGGCGGGCAACACTCTGAGCGTTAAATAAAAACTACGAGAAACCGATTTGAGTTGCGCTAAAAAAGCGCGTTCGGTTTTCACTAAGGGTCGTCTACCATACTTTTGTGATCTCTCAGGATGAACAACTAATGCAAATTTCTCCTGCCCAGGCGGGTGGTTTTTGTGCATAATGAGCGTACGATGGTTGCTCGTCGAAAGGTCGACGTAACAAGGTTAACAATCGCTCTACCTCACTAAAATCATTCTCATTTTCAGCTAATTTTATTGCTGATTCTGCCATATGATTCCGCAAAATATACTTTGCATTCACTTTTTTCATACGAACATGCCTGTCTGTGTCACGACTCTTCTCTTGAAATAAACGTACGCGATACCGGGCTAACCAATCTGACATACCCCGTGAATTTGAGAATTGTTCTGCTAAAGCATTTTGCGACGACTCTTGCTCAGCGTGCAACGCACTCAGTTGACGAAAAAACAAGGTATAGTCAACCTGCCCTTCCATTAATGCCAACAAAGATTCCATTAATTCAGAATCCCCTTTTTCTTGCTCAAACAAGCCTAGTTTGTCTCGCGAAATATTGAGATACGCTGTTTGGTATAATGCTTGATAGTGAGAAAGTTCTGCCTTGGCAAATTCTGCTGCACGCTCAGGGTCATCATCAAACAAGGGCAACATGGCCTGTGCCAAACAACTGAGATTAAACAAACCTATTTGTGGTTGTTGTGAAAAAGCATAACGCCCAGAAGTATCAGAGTGATTGCAGATATAATTTGCTTCATAGGTATCGAGGAAAGCGAAGGGGCCATAATCCAAAGTTAAGCCAATGATCGACATATTATCCGTGTTCAACACTCCGTGAGCAAAGCCAACGCTTTGCCACTGCGCAATCAATTTAGCCGTTTTTTTTAGCACCACGGCAAATAGCTTTTGATAAGCGTCAGCCTGCCCTTCTAAGTCGGGGTAGTGCTCACGAATAACGTAGTCTGCCAAAAGCTGTAAATAATCAAATTTTTGCGCATAATAAAAATACTCCAAACTACCAAAGCGTACATGACTCTGTGCAACACGCAACATCATCGCTCCCGGCTCAAATGTTTCACGATAAACCATTTGTTTGCTGGAAATTAAAGCCAAAGCACGGGTCGTAGGAATGCCCAAACCATGCATTGCTTCACTACAAAGGTATTCCCTAATACAGGAACGCAAAACAGCACGACCATCACCTTGCCGCGAGTAACGGGTGATGCCACTGCCCTTGATTTGAAGATCCCACAGTTGTTGCTGCTTATCCCTGATTTGCCCTAATAAAACCGCACGACCATCGCCCAAGCGCGGCACATAGGTACCAAATTGATGTCCGGCATAGCACATGGCTAAGGGCTCACTGCCAGACCAGGCATCAATACCCGTGACATAGCGGATAAATTGTTGCGCATTAAACTCAGCCTGTGTGAAACTCAGCAATGACTGGACATCAGAATTCAAACTGGCAAACGCAGTCCCCTCCAGAGGCTCAGGTGAAACCTTGTGATAAAATTCTGCGGGTAAACGAGCGTATTGATTATCAAATTTTAGTTGGTTAAACATAGCAATTTAGGAACCGTCGCATTGATAAAAAGATCATATTTCAATAAACAGGGGGGGAGGCGACCCAAAAATTGCAATAACGTAAGTCTGACTTAAGTCGAGGGGGGGGCTTTTTCGCGCAATTAAATCTGCTATCGAGTGGCCTCCTCCTGACTCGCCGCTACCCTACAGAAGAAGATTCTACAGGACTATTTTTAGGCACCTTGAAAGCACCAGGATCAACCTCATGACGATGTAATAATTTATAGAACTCGGTACGATTTCGTTTGGCTAATCTTGCAGCCTGACTCACATTGCCCGCTGTAATTTTCAAAATTTTCAAAATATAATCTTTTTCAAAGCGAGCTTTTGCATCTTTCAAAGAAGGTAAGTCCATCGGCACCTCTCGTAGCGCACCTTTAACTAAGCTTGCAGGAATCACCTGCGTTGTACATAAAGTAAACGCTTGCTCCACGATGTTACGTAATTGCCGTACATTTCCCGGCAAGGGCGCGAGCAATAATAATTCAAGAGCAGCAGGTGAAAAATTTTTCAAAGCTTTGTCGTATTTATAAGACAACTCACTTAAGAATTTATTCACGATTAAGGTAATATCTTCCCGTCGCTCTGATAATGGAGGAATTTCCAACGACACGACGTTTAATCGATAATACAAATCTTCTCGAAATTGCCCTAAACGTATTTCTTCATTAATATCCCGGTGTGTCGCCGAAATCAGGCGAATATCAACGGCGATGTCTTGAGTAGAGCCTAATACACGAATGACCCGCTCCTGAATCACTCTTAATAGCTTCGCTTGTAAAGAAACAGGCATATCTCCAATTTCATCAAGAAAAAGTGTGCCTCCATTTGCTTCTTGTATTAATCCCTTGTGGTTTCTTGTCGCTCCAGTAAAAGCACCTTTGTTATAACCAAATAACTCCGACTCTAAAAGTTGCTCTGGAATAGCAGCACAATTAATCGTGACAAAGGCCTTGTCTTTTCTGGGGCTCGCACGGTGTATTGCCTGAGCAAAAAGTTCTTTACCTGTACCGCTATCGCCTCTAATAAAAACACTGGCATCGCTTTGCGCAACTAACCAGGCCTGCTGGATTAAATCTTCCATTAACGAGCTTCGTGTAATGATCTCTTTACGCCATTCATCGTCAACATTAGTCGATGATGAGACTTCGGGCATGCTACTGCCCATCCCCACCAACCCCACTGCTTTTTCTACCTGGGATAAAAGATCTTTACTGTCAAAAGGTTTAGTTAAAAAGCCAAAAACACCTTTGTGCGTCGCATTGATCGCATCAGGTATAGAACCATGCGCCGTTAGAATAATAACGGGCAATGAAGGGTTGTCTCTTTGAATCACTTCTAATAGCTCTATGCCATTCATTCCGCCCATTTTCAAGTCAGTAATAACTAGGTGAGGGCGTGAAATCGTTAATTGGTCTATTGCCTTTTCCGCGCTATCTACTGCAGTGACGTCATAATTTGCCGTTTTAAGCCGTAATGAAAGTAATTGCAAAAGATCTTTGTCATCATCGACAATTAATATTGTTGCTCGATTCGTTATCATGGTGTAACGGTTCCTTCATTCATATCTCGTTGAATTATACTCGTTTCTATCGACTTAAGCAGTGTCAACTGGCGCTTGATTTTTTCTCTTTCCGCTTCGCTTTCAGACAGTTTATCTTTTAATTTCTGGTTTTTCTTTTCCAGTTCACTGTACTTGGAATCCAGAGAATACATCTCTTGGCTCAGTCGCATATTTTCTTGTAACCAACGACGATACTGTTTTCCCAAGAAAGCCAGAAAGTGCTCTGATTGGCTACGCTCCGACGAGTCATCTTTTAAATTTCCGTCTCTTATTAGAGACAGAACTTGCTCTGCTGACTTTGTACTTTTATCGCTATAAGCCTGTAATAAAATCAACTTATATCGATTTAACATGCTCGGCTGATTCGTAAAATCAGCCTTTACTTCAACCAATAACTGCGCTAACTGTTTATCGCTAAGCCCTTCATATATCTTGGTAAATTGACTTATTTCTTGTAGCTCATAATAGGCAGAATATTGGGTCTGAAACAAAACCTGGCGTCCTGTGTTGCCTACTCCCGATGTTCGTTCAAACGCAATACAACCCGTTAACAAGAACATCAAACCAACCAGAACCAGCCTTGCTAAAGTATATCTAGCATAATTCATGCCGCCACCATATTTAAATTCATCGGTAACGTCACTCTGAAGTGCGCACCAGAGCTGGCATCTTGAACGACCCTGATGCTACCTCGATGTATATCAACCAACTCACGGGCAATAGACAAACCTAACCCACTCCCTCTGATGTCACCATGAGGCATGACACTCCCTCGATAAAACGATTCAAAAACCCGCTCCGTGTCTTCTGGGGAAATACCCGGCCCATAGTCTTTGACATCCAGCAAAAGTTCATTTTTACGCCTTCTTAACTGAATCAGCAATGGACTCCGGTCAGGAGAATATTTAATCGCATTCGAAATTAAATTATCGATAACAATACGTAATTTTTCACCATCACCGTTCAGCTCAATAGGCACACAATTCAATCTAACTTGAATACCCTTAGCTAATAAGGCCAGGTTGTGGTCAGCCAAAACATTATTAACAATCTCACTCATGGAAACCAATGAGACATTCAGGCTCGCTGTACCCGTTTCTAACATATTAAAACTCAGTAAATTTTCTATCATTTTTTGTAACAACAGCGTATTTCTTTGTATCAATTGAGCGACCTCGCGCTGCTCCGTATTCAGTTTGCCTAATAAGTCTTCAGCAAGTAAGGCACTGCCTTCTTTTACGGCGGTTAATGGCGTTTTTAATTCATGCGAAACATGCCTGACAAAGCTGCCTTTTTTACGCTCTAAATCAGCTAATCTTTTCCGCAACCAATTCAACCGGGTACCAATACGTTGTAAATCTTCAGGGCCGGTCACCACGATTTTTTGATCCAGCTCTCTTTCACCCAACTGTCGTATGGCTTTGTCAATTTGACGTACGGGTTTCGATAAGATATTGGACAACAATACTGCAAAAGCCAGCGTTCCTGGTACCAAAGCGATGGCCTGCCACAACAGGACTGTTTCTGCATTTTTTGTCATTTCCGCCAAAGCATTAACTTGATCGTTTATCCACGTCTGACTTTCTGACAAAATAGATTCTGCTAACAGGCTCAAGCCAGTATATTCCTCCTCAGGGTTAAATGCGCGCTCTGTAGAACGACTTGCACGAAGAAGGAATTCAAATAATATATTTTCTTTAGCAATTAATATTTCAATCTGACTCTTTAAAAATTCCGTATCAATCAATCCCGAAAGCGTCTCTGCTGTTTGATGAAACTGCTCTCGTCTACTTTTGTAGCCACTTAACAAACTCTTATCTTTCAAAATTTGATATTGTCTTGCATTTCTCTCTAACACGGTAATTTGATCTGTTAATAAGCGACTCACCGTAGCAACTTGTGCAGAACGATAGACTGTCGATTCACTTTTGACAAACATCTTGTCCAAATAAAAACCCATATGAACCAACGCCACAGCCAGTGGTAACGTAATTAATGCAAACGCCATTAACAGCAGTTTAAAAAAGGACTTTGGATGATAATCAAAACGAGGTTTTTTGAACATTTTACACCTTTCCAGCTAACGACCGTCTCTTTTTAGAGACGAATTGTCGCATACTTATTCTAACCATGAAAGAACAAAGGATCTTCCAAGCTCTTTAAATTGTATCTATTTTACCATTTTTTACGACCTGGATTCCTTGCATTTAAAGTATTGAAACCTGAGCCATGGTCGAGCATAATTAAGACATTGCCAGAGGCTGTCTGAGAATAGGGATCGTCGTAAGAACCTCGGTATTCCCTTGTGGGGCGAAGGCCATTTTGCATCCGCAAGGAACATAAAAGTCCGGTTTTTCGATCAAATGATGAAATACATCCTTATATTTCATCCCGTTGGGGGGTGGCTTCGCGATTCCAATTCGTTCCCGACGAATGGGTAAGGCGGATAATGAGCCTATTGAACGAAAATAATCGGAAAAATAGGCCAAAATGGCTTGGTTGTAGTACGAATATAGGGATATGGAGCTGCCGAAAGTCAGTCTGTTCTCGGACTGCCGCCCAGGAGGCTATCGGCAACTAGATTAAGCGATTGCGAAAAACCCATTATGACTCACAATAAGCCTATTCGCCCCACTTATTTCCTGGAAGTGAACAGGAATGACGAAGCAACCTAATGGGGTATTGTTTATTCATAAAACTTGGCTTTTATGCTCCTTGCGGATGCAAAATGGCCTTCCCCCCACAAGGGGATACCGAGACTCTCGCAACGATGACTATGCTCGGGCAACCTTCTAGGTCGCGTCATCAAAAACAGCCTTCACAAATCGACAATCATTATAAACAGGAGAACAAAATGGGATTTTTGCAGGATAAAAAGGCGCTCATTGTAGGACTGGCCAGTAATCGTTCCATTGCATGGGGCGTTGCAAAAGCAATGCATCGAGAAGGAGCTTCTCTGGCATTTACCTACCAAAACGACAAACTCAAAGGGCGTGTTGAAAAATTTGCGGCTGAACTCGATTCGGATATCACCTTACCCTGCGATGTAGCCCAAGACGAACAAATTGAAGCGGTCTTTGAGCGTCTGGATGATTTTTGGGATCACATCGACATTATTATTCATTCAGTGGCATTTGCACCGAGCACAGAGTTAGAGGGTGACTATCTCGATGCCGTCACTCGTGAAGGATTTCGTACCGCACACGAAATCAGTTCATATAGCTTTGCAGCGCTTGCCAAAGCCGGTAGAAATATGATGGAAGGACGCAATGGTGCCTTGCTAACCTTAAGCTATATCGGCGCTCAAAAATCGGTTCCTTATTACAATGTCATGGGGCTAGCCAAAGCCAGCCTGGAAGCCAACGTCCGTTATATGGCCAGCTCCTTAGGCCCAGACAATATCCGCGTCAACGCCATCTCCGCCGGCCCGATCAAAACCCTTGCCGCAGCAGGGATCAGCAATTTTCGCAAAATGTTAAAACATGTAGAAGAAAATGCGCCATTGCGCCGCAACGTGACAATAGATGATGTTGGCAACGCGGCGGCCTTCCTATGTTCTGACTTAGCCGCAGGGATAACCGGTGAAATAACTTATGTAGATTCAGGCTATAATACGGTTGGTATGACCATGCCTGACGAAGAATAACGCACCACCCTCAGGAATAAACGCTCCTGTCTCGATTAACCCTACAACATCGGGGTTCCCGTGCAGGAGCGACACTCCTGTTACGAGTCAAATATTTTAAAGTCTGTCAGGATAAGTTTGTACATCCGCACTTTTTTTCCACTCATCTAACATGCTTCTGTAATCTAATACACCTCGACTTTGTACCTGACTATCAAACAACGCTTTTTTATCCTCTTCTTTCATTTTCATGATATCTCCGTCCCGCACATCATAGACTGCATAAAGCACAGAGTCCCCACTGGAAAGCGAAGCAGTGCCGTAAACAGGCTCTCCCTCTTTGGGTTTAGCGGCCTTAAAGAAGGTATTCACTAAGTCATGATCCAGATCAGCATATTGACGTCCTACAAAACCGGGCTTATCCCAGTCAAGCTCATGCTCAGCTAACAGTTGGGTTAAATCGGCACCCGACTGAACTTGCTTCAATAACTCATCGCCAAGCGCTTGCACCGCATTTTGTGCTTTTTCATTTTCTACAATTTGCTTGATCTGGTCGCGAACCTCATCCAGTGTTTTGGTCGATTCGTTATTGTGCTCTTTTATCCTGAGGACAACGACTTTATTAACGTCCTGCTCTACAGGTTCGCTGTTATTTTTATTACCCAGGACATCTTCACTAAACGCGGCAGCGCGAATTTTAGCTTCTGTAGCAACACCCGCGCCAAGCTCTCGACTGAATAACTCTGAAGTTTTGATCTCTAAACCTAAAATTTCAGAAGCGACAGATAACGTTTCCGGGTTTTCATAAACCAATGTTTGTAGTTGCTCAATTTGATCATAATAAAGATCTTCAGCTTTTTCATTCAAATACTCATTTTCAAGTATTGAACGTACATCGGCAAAGGGCTTGACACGACGAGGCTCTATGTCCGTCAGTTTAATAATGTGAAAACCAAACCCACTACGAACGACCTCACTTATTTGTCCTATTTCTAACTCATCGCTCGCTTTCACAAATGATTTATCCATAAACCCCGCTTCAAAAAAACCGAGATCTCCACCCTTTTTAGCGGAAAGTGGATCATCGGATTCAGCCGTAGCAAGCTCTTCAAATGAGGCTCCCTTGTTGAGCCGAGCCAAAATATCTTCCGCTTTTTTTCTCGCCACCTCCACTTCACTGTCATCAGCATCAGAGTCAATTTCTACTAAAATATGACTCGCTTGACGACGTTCAATCACTACATAATTCTCTTCTTGAGCCTGATAACGCATGAGTAACTCTTCTTCATCAACCTCAATATTTTTTTTCAAATCATCTGCTGCAAGCTCTACATACTCAATGCTAACTTGTTCGGGATTTTTATAACGTTCTAAATGTTTCTCATAATGTGCTTTAATCTCTGATTCTTCAACGGTAATTTTATTTTTATAATTCTTTGATGAAAAGGCAACATAACCTACTGAACGTTCCTGGTCTCTGACTCTAACCAGTTGTCCAAGCCCAATTTTGGACACCAGAACCGTACTGGCCACCCCTCTGGCAGGCTGCTCTAATAATAGTTCTCTTCTTCTCTGATACTCCCAAACAGTCGGTGTTGAACGAATGCTGCCCAGCATTTGCTCATACCTGACACGGTCAAATTGACCTTCAACCTGAAACTCAGGAACTTGAGCAATCATATTAAAAAGTTGTTGGTCACCAACACGAAAACCATTGTCGCTTAATACCTGGATCTGAATTTCCTCGTCAACCAATTGCTGCAACACTTGGTTTTTCAGACCCAGACTTTCCATAATTTCAGGGCTGATATTACCGCCAAACTGAGACATCACTTGTGACCGTTTTAAATCATATTCATATTGAAAGCGGTCATATTTAATATCAACACCATTGACTGTCGCTATGGTCGCGTTTGAGTCGGGCTCAAGATATGAGTTGATGCCCCAAAAAGCAAAAACCACGATCAGTAACGTAACAATAACCCAGGAAACCCATGATTGAGCCCGGTCACGAATAGCTTGCATTAACATAGGATTTGAACTCTTCCGTAATCAAATTATGAATTTAGTATTTTAACACGAGATTGATTGATCGGTACGGAGGGATATGAATTGATGGCGGAGCGGACGGGACTCGAACCCGCGACCACCGGCGTGACAGGCCGGTATTCTAACCAACTGAACTACCGCTCCAATAATTTTGGTGGGTGCTGAGGGGATCGAACCCCCGACCCTCGCCTTGTAAGGGCGATGCTCTACCAGCTGAGCTAAGCACCCAATCGAGGAAATGAGACACAGCCAGTAACTCCGTGTGCATTCCCAAGTGGCGCTATTGTACGGCATAGGACATAACCATGCTAGCTTTTTTTATAACAATTCCTGGAACAAAAACTAAACAGCTCTATTTTTTAGTGTGGCCTGATACGACCTCTTTCTTTGCTCTTTTTAACCGACTCTTTTCCTGCTAATGCTGCAGCCTTATCCTCTTCAAGCAACGGCTCAGGCATGGATTGTAAAGCCAGCTGCAACACATCATCTATCCATTTAACAATTTGAATATTTAAATTTTGCTTGATATTGTCCGGTATATCGGCCAAATCGCGTTCGTTGTCTTCAGGAATAAGAACCGTTTTTATACCACCGCGATGCGCCGCTAATAACTTTTCTTTAAGTCCGCCTATAGGCAACACCTGACCACGAAGTGTAATTTCACCCGTCATTGCCACATCCGATTTAACGGGAATACCCGTTAACACAGAAACCAGAGCCGTACACATTCCAACACCCGCACTCGGGCCATCTTTTGGTATCGCACCTTCGGGAACATGAATATGGATATCATTTTCCTGATAAAATTCCGATTGAATACCCAAAGTAGCCGCTCTACTACGAACAACAGTCATTGCGGCCTGAATAGACTCTTGCATTACATCCCCTAGCTGGCCGGTGATCGTGAGCTTACCTTTACCTGCGGTGACCGCAGCTTCAATGGTTAGGAGTTCGCCACCAACCTCGGTCCAGGCTAGCCCGGTCACTTGCCCTATTTGATCATTTTCTTCGGCACGACCAAAGCGAAATCGCTTAACCCCCAAAAAGTTTTCAATATTTTTTGAGGAAATTTTAATCGCATTTTTCTTCGCCTTGCTCAGCAAAATACGTCTAACGACTTTGCGACATAGCTTGGATATTTCCCTGTCCAAACCACGAACCCCGGCTTCACGAGTGTAATACCGGACAATGTCGTGTATTGCACTTTCATCAATGCTCATTTCATTCTCGGCCAAACCTGCTGCCTTCAACTGTTTAGGAACAAGGTAGCGAGTCGCAATATTCACTTTTTCTTCTTCTGTATAGCCGGACAAACGAATCACTTCCATTCGATCGAGCAAAGGCCCCGGTATATTCATACTGTTTGCAGTAGCAATAAACATGACATCGGATAGATCGTAATCCACTTCCAGGTAATGATCAGCAAAAGCATTATTTTGCTCCGGGTCAAGCACTTCCAACAAAGCTGAAGACGGATCGCCTCTGAAGTCATTAGACATTTTGTCTACTTCATCCAGTAAAAACAGGGGGTTTTTAACCCCGGCCTTACTCAAGTTTTGAATGATTTTACCCGGCATCGAGCCAATATAGGTTCGCCTATGCCCACGAATTTCAGCTTCATCACGTACACCACCCAGCGCCATACGAACAAACTTTCTATTCGTAGCACGAGCAATGGATCGTCCCAGGGATGTTTTTCCTACCCCTGGCGGCCCCACCAAACACAATATCGGGCCATTCAACTTATCCACTCTTTGCTGTACCGCTAGATACTCTAGAATGCGTTCTTTAACTTTTTCCAAGCCATAATGATCATCTTCTAAAACCTGCTCTGCCGCAACCAGATCACGCCTGACTTTAGAGCGCTTTTTCCAGGGCACATTGACCATCCAGTCAAGATAGTTCCGTACCACCGTCGCCTCAGCCGACATCGGCGCCATCATTTTGAGTTTATTTAACTCCGCCTTGGCTTTTGTTTTCGCTTCCTTGCCCATACCCGATTTTTCTATTTTTTGCGTCAACTCTTCAACTTCATTAGGCACATCTTCAAGCTCACCCAGTTCTTTCTGGATCGCTTTCATTTGTTCATTTAAATAGTATTCTCTCTGGCTCTTCTCCATTTGGCGTTTAACACGCCCACGAATTCGCTTTTCTACCTGTAATAAATCTATTTCCGCTGTCATCACACCCATTAGTTTTTCCAGACGTTCGTTAACGCCGATCAACTCCAGAATTTCTTGACGTTCATCAATTTTTAACGTCATATGTGCAGCAATGGTATCTGCCAAACGACCCGGATCTGTAATAGTTCCAAGAGAAGAAAGCAGTTCAGGTGGCACTCTGTTGTTTAATTTCACATATTGATCAAATTGAGTCATCACCGAGCGCATCAGCACTTCAGCCTCACGTTTTTCCATAATTATTTCAGGAATAAGGTCAACACGAGCCAGAAAATAAGGGTCTACTGCCAGATAGTCCGTGATTGTTGCTCGTTCGGAACCTTCGACAAGAACCTTGATCGTTCCATCGGGAAGTTTAAGTAACTGTAAAATTGTGGATAAAGTGCCAACCTCATAGATATCTTCTTGTTTAGGATCATCCATCACGGCGACTTTTTGCGCGCCAAGAAAAATCTGCTTGTCACTCTCCATTGCCGCTTCGAGTGCCTTGATGGATTTTTCACGACCCACAAATAGCGGGATCACCATATGAGGATAAACGACAACATCCCGAAGAGGCAGAATAGGGATTTCAATATTTTTCGAGTCTCGTTCAGCTCTATTTTCGCGTTGCGCCATACTAATAATCTCCGATTACTGCATTAGAACCACCAAGAAAAACATCACACAAAATCACAACCCCTTATTCCGTTGATGCGACTCTTTGTTTATTATCGCCGCCTTCATAAATCAGAATCGGAGCAGATTCTTCTTTAATGACCCCTTCATCGACAATGACTTTGCTCACATCATCCGCTGAAGGCAGCTCATACATGGTATCAAGAAGCACATGTTCAAGTATGGATCTTAAACCTCGCGCACCTGTTTTACGATCCATCGCTTTTTGTGCAACGGCCAGCAAAGCTTCTTTACGAAACTCTAACTCGGTCCCTTCCATTTCAAAGAGTTTTTTATACTGTTTAGTGATGGCATTTTTAGGCTCATTCAAAATTTGAACCAAGGCTTCCTCATCCAACTCATCCAAAATGGCAACGACGGGCAATCGACCTACAAACTCTGGAATCAAACCATATTTGATCAGATCTTCGGGCTCTACGGTATGAAGAAACTCTTTTGTTAAATTGTCATCATTTTTATTTTTCACCAAAGCCGTAAAACCTATCCCTCCTTTTTCGGAGCGGTCGCGAATGATTTTATCCAGGCCCGCAAAAGCACCGCCACAGATAAACAAAATATTTTCAGTGTTCACTTGTAAAAACTCTTGCTGTGGGTGTTTGCGTCCCCCTTGGGGCGGTACTGACGCAATCGTTCCTTCAATGAGCTTAAGCAAAGCTTGCTGTACACCTTCACCTGAGACATCACGGGTAATCGAGGGGTTATCCGCCTTTCTTGAAATTTTGTCTATTTCATCGATATAAACGATACCGGTTTGTGCCTTCTCAACATCGTAGTCACATTTTTGCAATAATTTTTGAATGATGTTTTCGACATCTTCCCCAACATAGCCTGCCTCAGTCAGGGTCGTCGCATCAGCGATAGTAAATGGTACATTCAAAAGACGAGCCAAGGTTTCTGCTAACAGCGTTTTACCACACCCTGTCGGCCCAATCAGCAAAATATTACTTTTGGATAGCTCGACATCATCTTTTTTCAATCCCACATGCAAACGCTTATAGTGGTTATATACAGCAACAGATAAAACTTTTTTAGCCTTTTCCTGCCCAACGACATATTCGTCTAAAATTTCATCTATTTCTTTTGGCGTAGCCAGCCTGGAGTCACCACTTGAAGCTGATTTTTCTTGCAACTCTTCGCGAATAATATCATTACAAAGCTCCACACATTCGTCACAGACAAAAACAGACGGACCTGCAATTAATTTCCGAACCTCATGTTGGCTCTTTCCACAAAAGGAGCAATAAAGAAGTTTTTTACTCTCTTCACCCGAGTTTTTGTTATCACTCATAGCTATACCCCTGTCTCAAACAAGCACACATTAATCCTTTAAACTCTAAACCCAGTGCGATGACAATCAATATTGTTTCTATCTACTCTCAAGCACTTTATCAATTAAACCATACTCAACTGATTGCTCACCACTCAGAAAATTATCTCTATCCGTATCATTTTGAATTGCCTCAAGAGACTGACCCGTATGACGAGCCATAATATTATTTAGCCTGTCCCTAACCAGTAGAATTTCCTTGGCATGAATATCAATATCTGACGCCTGACCTTGAAAACCACCTAAAGGTTGATGAATCATCATTCTGGAATGCGGCAAACAATAGCGTTTACCTTTAGCTCCACCCGTCAATAATAACGCGCCCATACTCGCCGCTTGACCAATACACATCGTACTGACTTCGGGTTTGATAAACTGCATGGTATCGTAAATGGCCAATCCAGCCGTGACCGAACCTCCAGGAGAATTGATATACAAATAAATATCTTTTTCTGGATTTTCAGACTCTAAGAATAACATCTGAGCGACAATCACGTTTGCTACATAATCTTCGACAGGCCCAACCAGAAATATAATTCTTTCTTTGAGCAAGCGAGAATAAATATCGTAGGCACGCTCCCCTCGAGCAGACTGCTCAACAACGACAGGAACCAAGTTAAGCCCCGTCATGGGGTGTAATCCATTACTTATTTTGCCGGACATTGATTGCTCCTGGTGATGGTTTGTAGTGTTATCGGCATAGTAGCACGTTAGATAACCCTAGATTATAAATCTATTTAATTTTTTAGCACGTTAAATAATGAGCATATCCAATCTATAGGGATAAGGTATAAACTACAATACCAAGAAGTGCAGAATTTTTGTTTGCAATGTACATTGCAACGTGGGGCGCATAGTGGACAATGTAACTCAATTTGCCGACACCAATGCAGACCAAGGCGCGCTATAGCTATAAAGGGGAGTAACTTGTAATGGAATATACGAATCAAAAGGGCATTTGAGTACATACATCACCCCTAAGCACCATCACCATATTTCATCAGTTCGCTTACCGCCACTTGTTGCTCTGATATTTTAGCTTTTTCAAGTATAAGTGCAATGGCCTGATCTTCTAGCAATAAGGCTTCCACATCACCCAAGCGACTACGGTCACCCAAATACCATTGAGTAATTTCTTCTGGATGTTCATAGTTTGCAGCAATTTTAGCAATAGCTTGATGTACCGCTTCAGGGGTAACAGCCAGTTTATTCACCCTAACAAGATCACTAATGATTAATCCCAGCTTAACGCTACGCAATGCTGAATCAGAAAAAGTCGCATCTTCTAGGTTAATTAAATCTTTGCTGATACCACTCCCCATCAATTGTTCTGTGGCCTTTTGCTTGCGCGCTACAATCTCATTTTCTACCATTTTTTTTGGCACATCCAGTGGGATAGACTGCAATAACATGTCCACGACTTGTTCTTTGACCTTGTCTTTAACAGCTTGCTCCACTTCATGCCCAATATTTTCTTTGACTTGAGCACGCAACGAAACGAGATCATCAACAGCAAAACGCTTGGCAAAATCATCGTTTATTTCCGGCATCTGTGAGGCTTCAACATAATTTACCACAACATCAAACTGGCAAGTATTGCCCTTGAGTTTTTCAATACCATAGTCTTCCGGAAAGGTGACATTAATAGTGAAACTCTCCCCTTTTGTTCGACCTATCAACTGAGTTTCAAAATCATCCACCAAAGCTTTGGAGCCAATCACAACATTAAAGTCTTTAGCTTGCCCACCCTCAAAATTGTCACCATCAATACGCCCAACAAAATCGATATTCAGTCGATCTCCAGATGCTGACGCTCTATCCAATGCACTCCAGTCCGTTTGCTGTGTTCTCATTTTTTCCAAAACAATATCGATATCCGCATCACCAACGGTCGCAACAGGTTTATTTATAGGAAATTGCTCAGGAATCGTCAGTTTGATTTCGGGATACACTTCAAATATAGCCGTGTATTGAAAGTTTTCTCCGGGCGCACTGTCTTTGATTTCAATGCTAGGCTGTCCAGCCAAACGCAGGTTTTTTTGCACAATCGCATCACTGAAACTCGTTTGCAGTAGATCTCGACTTACTTCATCTCTGATTTCAGTACCGTATTTACGTTTTATCACACTGAAAGGTACTTTCCCCGGCCTGAATCCATCAAGGCGAATTTTTTTGCTCAGCTTCTTTAAACGTGCCTTAACCTGCTCGTCGATATCGTCACCCGGCAAGGTGACGATCATACGGCGCTCTAGCCCTTCCGTATGTTCTATAGATACATCCATCTAATTTCTCTGCCTCTTTAAGCTTATATTGAACCCAACAAAAACAACCCAAGGAAATTTGACATAGTTTGAGGTAATGAAATGGTGCGAAAGGAGAGACTCGAACTCTCACGGGTTACCCCACTGGAACCTAAATCCAGCGCGTCTACCAATTCCGCCACTCTCGCAAATATTATTATTAGCAGCTATTTTAAGATGATTTCTGTTAATCACCTTATTCAATTTGGGGTGGATGATGGGGCTTGAACCCACGACCACCGGAATCACAATCCGGGGCTCTACCAACTGAGCTACACCCACCATATTTTTCGCGTAACCGTCCAGCGTCATTCCAACCGCTGAATCGTTGCTTCCTTACTACTGGCCTGACAAGCCCTTTTAATAAAAATGGCGCGCCTGGCAGGATTCGAACCTGCTACCCTCGGCTTAGAAGGCCGATGCTCTATCCTGATGAGCTACAGGCGCAAGTCACCCTGCGTACCTACCAAAAATAACGTGGCATAGACCTTCACAGCTTTTGGTATAAAGACTGCTCTGTCTGCCAATTTCTTGGTCGGGGTAGAGGGATTCGAACCCCCGACATCCTGCTCCCAAAGCAGGCGCGCTACCAGACTGCGCTATACCCCGGTCATGCCTTACAAGAAGGCGGAATGATACGCGCCAAGAGCAGAACCGTCAAGAAATAAGAGGCGTTACAGATTGAACACCTTGATTTTGAGCTCGATGGCGCAACATATGATCCATTAAGACTAAGGCCAACATCGCTTCCGCGATAGGGGTGGCGCGAATACCGACACAAGGATCATGTCGCCCTTTGGTGACCACCTCTACCACCTCACCTTTTTTATTAATAGAACGCCCAGGTAACAAGATACTCGATGTCGGCTTCATCGCAATGCTAGCGACGATATTTTGTCCGGTAGAAATACCACCGAGCACCCCCCCTGCATTATTACTCAAAAACCCCTCTGGCGTTAACTCATCACGGTGCTCTGCACCCGACTGCTCTATCGAAGCAAAACCCGCTCCAATCTCTACCCCTTTTACCGCATTGATACTCATTAAGGCATGAGCTATGTCAGCATCCAGACGATCAAAAACGGGTTCCCCCAAACCGGGAGGCATCCCCGTGGCAACCACATTCACTCTGGCACCAATGGAGTTCCCCGCCTTGCGTATTTTTGTTATGTAGCTTTCCAAAGCCTGTATTTTTTCCGGATCCGGAAAAAAAAATGGGTTTTTCTCAATGGCGAACCAGTCTAGTTTTTCAGCTTTAATTTCACCTATTTGCTGCACATAACCCCGAATAGTAATGCCATATTCTGCGTCAAGATATTTTTTTGCGATACCCGCTGCGGCAACCCGCATCGCGGTTTCACGAGCAGAAGATCGCCCTCCTCCGCGATAATCCCGCACTCCATATTTTTGCTGATAGGTATAATCTGCATGTCCAGGGCGAAATTGTTCTGCAATATCAGAATAGTCCTTGGACCGCTGGTCTTCATTCCGAATCAGCAAACCAATCGGCGTCCCCATGGTTTTTCCTTCAAACACACCGGACAGTATTTCAACCTGGTCGGACTCTTTACGCTGCGTGGTATAACGCGAGGCTCCAGGTTTGCGACGATCAAGATCCCGCTGTAAATCAGCGGCTGTTAATGGCAAACCGGGCGGGCAACCATCCACCACCGCCCCTAACGCTGCGCCATGGCTCTCTCCAAAGGTGCTAACTGTAAATAATTTACCAAAAGAATTACCTGACATATCTATAATCTCGTTTTTTTTACTTCGCGCTAAATAACCTTGGAAAAACGCTGATTTTTGCGATTCCGCAAATAACGATCAAATACCATACAAACATTTCTAATTAACAAATGCCCTCGAGGTGGAATCGTCATCACGGTCGCAGAAATTTCCACTAAACCATCGCTCATCATTATTTGTAAATCAGTGAGTTCCTGAGCAAAATAATCATCGAATTTAATATCATATTTTTTTTCAATCAACGGAATATCCAGATGAAAATGACAGATGAGTCGGGTAATCACATCACAGCGTAACAAATCATCATCATTGAGCTCAATACCGCGAAATACGGGCAATGCAGATTGATCTATACGCTCATAATATGAGTCTATTTCACGTACATTTTGTGCGTAAGTCTGACCCACCATGCTGATGGCTGTCGGCCCCATACCAATCAAATCACATTCGGCATGCGTAGAATAACCTTGAAAATTACGATACAGTGTATGCTCACGCTGAGCGATGGCCAGCTCATCATCGGGTTTAGCGAAATGATCCATGCCAATATAAAGATAACCTGCAGCACTGAGACGATCGATAGTTAACTGCAAAATTTCAAGCTTTTCAGCCGGAGAGGGCAGCTCTTCAGCCTTGATTTGCCGCTGTGTTTTAAACAAATCAGGAAGATGGGCATAGTTGAATATCGACAATCTATCCGGATTAACGTCGATTATTTTATCCAGGGTTTCACTAAATGATGCTGTCGTTTGCAATGGCAAACCATAAATCAAGTCCAGGTTAACGGACTTAAAATTTAAACTCTTCGCTTCTTCTAAAACAGCCAGCGTTTCTTTTTCAGACTGAATCCGGTTGACCGCTTTTTGCACCGCTGGGTTAAAATCCTGCACTCCCATACTAATTCTATTGAACCCCAGGTCGCGCAATAATTTAATAGTGCCTGCACGTACTTCTCTGGGATCAAGTTCAATCGAATATTCGCCAGTATCGTCCTCTCTCAACGTAAAATGACGTCGAGTTTCGTCCATCAAGGCGCGCATCTGGTCATTACTTAAAAAGGTTGGGGTGCCCCCGCCCCAATGTAACTGATCAACTGTCCGCGAACGATCAAATAATGCAGCTTGTTGAGCCATTTCAACAAACAAATGTTCCAAATAAGCTTCGGTACGTTGACGATTTTTGGTAACAATCTTGTTACAACCGCAATAAAAACAAACTGTATCGCAAAAAGGAATATGAAAATATAACGATAAAGGGCGTAATTTTGCTTCTTTATTGGTTGCCACTGCTGCCGCCGCATAAGCTTCTGAGCCAAAATCTTCCGTAAACTGTACGGCTGTTGGATAAGAAGTATAACGAGGCCCTGCCTTGTCATAACGCTTGATTAAGTCTACGTCAAAGATTAAAGATTGATCCATAAAGTTGTCGCCCACAAATGCCGACCCGTATTATACGTCAATTCCACATTTTTTACGCCGACAACAATAGCGCACCATTATTTTCGCCAGCACCTACATTTTTCAAGTTATTTGACAAATTTCAGCAACATGCGATCGCTCTCACCAATGGTGAGATATTTTTTCTGATTTTTTTCGCCGAGACGCAAAGTCGGTGGCAGCGTCCAGACGCCTTTGGAATGGTTTTTACTGTCCTCAGGGTTGGCCAGTAACTCTGACTTTTCCACCAGTTTAAAGCCTGCTTTTTCTACCAGTGCGATGGTATAGGCTTCATTCACATACCCTGATTTTGCTTCGGTGTCTTGTTCAATGTCAGGGTTGCCACGATGCTCAACTAAACCCAGTGTGCCGCCAGGCTTGAGTGCGGTATACATCGCCCCAAGTACTGCATCGCTGTTATTTGCCGACATCCAATTATGGACGTTGCGAAAGGTGAGCACCAAATCAACCGAGCCAGGGGGCGCAATTGTGATTTTTGTTGGCGGTGCCAGCTCAGTGACAATGACTTTATTATAGACAGCTGGATTCGCAGCAAGCTTTTCATTGAATGCTTTAGCGTTACGCCGAAAATATTCTATTTCTGAGCCGGCATCAAAACCCGCCGCATAGAAAGTACCTTTTTCTCTCAGATAGGGCGCCAGAATTTCGCTATACCAACCCCCACCGGGCGTAATTTCAACCACCGTCATATCCTCTTTTAATCCCAGCCAGGTCAGTGTTTCTAACGGCTTACGATAGGGATCGCGTGCGCTATTTTTTGCACTGCGGTGATCGCCATTGATGGCCTGCAACAACTTGGTATCGCCACCCGGGTTCAAATCATCCGCTACAGCCAATATAGAAAAAGATGCCAGCAATGCAAAATAAAGTGTAGTCAAAAGACAAGCTCGATAACGTAATGGAAAAAAATGCATAGCTATTCCTTTTATAACTGTAATTTGAATGACAATGGTAGGCTATTTCTATCAAAGAATATACCCTAGAAAACTTCCAGCAGTGCCCACCCCCAACCTACGTCCAGGTCTAATTGAACAAAAAAATACAGGTAACGTGCTTTTTGAGAAGCTAATCTACAGAGTCATCACGAAAAGGTATAAGGTCTCTACCAACCAAACGGCTAGGTATAATGACACAAGTTCAGGCGTGCTCAACCTAGAAAACGCAGTTGGACGCAAATCTGTACCCCAAAGGCACTTCTTTCAGAGCGTATAGCGCAAAATATTGATTCGAATAACGTAGCGGGAAAAGTCATGCTCACCTTAACGATAATGAAACTTTTCCCCGAATAGGGTAGGCAGATCAAGAACTTGTGCTATACATCGTGGATCAACAGCGTTTTTTAGGTTCAATAACTCTCGACGCAATAACACAAAAAAGGGCCATTAAGAACGACCCCTTGATTTACAACCTCCAGCCTAAGCAAAAATGCTCTAATCTTAATCCAACTGAACCATCAGTATTTTGAAGTTGTTATCCTGCGTCCCAGAAATCTGACGATACAAGGTCACCGGCAAACGGTTTACATAAGCTACGCGTAAAGTATTGGCTATTTCCTGATTAGCAATACTTTCGCTCTTTTTATCTTTGCCCAAAGCCAAGGTATAAACTATGCCCGGCTTAGAATCGAGAGAAACCATCACCTCGGCATGTGTTTTATTTTTACCCTTGCCAAAATTCATCCCTTCCACCTGCACACGATACAGGTTGATCTTACCCGACACTTCAACCGAATGGCGATCTGGAGAACTGATGTCTGCCGGGCTATCAGCCTGAGCAAAGCCACTAGCGAACAGACCTAAAACAACCATTGAAACCAACATAGTATGCGAATAAATTTTCATGATAAATCCTTCCATAGAGTCAATAAAATTAAAGTTTAAAACATTATTAATGCAAGCCTTTAAACGACATTTTTGAATCAACGTCAAACACCTTGACGACAAAACAAATTCGAACTAATAACCGTTTGTGCTTTGCATGTAGAAGATCATAATGATTCATCCTTAAATCAAACTGAAAAAATAAACCTGAAAGAAAATAAACCTTAGCGTTTTAAAAAAACATGTGATGTGAAGTGATCTAATATACCCATGGTATTAGCGTGTGCAAACATGCAAATAGAAACTAAATTTGTGCACCACTTGCATAAGTTATTTAATTTTGATTCCCTATATTCGGTTTTTACGATTAAAAAAATGCAGGCCTGGCTGGTTAAGCCGAGACTATTTCAGATAAAAGCAGTGAAGTGGTTCTGGATCACAATTTATGTAGTTATAGGGTTAACTACCACAACTATCACTAGAACCCGAAACTTTCCCATCTTGCTGTTCAATCCAGACCACCATATCCTTCCATACTTCATAGGCCTGTAAATCCCTGAGAAGCAAATGGTAGCCCTGCGGATAAAAATGAACCTCAAGCGATTTATGAAGACGAGCAATTAAACGACAAACCGAATGTAGTGGAATCACTTCATCTTTTTGTCCGTATAATATTAAAACTCGACGTGATAACTGAGGTGCCACGGTAAAAGCTTCGTCCATGAGCTGCACTAAACCATACAAAGAATCAAATCTGCTCTCACGAATAAGCTGTTCATCTTTACTCATTTTTCTCAATAAGGAAATATTGTCACTGACTTGAATACCTAAACTCTCGCCCGTTACCGTATACCAAGGAACAGTATGTGATGCCAACCAAAGAATAAGCCGGTAAGCCCGGTTCATCGTCTCGCCCCCCCAAATGGCTGGAGCATTTAAAATACTGCCTGCAACGTTTAAGTCTGGAAACCGAACCAGAGTTGAAACAACCACGGCAGCACCCATGCTGTCTCCTAATAAATAGATTGGTGTATTAGGATGTTGCTTTTCAATGATAGAGATGAAGTGATACAAATCCATTTGCAAGCGATTCTTGCCAGGCCAAAGCCCTCGATGCAGCGTTGCCCCAAACCCTCTTTGGTCGTAACTATAAAAAGCAAACCCCTGTTTAGCCAAAAAAGAACCCGGCAGAACAAATGCGTTACGATAATCGTTAAAACCATGAACACCAATAATCACGGCACGGATGTGTTGTTGGGGTAACCACACCGCAACTGGCATCGTTATGCCATCTTGAGCAATAAACAACTCTCCTATCAAAACAGGAGATTGATTAACCGGCAAGGAAGGATGAATAACAGGAGCACAGCTAGATAGAATAAAAACAAAACCGACAAGCCATCTATACATTAGGCCGTCCCTTACATCTTTTATCCAGGCAATAAATTTTCTTCTAGCTGACGGGACATCTCTCCGGTGATACTCGCATTATCACTGGCAATTTCAGCATAAAGTCGATGTACCAGCGTTGAATAGTCCTGTGGATCTATCTCTCCACCTTGACCTTTTTTCGAAAGTGAAACCAGATAAGGAATATCCAGACCTTTAATAGCCAACGTTTCTAACACCGGCCCATATCGCCACAATTTGCCTTCTCCCGCTTCAAGATCGGCAACATATTTCGCCATTGTCATTCTAACAGGATATTCAAACCGGGAATCTGCAACTAACCAAACGACAGAACCAATAACACTGGCTGGAATCATCAAAATCCAAACTGTTTTAGCAAAAGTGCTATCGGGTACAACACCATTAGACCAACCAAAAAAAGCAACGCCAAAACCCAGCATATAAACAGCACTGGCAGCAATCAAACCAAACAGTTTGGATTTTCCCTTACCAGGCCGAATTAAACTTTTATATTCTAATCGTGAGAAATCAAAATCAGTCTCTAACTGTTTAACGATGACTTTTTTTATATGCCGACGACTCTTTGCTTTGCCAGCCATTCAGTGACTCCATTTCATACTTTTGTAAGCTTAACCACAACGCATCGGTTTTTGCCGTTCAATGAGATTAGCTGCTGCTTTCACTTCCCGGGAAGATAACTCTTTTAATAAGGCATTACGTTCAGCGGCTGCCAAGGGTACGGATTGATCCGCAGCCAAACGATACCATGCATAGGCTAGAATCAGATCTTGCCTGTGGCTTTCACCGTAGTGTGTCGCCATGCGTAAACCATAAAAACGACCCACTTCATATTGGGCGGGACCATAGCCCTGCTCCGCAGACTTGCAAAACCACTGCAATGCAATAGGGGTATCATGCCCGGCACCAAAACCACAACAATATTCCAAACCTAATTGATATTGCGCCTTTGGGTCACCTTGTTCTGCACGCACAATGAGCTGGTCAACCTTATCACGGGTTGGTGACTTGAAACTGCAACTGCTTACTACCAAGCTCATCAACCCAAATAAAACCAGCCACCTCATAGACTCTCGCCCACGCTATATGGAAATTCAAATATTTTTTCACCTCGCCTGCATTTCACTTTAAACTCCAACACCCAAGCCCCCACCCCATCAAATACTGCGGTTCTTCCGTGGTATACACCAGCAGGACTACGCTCTTCCATTCTTCGCCATTCTGCTAAAGTATCTCTGGGACTATTTTTATTATATTGTTGAAATTTAATATCACACGCAGAAATTCCTCTCCGTTCTTTTCTCAGTGTCGCATATATTTTTGCTGTTTCCCCGACAACAAGAGGGTGTGGATCATTCGTAATAGAAATAAAATACTCGGGGGTTTCTTGAGTTTGAGTAAACTGGCCTAAATCACAAGCAAACAAACTCATGGTCAGCAGCAATATTATTATTTTTCTCATCACTTGCCTCATAGCTAAGAATTTTATTGATTCAACTCAGTATGCCTCTTATTCTACTTTAATCAGGGGAAATTTTGCGACAATGGTCATTTTATCATCTCCCCGCAAAACAACAATAGGTAACCAGGTACCCGCTTGCATTTTTCTTACGATATCAATCACTTCGATCACTCGTTTAATTTTAATTCCGGCCATCTCAACAAAGATATCTCCCGCCACTAACCCCGCTGCTTGCGCCAAACTTTCATCAATAACCCGACTTATTTTTACTCCTTTTTTCGCTGATTCAATATGTACACCCAGCTTCTGCTTGCCCGAAAACCCATTTTTCGGCAGTGCAGGCATACCATAAACAGCGCTGGCAAAATCGGATGTTAACATTTCACACTCATATTCTTGTTCCCATGGAATGAGAGTCGCAACATTTTTAACACCTAAATCCGCTAATTGATGAGGCACACCAAAACCATTCATAATATGTCCGCTGCCCATAATGGCGACAACTTGACGTTTGGGCATCGCCTTGACCAAGGTCTCAATACCGTGAGCCATAGCACGATCCCACAACTGCTGCCCTTGGACAAATCGTTGAAAACCACTGTCCTTTTTCAATTTATCCAGATCTAATTTTTTTGATTTTTTTCCATCTGTTGATGCACCATGATGACCATGTAACGAATAAGTAGACGCGAGCATCTCTAAATAAGCATCGCCAGGACTGGCCGGATCACGAATCCCATCTCTTTCGGATTTAGGAATATTAAACCAACCTCTCTCTTTTACTTTTTTCTTTAAGGTTTGTTCCACATTAATACCATATAGGGGTATATTATTCATGCGTGCGAATCGCAAGATAGGAAGATAAAGTTCGGCATCAAATTTCCAATATTCATACCACTTTGACTCTTTAAGAAAAGTTTCTTCGTTCGTCTCTCCCCTTACCCATCGATCTAATGCGGGCTGCGCACTCCGAGGTAACATTTCAAGACCTATCGCCAGGGCTGAACTCTGACCATACAAAGCGGCTATTGTTGCCAGTTCCCAATCATGATGGAGTACGCTGTCATGAAATTCACCTAACAACACAACCTGGTTCGTGGCCAGATTTTTTATGATCTCCGGTGTAGAGCGCTGCTGATTTTTTTTTGCGGTTTGCCAAATATAAGGTGGCACACAAATTTCTTGTTCACTCGTATCCGATATAGCCACGGTGGGCATCATAACCATCATCAACATACACAAAAGTACACCGCCTGTGCCAAACCCTGGTTCAAATGTCCTTAGCATCCTATGTCTTCCCTTAATTTAAGTGGCAATCTGCTGGCTCATTTTGATGCTCATTAAGCCTTTCCCCCCTGGGACACCGTCAAGGCTATTTTGACGGTGTCCCAGTGTAATCTCCTTGACTAGTTTACCTTAAACAGCCAAACTCAGGAGGCGACAAAACCAAATAAGGAGAAAACTTAATAAATTGAAGTTGAATAGGTCAACACCTCATGTCTAGGCGTATTGCAAGAACGGCTTTCTAACCGCGATGTTTCAGATTAAACCAGGCCAGTTGATGATGTAGCTTAACCACATCACCGACAATAATGAGCGTGGGTGCATGAACTTTTGCCTGAGCAACGATCTCGGCCAGACTGGCCAGTGTACCGCTGAAAACACGTTGCTTACTGGTGGTGCCTTGCTCAATCAAAGCGGCAGGACGGGTAGCGGGCGCACCATGGGCTTGTAAGGCGGCACAAATGATATCTACGCCCTTTAAGCCCATATAAATAACGACGGTTTGCTGAGGTTGTGCGAGCATAGACCAATTGAGATTAATGCTACCATCCTTAAGTTGCCCGGTGACGAAGCTAACGGATTGAGCATAATCTCTATGGGTCAGCGGTATGCCGGCATAGGTGGCGCACCCTGAGGCCGCCGTGACACCCGGGACAACTTGAAATGTAATATTATTTTCGGCTAACAGGGCAATTTCTTCTCCCCCTCGACCAAAAATAAACGGGTCACCGCCTTTCAGACGTAATACCCGCTTCCCTTCTCTAGCCAGATCAACCAGAGTTTGATTGATTTCTCCTTGCTGCATAGCATGATTTGCCCGATGTTTACCGACATAAACCCGCTCTGCATCGCGGCGTACCAAATCCAATATTTCGCTTGAAACCAACCGATCATAGAGCACAATGTCAGCCTGTTGCATTAGCCTCAGGGCTCGAAAAGTCACCAAATCCGGGTCTCCAGGGCCGGCACCCACTAAATAGACTTCACCTGTCGTTGACGCCAAGGTAATGTCATTATTCAGCTCAGCATGCAACGCCTGGCGCGCCTGTTCTTCTCTACCTGAAAAAACCAGCTCAGCAACCGATCCACTTAATACTCGTTCCCAAAAACGTCGGCGTTCAACAGTTTCACTAAAACGTAATTTAACGTGCTCTCTGAACGTACCCAACAGACCGGCCAATTTTCCATAGGCCGTCGGAATCATCGTTTCCAGACGGGCACGTAACAAACGCGCTAAAACCGGTGAAGTGCCTCCGGTTGAAACAGCAATTAATACCGGGTCGCGCCTGACAATAGAAGGCACCGTAAAAGTACACAAATCAGGACAATCAACCACGTTAACTGGAATATAACGAGCGGTAGCAGTACGAGCGACGAGTTGATTAACCTGTTGGTCATCCGTTGCGGCAATAACCAGAACGATGCTATTGATGTCTTCTGGAGAAAATTTTCGCGCATGGTGTTTGATCTGCTGCTGATTCAATGCCATTTGCAAGCGACGACAAAGTGCAGGAGCAACAACCGTAACTTGTGCCTGGGACTGCAATAACAAGTTAATTTTTCGTGCTGCAACTTCACCGCCGCCAATAATCAAGCAGGGTTGATCCTTGACTTTGAGTGTAATGGGGAAATGCATAGCGATCTCTATTTTTCAAGGACGTCAACGCCGCCCATGTACGAAGCCAAGACATCGGGAATGCGAATACTGCCATCGGCTTGTTGGTAATTTTCCATGATGGCAACCAACGTTCGCCCTACCGCTAAACCTGAACCGTTAACGGTATGCAGTAACTCAGGTTTACCGGTTTCAGGGTTACGCCAGCGAGCTAACATCCGGCGGGCTTGAAAAGCTTCAAAATTACTACAAGATGAAATTTCTCTATAGGTATTTTGAGCGGGCAACCACACTTCTAAATCGTAGGTCTTGGCCGCTGTAAACCCAAGATCTCCGGTACACAAGTTCATGACTCGATAAGGTAAGTTCAGTTTTTGCAAAATGGTTTCCGCATGGCTTGTTAAAGCCTCTAAAGCGGCGTAGGATTCGCTTGAACGGATAAATTGCACCATTTCTACTTTTTCAAATTGATGTTGGCGTATCATACCGCGAGTATCTTTACCGTATGCCCCCGCCTCACTGCGAAAACAAGGCGTGTGGGCGGTATATTTTATGGGTAACTGATCACCGCTGACGATGGTATCACGCAACATATTGGTTACGGGGACTTCAGCTGTCGGAATCATGTACAGACCCTGGGCATTCACCGCAAACAGATCTTCTTCAAATTTAGGCAACTGCCCGGTTCCCCGCAAACTGTCGGCGTTAACAAGATAAGGTACATACAGTTCGGTATAACCGTGCTCTCCGCTATGGGTGTCCAACATAAATTGTGTTAGTGCGCGCTGTAAACGGGCCAGACCCGCGCTCATTACGGCAAAACGAGCACCACTTATTTTTGCAGCCGTGGAAAAATCCAGCAAAGCCAATTCATCGCCAAGAGCAACATGATCTTTAATTGCAAAATCAAACTGCCTGGGTTCTCCCCATTTTCGAATTTCGACATTGTCATTTTCGTCTTTACCCGCCGGTACGGATGCATGCGGAATATTGGGAATCGTCAGATGAATATGTTCCAAGCTCGTTTGAACGTCAGCAAGCTGTTGCTCCATTTTTTTGAGACGGTCTCCTAATGTACCGACTTCAGCCAATAAGGGCTCAATATTTTCGCCTTGTGCTTTGGCTTGACCTATGGCTTTGGCTCGACTGTTTCTTTCGCTTTGTAAATTCTGCGTATCGGCTTGCAGAGTTTTGCGCTGGATTTCTAGCTCGAATAATGTTTTTGTGTCCAATTGAAAACCGCGACGACTGAGTTGTTGGGCTACATCGTCCAGTTGTTGCCTTAGCAATTGCGGGTCAAGCATTTCTTACCTCTTTTTAGCATATGATATTAAAAAATGAGCACGGAATAACTTCCCATTTTAGCGCCCACTCCTAACTCATGTTTACATTAGCATCCCACCAGATCATATGTCGGGGCTTAATCTTTTCTGCGATGTGTCCTACTATTTTTTTTACTTTATCGGGTTCGTCAAAAAATTCAACGACGATAGGCAAGTCAAAAGATAAGCTAACCAAGTGACTGTCATGCACGATACCGGATTCACCAAAACCAGATATACCCCGAAAAACGGTGACGCCCTTAACTTTTTCTCTATCATGCAATCGTTTGAGTAAAGATTCAATATTTTTGTCTTTTTCAGAAAAATAAACGCGTACTATGCTTATTTGTGTCATCTTCATAATCGCCTCGCCAGCGCCACGCCCAGGGCGGCAAACAAAATACACACCACCACGCTGAGTACAATATTCAGTGCGGCTTTAGTATAAGCCTCCTGATTTATGAGCGTAAGAGTTTCCATTGAAAAAGTAGAAAAAGTAGTAAAACTACCTAAAAAACCAACAATAATCGCTGCGCGTATTTCTGGCCCCACATTAATGCGTTCTAATAATAAAACAAACAAAAACCCCATAAAGAAAGAACCAATCAGGTTTACAGCTAAAGTGCCATAAGGGAAACCCCGTCCGAGTATCGTATAAATACTATTGGCGAGAGCATATCGTGCGACGGCACCCAGCGCACCGCCCCCGGCAATCGCTATCCAAGTCAGCATAATTTGCTCGTCATGAGGAATAGCGTTTATTCTGAGATTGTTGATCGAGTGCTTGCAAACGTGTGAGTTTGTCACCAATTTTAATTTCCAGACCTCTCGCTACGGGTTGGTAATATTGTCTGCAAGACAAGGCTTCAGGAAAATAATTTTCACCGGCCGCATAAGCATCCGGCTCATCATGCGCATAACGATAGTCTTTACCCTGACCCAACTCTTTCATTAAACGAGTTGGTGCGTTACACAAATGAGGGGGAACAGGATAAGAATGATGCGCTTTGACATCAGCAAGCGCTTGTTTATAAGCCATATAGACCGCATTGCTTTTAGGTGCGCTGGCCAGATAAATGACGGCCTGAGCAAGTGCAAGCTCCCCTTCCGGGCTACCGAGTCGCTGCTGTACTTGCCAGGCATCCAGAGACAGAGCCAAAGCACGCGGATCTGCATTACCAATATCTTCACTGGCCATACGTACTATACGTCGAGCTAAATAAAGCGGATCGCAACCCCCATCCAGCATACGACATAACCAATACAAAGCGGCATCGGGTGCCGAACCGCGTACTGCTTTATGCATAGCTGAAATCTGATCATAGAAGGCATCGCCTCCTTTATCAAAACGGCGCTCACCGCCACTTAACAAGTCGTCGAGTAAAGCATCACTAACCGTCTGCACTTCTGTGGCAGGTTCCAACAAATCAGAAAGTATTTCCAATAGATTTAAAGCCCGTCTTGCATCGCCATCGGCGCGCAAAATGAAACGTTCCATCTGTTCATCAGACAAAGTAAGACGGTGTTGCCCCAGCCCTCGTTTTTCATCGCTTAATGCGCGCAAAATAATCTTGCGTAACTCGGCTGGCTGAAACGCTTTTAATACATAGACGCGAGCGCGTGATAATAAAGCATTATTCAACTCGAAAGAAGGATTTTCTGTGGTCGCACCGACAAAAACTAAAGTGCCATTTTCCACATAGGGCAAAAAGGCATCTTGCTGAGACTTGTTAAAACGATGCACTTCATCGACAAATAAAACCGTCCCTCGGTTTTCATCTTGACGTAAGCGTTTTGCTTTTTCCACCGCAGAACGAATGTCTTTCACGCCAGCCAATACCGCAGACAACGTTAAAAAAGCGGCATCAGTTTGCTGTGCAATCAAGCGAGCCAGAGTTGTTTTGCCTGTTCCTGGCGGCCCCCAAAAAATCATTGAATGAATGCGTTCTGTCGTCAAAGCCTGACGCAAAGGTTTGCCCTGGCCAAGTAGGTGTGACTGTCCACAAAATTCGTTTAAATTTTGCGGCCGCATGCGATCTGCGAGGGGACGCCCTATATTATCCAAGTCGTTGTTTTGACCGGATGTCATGGCCCAAATACATCAACATCATCTGGCGGAGTAAAAACAAAAATGTTCTTCTCCAGCTCAGGATTACTCTGCACCTGTGTAAATATCAGCTCAGTCTGATTCCCTAAACTGTCTCCGAGCAACATCTTGCTGAGTACCCCGTTCTGAAAAGCCAGCTTAATCAACAAAAATGTGGCCTCTTTTTGCTTGGGAATCAATTCTACCCAGGCTTCTTCCCCTTTCATCCCTAAATCATTAATCAGGAAATTTTTATCTATTGGCACATCAGAAGCCAACATCTGTGCGGGCGTATTATCGATTGCTGCACCCTGGTGTTTTACCGTAACTTGATCCAGGTCGGGTTCATAAATCCATATTTTTGTACCATCACCAACAATAACTTGCTCATACGGTTTTTGATAGTTCCAACGAAATTGATCAGGTCGTGCTAAATAAACTATACCTGAAGAGCTTTGAATTTTATTCGCACTGTCATCAACGACTACCTGGCTGAATTGGGCTTTGAATGTCTTGACCTTGGAAAAAAACTCAGCAAGCCACGCCGCTCCCTGGCCGGCTTGCGCGGTCGTCGTAATGACTATAAATAAAACAAAAATAGCAAAAATAGCTCTACAAAATTTCATTATGAATGACTTGATCCGTTGTTTTTTGACGATCTATTTTTCAGGAGGTGGTGGCGCTAATACTTCGCGCGAGCCATTCGACTGTACCGTACCAACAACGCCTGATCGTTCCATTTCTTCTACCATTCGCGCTGAGCGATTATAGCCAATTTTAAGACGGCGCTGAATACCAGAAATGGAGGCTCGGCGACTTTCTGTGACAATCCGTACCGCCTGATCATAAAGCTCATCAACCTCTTCGCCCCCATTCAGCATGACATCTCCAGAAGCGGCGTCGAAACTGCCGTCCATGAGCCCTTCTATATAATTAGGTTCACTCGATTTTCTTAACTCATTCACAACATTATGTACTTCATGATCATCAACAAAAGCACCATGGACGCGAGTCGGCACTGCAGTACCCGGCGGCAGGTACAACATATCACCATGCCCTAAAAGCTGTTCGGCACCCATTTGGTCTAATACAGTTCGAGAATCGATGCGCGATGAAACCTGGAAAGCAATACGAGTAGGAATATTGGCCTTAATTAAACCCGTTAAGACATCAACCGAAGGACGTTGCGTAGCAAGGATAAGATGAATACCGGCCGCACGTGCTTTTTGCGCTAGTCTGGCGATTAACTCCTCTACTTTTTTACCTACGACCATCATCATATCAGCCAATTCATCGACAATGACAACGATATAAGGTAGTGGATCCAGATAAATTGTCTCACCATTTTCATTATCAGTCGGCGTAACCGGATTAACAATAGGCTCGCCCGACTTAATGGCATCATTTACTTTGCGATTATAACCAGCGATACTTCTTGTTCCCATGGCGGCTAATAAACGATAACGATTATCCATTTCGGCAACACACCAACGTAACGCATGCGCTGCCTCTTTCATATCGGTCACCACCGGAGTCAATAAATGCGGAATACCTTCATAGATAGAGAGCTCCAACATTTTAGGGTCAATCATAATCGTGCGCACTTGATCCGGCCTAGCATTATATAACAAGCTCAATACCATCGAGTTCAGGGCAACCGACTTACCCGAACCGGTCGTACCTGCAACCAGCAAATGTGGCATTTTCATCAAATCCACCGCAACAGGATGTCCACTAATATCTTTCCCTAAGGCCAAAGTTAAAGGCGAGTCCACTTTGGAAAAAACACGACTGGAGATAATTTCACTTAAGCGAACGATTTCTCTGTGTTCGTTTGGTATTTCCAAGCCAATATAAGATTTACCAGGAATCACTTCCACCACACGAACGCTGATTACCGCCAAAGCACGCGCGAGATCTTTTGCCAGGTTAGTGATCTGACTGACTTTAACACCGGCTGCCGGTTGCAATTCAAAGCGTGTAATCACCGGCCCTGGATGCACCGCTATGACCGCCACCTCAATATTAAAATCGAGCAATTTAAGTTCAACAAGCCGCGAAATAGCTTGCAATTCATCCTGGCTTTGCCCTTTTTTATGCTCAGAAGGTTTATCTAACAACGATAGAGAAGGTAGCGTATCATCACGAAAATCAGAAAATAGGTCTTGTTGTTTATCCTGTTCAGCTCGTCGGCTTAATTTTATTTTTTTCAGAATAGGTTGAGTTTTTCGTTCCGGCTGATCTCTCTTTTGAGTGATGACTTGGGTCGCTTTTTCTTGCTCAGCAATAACCTTTCTATCTGCAAGATAATCTCGTAACCTGTCTTTGCCATCTAAAATTTGTTCATAGGTTTTTAAAACCCACTCACCAATGGCCTCCATGAGCCAAAACCACGACAAGCCTGTAAAGAGGGTAATGCCTGCTAAAAAAAGGGCAAAGAGCAGAACCGTTGCACCCACGATACTAAACGGTTTAATTAATACCGCCGCGAGCCATTCACCCAGCATGCCCCCAATACCCACAGGAAGTTCTGCCGCAATGTGAGAAAAATGCATGCCTGCCAATGCGGTACCCGCAAAAATGAGCAAAAGAAAACCACTGGCTCGAAAAACAAGCGTTAAATCCGCCACTGGTTTTGCATCGCCTCTATTTTTATAGAAGTATCCGCCGCCATATAACAAAGTAAGAGGAAACAAATAAGCAAAGCCACCAAAAAAATAATACGATACATCGGCAAACCAGGCACCCACCCATCCTGCTGCATTTGCCACTTCGTCATTCAAGCCACTATGTGACCATGCCGGGTCTTCAGGTTGATAACTGATCAAGGCAATAAAAATGAAAGTGACCACCGCCAGAACAACGAGTAAGACGCCCTCACGAACCCCCCGTACGAGTTGTGCAGAAACCACCGGTTTCGCTTTATTTCGAGTTGCTTGTGCCAAGCGCATGCCTCTATATTTTATACCTATAGCGTTATGTTGTAGGTGTTTTCACGCACCTCTGCACGCGCTAACACTCACAACATAACCTTAATGGGTATATAAAATTAAAAATTTAATCATTTTTGAGGTGCAAACCCCAAGCTCTTAATTAATCCCGGATGCCGCAACGCCCCCCCTTGAATATTAATTCCAGCAGTCAGCTCTGCATTATCGATCCAATCGGCCTGAGCTAAGGCGCTGACATAAGGAATTAATGATGCAGACAAGGCCTGCGATGCCGTTTTAGGAACCGCACCTGGCATATTCGTTACGCAAAAATGAACGACGCCATCCATTTCGTAGGTTGGATTCTGATACGTCGTTGGCCGGGTTGTAGCGACACACCCGCCCTGGTCTACCGAAATATCAACAATCACACTGCCCGGTTCCATGCTGGCGACCGTTTCTTTGTCGACCACATGAGGCGCTCGCTCACCGGTCACCAACACCGCACCAATAAGCAAATCCGCAGAGTTAACTTCAGCCTTAATCTGGTCGGCATAAGGATAAAGACCGGTGACATTATCTCCCAAGGCTCTTGCTGCAGCCAGTTTGTCTCGATTATAATCGAAAACCACAACGGTTGCGCCTAATGATGCCACTACCGTAGCCGCATTATAACCGGCAACTCCAGCACCGACTATCACTACTTTACCACGCTCAGCCGCAGGCAAACCACCCAGCAGCAAACCTTTTCCACCCAAAGACTGGTGTAAATAATGACAACCCGCTTGAGCGGCGATACGCCCGGCAATATCACTCATAGGCGCTAATAAGGGTAAGCGACCCAGAGGATCTTCAACGGTTTCAAATGCCAGCGCCGTCACACCACACTTCATTAGCGCTTGCGCTAAGCCAGGTTCTGCCGCCAGATGCAAGTAAGAAAAAAGGATTTGATCCGGTCGCAACATCGCCACTTCAGCGGGCTGCGGTTCTTTCACTTTCACAACGATTTCCGATTCACCATACAAAGCCTTGGCACTGGGCATAATACGAGCCCCCAGCGCCTGATATTGACGATCAGCATAGCCACTCATCAAACCGGCATTTTGCTGCACCAATACCTCATGCCCTTGCCCCACCAACTCTGCAACCGCAGCAGGGATAAGTGCCACACGACCTTCCATGGTTTTAATTTCTTTTACAATTCCAATGCGCATTGTTGTCCTTTTCCTTATTACAATTAGTGCATTCATGCGAACACTTATTCTACTCAAAGTACTCGTAAAATTGACGCTTTTATTTGCGATCTGACACCCGCATACTTTATTATAGAACAACACTCTGAGAAACCGCCCGGCTTTAATGTAAGGAAACTATTCGTGAGTCATACCAAACACTGCCCGTTATTGATTTTGGGATCCGGCCCGGCCGGTTATACTGCTGCCATTTATGCTGCAAGAGCCAATTTGAACCCCGTCATAGTGACCGGCTTGCAACAAGGGGGGCAACTGACCACCACCACCGAAGTCGACAACTGGCCAGGTGATGTAGAAGGTCTGCAAGGGCCTGCGCTGATGGATCGCATGCTTAAACATGCCGAGCGTTTCAACACCGAAATTATCTTCGACCATATCAACAAAGCCGAACTGACTGAAAAACCTTTTCGATTAACAGGGGATAGCGGTGTTTATACCTGTGACGCCCTCATCATTGCCACAGGCGCTTCAGCCATGTATTTAGGCTTACCCTCAGAAGAGGCTTTCCAGGGTCGCGGTGTTTCCGCTTGCGCAACTTGCGATGGCTTTTTCTATCGAAACCAGCATGTTGCCGTTATTGGTGGTGGAAATACTGCGGTTGAAGAAGCCCTTTACCTGTCTAATATTGCAAAAACAGTGACCATCATTCATCGTCGTGATACCTTTAAATCTGAAAAAATTCTAAGTGATCAACTTTTGGAAAAAGCAAAAAATGGAAATATTGAAGTCGTCTGGAATCATGTCCTTGATGAAATACTAGGCGATAATACTGGCGTCACCGGGGCTCGCATTAAAAATTGCCAAACCGGGGAAACAAAAGAACTTTCGCTTCAAGGCGTATTTATCGCTATCGGACATCGCCCCAACACAGAGCTTTTTGTTAAACAACTCGAAATGAAAAATGGCTATTTAAAGATACAAAGTGGCACTTCGGGCAACGCTACGCAAACCAGTATTCCGGGTATTTTTGCTGCCGGTGATGTGGCCGACCATATCTATCGACAGGCCATTACTTCCGCAGGATCAGGCTGTATGGCCGCATTGGATGCTGAGCGATTTATTGATAATCAGTGAGGAATGGGACTGTGTTTTTTGATAAAAATGAAAGACGCACCTTTGCCAGAATGAAAGTAGACTGCGATATCACTTACCGACATATCAGCGATGCGAATGTGGTTGACTCAAGGGTCATCTCAGGTACAGGAAAAAATATCAGCGGCAATGGTATTTTGTTTACGACTGAGGAACCCCTGAAACCTGGCAATAAACTAGAACTTAACGTTGTTCCCCGTTTAAAAGATGTCACCCCCCCACTCAGCGCCATCGTTAACGTTATTCGCGTCACACCGGAAAATGCACCAGGCCGCTATACTGTAGGGGGTGCCTTCGATAAAATATATTGAACCTACCTGATTAATGAATTGCCAAATTATTTCATCTCTTGCTGAAGTCCATGCCCAACAGTGGGATGCTTTAAACACTGCGCGTTATCCTTTTATAAACTATGCCTTTTTACGTACACTTGAAACTGAAGGTTGCGTGGGTTCGCATAGCGGCTGGTATCCACAATATATTGTTGCGTATAGAGAAGGACTGTTAGTAGGCGCACTGCCTATGTACTTAAAAACACACTCATGGGGAGAGTTTGTTTTTGATTTTGCCTGGGCAGAGGCATACCACCGATCAGGCTTAAGCTACTACCCTAAACTGGTTATCGCAGTTCCTTTTTCACCGGTTACCGGGTCAAAATTACTGGTACAACCCAGTGCCAGCCGCGCCCAAATCACATCCATCATGATCGACACCGCCATCAAACATGCTAAAAAATACCATATATCGTCTATTCATGGCCTCTTTCTCAACCAGGAAGACTGTAATACATTTTTGTCAGCGGGCTTCATCAAACGTTTGGGATATCAATTCCATTGGAGCAATCAAAACCAGACATGCTCATCCTTTGACGATTACTTAAACCGCTTCAACGCCAAACAAAGAAAAAATATAAAAAGAGAACGGCGACGTATTCAGGAGATGGGCGTTTCTTTAAAAATGATTGAAGGTCAACAAATGAATGAGGCTCTATGGTTACAATTTTATCACTTGTATAGCAGTACATGCCGTAGAAAAGAAGGCATGCCCTACCTCAACTTAAACTTTTTTAAAGAACTCAATACACGAATGAGTTCTGCTATTGTTTTAGCAGTTGCTATGTTAAAAGATGAAATTATTGCGATGTCTTTTTTTATAAAAACACATCATACTTTATATGGCCGTTATTGGGGGTGTTCAGAACAATATGATAGCTTGCATTTCGAAACCTGTTATTACACACCAATAGAATATTGTATTCGCAACAACCTTCTTCATTTTGATGCTGGCGCTCAAGGAGAACATAAAATAAGCCGAGGGTTTATGCCCGTACCCACACTTTCTGCACACTGGATTAATCACATAAAACTGCGTCCTGCTATTGAGAGTTTTTTAGATGAAGAAGCCTGCTATATTATAGAGCGCTTAAATAAACTCAAACAATGTGCGCCGTTTAACTAAAATTTAATTTTATGCCTATTTACTGGTTACCTGAAGCCGATAATCCTGAGTTTTTTCCTGATCCTGAAAAAGCCGAAATAGATCCAAATGGCCTGCTTGCTATGGGGGGCGCGCTATCAGAACAACGTTTAATCGCCGCTTATAAACAAGGTATTTTCCCTTGGTACAGTGCAGGACAACCTATTTTATGGTGGTCACCCAACCCCCGTGCCGTATTGTTCCCTGATCAAATAAAAATTTCCCGGAGTCTAAAAAAAACCATAAAAAAAGGACATTTTCATATCCGTTTTGATACCGAATTCAAAAAAGTGATACAACACTGTGCAGCACCTCGTGCAGAAAGTCCGGGCACCTGGATTATGCCGGAAATGGCATCTGCATATTGTCACTTACATGAAAAAGGAATAGCTCACTGCGTAGAAACCTGGTTAGATGGACGCCTGGTGGGAGGGTTATACGGTATCGCTATCGGCCAGGTCTTTTATGGGGAATCCATGTTTAGCCTCGCAACAGATGCCTCCAAGGTCGCGTTGGTTCAGCTTGCAAAACAGCTTCAGAAATGGCAATTTCAACTGATTGATTGTCAAGTCAGCTCTGCCCATCTCACCCGTTTGGGTGCCATTGATATACCCCGCCTTGAATTCACCCAGCTTTTAAAAAAACTTTGCTCCCAATCTTCTACCGCCCCTCTAAACTGGACAGTTAAATCGAATCCTTGTTAAAAGCCTTCATACGAGCATCTTGTTTCGTAATTTTACCGAGCTTCACCAGCTCTTTAAGGTTTTGATCTAGAGTTTGCATACCAATCGACTGACCCGTCTGGATCGCTGAATACATTTGTGGAATTTTGTTTTCTCGAATCAGGTTACGTATTGCAGGTGTACCCATCATAATTTCGTGCGCCGCAATTCGCCCACCCCCTACCTTTTTAATTAAAGTTTGAGAAATAACAGCCTGCAGTGACTCTGATAACATCGAGCGCACCATTTCTTTTTCAGCGGCAGGAAACACGTCAATGATACGATCCACTGTTTTTGCTGCTGAGTTGGTATGGAGTGTTCCAAATACAACATGGCCGGTTTCAGCTGCAGTGAGTGCCAAGCCAATGGTCTCTGGATCCCGCATTTCGCCAACAAGAATAATATCTGGATCTTCACGCAAGGCAGATCGCAGTGCGTTGGTAAAACCGTGGGTATCCCGATGCACTTCCCGTTGGTTAATCAGGCATTTTTTACTTTGATGGACAAATTCAATCGGGTCTTCTACCGTTAAAATATGACCAAATTCATTTTCATTTTTGTAATCAAGCATCGCCGCCAAGGTCGTAGATTTACCTGAACCCGTGGGTCCGGTAACCAAAATCAAACCGCGTGGTTTATCGGTAATCTCCTTAAAAATATCAGGTGCACCTAGGTCTTCCAACGTCAAAATAGTCGAAGGAATGGTTCGAAAAACACCACCAACCCCCCGATTTTGATTGAACACATTGACACGAAACCGTGCCAAGCCTTGTATTTCAAAAGAAAAATCGGTTTCAAACTGCTCTTCAAACTCTTTCCGCTGTTTATCGCTCATGATGTCATACAACATGCCGTGTACCGCTTTATTGTCCAGCGCAGGCACATTGACTCGCCTGATGTCCCCATCAACGCGAATCATCGGCGGCAAACCCGCTGACAAATGTAAATCTGAAGCTGCATTTTTTACGCTAAAAGCCAATAAATCAGCTACATCCATTTTCGATCTCCTACCTAAAAGCTCTACTCTGCTCTCTCCACCGCCAAGGCGCGAGGATATATTTAATGTTTCCTAGCCCTAATAACGGCAACATTGAAGCAGACTTAAGGAATGGAGACGGAATTAACTTGATCATCCTGGAACATTCAGCTGGGCACAGAGTACAAGAGCACCGTGAATCAACTTAGCGCTCAAACAAGCTCCTTGTTATCCAACTATGTCCAATTCACGGCGTCTAAAGTTCACACCCAGCTTATTAGCCATATTTTCACAGGCTTGGATATCGACTCCTTGCAAACCATTGATGGCGGTAACACTTACATCGGGCACATATTGTTTTGCTAACCTGACGAACTCCAGCATGGCTTGATAGGAACCATCAAGCTTGGGTCGGCAATGTTGATTGTAAAGGGTTTCATTATGCGCATTCATTGAGACTGATAGACTGTCGATTAAGCCGTGCATTTCTGATGTCACGTCACGGGCGTGTACCAAATTCGCCAAACCATCCGAATTCAAACGTATTTTTGCGCCTTTTAGCTTGAGTGCTGTCGCTATTTCAATCATCGTATCCCAGCGTAGTGTGGTTTCTCCTAAGCCACAAAATACGATTTCGTTGTAACGACCCGGATCGCCTGTTGCGGTGAGAATTTCTTCAGCGCTGGGCTCACGGCGAAGACGAAGATCAAGACCTTGCACCTCCCAGGTGCCATTAAATTTAGGACAAAATGCGCAACGTAATGTGCATTGATAAGTGATGTTTAAATATCGATTGCCGTGCAAAGTATAAGCTAAGGTTTCTTGCTGACTTGATATCGCTTTTTCAGTATTTTTTTTATTCATTTTTGTCGTAATCGCAACTGCACTAATTTGGTTTGATACCGCGAAATATCTTTAGCTGCACGTTTATAAACTGATCGCAAATGCGATTTTAAGTGTGGTGTAACTTGCTTTGTTGGTAGTGCTTTCAACGCCGCAAACAACGCCAAGGCATAAATCGCTTCATCTTGAGATAAATATATTTCTCGCTCCACTTTTGGCCCTGAACATTTACCGCAGCCCCCCCTAAAATGATACGCGGTATTAGCAAATAACACACCAAACCCCAATCTAATCGCAAGCACCTCCATCGCATAACCATATGCAGCCTGACCACCAGGGGGTTCAGTTTTGGCCATTCCACCTAAGTAAAATGCTAAGACACTGGCATAGTGCGCGATAAGCGTATCTGGTGTGCCGACTTGCCCGGTATGGTAGGGAATCACTGGCAGCGTTATTTTTTCATTCGATTGTGGCGTTGTTGATAGCTCGGAACTCAGAATTGAAGCAACACTGGCCGTATGATTCAAGCCATCCTGAAAACCGTGTTGATCTACTAATTGACAAGGCCAATGACTAAGCCCCGCATATTTTTGTACTTGTCGAAAAATCAGCTCCGCCATGGCTGCAGCACTGTCGGCATTGCCGGGGAAAAATTCGTTACTCGGCACCACCAACACCGACTCCTGATTGATAACATTGGCATCAAACTCGGCTAAAGACCAGTCAAAAACATCGAAAACCCAAACAGCAGTGTCCTCATCGACAACAGGCCTGCTTTGTAAAAATTCCAGCATATTGTGTTCTTTTTTTCTGTATAATAAGTCAGATTTCGGAATTCAAATCTACGTGTGTTGAATAAACGGCAAAATGAAATAATATATCGTACTCATATTACGTACTTATGTCCGTTTTTTCATGTCGAACGGTAAAAAACCATGCAAATACAATCATGACTTAACTCTATCTTAAAATCTATTTATCAGAAAGCACTTAAATCTAATCCAGAATATGGCAAAACAATTATTTAAGCTACGAAACGTTCCTGATGATGAAGCCCATGAAGTTCGCACGCTATTGGCAGAACATGATATCGATACATACGAAACCACATCGGGATTTTGGGGAACCGCAGTCCCTGCCATCTGGCTTAGAGACGAAGCTCAACTTGAAGCAGCAAAACAATTAATCGAGACTTACCAACAAAAGCGATCCACTACAGCGCGTTTGCACTATGAACAACAGTGTAAAGAGGGAACAGCAAGATCAACCCTGGATATTATAAAAGAAAACCCCAGTAAATACGGACTTTATATTTTAGGAGTTCTTGCCGTTCTTTATTTTAGTTTCGTCCCCTTATTTAACTTACTATACAAGTAAAAACCACAAGAAGAAAAACGTGCTGACATTATTCCTTATTATTCACTTCATCGGGCTATGTATTGGTGTGGGTGCATCCCTCTGCAATGCCCTTTTAAATCTATACCTGACACAGCAAAACAAGGGAGATATTCCACAAGAAACCAGAAGCATTATAACATCATATTTGTTTCATCTTGGTATCATAGGGCTGGCTCTGCTCGTCATATCCGGAATAGTACTTATGGTCTTTTACCACCCTTTCGTCACTCTGTCTTTTTTATTTTGGCTAAAACTATTTGTAGTTAGCATTTTAATTGCCTTGATTTACCAGGCAAAACAACTCTTTAAAGAACCCAACCCAAGCCATCGTACAGTGACACAACTGACACGTATCCGTCTATTTAACCCCGCCCTGTCTCTCTCTATTGTTATTTTGGCTGTATTAGCTTTTCAATAACTTCTCGTTTTGAAATTTCACCTTCTTAAATCCGAGCGCCAAAAAGGAAGTTATTACGTGCTCATTCCTTAATTCTGTTCGTCTATCCATGCCGCTTGGATGGCTTCTAATAATTTCTCTCCAGAACGCTGGGGATCACCCCGAAAATCTTCCAGTTTACAGACCCATTGATGCAAGTCGGTAAAACGCACATAACGAGCATCGACATCAGGATATTGGTCGGTGAGTGCGATTGCAATGTCATGTAGGTCATTCCACTGCATGATTATTTCCCTTCAGAGACCATATTAATTGTATATTTTGGAATTTCGACAACCAGATCTTTATTGCTGACAACGGCTTGACAACTCAATCGTGAATCCGGCTCCAGACCCCATGCTTTATCCAATAAATCATCTTCAAGTTCGGTTGCTTCCGCAAGAGAGCCCCCCCCCTCACGAATAATCACATGACAGGTTGTACACGCACATGATTTTTCACAAGCATGTTCTATTGATAAGCCATTCTGCAATGCCGCATCACATATCGTTACACCCGGCTCAGCTTCAATCACGGCACCTTCCGGGCAAATTTCTTCATGAGGTAAAAAAATAATCTGTGTCATAGGTCTATCTCTTCAACCCGATGCCCCTTGAGCGCAGCCTGCATACTAGAATCCATTCGCCTTGCTGCAAAAGTCATACTGACCTCATTCAAGGTGGCGATTAATTCTTTTATATGCAGATGATCATCCCCCATCATGTTATCAGATAAATTCTGCATAGCCTGCAAAATAAGCTCTTTTTCTTGGCTTTCTAACAAACGTTCACCATCCATAGTAAGGGCAGCTTGTACTGACTCGAGCAAACGTTCGGCATCTAATTGCTGCTCTTTTAAGAGCCGACTCGCTACATCGTCAGAGGCATGCGCTAAAGAATCATGTAGCATCGCGGCGATGTCTTCGTCCGTTAAACCATAAGACGGTTTCACTTGAACACGACTTTGTACACCACTGGTTAATTCTTCAGCACTCACACTCAACAAGCCGTCCGCATCCACTTGAAAGCTGACTTTGATTTTAGCAGCACCAGCAACCATTGGGGGAATACCATGTAAAACAAATTGTGCAAGTGAACGGCAATCATCAACCAATTCTCTTTCACCTTGTACGGCATGTAATTGTATGGCCGTTTGGCCATCTTTGAAGGTCGTAAATTCTTGTGCTCTGGCAACAGGAATAGGCGTGTTACGAGGAATAATTTTTTCTACCAAACCACCCATAGTCGCGATGCCCAAAGACAAAGGCGTGACATCCAGTAACAATAAACCCGCCGCGTTATTGTTGCCAACCAACTGATCTGCTTGACGCGCGGCACCCAAAGCAACCACTTTATCTGGATCAAGATCGACCAGGGGTTGGCATTCAAAAAAAGTGCCCACTGCGTTGCGAACCAGCGGCACACGGGTGGCCCCCCCCACCATCACCACCGCCTTAATCTCATCCAGTGTGATTGAGGCATCTTTGAGCGCCCGTCGACAGGGTAGCAAGGTACGCTGAACTAAGGTCATAACCAAGCCTTCAAAAACCTCGCGAGTCAATACACCATGCCATGAAATTTTCTCTTCATATTCAATGTTGATATCCACTTCACTACGCAGCGTTAATAACTCTTTCGCAGAGCGAGCCTGTTCTGTAAGTGTACGCAATAATTTGTGTTCCAGCTTATTCGCCAAACCCGCTTGCTCTATCAGCCATTCGGCAATAAGCTGATCCATGTCATCACCACCTAATGCAGAGTCACCCGCCGTCGCCAGCACTTCAAAAACCCCTTTATTCAGCTGAAGAATAGACACGTCAAAAGTTCCGCCGCCTAAATCATAAATAACATGGATACCCTCATTTCCCTTTTCCAGGCCATAGGCGACGGCAGCGGCAGTCGGCTCATTTAACAAGCGTAAAACATGAAGTCCAGCAAGCCGTGCGGCATCACGAGTTGCTTGACGCTGAGCATCATCAAAATAAGCAGGAACAGTAATCACCACGCCTGACAATTCGCCACCCAGCGCTTCTTGTGCTCTGTCGCGCAGCACCTTGAGTATTTCAGCAGAGACTTCAACAGGACTCACCTCGCCTAGCTCAGTATTAATACGCGGCATGCCGGCATCGGCATCAACAAACTGGTAAGGCAAGTGGTTGGCGGTATGACTCACGTCCGCCAAGCCGCGTCCCATTAACCGCTTAACGGAAGCAATAGTATTCAGCGGATCAACCACTGCTTTGGCTCTGGCAATACCGCCCACTTCAATACCCGCCTCTTTACTGTAGCGAACAACCGACGATAACAAGCTTTGCCCATCACTATCAGGTAATATATCAGGGATACCACTGCGTACCGTGGCCACCAAAGAGTGAGTTGTTCCGAGATCAATCCCCGCTGATAAACGGTGTTGATGGGGGGCTGTGGATTGCCCAGGCTCAGTAATTTGTAATAACGCCATAATACCCTTTTAGGTTAACTCCAATACTTCGTCATGCAACTTCGAAAAAAATTGATATTTATCTAACAGGCTACTTGCTTTTTTGGCATTTTTTGTCTCATTCACATGCTGAAAACAGGCACTCAAATCTGTCAAAATAGTCTGTTGCTGTGCTTCAATTTTGTCTATAAATGTTATTAACCTGGCCATCTCTATGGGGCTTGTTTTTTTAATTTCGTCAAACTCTTCCCGTAATGACATTTGTTCCAATAATAAGGCGGTGTCTTGTACCGTATGAGTAGGTTCGCCGACATCATCTATTAACAAGCTTAACAAGTAACGCCCCCGTTGCAACGGGTCTTTCAGGGTCAAATAAGCTTGATTAATCAATGCCGAAAATTGCACCGCTAAACGCCGTTCCTGCGCTGTACCTCCGGCATACTGATCAGGATGCGCTGAGGCTTGCAGATGCCGGTAACGAACGCTTAAAGTCGGGAAAGAGAGGTCAAACTGAAGCGGAAGATCAAACAATTCGAAATAGTTTTTTTGCAAAAAATCAGTCATATCTTTATTAGATACTGAAACTTTCACCGCACCCACATGTATCTTTCACATTAGGGTTGTTAAATTTAAAGCCTTCATTCAAACCTTCACGACCGTAATCAAGCTCGGTACCGTCAAGATAGAGCAAGCTTTTTGCATCCACAATTACTTTAACGCCCTGATCTTCAAAAACGGAATCGTCTGTTTCAATTTCATTGACAAACTCCAACACATAGGCCATACCCGAACAACCCGTTGTTTTAACGGCCAAGCGCACACCCACACCATGACCTCTGGCCTCCAGGAAGGACTTGACTCGATCTGCCGCCGCCACACTCATAGTTATCGCCATGCTTAGTGCGCTGCCCATTTAACTTTTGAGAGGTCTACGCCGTCTTTATACATATCCCATAACGGTGACAATTCACGTAATTTTGCAACCCGTTCGCGAATTAAATTGATGATGTAATCCACTTCTTCAGTTGTTGTAAAACGACCTAGGGTAAAACGCAATGAGCTATGCGCAAGTTCATCACTACGGCCAATAGCACGCAGTACATAAGAGGGCTCCAGACTGGCAGAAGTACAAGCTGAACCCGACGACAGCGCAATATCCTTTAATGCCATAATTAATGACTCACCTTCAACATAGTTGAAGCTGATATTCAGATTGCCGGCGACTCGCTGCTCTAAATCACCATTGACATAAATTTCTTCCATATCGCTTAAACCATTATAGAGCCTATCCCTGAGAGATTTTAGACGAATATTTTCCGTTGCCATTTCTTCTTTTGCAATGCGAAAAGCTTCGCCCATACCCACAATTTGATGGGTCGCCAAAGTCCCTGAACGCATTCCTCGTTCATGTCCACCACCATGTGTTTGTGCTTCAATCCGTACGCGCGGTTTGCGTCGAACATAAAGTGCACCGATACCCTTAGGTCCGTAGATTTTATGTGCAGAAAAAGACATTAAATCAACTTTCATCTGCTGCAAGTTGATGTCTACTTTTCCTGCGCTTTGTGCGGCATCAACATGAAACAAGATACCCCGTTCCCTGGCCATTTCGCCTATTTTAGTAATGTCCTGGATCACACCAATTTCATTATTAACATGCATAATAGAGATCAATATTGTATCGTCCCTGATCGCCGCAACCAGTTTTTCAAGATCTAGCAGACCATTAGTTTCAGGATCAAGATAACTCACATCGTAGCCTTCTCGCTCCAACTGACGATAGCAATCGAGCACCGCTTTATGCTCAGTTTTTAAAGTGATGAGGTGCCGTCCTTTTTTTTGATAAAAATGAGCCACACCTTTTATCGCCAGATTGTTAGACTCTGTTGCTCCCGACGTCCATACAATCTCTTTTGGATCTGCGCTCAGTAGCGCTGCCACCTGTCTTCGCGCACCCTCTACGGCTTGATCGGCTGCCCACCCAAACGTATGTGAACGAGAGGCCGGGTTACCAAAATTACCGTCCAGGGTAAGACATTCCACCATTTTTTCCGCCACTCGCGGATCAACAGGGGTCGTTGCTGAATAATCTAAATATATAGGTAATTTCATTTTTTCTTAGTTTGCTAAAGTTGGCGGCTCTTCTTTTTTGCTGCCAAACGGTTGCGGTTGTGTAATAGTTGTCTCTTGAGATGCCACAGCCTCTCTTCGATGACGACGTTCAACCAATTGACCTAGCGTGATCCCAGCCAGGAACTGATGTATTTGCGCACTCAGATCTTCCCAAAGCTCATGTGTCAAGCAAGGCTTACCATCTTGGCAGTCACCTTTACCTCCACAACGCGTTACATTTACTTTTTCATCTATAGCGATAATAACGTCAACGACAGCGATTTCATTGGCAGTACGACTGAGCCGATACCCGCCACCGGGGCCTCTGGCGCTGTCCACCAGACCTTGTTTACGTAACCGCGCAAATAACTGTTCCAGATAAGACAAAGAAATGCCTTGCCTTTGTGAAATATCGGCTAACGGAACCGGACGATCTGCAGCATTTAGCGCCAAGTCCAGCATTGCAGTTACGGCGTACCGACCTTTTGTTGTTAATCTCATAAAGAAAACCCTTTTAATGTCTTATTTAATGTAAGGACATCATGATTGTACATCGTTGAGACCCACAGTCAACTTTTATTCACCCTTCCGCAAAGCAAAATCTAAATACGCTGAATCGTTACATTTTATCATCCGGTAAGGTCGCTTTAATTTCTTGTGTATCAAGATCGGGCATCTCTATCTCAGCTACACTCCCTCCTAATTCATTAATAGAGCTGCACATAGACTCCATTTTCACATCCATGGCATGAATATGATCCAACATGCAATTAATCGCATGCGCCACTGGATCAGGCATATCTCGTGTCGTTCCATAGGCATCGAAACCCATTTTTTTCGCAATTTCTCGCCGATGCTCTATCTCCTCAGTAACCTCTTTGCGAATAATTCGTCCCGGAATACCGACTACGGTCGTACCTGCCGGGACATTTTTCATAACGACTGCATTTGAACCAATACGCGCACCCTCACCCACCAACAGGGGTCCCAACACCTTCGCACCTGCCCCCACAATGACATTATGGCCTAATGTAGGATGTCGCTTACCTTTATCCCAACTCGTTCCACCCAAAGTGACACCATGGTATAACGTGCAATCATCACCGATTTCAGCGGTTTCACCGATCACAACACCCATGCCATGATCAATAAAAAAACGGCAACCAATCACCGCGCCGGGGTGAATTTCAATTCCCGTCAACCAGCGAGCCGTGTTTGATAACATTCTGGCAAGCCATTTTAGCCCCCACTTCCACAATTGGTGATTGATACGATGTGCCATCACAGCGTGCAAACCGGGGTAAGTCGTCAACACCTCGAACCGGGTTCGAGCCGCTGGATCACGCGCAAAAACACAGTTAATATCTTCGTTAATATGACGAAAGACCATGCTACGAGGCAACCCCATACACGTTGTTGCTTCCAAGAAAATTCACTATACACAATACCTGACTAAATTACTATACTTTTATGTTGCACGATGCAACTTGACTATTTTACCGTACACTCATCACATTTGTGGCCATTTTGCTTATTACACTTTGCTTTTTTAATTATTATTCAATTATTTAAATCTATTTTGAACTGCGGTGAGCAAACCCCGAAAAATATTCAATTCATCCACATCTAATTTCGAGCGAGCAAATAAGCGACGTAATCGTCGCATCACCGTCTTGGGTTTACCAGGCTCAATAAATTCCAGCTCTTCCATCACCCGCTGGAAATGGCCAACCAGGCCTTCCAGTTCATCATTCGTCACCAAACGCACTATTTTCATCGTTTTCTCAACTTGAAGCCCCTTACCTGTCTGGTCTTCCATCCCTTTTAATTGCAGCTCGTAAGCCAATATCTGTGCTGCTGCTGCTATATTCAAAGAACTGTATTGAGGATTACTCGGTATAGCAACAAGATAATTACATTTGGCAATTTCATCATTCGTTAAGCCCGAATTTTCTCGACCGAAAACAATCGCCACCGCAGCACCTACACGGGTTTCAGCAATAGCAGCAATACTGGCTCGCGGTGTTAAAGTAGGCCAGGACAATCGGCGCGCACGCGCACTGGAAGCAAACACCAGCTCACACCCTTTCAGCGCTTCTTCTAACGTTGCACACACCTTCGCGTCTTCCAAAATATCATCCGCACCAGATGCCCGTGCCGTCGCGTCAGCATGCGGAAAATATTTAGGATCAACTAAATATAGTTGCTTTAAACTCATATTTTTCATCGCCCGAGCAACCGCACCAATATTACCTGGATGTGAGGTGTTCACCAATACAAAACGTACATTACAATTCATTATTTGCTCAATGCCTAACTTGAAAAAATTATTTTGTTTCATACAACGCGTGTTTTCGTTTTATAATCGAGATCACGCCAACTACAAGGAACCCCTACTCAGATGCACCCCATGTTAAATACTGCGATTACTGCTGCACGACAAGCGGGGAATATTATCGCACGATCTGCAGATCGAATTGAAACGCTCACTATCAAAAGTAAAGGTCGAAATGATTTTGTCAGTGAAATCGACCAACAGGCCGAACAAGAAATCATCAAGGTCATCCGTAAAGCCTACCCATCGCATGGTATTTTAGCTGAAGAAAGCGGCCACTGCGCAGGTGATGACTACGTCTGGATCATTGACCCCCTTGACGGCACAACCAATTTTTTACATAGTTTTCCCCAATTTGCGATCTCTATCGCCTTAAAACACAAAAATAAACTGGATCAAGCCGTTATTTATGACCCGATTCGACAAGAGCTGTTTACAGCCTCTCGCGGCGTGAATGCACAACTTAACGGGAGACGTATTCGCGTAACTCAGGTCACAAGCTTGGCGAACACCCTTATTGGCACGGGGTTCCCCTATAGCGACATGAAAAATCTCGATTCATATATTAATATATTTAAAAACATGATTCCTGAAACGGCGGGTCTACGTCGCGCTGGAGCAGCCTCTTTGGATCTCGCCTACGTAGCGGCCGGCCGTCTGGATGGTTTCTGGGAATATGGACTCAAACCGTGGGATCTGGCTGCCGGCGCTTTACTGATACAAGAGGCCGGCGGCCTCGTCAGTGATTTTTCGGGGGGGACTGATTTTTTTGAATCGGGCGACGTGGTTGCAGGCAACGCCAAAGTTCTTAAGGCGCTACTACAAACCATTAAACGCCATCAATCCCAATGAATAAGCTTGATTTACTGCCACTGTTAATCAGCAGCAATGAGCTTAAACCCCATTTGCATCAAGATAATCTGTTGATCGTTGATATGCGTGATTACGATGATTATCGTCATGCCCATATTCCGGGTGCCGTCCATCTTGATTATGCTGATATTGCCGTTGCTGCCCCCCCTGCCTTGGGCGCTCTGCCGCCAGCCGAAACACTGGCTCACGATTTGGCTCAACTGGGTTTAACGCCACAACACCATGTTGTTGCCTATGATGATAAATCGGGTGTCAATGCAGCCCGTCTTTTTTGGACACTCACCGTCATACAACACTCAGGAGGATTTTCATTACTCAATGGTGGCTTTTTTGACTGGTTCGAATCAGGCTACGCAACGAGTAACACGCCACTCACCATAAACCCCAGTACATACCGCATTATTTATCAACCCAATACGCTTGTAGACCATCAATATATTCTGGACAACTTAAACAATCCAAAGGTGGTTCTGTTTGACTGTCGCTCAATAGAAGAATACACAGGCGCGGTGGCACGCGCCCACCGAGGTGGACATATCCCCGGTGCTATCAACATGGACTGGTTAACAGGCGTTGATCTAAATGATAAAGCAAAAATAAAAAATATAAAAAAAATTCGTACCACTTACGAAGCTAAGGGCATCACACCTGACAAAGAAATCATCGTTTATTGCCATACACACCGTCGTTCAGCCCATACTTACTTTATTTTGAAATTACTAAATTACCCAAATGTCCGAGCTTATGCCGGATCTTGGTCTGAGTGGGGCAATATAGCAACCTTGCCTATCGCTACAGGCAGCCCTGCAAGCCAATAGCCTCATTAATAGACCCTCACTCGTTATTTTGGCAATCGCCAACTAGTACAAAAGCACTAATGCTTGAGTAGTACATATTTTTACTCGCACGTAATGTAGAGTAATACAACTGATTATTAGGGACGTACACGTTCCTTAACCCTTATTTTTACACAACGATAGCGTGCATTAGAGATCCTCTAATAATGTGAATTCTTCACCTCTGCGTTGGTAATATTTACTTTTCATACTCTATCAACAATGTAAAAATTCAGAGTCAGAAGTACAAAGACTGAGACGATCGAATAATTTATTACTTAAGGATGAGGAATAAATTAAAATACCAAGTTTTTTCTTGTTATTTTCATTGCAATAGCAGATACATAGTGGACTCTGTTATCTGAATAACAAAGGAAAATACAGGCAAAAAATTTAGACACCATCGGTATTTTAATATAGGTCTCCCTTCTTGGGCGGGCATAATGCACTGCGAAAAATGTGATTTTGGTAACCCGCTTCAAATGCGGTTTTGTGGGCAATGTGCCACACCACTAAAGCGTCAATGTCCTGATTGCCATTTTATTAATCCTATTGATTTTGAGTTTTGCGGACACTGCGCCAGTGCTTTGTTCTCAAGCCTGGTTGCTGAGCCTCTGGACGTTAAGACAAGAACCCACTCAATAGGTCGCCATGATGCTGAACGTCGCCAGTTAACAGTCTTGTTTTGCGACATGGTGGGTTCTTCATCGCTTTCCGAGCAAGTTGATCCTGAAGACTTACGAGACATCATGCGCAGTTATCATCAAATTTGTAATCAAGTCGTTATCAAACATGATGGCCATGTTGCTCAATACCTGGGAGATGGCATCTTAGTTTATTTTGGCTATCCACTGGCTCATGAAGATGATGCACGGCGAGCAATTCAGGCTGCTCTGGATATTGTCAGACTGATTTCTGAATTTCGCTATACCCAGCAACATCAAAAACCACTCAGCCTAGCAGTACGTATTGGTGTTCACACGGGTTTAGTTGTAGTGGGCGAAATGGGAAAAGGTGACAAACGCAGCCTGGCACTAGGAGATACGCCTAATATTGCTGCTCGATTACAAAGTTTTGCTGAACCGAATGCGGTGGTCATCACCGCGAACAGCTATCGATTGGTGCAAAGTCATTTTGACTGCCAACCACTGGGTCTCCATCAACTCAAAGGCTTTTCTTGCTTGACATCGATATATAAAGTACAAGGCAAGTGCAACAATCAAACACAATTTAAAGGCAAAACAACACACCAAAATCGCTTGGTCGGGCGCGAACAAGAAACGAAATTATTATTGAAACGCATGGATCAAGCGAAAAAAGGGACAAGCCAAGTTGTGTTACTCAGTGGTGAACCGGGGCTTGGCAAAACCCGCATGGTGCAATTGGCTTGGGAAACGTTGGGCAATCATCCGTGTTTTTTATTTGGCTGTGCAGGGACACCTTATTATAAAAACAGTTACCTTTACCCCATTATTGATTTGATGCAGCGTACCTTGGGTCTGAGCGGCCTGGGTGATGATACGCGCAAGCGAGTTCGACTGCAAAAATCCATTGCCAGCCTGGGACTTAATACACACGAGGTGGTACCGGTTTTGGCTGAATTATTAAACCTTCCTCTACCTGATCATCAGGCTAACCCCCCTTTTTTAACACCACAACAACAAAAGTTTCGAATGATCGAGTGCCTGGTAACGGTATTGCGAGCGATGATGAAAATTCGCCTGGTCTTGTTTGTGGTAGAAGACTTGCAGTGGGTTGATTCTTTAACATTGGAATTATTGAAACAATTGGTTGAGCAACCGGATAATACTAATTTATTTGCCTTGTTCACTTTTCGTAACGGTTTTTCGCCCCCCTGGAACCAGCATGCCAATATGACTCATATCAGGCTCAATCGCCTGCCTCGCGAACAATCAGGCTATATGATACGTCAAATGTGTCATGGCAAAACCTTACCGGTAGAATTATTTACGGAAATCTTGAATAAAACCGATGGCATCCCCTATTTTGTTGAAGAAATCACCAACATGGTCTTACAATCCAAGACTTTATTGGAAAAAAAAGAGCATTTCGAATTGACAGTCCCCATGTCAAAGCTGGCGATTCCCTCTACCTTGCACGATTCCCTGATGTCTCGTCTTGATAAGTTAGGAGAGGCTAAAAAGTTAGCCCAACTCTGTGCCATTCTAGGTCGAGATTTCACGCACGAACTACTCAGTGTAGTGACGAGCCGTGACGAATGTCAACTCGAAAAAGGATTGAATCATCTCGTTGATTCAGAGCTGGTTACGCGACGGGGAGACGGCGCTGCTCAATGTTTTAGTTTTCGTCATGCCTTATTGCGCGAAGCCGCATACCATTCATTGTTAAAGCGAACACGAAAAAATTATCACGAACGTATTGCCCGACTTCTCAAATCGCGTTTTCAAGACGTTATTCGCAATACACCTGAAATCATAGCTTACCACTGTACTGAAGCGGGCAATAATCTTGAAGCCGTCGATTATTGGTTAGCTGCCGGACAAGCTGCGATCAAACGTTCAGCCAACATTGAGGCGGTCACACATTTCAACCAGGGTTTAACCGCACTGGCATTGCTACCGGACTCACCATCAAACCGAGCTAAAGAACTGGCCTTACAGGTTGATCTCGGTCTTGCCATAACGATGCTCAAAGGCTATGTCGCACCGGAAGTCGAAGCTGCATATACTCGTGCTCAAGTTTTATGCGAGGATATTGACGATCATATTACCCTGTTTGTTGTCGTGTGTGGTTTATGGAATTTTTATCTGGTTCGCGCTGATCTGAATAAATCTTTTCAGTTGGCAGAACAACTTCAACAATGCGCCATAGAAGCGAATAAACCTATTATGATCTTGACGGCGAGACGCATCATGGGGAGTACCTTGTTTTGGCGCGGCGAGCTACATGATGCTCTCGCGTATTTGGACGCACCGGAAGTCGTGATTTTGCCACAGAGAAGCGAGCCGACGGGTTTATTAATACATTACCAAAATGCGCGTGTTGCTGCACTGGCTAACGCCAGTTGTATACTACTGTTGCTGGGGGAAAAAAATAAAGCATTGTGTCGTGCTAACGAAGCCCTGTCTTTAGCAAAAACATTATCCTATCCATTCGGTCAAGCCTATGCACTGCATTTTTTAAGTACAGCTCATCAGATAAGTGGTGATTATCAGCGTACAGGCGAGTATGCCAAGGCACAAATTGCCTTATCTGAAGTCTATGGGTTTTCATTTTGGGTCGCCACTGGCAATATGATGCAAGCTTGGGCCACCAGCGCTGACATGCATGGCGCAATTGATTACGCTCGCTTTGAATCCGCGTTGAAAATATATGAAGCATCCGGTAATCGCTTGGCTAATTCCTATTTTCTTGCTGTACTGGCCTCTATGTATCAAAAAATTGGTCGGTTTGATGACGCACGCCATACTGTGAAAAAGGCATTACTAGAAACCACTAAAACGGGAGAAAGGATTTTTATCTCTGAATTGTTCCGGTTACAAGGCGAGTTAGCATTATCAGGTCATCAGAGAGACACGGTTACTGCTGAAAAGAGCTTTAAATATGCCTTAAATCAAGCAAAACAACAAGGCGCCGTTGTGTTAATGCTGAAAG
>CAYQVF010000010.1:0-64678 GCA_964421045.1 uncultured Chromatiaceae bacterium
TTATTAATAACACCGAGCGCCAATGCCTGGTTTAAACGCGAAAATAAAAAAACAACAGAGCCGCATGACGGTAACTCCGTTTAAGACCTTGCTGCTTACGATAAAATAACCCGGGTTCTCGTTTTCATGTTCCTGTGAAAAAATGTGTACACTGATGCCTGGAGGAAACGGCAGCTTCGCTGCGCGCATCCTGGAACAGCACGATTTTTTGTAAAGTTACAAAACCAAGCTTTATTGGATCAAGTGCTTGCTGTGCTGAGGAGGTTCCCCCTCCCCTCCCCCCCAATTTAAAAGTGCATAATCAAAACATAAGACATCACACAGGATTAGTCCGCCCGGAAATCAGGCTGTGGTTTTTTGAAAAAATAGCGGGTTAACCTGATTTGGGCTGATATCGATTGCCCTACTTGTGTAAAAAATGGGTCTTTAAGACTGAATGGAGCGACGACGAGGCTCTATGTGTGGATTTGAGCCTCACTTTAGCTTTGTTTTTACCGCTTGCTTTTTATTCTAACTGAATGGTTGAAGTCAAACTTGGCTGGGATATTGCTAGTAGAGTTGGGTAGCGGTTGATATATTGCATCAAATGAAGAAGAGTTGCCAAAATTTTGGCGAATATGGGAGAAGGACGATGACAGATCCAATTGGTTCTAACAGAATAACGACCCTCTTAGGGGGCGCGGGTAACGGGAAAGGAAAGGTTGACACGGAATCGTCAGAGAGTCGTCAAGGCTCAGGTCAAAAAACTTCAGCTGAATCCTCTCAAGGCCGTGATCATTCCGATCAGCTTGTTTTAAGTTCAGTTGCGAGGGGGTTGAATGAGCAGAGTCGTTCAATGTCGCAAGCGATTGAAACACCACAACAGGCAAAAGAAGCCGTGACGCAGCTCAGGGAGGCATTAGTTGGTGGCGCTGGAGGAGCAGAGGTGCATGGTAATGCGATCCCTGGTTTGGTCACTTTATTGAAGCAACCTGCTTAATCGGGTTTTATCGGCGTTTCAACGTGATGGCTGTGAACAAACGCATCCATATGAATCGCTTGCAATGCTGCACCTTGTAAAAAAGATTTTTTCTTCATGGTGTTAACCATATCGGGATGACCACATAAGAAAATTTGCCAACCCTTTAATTTTGGGTATTGCAACAAAGCGATAACATCGGCACGTCCTTTGGACGTGCCAGAAAAGGATGAATTTCCCGATAAGCAGGGTGTATAGTTGAAATTTTTATGTTGTTTTTCTAGTGCCAATAACGTGTCGATTAAATAGAGGTCGGTTGTTGCTCGGCCACCGTGAAATAGATGAATGGTTTGAGTATGTTTTTGATGGAGTGCGTCTTGTATTACTCCGTATAAAGGGGCTAGACCCGTTCCCGTACCTATCAATAATAAAGGTTGGTGCTGGTGATGTTCAGTCATATAGTAACAATCACCGTGAGGGCCTGAAATCACCACTTCTTGGGCGATCTCTAGTTCGTCGAATATCCAGGTAGATAAGTTGCCAGATGCGATTTTTTTGATATGTAGCTCAATTTGATTGTTTGCCTGAGGGCGGTTCGCTATAGAGTAGCTGCGAGTTATACCGTTTGCGCCAGTCAAGTTTAAGAATTGTCCTGCCTGGTAGTTGAAAGGGCTTTGGCTTTGTAAAATCAGCTGTAAAATATCGGGTTGTAGTTTATTTTTTTGAATTACAGTTGCAATAACTCTGGGGTTAATGTCTTCGTCAGGCAAATGAATGTTCATGTCTTGTGTTGGTTTGCAAACACAGGCAAAAAAATAATTCCGATTGACCAGGCTTGGTTTGAGGTCAAGTTGGGCGTCTTCGGGGATCTTTCCTTTAGAGCCGCGCATTAAGCAAGTTTGGCATACACCACTTTTACAGGATGAGGGAATGGACACGCCGTGACGTGTGAGACAGTCTAATACAGACTCGTTGTTTACACAGTGATATGCCTGGCCATTAAACGTAATACGCGCCACGAAGTGTCTTGTCCCGTTATCTTATCGCCCTAAAACATCATTGCGTGTGGATTCTGCGATTGCCGCCGCTTCAGAGATCAGCTCAGCAGGTACTTTTAACTCGGTTAAGGTTGCGCCAAGATTTTCCATTACGGCATCAAAATGGCTATCATTTAACCCCTTTGCGACTAAGTGTGCATGGCCTTCACGCATGTCTTTGCCGGAGTAATTGTTTGTACCGCCAAATGCCAGAGTTAAAAACGCTTTTTGCTTAGATGCTTGCTTGTCCATATCGACGCCTTCAAAAAATGAGGATATGCGATCATCAGCTAAGACTTTTCTGTAAAAAATATCGACAGCCGCATTCACTGCGGCTTCACCACCAATTTTTTCAAACAAAGATGTGCTCATAAGTAAGGCTCCTGAAAGTTATGATAAGAAAAGTGATATAAAGTATATTTCAAATACATCTTTATACATTTGCGTTGTTTTGTCAAGCTTTATCCTGCCCGACGACACGTCTGTTTTTTTAGAAAATTTAAAATTCAAATCTTTAAAATCCCTGTTTTTAGCGCCCATTTTTATTTGTATAGCGATATGAAATGTTTCGGAAATAGTAACAAAAAATTCAACTTAACGTTGTCATTCGCGCTTAGGGACTGAAAATAAATAACTTAACATTTTACTTGTCCATCATTCCATCTCCGGTGTTGCTCAAAGGTTTATATACCAAAGAGTATGAGCATTTTAGAGACGAAATGCTAGTGTTAGTTCTGTTTTTACGGGCTCTTAGACTCCATATTTTTTATTGCGCAAAGACGATCATTTTCAGGGGCGAGGTAAAACTTCAATCGTTATGAGCCTCTTTAGAAAGGTTAAAAACTAACGTGGTATGGTTGGCTTACAAGAGGGTGGGCTGTATGATTTTAAAAAATGCGGTTGATCCACGAAGTGCCCTTAGGGTACATTCGCGTTCAGCCGCGTTTTTCAGGATAATTAGCAATACTTAAGGGGGAGGGTATGTTGAGTGGCTTGCGAGTTGTTTTTACATTAGCACTGTTGTGTTATGGATTTTCTGCTTGTGCCGGTATTTTTCATGACCCTGATTTAAACTGGAAAACTTTACATAGCCCGCATTTCAAGGTGCATTATCATACGGGGCTAGAATCGCAAGCACACACTGTTGTTGTTATTGCCGAAGAAGTGCATGAACGCTTAACAACACTTTTCGATTGGTTTCCTCAGCAGAAAACGGATGTGGTTCTAACCGATGAAACGGGTTTTGCTAATGGTTCGGCGACACCGTTACCCTATAACCGGATGTTACTTGTTGTGACGCCCCCCGACGAAGGTCTGATGGATTATGCGATGTGGCTTGAGTCGCTGATTGTTCATGAATACACGCATATTCTTCACATAGACAGGGTGGAGCGTAATCCGCAGCGTCTGCGATCTGTATTGGGTCGCCATCCTTTGTTGTTTCCCAGTTTATATCAGCCTCTCTGGCTTATTGAAGGTCTCGCGACTTATTTGGAAACAGATGTAGCACGTGGTATCGGGCGAGGTCAGAGCAGCTATTTTGATATGTTAATGAAAGCAGAAGTGGCATCTGGACTGAAGCCGATCCGGCAAATCAATCAATCTATTCGAACCTGGCCTGCGGGGGTCACCCCTTACTTGTACGGTGTTTATTTTTATCAATTTCTAGTTGACCGTTACGGTCAAGCGACCTTGGCAGCCTGGCTGAAAAGTTACAGCAGCAATGTCATTCCTTTTCGCATTAATGGCAATGCCAATGCCTTTTTTGGTGTGAATATGACGGAGCTATGGCAACAATATGAAATTTATTTGCAAGAAAAATTTGCCTCAAAGGAATGGCAAATAACAACAGACAATAAAATAGGCGAGCGTTTGACACATTATGGCTATAACACCATGCAAATCCGGGTTGATGATGCGGGCAATCAGTACTTTATCAAAAATGATGCGCGTACTGAACCTGCGTTGATGCGCAGAACGCAGACTGGAGACATAGAGAAAATTTCAGATGTTCATGTGGGGGCTCGATTTGATTTGCACGAGACGGCGGGCATCATCATTGCTCAGCCGGAACGATACAACAACGCCAACCTATTTTATGACTTATATCATATTGATGTTCATTCAGGAAAAAGCCGAAGATTAACGACAGCAGCACGATATCGTTTTGCTTCCTGGTCCAATGAGGGCAAAAAAATAGCAGCAGTTAAAAGCGAAAGAGGTCGTTACAGTCTTGATATTCTCTCCCAAGAAGGCGAATGGATTGAGAATTTATGGGAGGCAACGAATGGTGAAATACTTTCTTTTATAGATTGGTCGCCCGTAGACGATTTGATTGTTGCTTCTGTTTGGCGTCCATCAGGTGGATGGAATCTGGAAGTGTTTGATATGGGAAAAGGCGTTTGGAGGGCGTTGACTGCAGATGCGGCTATTCCGTTACATCCTCTATTTTCCAGGACGGGTTCGCGTGTGATCTTTAGTGCGGATTATGACGGTATCTATGATATTTATGAATTGGATATCACGGAGACGATGATGTCGAACTTCTCGCGAAGAACACGAGTGACCGGCGGTGCTTTTTTCCCTTCTGAGTCAACAAACGGGGTGATGTATTATGTAGGTTACGATCAAGAGGGCTATGATCTTTACCAGTTTAATGATGACGTTCGGTTGCTCGCTCCAGTACCACCACAAGGGAGTACAGCGACCTATCGACCATTGGCAAAAAGTCTGATTGATGTCACAACAACAGCTTATCAACCAATGGAAGGGTTGCAGCCTGGCTGGTGGTTTCCTCTCTTCGCTCTTGCTGATGATTTGTTTTTATTGGGGGCGACGACATCGGGTTCTGACCCCTTAAATAAACACAATTATAGCGCGATGTTGGCTTATGAGTTTTCCAATGAGCAGTTAATAGGTAGTTTGGATTATCTCTATGATGGTTGGCAACCAAGCTTCGCATTGCATGGTTCAAGAAATATCGCTTTACATCGCGCATCAAACCGTGATCTTGAACGTGTGAGACAGTCCGATTTTTACCGTGCCACTTTAAGTTTTCCTTTTCTTCGTTATCGTGATCAATGGGCGCTTTCTTTTGGAATTGAGGCTGAAATTTTGTCGGATAGTTATGTTGCCCCTAATGTGCGGGCAGCGGTTGATGAAAAAGACTATGTGCTGGGTAGCGCCCTCACCTACAATTCTGCTAGGAATTATCTGTTAGCCATTAGCAGCAGTAATGGTCGTGCTGTGAGTGTGCTTGCAGAGACCAGCGAAATAGGTAACGGGAGTTATAAAGGAGAAGTTTATTCATTAGACTGGCGTGAATATCTAAAGCTAAAAAGAGAGCACGTTCTTTCATTGAGGGGGTTTCTGGGTTGGGGAACGGATCAACCGAGACAATTTCAATTAGGAGGTAGCGATACATTGGGTGGCGTGTTTAATGCCTTAACCCCCACTTTGGCTTCTCCTTTTAATCGACGTGATTATGCGCTACGAGGTTATGCTGATGGTTTAGCTATACTGCGTGCACGTCGTGCGGTGTTAGCGAGCGTAGAATGGCGTTTACCTTTATTGCGTTTAGAGCGGGGATGGATGGCGCCGCCGCTCGGTCTGGATCAATTGTCAGCGGCTTTTTTTATAGATAGTGGTGCAGCTTGGCAGCAAGGTTCAACGCCAGATCGTTATTTTACGGGAGCTGGGGTAGAGCTCAATAGCGATGTACGGGCTTTCTATTATTTGCCTTTACGTTTACGATTAGGTTATGCGTATGGTTTTGCCGATGAAGGAGAGCACCAGCTCTATTTACAATTAGGGGCTTCATTTTAGGTTAGAGGTGGTTTTTGGGCGTGTTAACTCTAAGCATATAATCGCATAAAGTGTGCTCCAGAACCGTTTCACTGCTTTTAGATGCGGCTCTAAAAGCGCCTGACCCTGATTTTTTATGCAATGGTGGGTTTTGTTGCTGTAATACAATCATAGAGCGTATGCGGAGTGAACGCGAGTTATTACGTGCCCATTCCTTAGTCTATTAGGCTACGATCAATCCACCCTAACGTTTGCTGATCATGTAGCAATACGGCTGTCCATTGACCTTGTTGAGAAAGTGTATAGATGTGTTGTCCTGCATCTACACGTGAAACGACATCGGCGTTACGGTCAGGTGAAAGATAAACATTGACTTCTGCTGATGTGATCGCTTTATTTGTGTCTTTTAATAAAAGGCGCAGCCCAGTTTGTGCTCTTGTCGCTCCGGTGTTAATTGCGGTTATAAACCATTTTACCGCTTGTACATGGTCTTGTGGTACGCCATGCCCCTTATGATACATTACACCGAGGTTATATTGTGCAGAGGCAAACCCTTGCTCGGCTGCTTGAGTTAACCATTGTCTGGCTATTGTATAATTTTGCTTAATGCCCGCCCCTTCATAATGCATGAGTGCATAATTGTACTGGGCACTAGGTAACCCCTGTTTCGCTGCGAGCAGGTAGTATTTTTTGGCTATGGCAAAATCTTGCGGTACGCCTTGCGCGCTTTCATATAACATAGCAAGATTGTTTCTCGCCATGGCGTAACCTTGTTCAGCTGCTTGCGTATACCACTTTGCTGCAGTGCTATAGTCATGTTTTACGCCTTGTCCGAGTTCATGCATTACGCCAAGCGCATATTGAGATCGTACATCTCCTTTTTGAGCGAGATGCTGCCACATTGCAATCGCTGCTGGATAATTGGCTTCTTGGTAAGAGGTAAAGCCGATAATGAAGCTGTTGTTATGGGATTGGATTGGCGCACTATTGAGTAATGCGACGAACAAAATATTCGATAATATTGTCACTACAAGTGGCCTCTATGCTTTCAAGTCGGGAAGGGTTGAGTAAAAACTACTTTAGACCTGTATTGCTATTTAGGTCAAGTTTCGTCTTCATTTGAGTTTTGTTTTAGAGTGTAGCAAACTTTATGCCGGATTTTATCTTCTTGTTAAATAAAGATATTTTTTATTGTGGTCGGTGCTTTTGTCAGGGTTTCCGACAATAAGGAACGCTCGTAATAACTTTCGGATCTACATCCTTGCAGGCCATTAGAGCGAGCAAATATAAACTAAATTTGAGCCCCTAAGCCGTGTTTTTTTGTTGTCAGGGGAAGGGTTTGTATCTTGGATCGCGTTGTTTCTTCTCAGCCCGCAATGTGGACATTATGGGGAATAGAGATTTCAACGGCGATAGGTAGGTGGTCTGATACAGCATGATTAATTACGCCCGCTGAATGTACTTTAAGGGAGGGGGTGAGTAAAATATAATCGAGCTTTTTTGTGGGTCGCCAGCTGGGGAAGGTGACATCGTTAATAATAGGTGGGCAAAGGTGCGTGAGCGAAAGGAGTAAATCAATTTCTTCGCTGTGCGGTTGGCAGTTTAAGTCACCCATTAGAACAACATGAGGGTACTGATTGGCAATTTCTGAGATATATCGGAGTTGCATCAGGCGCGCGCGTTTGCTGAGAGCTAAATGGACTAACAACAAAACCAGGGCGTTATTTTTTTGCCCGAAGCGTATCAGCATGGCACCGCGCCCAGGGATGAGTCCGGGGAGTTTATATTCTTTGATTTCCTTTGGGCGAAAATGGCTTAAAAGCCCATTGCTGGCCTTGGCTATTTTCCCTAAATTACGATTGGTTTGATGGTGCCAAAAGGGGAATTGTCCTTTGTTGGCCAAGTACTCAACCTGATTGACAAATTGACTACGGATGCTGCCGGCATCAACTTCTTGCAAGGCAACGATGTCATAATTACGGGTCAAATCAGAAATTCGGTCGAGATTGGAAAAACTTTGTTGGTGAGGCAAGACATGCTTCCAGCACTCGGTGACATAATGTCTTAAGCGGGAAGAGGCTATTGCAACTTGAATATTGTAGCTGAGTAATCGCAGCCGGGTGTTCGTCGGTCGACTGTCTGATATCTCATTACTCATAGATTATTGCCGCCACTGCTGATTTTTGCAGTACGAATGCGCGGATGTTCGAGACAGGACAACGCCGGGGATGCCGTTGTCGAGGTTCTCTATACTTGGGGAGGCATGCCTCTGAATAATTAGCTTTGATCTTCATATTCTTTTTTGGCAAGAAAGTCTGTGATTTTCAATATTTCAGGGAAGCTACATTTGCAAATTGTTCCATCGACGCGATATTTTCCATTGATGACGATGCCTGGCGTGCCAGTTAAACCGTAGCGTCGTCCCATTTCCTGGGATTGGCGAACTTTGGCTTCTACACCAAAAGAACGGAATGCTTTGTTAAATGCTTTTTTATCAACGCCGTTTTCTTCGAAAAAATCAGCGAGTGCAGTTTGTGTGTTGAGCTTTCTTTTATGGGCATGAATGGCAGTAAATAGAGGCAGATGAATGTCTTCTACAACGTCAAGGGCTTGCGCAGCATAGAATGCGCGAGCATGTATTGCCCATTCGGGTCGGAAAATTGCAGGTAATTGTACATATTCAATATAGTCTGCTTTTGACTCTAGCCATCTCTCTATATAAGGTTCAAAACGGTGACAGTGAGTGCAGCCATACCAAAAAAGCGCAACAACCTCTATTTTTTCTTTGTTCGATGTGGGTTGCTTAGGAATAATGCGTTGGTATGAAACCCCTTCTTGGTATTCCTTGGGAAATAAATCTGCATTGACTGAAAAACTGATTGCCGTCATCATAAGTATGAATAGTGTGAGTATCGTCGTTTTTAGTGGATTCATCTTGTGGTCTCGTATTTGTTCTCGGTAAATTGTAAATAATGGATAGATTAACTCATATATTTAGCGCAACATAGTTTATTTTAAAATGCTATTTTAATACGAAATAAAAAATGAATACATTGTATAACAGAGCAGAATTTTTGGATGGCATCGCTCGTTTAAATCAGCTTCCTGAAGATGTCGGCTATGAAGTGGCCTTTGCGGGTCGTTCTAATGTGGGTAAATCAAGCGCTTTAAATACGATAACGAGCCGCCGGGCATTGGCCAGAACCAGTAAAACACCGGGACGAACACAACAGATAAATTTGTTTACCCTGGATGCCGAACGTCGTTTGGCCGATTTACCCGGTTACGGGTTTGCTAAAGTACCCAATGCCGTTAAGAAAAAGTGGTATACTTTGCTGGAAACGTATTTGCAAACGCGTGTCTCGCTGCGCGGTATTATTATTTTTATGGATCTGCGTCGACCTTTGATGGATTTTGACGTGCGTATGCTGGATTGGTGTACGGAAGCAGGTGTCCCCACCTACATTGTTTTGACAAAATCAGATAAGTTAAAGCGCGGCCCCGGATTAGCCGCGGTCAATACGGTTAAAAAATATGTAGCCGAAAAATATGCCCCTATCACACCGCGCAATGGGGGGCCGGCTGAAGAAATTAAAGTGCAATTATTTTCTTCATTAAAAAAACAGGGCATAGAAGACGCACATAATCAACTGGATTATTGGTTGTCGGTGTAAGTTTGATACTTCACCTATCATTGCATAAATTATGACCCAGAACCGTTTTACTGTTCTAAAAGCGTCTGGGTCTGATTTTTTAGATGACGATAGGGTTTATTTCTAATCCGGCGCTCTTAGTTTATCGCGGTCGCCGAGTATAACTATGGTTTTACCTTTTGAGGTCACAATGTTTTCTTCTTCAAGATTTTTCAATACGCGACCAACCATTTCTCTTGAACAGCCGACTATTTTTCCTAATTCTTGACGGGTGATGCGAATTTGCATGCCATCAGGGTGAGTGACGGCGTCGGGTTCTTTGCAGAGGTCTTGTAAAGTACGGGCAATGCGCCCGGTAACATCCATGAATGCCAAGCGACTGACGCTACTGCTGGTACGACGTAACCTGAGTGCCATTTGCCCTGCAAGCGCAAACAAAATATCAGGGTCTTCGCGCGCTAAAATACGAAATTTACTATAGCTGATTTCGGCAATTTCACAATTATTTCTGGCACGAATCCAGGCGCTGCGGTTATGATTTTGTGCAAAAAGCCCCATTTCACCAAAAAAATCACCTTGATTCAGGTAGGCCAGTACAATTTCTTTGCCTATGTCCGTTTCGATCAGAACACTGACTGAGCCTTTGATTACGTAAAAAAGCACATCAGGGGTATCTCCGGCACAGATGATAATGTTTTTAGCTGGGTATTTTCGCAGACGGCAATGTTGTAGGAAGCGGTCAATAACCATTTCTTCTTTTGATTGAGGTTTCGGTGTCGCTAGTCGCTCCATAGCAAGTATCCCCCTTATTATTTATAGCAACGTTCTCTTGCTAAAGTATCGGCATTCATGGGGTTAAAGTTTAGATTAGGGCTGATGCAATGGTAGCTGCTATAATTTTCTTACCCCAGAACAGTTAGTTTTTCTAGGCGAAATGGAGAAAAAAATCTATGCAGGCGCGAATAAAATGGGTAGAAAAAGCGACTTTTATCGGTGAAAGCGGTAGTGGTCATGCTGTTGTGATGGATGGCCCTCCCGAGGCTGGAGGGCGTAATCTTGGTGTACGGCCGATGGAAATGTTGTTGCTTGGTATGGGAGGGTGCGCTGCCTTTGACGTTGTGCATATTTTGAAAAAATCGCGTCAATCAGTTGAAGATTGTATTGCGGAAGTAAATGCTGAGCGGGCTCAGGATGAGCCTAAAATATTTACAAAAATACATCTTCATTTTCAGGTTAGTGGTGCAGGTTTGACAGAAAAAAATGTGGCGCGGGCGGTGAGCTTGTCCGCTGAAAAATATTGTTCTGCATCGATCATGTTGGGCAAAAGTGCTGAAATTACACATGACTTTGTCATCGTGGATAGAGCGTATGACAAGACTTAAATTACACGGGTTTAATAATCTTACTAAAACTTTGAGTTTCAATATTTACGATGTGTGTTATACCAGCACGACTGAACAGCGCAATAAATATATTGAATATATCGATGAGGTCTATAATGCAGATCGCTTGACTCAAATATTGACGGATGTTTCTAATATCATAGATGCCAATATTTTGAATATTGCCCACCAGGATTATGATCCGCAAGGTGCGAGTGTCACGATGTTGATCTCTGAAGAATCAGTGATATCCGACGCCATATCAAATACAGAGGCACCAGGGCCCTTGCCTGATGCTGTGGTGGCGCATTTGGATAAAAGCCACTTAACGGTGCATACCTATCCAGAGAGTCATCCAGAAAATGAGATCAGTACATTTCGAGTAGATATTGATGTTTCAACCTGCGGCCGGGTTTCCCCGTTAAAAGCTTTGAATTATTTAATACACAGTTTTGAGTCGGATATCGTGATTATGGATTATCGTGTACGTGGATTTACAAGGAATTTACAAGGGGAAAAATATTTTATGGATCACAAAATTTCATCTATTCAAAATTATTTATCTAATGATACTAAAGAGCTTTATCAAATGATTGATGTGAATGTTTATCAGGAAAACATTTTTCATACTAAAATGATGTTAAAAAATTTTTCTTTAGATAATTATCTATTTGAAGTGAAGGCGGCAGATCTAAGTGAAAGAGCCTGGAATCGTATTAATACCCTATTAAAACACGAAATGGCAGAAATTTTTTACGGGCAAAATATAGCGGATTAGACATTTCATAATGATGAATTTACACCTTTAACATTGAATAAAAAACTAAAATTTGTAGCCTTTCTGGAAAAAGAGCGTGAAAGCTTAGGTGTTGGGGTGATAGGTCGCTATGCGCCCAGCCCAACAGGTCATTTGCATAGGGGTAATCTCTTTGCGGCATTAATGGCCTGGTTACAGTGCCGTTTGGCAGGAGGCCAGTTTTTCCTTCGATTTGAAGATTTAGACCGGCAGCGTGTACGCTCTAATAGTTTCGATTCAATTTTACAGGATTTGCAATGGTTAGGGCTAAACTGGGATGCGGTGCCAGGCGAGCTAAAAGACAGTTTTATAAGCCAGTCCAAGCGAAAATTTATTTATGATGCTGCTTTAGCATACCTTGGTGAGCAGCAAAAAATATTTCCCTGTGGTTGTTCTCGAAAAGATATTGCATTTGCTGCCAGCGCACCTCATAAAGGAACGCAGAAGGTGTTGATCTACCCCGGAACCTGTCGTAATGTGTCCACGAATGAATCTCTTGAATCACGTGTTTGGCGTTATCGAATGCCAAAATCTGATGTTGTATTTACTGATGAGGTCTCAGGAGTTTATAGTCAATCATTAGCTCGGGACGTGGGCGATTTTGTCTTGCGACGAGCAGATGGGGTTTATGCCTATCAATTTGTTGTCGTTGTTGATGATATTTTGATGGGGGTTACCGATGTTGTTAGAGGCGCAGATTTGCTCGAGTCAACGCCACGACAAATCGAATTATTTAATAGCTTAGGGGGCGGGGTTCCTCGCTTTTGGCATGTCCCCTTATTATGCGATGCGTATGGTGTTCGTTTATCAAAACGCGATGGCGCAAGTTCAATATCAAGCTTGCGTGAGGCCGGTGAGTGTGCTGAAGTGCTGGTTGGGCAATTAGCCGCTTCTGTTTCTTTAGTGACGGAAGGTACTGTTTTGTCGGCGAAAGAATTATTGGAAGAGGTTGGAACGCTTCATCATTTCCGACAAAAATTGCAGCAAGCCCCAAAAGTTATAAATCATTTTTAGGTTTTTTTGTTTTGAATGAATTTCATCTGTCCGAATGGAAACGTACCTGTATGCCTCCTAATTTAAGCGCCTGAGTGTTATAATCTCCATCGTTGTGCCTGGTGGAAATAAGCGTGGATAAAAGAGGTGATCAAGAGGCAAAATCATGCGAAAGATTGATGCAATAAATAGAGTGGGTGTAAAGGTAAGGGGGGGTGTCAACCTGTTTCTGGTTATTTTTACACTTGTTTTGGCGGGATGCAGTGACCATGTTGCTGAGTTGCCGGCGGCATCTTTTGGCGATATTACTGTCCTTGAAAAACTGGCAAAGAGCTATGAAAAAATTGCAGAATACATTCCTGTCCGTCCGCAAAAATTAAGACAGGAGGATAAAAAGAAATTTGTTGAAGATGTGTTTAAGGATGCAGGGTATAATTATAAGAAAACGCTACTTTCCCCGGCAGCACAGCAAGTGATGAAGAGCAAGCATCATCGGGATTTGGCTGAGCTTGTGTTGTTGCCGACTACGGGGCTCGATGAGCAAAGTCTAACCGAGTTGTATGATGCGGCTGAGTTGCTCGCGATTGCGGCACTGAAGTCTAATACGAAAAAATAGAGTTTAGTGTCCGCCTCCTAGGCAGGGTGGAGAATCGGGCGGGGGGGTGTGTTGAGTTGCCCACTCTTCGGGCGTATAAGTATGTAAGGCCAAAGCATGAATAGACCCCTGTAATTCTGCAGCAAGTAGTTTATAAATCAGTCGGTGTCTTTTCACTGCGGTCAACGAATTGAAAGCGGTGGTAGCAATAACAATTTTAAAATGCGATTCTGAACCTTCCGGCACGTTGTGTTGGTGGCTTTCATTGACGATTTCCATGAAAGCAGGCTGAAAATGATCGGTGAGCTTGTGCTGTAGTCTGTTCTGAATTTTCATTTACGACTCTGTTTCCGCTATCCATTTTTCAAGTGCTTCAATGATTGATTTTGCTTGTTCTGTACTTGAAATGTTAAATTTTGATTGTTGTTTGTACTCTCCGTGACGTTTTCGATAGCGCCGGATTGTATATTTATCTTTACTGTATTCTTCTTTACGCCCGTCCCAGTCTTGATATTTAAAAATAATAGTTGACCAAGCGCCTTTGGTTAAGACAATTTTGTCGAGTTCCTTTACGGTCTCTTTACCATCTTCGGAGTAAGCGATGGTGATCTCATCAATAGTTTCAGCCATTTTTCTCTTTATATCTGTGTGTGGTGTGTAATAATCCAAGGTGATTTATTTATATTTACCATTTTTACCATAATTTTGACCTTTTTTCTATTAAAATAGAGCGTGAGTTTGAGTTTTTGGGGTCGCTTTTCATAGGTCTATGTCAGTGTGTGAGTCAGAGAATAAATTTGAAGAAAAAAGTAAATCTCAGCGCAAGAGAGAAGTGGAAGCCTTGCAAAATATCGGGGAAAAGCTTGTTAACTTAAAATGTGCTCAGCTCAACAAGCTGGCATTGCCAGAAAGACTTCGTCAGGCTGTAGACAGCGCTCAGCAGATGCGTTCTAGAAGTGCATTACGCCGTCAGCGTCAATATATAGGTCGGTTAATGCGCGAAGAAGGGGAGGAGGTTGAGCTGCGGTTGGAGAAATTATTGCGCCCCCATGTCGAAGAAACGGCGTATTTACATAAACTAGAGCGTTGGCGAGATCGTTTGATTGATGAAGGGGAGGGCGCGATTGACGATTTAATAGCTGAGCATCCGTCAGCAGAGAGGCAAGTCGTTAGGCAATATGTGCGTAGTGCCAAAAAGCAACAGGAAAAATCGTTGTCTCAAAAGGCGGTGCGTAATTTATTTAAATATCTCAAGACGCTTATTTCTACATAAAAAGTCATTATTTGTTTTACCTGGAGATATCTATCGTCTATACTCCCTATAATGCCAGTTTGGTCATGTTTATCGTAATATATATCTTCACGGAGTAGTTTGTATGAAAATATCTTCTCGTTCTCGTCATGCAGTCACGGTAATGCTTGAGTTGGCATTACAAGAGCGTGAAACAGAGACGCCGGTTATAGATTTGGCGCGAAAGTATGGAATATCTCAGTCTTCAATGGAGCAATTGTTTGCGAAGTTACGGCATTGCGGTTTAGTGACGGGGCGTCGTGGTCGCAGAGGAGGATATAAGCTCGCTGAGTCAGCAACAAAAATTTCGTTGGCTGATATTATTGGCGCAGTAGATTCTACGCGCGGGCAAATGGATCAGCAGTCAGGCGCACCCGCCGAGGTGGTGTGGAAAAAATTGAGTGACCGCTTGTATCTGTATCTGGAAGAGATGACTTTGGCGGAATTAATGGAGTCTGCTCAGCTGGATAAAACGACATCCATAGAGAACTCGATTATTGCTGATGGCATGGATCCCACTTTAGGTGTACAAGCGACTGAAAGTAGTCTACGTCTCAACCATAGTTAAGCGCTTCGGCTTTTCATGGAAGGGTGAAGGATTAAAGAGGGCTGTGCAAGGATGCACACAGGGATGATCTGCGGATTACTTCAATAAAAAAAGGCCACAGCAGTTCGGTTGTAATTTTTATATATACCTACTAGCGTTATGAATGTAGGCCTTTTCACGTGCCGCTATACTTCATTTTCAGCTTTTTCTCCGTTCTCTGCGTTGCCTTTATGTCTGGTTCTTTGGGTGCTGATGCCTCAATCTTAAACGCCACGGAGATACAGCAATCATTCGTAACGCTGGCCGGCGTGTTCCAACCAGCCCCCTGGGCGACGGCCACGAGGATCGTGGTGGGTCCAGTGAACGACCCCCCCTTTATTGTTCCATTCATATTCGCCGCGAAAGCGAATCGTATCCTGTTTTTTGAGTTTGGCGACCCGGGGGGCAAGATCAATATTATGAGCAATCAATATGGTTTTTCCGGAGGCGAGTTTTACTATAAAGCGCTGGTGTTTTGATCCCTTCAAATCGTCGCTGAGTACTTTTATGACACGTCCTTGATCTTCAACGATAACATCGCTTTTTTGATTTTGGATGGCTTGTTCAAGTACGCCCAGGGGGGGAGTCTCCCCTGTAGTTTGTTCGGTGCTGAGAGATTGATCTCTATTTCCGGGTTGTTGATCATCATCTAATTGTAACCACAGTGCGCCGATGATGACGGCAAGTAATATGATAATTTGACCGAATTTATTTTTAGTTACTTTCATGCGGGTATAGATTCAGTTATGAGGTCAGTGTTTTATGGTGAGCGTCGTACCGTGAGAGATTCAGGGTACGACGCACTATATGTGAAACGACTACTTTTAGTTATATCTTATGGTGTCTCATTTATCGCCGGTTCAAGTGGTGGCTCCTCTTCCCCTGTGGTCGCCCCTGATGAGGGGGGGGGCTTTTCGCCGGGTTGTTTATATTCAACAGGGGGTCGAGGGGGGTTGCCTGCCATGATGTCATTGACTTGGTCTTTGTCTAATGTTTCATATTCCATGAGCGCATCGGCCATGGCATGAAGGATGTCGATACGATCATTTAGTATTTTTTCAGATTGTTCATAGTTCCTTTCGATAAGCGATTTGATTTCGTTATCAATGGTTTCGGCAGTGCTATTCGCCATGGCTGACTCGGTTTGGTTTTGTCCTAAAAACCCTTGGTTTTCATCTTCAAGAAAGGCGCGTGGGCCGATGACGGAGGACAAGCCCCATTTTTTTACCATATTCGTTGCCAGCTCTGTAGCTCGTTGAATATCATTGCTGGCTCCTGTGGTGACCGCATCAGCACCAAAGATGATTTCTTCAGCGATACGTCCGCCAAACAGACTGGCAAGCTGGCTTTCTAAGCGTCGTTTGCTATAGCTGTGACGGTCTTCTTCTGGCAGGTACATGGTGACCCCTAGTGCTCGTCCTCTTGGGATGATGCTGACTTTGTGCACGGGGTCATGTTCGGGTACGGTTAAACCAACAATGGTATGTCCCGCTTCATGATACGCCGTGAGTTTTTTCTCCGATTCGCTCATCACCATAGAGCGGCGCTCTGCACCCATCATGATTTTATCTTTAGCGTGTTCAAAATCTTCGTTGGTAACGGTATCTCGTCGTTCACGGGCGGCAAATAATGCCGCTTCATTGACGAGATTAGCCAGGTCAGCGCCCGAAAACCCAGGGGTGCCTCTTGCTATAGTGGAAGCATCGACATTGTCGCACGAAGGGATTTTACGCATGTGGACTTTGAGGATTTGGGCTCGACCCCGAACGTCAGGTAGGGGGACGGTGACTTGGCGGTCAAAGCGTCCTGGTCTAAGCAAAGCATTGTCAAGGACATCAGGTCGGTTGGTTGCAGCAATAACGATGATGCCCTCAGTTCCTTCAAAGCCATCCATCTCTACCAGCAATTGATTGAGTGTTTGTTCACGTTCGTCGTTGCCACCGCCAATGCCGGCGCCTCGTTTACGTCCAACCGCGTCGATTTCATCGATGAATATAATGCAGGGTGCCGCTTTTTTGGCTTCTGCAAAAAGATCTCGTACTCGCGATGCGCCCACTCCGACAAACATTTCAACGAAGTCGGAGCCAGAAATGGAGAAAAAAGGAACTTCTGCTTCGCCAGCAATGGCTTTGGCGAGCAAGGTTTTACCCGTTCCTGGTGCGCCAACCATTAAGATGCCACGCGGGATTTGTCCTCCTACTTTTCTGAAGCGCTCACCATCGCGAAGGAAGTCGACAATTTCGCCTACTTCTTCCTTGGCTTCTTCAACTCCGGCGACATCAGTGAATTTAATATTGACTTGTCCTGCGCTAAACGTTTTTGCATTGGTTTTGCCAAAACGAAACGCACCACCATTCTGTCCACCGCCTTGTGAACGTTTCAGGAAATAGACCCACAGTGCAATAATAATGATGAAGGGGAGCCAGGAAATGATTAAACTGCCAAAAAAAGATTGTTTTTCTTTGGGTGCCGCTTTGATTATTACACCGTTGCTGATTAAATCTCCTATCAAGCCATTATCATTGGGCGTATGGGCTTTAAAGGGGCTTCGTTCTGCATCCAAGCCATAGATAACGCCGTCATCAATCATGACTTCGACTATATTTTTATCGTTTATTTTCTTTAAAAACTCTGAATAAGGGATGGTATAGCGACTTTCCTCAATGTCAGCGGTCGAGCTGAGAAGAAAAAAAACAGACAAAGTTGCGAATGCCATTGTCAAAATAATGGCAGGTGCGCCAAAGTTTTTCATAGCTTACTCCTTGTTATGCTAAGGTGATATTCTTTGAAAGAAATCACCATAAGTGCGATGAACTCAATACGCACTCTATTTTTGGACAGTTTTTCGAACCAACTTTGCCCATCGATGAGGAAGTAGAACGTGGTAAATCAGAATAAAGACGATGTACTATGAAGAGCGGTCTAAGTTGTGAGAGATAAAAGGAGGCCTGGTCTTTGGCAAGCGCCAAGCCCATTGTACTCCTGGAACAATATAAATCCTTCTTATGGTCAATGCAATGCATGGACAATTACTCCTCAGAATGCTTGTCAGCTCTGAAATGACCTACTAAGGTGTCATTTTAATGCTGGCAAGCTAGCTGATGCAAATAATAGGCCTGTATACTCTATAATTAGGTCTGTTTGTCGATGAGGTAACGGATCAGCATATTTTATTTTGGTGCAAAATTTAAATAACTGGGTCGTTATGCTTTAGGTTTAATGGTGTACAGCGCGTTTCATTTCATCTTCTGATTCGGGTAATACAATATTAAGCTCCAAAATTTCACAGTCACCATCATTATCCAGGTTGACCTGAATGTCACTCAGGTCAATTTCTATATAACGACTGATCACGGCCAGTATGTCCCTTTTCATTGCGGGAAGATAATCGGGGCCATCTCGGTCTGTATGCTCCCGCGCCAAGATAATTTGTAGTCGATCTTTGGCAACCGTAGCGGTTTTCTTTTGTCTGCGCAGTAAATAATCAAGTATTGACATAGTTTAGGTTCCAAATAAGCGGCTGAAAAATCCTTTTTTTTCCTCCGAAACAAAGCGCATGGGCTTTTCATCACCAAGGAATCGGTCTACAACATCACGGTAAGCTTTGCCGCTGTCACTTTTTTCGTCGCGAATAACGGGAACACCTGAATTGGACGCTTGAAGTACCGACTCTGATTCTGGGATGACACCCAGTAATGGAATGCCCAGTAGTTCTTGTATATCTTCAATGGCCAACATTTCTCCCTGGTTGGCGCGCCTTGCACTGTAGCGTGTAATTAGAAGATGTTCGCGTATGGGTTCTTCATCTCCTTGCTCTGCACGTTGGGATTTTGCAGCTAGAATACCTAGAACCCGGTCTGAGTCTCTGACAGATGAGACTTCAGGGTTAGTGACAACAATCGCTTCGTCGGCAAAATATAAAGCCATGACTGCACCGCGTTCAATTCCCGCTGGCGAGTCACATATAATATAGTCAAAATTTTTCCTGAGTTCGTCAAGAATTTGGCCAACACCTTCTTGGGTGAGGGCTTCTTTATCTCGTGTTTGCGAGGCAGGCAGAATATAAAGGTTATTTTCATGTTTATCTCGGATTAACGCTTGTTTTAGAGAGGCTTCTCCATTCAAAACGTTGACAAAGTCATAAACTACGCGTCGTTCGCAGCCCATGACCAGATCCAAGTTCCGTAGGCCGATATCAAAATCAATAACGACCGTTTTTTGTCCGCTTTGTGCGAGACCGGTTGCAATATTTGCGCTGGTGGTTGTTTTCCCAACACCACCTTTACCAGAGGTGATTACAATTACTTTAGCCAAATGCTACTCTCCCTTGTCCAAACCAGTCGTTCGTGTGCTACGTACAGATTAGGTTAGGTAAATGGTTGTTAAAATTAATTAAGCAGTTCTATCTGAAGCTGCCCATCAGTTAAGAAGACCTGCACCGTTTGCTGTTTTAGTTCGCTTGGCATTTGATCTTCAAAAACACGGTAGTGGCCATCGACAGAGACGAGTTCCGCCTCCATGTTTTGACAGAAAATTCTTGCGTTTTTATCGCCTTTAACGCCGGCAAGCGCTCGCCCTCGTAGGGGGGCATAGATGTGGATGTTACCGTCAGCAACGACTTCGGCGCCCGCATTAACAGCGGCCAGTACGATCAGATCGCCCCCTTGGGCGTAAATTTGTTGCCCAGAGCGTATGGGCTGGCGGACGACCTTGGTTGTTTCAGGTATCGGGCTATCAGTGGCGGCAATATCCGGTAGTTTGGGTTTGTTTACTGGCGTGGTTTGTTTTTGTGTCATAGGTTTGTTGACGACGGCTTGTTCAGTTTTCATGCCTGGTAGGTCTTTGATTGCGCCGCCTTTCATTAGTGCAAGCCCCGCTGCAATTGCAGCCTGTTGTTGCTTTGGGTTTCCATGTCTCACGCCGACAGGGATTAATCTTAAGTTGCGCATAAGTTGACTTAATTCTTTGAAATTTAAGTCAATATCTTGGTTTTTCAAGTCTTCTATGTCGACCACTATGGGGGCATCTTCAAAGAATCGAGGGCCTGCGGCGAGCCGTTTTTTAAGTTCAGCTTCGATGCTGGGTATGTCTCCGCTGTGGAGCCTGAGTACGGTTAGAGTGAACACCGACCCCTTTAATTCAATGGCTGTTTTGTTTTCCTGCGGGATCAGTGGCTCATGTGAGCTGTTCCGATGGTTTATTGTTGACTCAGTTTTCATGCTAGCCAGCCAGTTTCCTTAGTTTTTGTGTATGAGACACGACTTTTTATGACTCTTCGCAATTGTACGCAGTCGTCGCGGTCTACACAATCCCTATAAACAAGCTTATATTATTGTTCAGTCGCAGGCGGGTTATTATTATTGGTAAGTAAATTGGCTAGTTTCCAATGGGTTACCTTTTCCATTCTTAACGATAACTTGCCAGTCGCCTTTTTTATGGGGTTGTAAATATTTGCTGGAGTAAACGCGCCAGCGGTTACCGCGTATTTTAAATTTAATTTTTGCAACCACTTTATTGTCATATTGCCACTGGTGCGTGATGGTTTGTCCCTTAAGTCCTCGTAACTCAGTGAAATAATAGAGTTTTTTTAATTCTTTCGGCGCGGCGGTTAACTGGCCAGTAATATTGTCGATCGGTTCGCGTTTGCTTATACCATTGGTAAATAGGGCTCTGGCGATATTGTTTTTATCATTTGCGAGTGTGTTGTTGCTTGTGTTGTCTGATTGACTTGTTATGGTGGTTTTAATTAGGGGGTAGGTGGCGATTTTAACTTGAGGTGCAGGTTGCTCTAAGGATTTAATGGGTTCAGAAGTCGAGGCTGTTTTTTGGTTTGTTAATACAGCAACGGAAGGAGTCGGTGTTTTGGTATTAGTTTTTTGAGTCATCGTCTCTGATATCGGGGTGAGCTCTTGGTTTGTTGTGCTTGCTACGGTACTCAACAAGGGCGCTGTAGTTGGTGTAGAGGTTGTTGTCGGAGCAAAAAATAACCAGGATATTATGCCAATCATGCTGAGGGTGAGAAACACCGCTAATTTAACAGGTTGCTCCGATTTTGAGTCGGGTAAGGGGTTGTTGTTAGCATGGTCTCTCTCTTGGGCTGTCGCAAGGCGGGGTTTATGTGCTGCACCATTTCCTGAGCCTAAGCTGATTTTAATCTTAAGCGTTTTAGCTGACATCGCTGAACATTGCCCCTGAATTCAATTTACTTAGGAGAGAGCACGAAGTGACCTTGCATCATTCTTTATCGGCCTTCTAGAAAATTGTAGGCGTTGTTAGCGATAAGTCAAATTGAAAAGTGCAGGATCGCCAGATTCCAGGCTATATTTTTTGGAAGACCAGTGATGCGTTGGTACCACCAAAGCCAAAGCTGTTTGACATGGTGCAATTAAGTTGCACGTTGTCACTGCGTTTGGTTGTAATGTTCATGTTTTTTGCTGCGGGATCCAGGTCATGAATATTGGCTGAGGCACTAATGAAATGATGTTCCATCATGAGTAACGAGTATATGGCCTCGGCGACACCGGCGGCACCTAATGCATGTCCGGTTAGCGACTTGGTGGAGCTGATTGCCGGGGCGGTTTCGCCAAATACAGATTGAATGGCTTCCAGTTCTTTTAAATCGCCAACAGGGGTGCTGGTGCCATGGGCGTTGACATAGTCGATGGGTGTTTTGACGGTGCTAAGTGCTTGTTTCATACAGCGTTCGGCACCTTCTCCTGAAGGTTGAACCATATCGTGACCATCGGATGTGGCGCCATAACCGACGAGTTCAGCATAGATTTTTGCGCCTCGTGCTTGAGCATGTTCCAGTTCTTCCAATACAAGAACCCCGCCACCACCCGAGATGACAAAACCATCGCGGTTCGCGTCGTAGGGTCGAGAGGCGAGCAGAGGTGTGTCGTTGTATTTAGAGGATAACGCACCCATGGCATCAAATAACAACGTCATCGTCCAGTGGACTTCTTCACCTCCGCCAGCAAAGACGATATCTTGTTTACCCATCTGAATAAGTTCGCTACCATGACCAATACAATGTGCGCTGGTAGAGCAGGCTGAGCTGATAGAATAATTGACGCCTTTGATGCCAAAAGGGGTGGCAAGGCAGGCCGAATTGGTGCTGGACATGGTGCGTGTGACCATATAAGGACCTACTCGCCGTAAACCTTTCTTGCGTAATGTATCGGTTGAGAGCAGTAAATTTGCAGTTGAAGGCCCACCTGACCCCATAACAAGTCCAGAGCGAGGGTTAGAGACCAGGTTTTGTTCCAGTTTCGCATCAGCAATGGCTTGCTCCATGGCGATGTAGTTGAACGCGGCACCTTCACCCATAAAACGCCGTATTTTTCTGTCAATATGGTCTTCTGGGTTGAGTTTGATGTTTCCGTGAACGGCGGTACGAAATCCCAATTCACGGTACTCTTCGCTAAGGGAAATGCCTGATCGACCTTCTTTTAACGAAGCGAGAACTTCATCCTTATTATTGCCGATGCTCGAAACAATGCCCAAGCCTGTGATCACTACTCTGCGCAAAGGGTTGCTCCTTAAAAACCTTCTGTAGATGTAAATAAGCCTACCCGTAGGTCATTGGCGGCGTAGACTTCTTTTCCGTCAACTTCCATGGTGGCGTCAGCGATGCCCATAACCAGTCTTCGTAATATAACTCGCTTCATGTTTATTTTATAGGTTACCATGGTTTTATCTGGTGTAACGGTTCCGGTAAATTTCACCTCTCCTACCCCTAAAGCTCGGCCTCGGCCTGGGCCACCTGACCAGCCTAAAAAAAAGCCGATGAGTTGCCACATGGCATCCAAGCCCAAACAGCCGGGCATGACCGGATCACCTTCAAAATGGCAATTGAAAAACCACAGGTCAGGGTTGATGTCGAGTTCCGCTACAATTTCACCTTTGTCATATTTGCCTCCAGAATCACTAATGTGTGCAATGCGGTCAATCATCAACATAGGAGGGAGCGGTAGCTGCGCATTTCCTACGCCAAAAAGTTGACTGTGTCCGCACTCTATAAGTCCCTCTCGGGAATAGTGATTTCTTTTTTCAAATTCCATCTGATAAGTTATGCTCTTGAAATGAAGGTTCGGCGCTTGTCTTGTGGATTGTTATTATCATTTTTATATTCTTAGGTTGGCCTGTGTCAACCTAGATTGTGTGTAGTTTACTACATTAATGGTCATCGTAAAAATTAGTTTTTTACGTTTAAAAGTTTCCAGTAGCGATTGCCGTAAGGTGAGAGGAAGAGACGTCGTGTTTATGTCATGGGTGAACAAAGCTTCCGCATTTTCGGAATGGTTTCTGCCTTTTCGCAGTTATTTGGAGAGTGGAAAACCAGATTGTAACTTCAGTAGGGGTTCGGTTATCGTCAGGAGCGACCTGCTAAAGTCGTTCCTGACGTTTATCTAAAGAAGATGGAGGTTAAGATTCTGCTCTTGAACGCTGAAATTTTTTAGATGAAGTATTGCCATAAGGGCGTGCAGTCGAATTGCGTGGATTAGAAAAGCGACGTCCTTTTTTGCTGAAGTTGCTGTTCCGTTTTTTAGCAAGCCCATTTGTTTTCGGTATGGGTTTGCTCGGCTCTAGACCTTCAATGGTTTTTCTTTCGAGTTTACTGCCTGTTAAGCGTTCGATGCGGCTTAGTTTGATCCAGTCTTCGGGGCCAATCAGGGACATAGCGATTCCGGTGGCGCCGCCTCGTCCCGTTCTACCTATGCGGTGGATATAATCTTCGGCTGCCATGGGTAAATCAAAATTGATGACGTGACTGATTCCTTTGATATCAAGCCCTCGTGCCGCAACGTCAGTGGCAACTAACAGTTGTATTTTTTTTCGTCTTAGTTGATCGACAGTACGATTGCGACTCCCTTGTTTCATATCCCCGTGCAGAGCGGCACAGCGATGTCCTTGGTTCGCCAAACTTAAGGCCAATCGATCGGCACTTTTTTTAGTTGCCGTAAAAATGATGGCTTGTGTGAGCTGGGGGTCTTCAAGTAGATGGGTGAGCAGGGCGCGTTTGTGTTGTATATCGTCAGCCTGGTGGACATGCTGCGTAATCGATGAGTGATTGTCTTTGACGCTTGCAACAACAATTCGTACAGGGTTGTTAAGTATTTTTTTTGCTGTTTTTTCAATGGCACCCTCTAGTGTTGCGGAGAACAATAAAGTTTGTTTGTCTTTTGGTGCTTCGGCGGCAATGCGTTCAACATCACTGATAAAACCCATATCTAACATTCTGTCTGCTTCATCAAGAATGAAGAGTTCGAGGCGGGAAAAATCAACCCGACCCTGGTTCATGTGATCAATAAGTCGTCCAGGTGTGGCAACTAAGATGTCTGACGGGCGCGCAAGCATGCGCTCTTGAGGGGCATAGGGTACCCCGCCTACGATCGTTGCGAAATTTATTCGTGTAAACCGTCCAATTTGCCGGGTCGCTTGTGTCACTTGCCTGGCAAGTTCGCGAGTGGGCGTTAAAATGATGGCGCGTGGGCCCCGGCCGCTTCTTGTTGAAGGGGTGAGCAATCGTTGTATCGCCGGGAGTGCGAAAGCGGCGGTTTTACCTGTTCCGGTTTGCGCTGATGCCATAATATCGCGTCCCTCTAAGCTGGGAGGGATGGCTTGTTTTTGTACCTTTGTGGGTGTTTCGAAGTTGCTGGCTGTGAGTGCTTCAAGTATTTTTGGATGTAAATCAAAGCTGGAAAAAGACAAATTTATTCTCCTGTGACCGCCACGTTTGAATGGCCGTAATTGTAATGAATATCTGACTGGTTACTGTTTGGAGGCTGGTCGTTGGCGGGAGAGGGTGCGCTTGGCTTACTGCAATGTAAATTAGGCGTCTGAATCCGCGTGGTGCGCGAGCTAACAGTATTGTAAAATATTTCGTTATTTGTTTATGGTATATATACCGTCGACTCAGGCTGGCACAAGTTGGATCAGACCTAAGGTTTGTGCCGATTTTTCGATGGGCATACGTTTGTGTGTGACTGGATGATGGGTCTCAAACAAATTATTGAGTTCCCAGTCTCAGTCAGGAGTGTGGGATTATACGGATTTATTTAAAAAAATCCAGCCTTAAAGCGGAAATGTTTAATACCTAGATCCTGCAAGTGCTTACACTGAGTGAGTGCGAGCACTTGCAGGATCCAGGTATTATGATATGGTTCCGCTTTAAAATGCGCGTAGAGCTGGGTACGTGTATTTTTAATACGTTTAACTCTACTTGTGACATGAAAAATTAGGCTTAGGCGCTTTTAGAGTCGTGTATTTAAGGTACGAACGGACTATTTATCTGGGTTTGATCCTGGTGACATCAAGTGAATTCCAAAAAATAGGTGTATCGCGCTAGATGTTGCTATGAAATGCCGTGAAACGGTTCTGGAGCACAATTTATGCGGCTAGTAGGGCTAACGACAGGTTAACTTAAAGGAAGGGGTTTGGGTCATGGTAGAAATAATTCCGAATTGGCATCCGCTTTTTGTACATTTTACTGTAGCATTACTCACGATTTCCGTTGTGTTGTTTACCTTGACAAAGGTGGTGACAAATTGGCGATTGGAAGACCAGTGGCTGGCAACAGCTTATTGGAATTTGTGGATTGGTGTTGCTATTTCGGTGGTGACTGTCATTGCCGGATTTATCGCTTTTAACTCTGTCGAGCATGATACGCCGTCACATGTTGCCATGTTAGACCATCGTCTATGGGCTTTGCTGACGTTTGCTTTATTTTTCGTGATGGCAATCTGGGCAGTGATTCAGTATCGCAGTGAAAAACCCCCCACGACCCTTTTCATTTGTATTTTGTTGGTTGGTTTGTTTATGTTGTCCAGTACGGCCTGGCGCGGTGGTGAATTAGTTTACCGTCATGGCTTGGGTGTGATGTCTCTTCCGGATAAGGATGATCATGGCCATTCGGTGGATACCCAGGCGCATGAGCACGGCAATGATCGTGAGCAGCCGGCGGAAGAAGGTCATGGTGAGGAGGCGGAAAAAAAAGGAAGTCATGAAAAAACACCTGGTGAGGCGCCTGATCATTCCCATTAATAAACAGCAGAGAAAAGCAGTAAGGAAAATGGTAGACTGTCGAACTTGCTTAAACGTTTAGATTGGGGAGCATTTCATGGGGTTGGTTGCCAATCGTAAATCTGCGATGACTTTGCACTCAGGGTCTTTAGATCCGATGAGTCATCGTGTACGTATTGTTCTGGCTGAAAAAAATGTTTCGGTAAAGATTATAGATATTGCCCCTGATGAAAGCTTATCAGAGGATTTGTTAGCGCTCAATCCGTACAATTCGGTTCCGACCCTGGTGGATCGGGATTTGGCGTTATACACCCCCCATATTATAATAGAATACCTTGATGAGCGTTATCCACATCCTCCTTTGATGCCCATTGATCCTGTGTTGCGTGCTCAATCACGTACTTTCTTGTATCGTATAGAAAGGGATTGGTATGGTTTGCTGGATGATCTTCAGAGTAAAAAGACACCCGTGGCAGAGAATGCCAGAAAAATATTGAGCGATAGTTTAACGGCAGTGGCTCCTATCTTTTTGCAAAAACCTTTTTTTATGAGTGATGAATTTAGTTTGATTGATTGTCATGTTGCTCCTATTTTGTGGCGACTTAAATCTTATGGTATTAATTTACCCCCACAAGCCAAACCCTTGATAGATTATGCGGATAAACTCTTTGTTCGTGAAGGTTTTCAAAATAGTTTAACGGTTGCAGAACGAGACTTGGGCAATTGATGACTTCTAGCCGACCTTATCTGATAAGAGCAATTCATGAATGGATTGTGGATAACGAATATACACCCTATGTTTTGGTTAGTGCCATAGAAGATGGGGTGGTTGTTCCGCAGCAGCATGTTGAAAATGATAAAATCATATTAAATTTGAGCCCCAAAGCAATACAAAGCTTACATTTGGGTAATGACCTAATAGAATTTGAGGCGCGGTTTAGCGGTACGGCAATGATTGTTAGTGTGCCTCCCGTAGCGGTTATGGCTATTTATGCACGAGAGAATGGCCAGGGTATGATTTTTGAGAAGGAAGAACCGGATAGCAGTCCACCTCCAGGGTTAGGTAAATCAACACGACCTAAGCCTAAGCCGCGACCTAATCTAAGAGTTGTAAAATAAGTGATTCGTTCTTTATTCTACATGCGGAAACATTTTTCCGGGGTTTAAGATTCCTTTAGGGTCAAAAACCTGCTTTATATTTTTCATAATATTCAAGGTTGCTGGGGGGATTTCTAAAGGGATAAAATTTCTTTTTACCATTCCAATACCATGTTCTCCTGATAGCGTTCCCTCTAATTTCAAAACAAGTGCAAACACGGCGCTTAGGCATTCTTCAGCGCGTTGCATTTCATCATTGTCATCTGGGTTGACGAGCAGGTTGACGTGAATATTGCCATTGCCTGCATGCCCGAAATTAACAATAGAAATGTTAAAGCGATGTGATAGGTGATCCAAGCCGTCTATCAGCTCGGCCATCCTTGATACCGGTACAACAACATCTTCGTTAATTTTTTTTGGCGCGATATTTCTTAATGCGGGTGAAAGTGCTTTTCTGGTTGCCCATAGCTCATCGACATCTTGTTGCGTGGTTGCGGCTTTTAGTTCAATAAGCCCCGTTAAATTAGCGGCATCAGAAATAGCTTGAACAGCAGATTGCATGCTGCTTTCAATGCCGTCAACTTCAATCATGAGCATGGCTTTAGCGTTTGTTGCGATCGCTGTGCTGGCGTAATTTCGCACCGCGTTGATCGCATGTCCGTCAATAAATTCTAATGCACAAGGGGTAACAGGTTGTGCCATGATGCGTGATACGGCTTGTGCTGCGGCTGTCATAGAGCTGTAAATGGCTCTTAATGTACGCTTACTTTCGGGGGTGGGTGTCAGGCGTAATGTGGCTTCCGTAATAATAGCGAGTGTGCCCTCAGAGCCAATTAAAAGCCGGGTTAAATCATAACCCACAACGCCTTTGGAGGTGACAACGCCAGTCTTTAGTGTTTCTCCCTTACCGGATACCGCCATGAGCCCAGAGACATTTTCTCTTGGGGTTCCATACTTGACGGCGCGCGGCCCAGCGGAGTTATAGGCAAGGTTGCCGCCAATGGTGCAAAATGCAGCGCTTGTCGGGTCGGGTGGCCAAAAAAAACCGTGTTTTTTAGCCATGTTTTGTACCGTTTGGTTGGTCACGCCGGGCTGTACAATCATGTACCGGTCATCAGCAAAGATAACGGGCTCCTTGTTCATTTGTTCCATCGACATGACCAGTCCACCCTGGGAGGGTACGCTCGCGCCGGTAGTGCCACTACCGCGACCGCGAGCCGTAAGCGGAATTTCGTATTGGTAGCAGGCGAGCACACAGGCCATGACTTGTTCATGTTGCTGTGGAAAAACAACATAGTCGGGGAGGTGGTGTTTGCGGCTGTTATCATAACCATAAGTCCAACAGTCGGCTTTGTCGGTCAAGATTTGAGCGGTAGAAAATATATTTTTTAACTCGAGCAAAAAAGTAGCGTTGTGGCGATTTTTCATTTTTAATCTGTGTATTCAAAAGCTCGAATTACTTTGCGAACACCTTCAATTCGTGATGTAATCTCAGCCGCAGTATCAGCCAGTTCGCGAGGCACCAGCCCCATTAAGTAGACCGTCGTATCGGAAGAAACGACCTTGATTTGCAAGGCTGCTAATTTTTTTGTTGCGAATAACTTTGTTTTTACTTTGGTCGAAAGCCAGATATCGAAGTTGCGGGCTCTGAGGGGTAAGGGGTCTCGGAGGGTGATTCTGTTGTGAATTTGTTTGACTTTAGGGTCTCGATCGACAATGTTATAGACACGTTCTCTTAAGGCTTCATTTGGTGATTCGCCGGTTAATAAAACAATATTGTTATAGCTGATTGCACTGATATGAGCCTGATTCATTAGTTCGGTATCATTATGTAAACCCTTTGCAATCCGAAATTCAATGGCCTGGTCTTCAATAACCGTTCCTGCAGTACGTTTGTCAACGGCGACGGCTGCGACCCCGGCGCTCCCTGCAATAATACTTGCAGCGCAGCCCTGGATAAGTAATGCACTGATTACAATAAGGGTAGTGGTGCGATTTAGCATTTATATGTGTGCCTCTAGCTGCTGAAATGTTGGTCAATGATAGCGCACAGACAATGAATGATGAGAATATGGCATTCTTGAATTCGAGCCGTCGATGACGCAGGAACGCGAATTTCAATGTCAGTATTTTTAAGCAGGGAGGCTACAGCTCCCCCATCTTTACCGCTGAGTACAGTGACGATCATGTTTTTTTCATGCGCGGTTTTGATGGCCTGGATCACATTTTCAGAGTTACCGCTGGTAGAAATGGCGAGTAGAACATCGCCAGAGCGACCTAGCGCTTGGATTTGTTTGGCGAAAATATCCTGAAAGTGGAAGTCATTTCCTATCGAGGTGAGGGTAGAGCAATCGCAACTCAATGAGATCGCAGCTAAGCCAGGACGTTCACGTTCAAAACGGTTTAAAAGTTCGGATGAAAAGTGTTGAGCATCGCCTGCAGAGCCGCCATTACCACAGCTCAATATTTTGTTTCCATTTTGTAAGGCTTTTACTATAAGTTTAGCAGCGTTATCGATGTAAGGCGGTAGGCAGGCTAATGCACTCATCTTTGTGTCGATGCTGGCTTGTATATGTTGTTCTATGAGGGTTGTTGTGCTCATTGAGTGATATAAAATATGGCGTTGGTGTTTGATTTATATTCGCGGAAGAATAACATAATCTTTATTGTGATTTCCGAAACGTTTTATATCGCTATACGGATCAATAGCTTGTGATGAATGCGTGAGAGCACGAGCAGGCTCTAAGTGTCTCATCATAATTATTTTAACTCACATTTCTGCAGGGTTTTTCGGGTGAATCAAGTGCGTAGCGAAACGAGCATAGTGCGCTATGTGACTGGAGCTGCAACGCGGAAAAGACCAATAAATGTTAAAATAGTTATGCTGGGGTATTTATGCGAGCGTTAAAATGCATCTTTGATCCACTCTATGCTGAACTCCGTTTGAGTTAAATCAATTGCAACTACATCAAAACGGCATGTGGGCGGGTGGTTTTGATAATGTTTGTTGAGGTAGTGTTCAGCAGTAAAACGTAGTTTTTTTTGCTTGCTGGGGGTGATAGATTCTATTGCATCGGCATAATTATTTTTATAGCGCGATCTAACTTCAACAAAGACCAGCTCGTCCCCCTCTTTCATCACAAGATCGATTTCACCATATCGAGTATTATAATTTTTTTCAATTAAGGTGAGTGACCTTTTCAGCAAATATTCACACGCTTGCTGCTCTGACTTTACGCCTAGATCCAGATGTTTGTTTTTTTTAAATAATGTCAGTTTCATCGACGTCTAGTCATCAAAAATTGCTGGGGTTTGTTATTGCTTTTGGTTTTCCTCTGACAAATTGAGCCCATTGCAAGCCGCGAAAGATGCGGTTGTTGTCCTGGATGCGTAAGAACCCTGTCTTTCCGGAAAAATGCTGGTAACGGTATTTGCTTAGGCGGGGTAAATGGGGTAGGAGCGCATAACTATCTATACCTAAGGCGTAGAGTCGTTTCAAGGGTTTGATGTTGCCTGTTGATGCAGACTCGATGGTTTGCCAGAGGGGGTTGGGTTGTGCGGTATTAATGATCCATGGCATATCGCAAAAGCGGATACCATTCAGATCTCTATCGGCGCTGGGGTCGGGGTTGCCTGTGTAGACATGGGAGGTCGCATAAACAGGTAAATCAGCTGCATAGAAAAATTTGAGTTGAGGGCGAATTTGTCTTGCTTGCTGGGGTTGTGCGGCAATAAAAACAAAATCAATATCTTGTCTTCGTCTTGGTTCGCTATGTACTTTTTTCCCGAGAAAGCGGCCAATTTCTTTTATTCTAGCTTTACTTTCATCAAGATTGAGCACGGCCTGCAGCGGACTTGAAAAATTATTTGTGTTAGGGGTATAGGTTGTTGTTTCTACGGTAATTCCCCCTAGTTGTGACCAGGTTTCGTTGAAGGCGTTGGCAATTCGGTGACCCCATGGCGAGTCGGGTGTGATTAAAATAGCTTGGTTATGGCCATCTAGCCAGGCTTTTTCTGCGACTTGTTCAGCCTCATCTTCGGGCGCCAGGCCAAATTGAAATAAATTTTCGGGGGGAGGCGTTTTGTGGGTGCTGTAGTTGAGCGCCAGCGTAGGCACAGGTAGTGATTCCTGGGTTGCTAGAATATTGACACCCTCTTTATTGAGTGGGCCGATAATGACGTCAGCGCCTTCCGCCACAGCTTTTTCGTAGGCGATCCAAGTTTGTTCAGCCAGTGTGCCGGAGTCGTAAAAGCGTAACGTAGGGCTGAACTCTTCCTTTTGGGATTGGTAAAAAGCCGCAGCAAACCCGTCTCGAATCGCCGTGGCGGGTTTGGCAAAAGGGCCGGAAGCGGGCAGGAGTAGCGCGATATTACGAGGTTGAAAAAGGTCTGAGCGTTCAAGTTCCAGCAATGATGTTAATAGTTTTGATGAGGCGGGGTGGTCAGGATAGGTTTCTTGCCATAAAGAGAGTTCTTGTTCAAAATCAATGCTAATTTTGTTTTGTCGATGGTAAAGTTGGGCAAGTGCAAGCCATCCTGTTTCAGAATTTTCTATAGTATTATTATTGAGATTTTCTAGGTTTTGAGGTGACATCATGGCCAATAACGGCCATAGCTGTTCTTCTATCGCAATGCGTTCTTCAGCCGAATTTTCTGGTGATCGCATGAGTGTTTGAGCGGCAAGTTCACGTTGTCCGGTTTGTTGATAGGCTTGAGCACGAAGTTGATAGAGCTCGGGGATCAAATGTTCAGATATCGCATCGGATGATAAGGGAATAAGTAATGTGAGCGCCTCCTGCGGCATTTTTTTATTGAGTAATTCGCTGGCGTTAAACAGTAAGGCTTGGGTCTTGTTTTCACCTTGATCATCTGGGTTCGAGTCTGGGGGTGAGATGGGTGTTGTGGTGCATCCGTAAAGGAACAGGGCTGAAATTAAGAGTATAATGCTGCGTATGCGTATTATAGGTAAAACAGAGTATGGATTATCCATGTTAGGCCTTTTTGTCTCTTTAACTATAAATGGGTCGTGATTTGTGTCAAACCTGACGGGAACATTATACGTGGTTGCGACGCCGATAGGGCATCTGGGCGATATTTCCGCACGTGCCTTAGAGGTTTTACAAAGTGTGGATTGTATTGCCGCTGAAGACACGAGACGAACTTTATCACTCTTAAGACATTTTGGCATCCAAACACGCTGTATTGCTTGCCATGACCACAATGAAAAAAATGCAGCGAAGGGCTTGATCAAGTTATTGTCAGAAGGCAAAAATATTGCGTTAGTGAGCGATGCGGGTACGCCTTTAATCAGCGATCCAGGTTTTATTTTGGTGCGCAACGCGATCAACAGGAAAGAGATCAATGTTGTTCCTGTTCCGGGGCCGTGTGCCGCTATTGCGGCATTAAGCGCTGTTGGGATGACGACCCGAAAATTTATCTTTGAAGGGTTTTTGCCTGCAAAAAAAACAGAACGACAACGTTACCTGAGTACCTTGCAGAAAGAGCAACGCACTCTGGTTTTTTATGAGTCCAGTCATAGAATTGTTGCATTGTTCGATGATTTGGTGGCACAATTTGGAGCGCAACGCAACGTGGCTCTTGCCAAAGAAATAACAAAATTACATGAAACGTTTAAAGTCGGTGAATTGCAACAAATTGCGGATTGGTTAGGCGAGCAGGACGTTCGTCGCAAAGGTGAATTTGTCGTTATTGTCGAAGGCGCGAGTAAAGAGCATGATGATGCCGATCGTATCGAAGCCCGTCGGGTATTAGCAGCACTGCTAACTGAGCTCAGCGTAAAAAAAGCAAGTAAAATTGCCGCTCAAATCGTTAACTTGAACAAAAATGAGCTGTACCAATTAGCGCTGGAACTTAGGTGATTGTGGGTAATGAAAACTGAAATGTGGCACCCTGGCTATGTTCATTATTACGAGCAGTAATACGGCCGTTATGTCCCAGTTCAATAATTTCTTTGCAAATAGCCAGGCCAAGACCTGTGCCTCCGGCATGGGTATTCGTCATCGAACTTTGTGTGAAAGGTTGAAATATAACATCAAGTTCACCGGGAGGAATGCCGGGTCCTTCATCGATCACTGATACGATAGCCTGATTATTGTTTTGTAGTTCAACCTGAATTTGAATGGTGCTGTGCGCCTGCGAAAATTTGACCGCATTAGAAAGTAAATTACGTATGATTTGTTTTATTTTGTCGGGGTCTGCATCTATGGCAATGCTGGGTTTGCTGTGCGTTAATAGAATCTGAAGTTGCTGCTCTTCTTTGAGTGTTCTAAACTCACTCAGTGTATTTTTGGCGAGCATGACCAGGTCACAGGTCTCAATATCATAAACCAGTTTCCCAGCTTTGAGCTTGGAAAGGTCGAGTAGATTATTGAGTAAGCTGAGCAAATTTTCACCGCTGTCTTTGATTTCTTCAAAGTAAAGAGCAAGTTTTTCTTTGTTTGATGTCGCCACTTTTTTAATGCCAAAACGGGCAAAGCTGAGGATGCCATGAAGTGGTGTGCGTATTTCGTGAGACATATTCGCGACAAAGGCCGACATCGCACGTTCTGCGGCTAAAGCGGCATCGCGAGCTTCTATCAGGTCTGTAGCTTGTGCGTCAAAATTATCTTGTAGCCGAGCGCGGTACTTTACGAGCTCTTCTTCAATTTGTTTTCTTGCCGTGACCTCTTCCACTGTTGAACACAGGCTTGAAGGCTTGCCATTTTTATCGTATATCGTATCCGCACGTTCGAAAATGGTATGTTCTGAGCCGTCTCGGTGGACAACGCGGTATTCTATGGACAGGGGTTTATTTTGATTCTGGCATCGTGTACGCTCCTGAGTAGTGACCCTTCTATCTTGAGGGTGGATGCGTTCATTGATTTGCTTAATGTCGTGTAGGTCATCAGGGTTGATGTCGAAAATACGACAAGTTTCTTCAGAAAAAGTAATGCTTTTATTGTCTAAATTGATATTCCAGCTCCCTAATCCAGCAATATGTTGTGCATTGCGCAAACAGGTATTTTGATAGTTTAAATTTTGCCTTTCTGTTTGTTCATCAGAAGCTAGGTTAATGGCTGATTTTCCTAAAGTCATGCTTCGCTTACCTCATTTAGTTTGTTAATCAGGCGTTCAAAGCTTGAGTCAATACCGATCCCTGAATTAAACAAGGCGCTGGTTTTAGAGATTCCTTTTTCAGTAATCTGTGTCAGTGCTTCTTCTTGTGGTAAGGTTAATCCAAATCCAATAATGAGATCGTCTACATCATCTTTTAAGTCTTCAACGATTCGCGCTCCATCCACTCGTAAGTGATGATAGGCTTTGCGTATTTCATTCATGCTGTTGTTTGCGGCTTCTATCGTTTCCAATAAATTGTTTTGTTGCTTTTCCAGCTCCAATGAAGCCATAAGCGCTTGTATTCGTACATCGACCCCGCTTGCGAAGAAGCAAACATGGTCTTTAATGGTGCCATAAAGTACTTCGTTATCAACGGGCATATTTTTTATGAGTAACGAGACGTGATCAAAGTTAACTATCGTGCGATTACGAAAGTCAAAAAATCGACCTTTCCCTTTTAATTGCTCTAGCAAGGATTTTTCCAAAGAGCTGATCATGCCAGAGTCACTTAAATAGTGCGTTTGAGCGTTTACTTTAATGCTTGCACTGCAAGACCAGCCTAAAGCTTGGGTGGTGTTAAATAGCCGTATAGCAATATCTTCTATGGTGTGCGCTTTATAGCTATCATCAATGAATCGTAAAATAATACCGAGTTTGCTCGTGTCTTTCATGGCTTGCAATGCCATTTTTGTCGCGGTACTGGTTTTCGATAATAAGTCCGAGCGTTGCATCGCCAGCTTGAGGGCGTAGTTTATTTTTAATATTAGTTGATCGTGATCAAAAGGTTTGACAAAATAATCATCCGCACCGACATCAAATCCTTGCATACGTTCTTCCAGGGAGTTTTTTCCGCTCACGAAAATAACCGAAATTTTGTTCATTTCTGAATCTTGTTTGAGCTTGATACAGGTTTCATAACCATTGATGCCTGGCATCATAATATCCAATAAAATTAAATCTGGTTTTTCCTGTGCGCTTAGACGGAGGCATTCCTCTCCGCTGGAGGCGATGAAGAGTGTGAAGTCATCTTCCAGAAGGTTTTCCAGTATGCGTTGGTTCCTTAAGTCATCATCAACAATAATGATTTTCTTTTTTTTAGAACACATCGTTAGTCTCCTTTCCATTTCTGTTTTAACGGCAGAGACAGAGAATGCTATAGAGCTTACATTAAGAGTAAAAAACAGGACAAATATCAATGGGAAAAGGTACATGATGATTGGGGGAAGCCATTGATAATACGTTACAGCTCAAAAGCTGGAAAAAAGAGAGACCTATCGTGCTAATTGCCGTCTATTTTCAGATTTATCCTAAGTCCGACAGGCTCTTAGGTTAAATCACTTTTTTACTTTTAGAGGGTGTGATTGTTACTTTAGTCGAGTATACTGATTGGCGAGAGTCGGCTGAGTGATCGCGGAAATCTGATTTGGATTTTCGAGGAAAGTCCGGGCTCCATAGGGCAGGGTGCCAGGTAACGCCTGGGAGGCGCGAGTCTACGGAAAGTGCAGCAGAAAGTATACCGCCGAAGCAAATTCAGCATCGGTAAGGGTGAAAAGGTGTGGTAAGAGCGCACCGCGTCGATGGCAACATACGGCGGCAAGGTAAACCCCACTCGGAGCAAGACCAAATAGGGGGGCATTGATGTGGCCCGCATTGCCCCCGGGTAGGTTGCTTGAGGCGTATGGTGACATGCGTCCAGATGAATGATTACTCACGACAGAACCCGGCTTACAGGCCGACTCTCTCATTTACATTCTTATAATCCTAAAAACGCAGTCATGTCCAACTGCGTTTTCTAGGATAATTCATTTTCAGCAAATCAAACTTCACCGTCTAAGGTTAAAAACCAGATTCTAATTCTAACCGTATGATTTGATAATGGATGTGGTCGCTTGCTTTTTGCTTCTTCTGAAGTTCTTCGTAAGTATTTGTCTCAAAAGAAAGAATTCCATTGAAATCCTCTTCGTTTTTTCTTGACAGGCCTCAGGTTTACTCTATATTTCTACTATGTGGGAATTTGTGGGATAATGTGTGTCATTGTGGGCTAGAAGGGGTTTTTGGTGGCGATTTCGTTCCGTGGTGCGTCAGAGTTGAGCTTGGATGCCAAAGGGCGTCTGGCTATGCCTGTACGTCATCGCGAAACGTTACTTGATTTTTGTGGTGGCGATATCGTCGTCACTGTTGATTATGCACGTGAAAAATATTTATTGGTCTATCCCCGGCCTCATTGGGAAGTTTTTCAAGAAAAATTAGATGCATGGCCTACTTTTAACCCTGATGTACGGATGGTGCAAAGATTGATGCTGGGTTATGCCACAGATACCAAAATGGATGGGAATGGAAGAATTCTCTTGACGCCCGCGTTACGAAAACATGCCGGTTTGGAAAAACAGGTGGTGCTCATAGGCCAGAATCAACGGTTTGAATTATGGGATAAAACAACATGGGATGAAACTCTTGACGCAGTGGCGTGGTCGGCAGAGCTTGCGGAAACACTGGAATCTTTGTGATTAGAGATGAGGTGGTAAAGGTGATGACAGATGCAGATTACCAGCATCAGTCCGTCATGATGACTGAAGCCATCGAATCATTGATGATTAAGGCTGAAGGGACTTATGTAGACGCGACTTTTGGTCGGGGTGGGCATGCTATGGCAGTACTTAAAAATTTATCGGATGAAGGCTGTTTGATGGTGATTGATAAGGATCCTCAAGCCATAGAAAAAGCACAATCATTATTTGCCGATGACCCTCGTGTTTATGTTAAACAGGGCAGCTTTGCTGATGTCCCGCATTTTTTTGAGGAAGAAAGCTGGACGCAATGTGATGGATTTTTCCTAGATTTGGGTGTTTCATCCCCGCAGTTGGATGATCCACTACGGGGATTCAGTTTTCAAAAGGAAGGGCCTCTTGATATGCGAATGAATCCGCATGAGGGGCAAAGCGTTGCGCAATGGCTGGCAGGTGCGAGCCAGCACGAAATAGCGCATGTCTTGTGGGTTTATGGTGAGGAACGTTTTTCAAGGCGGATCGCCCGTGCCATTGTTGCGGCGAGAGATGAGGCGCCTATTTTGACAACAACACAACTAGCTCGGTTGATTGCTTCTGTTATACCGACTCGTGAACGTAAAAAAAACCCAGCAACACGTAGTTTTCAAGCATTACGAATTTTTATCAACCGGGAGCTGGATGAAATCAGCACTTGTTTGCAGGCCGCGTTGAATTTGTTGAGGCCTCAAGGACGTTTAGTTGTGATTAGTTTTCATTCGCTTGAGGACCGTATTGTAAAACGATTTATCAGAGATCATTCCCGAGCTAAATCATTACCTGTGAGTTTACCCGTGGTCGCAAGTGATATTCACGTTGATTTAAAAAAACGGGGAAAATTGAAGGCGGGCAAGGCCGAGGTCGCGCAAAATGCTCGTGCGCGTAGTGCGATTATGCGTATAGCGGAGAAAGTTTAGTGGCAGCATCTGCTGATACTGTTGGCGATTTTCAGGGTACGTTACCATTAGGCTATGGGCGGAGTGTGTCGGTGATATTGCTGGTGGTGGTTGTCATTGTGTCGGCAATTGGCGTCGCGCAAACCCGATATGATACCCGGCGATTATTCGTTGAGCTGGAGCAGTTGAAAGCAGATTGTTTGAAGCTTGAAGAAGATTGGGGAAAATTGCAGTTAGAAGAAAGTACGTATTCAACTCATGGCGCGGTTGAACATAAGGCTCGTTCCCAGTTAGGTATGTTGATGCCCGCTTTAAAAGCCGTGGAGCACCTTTCTCCATGATGACTCACATATTGAAAATGTCATGGCGTCATAGCCTGGTGTTGACTCTTTTTTGTGCTGTTTCTGTGGTGCTGATATGGCGTGCTTTTGATTTGCAGGTGTTGAATAATACTTTTTACAAAAATAAAGGCGCAAGTACACATATTAGAATGGCGTCTTTACCCGCACATCGTGGCATGATTGTGGATCGTCATGGAGAGCCTTTAGCGATCAGTACACCGGTTGATTCGGTATGGGTTAATCCAACAAAATTTTCAAATGAAGTTGATGTGGTTTCTACAGTCGCCGACATATTGGATCTGGATGCGCAAAGTTTGTTGCAGCGCATTGCCGCGAGGCAGCATAAGAAATTTGTTTATATCAAGCGACGCATTAACCCTGACTTAGCGTCAAAACTGGATCAGCTTGCCATACCCGGTTTGTATTTACAACGTGAATACCAACGTTTTTATCCAACGGGAGAAGTCAGTGCGCACCTGTTGGGGTTTACCAATATCGATGACAAGGGGCAAGAAGGTGTTGAATTCGGTTATGACGCCTGGTTGAAAGGGCAATCGGGACGTTTGCGTGTATTGCAAAATCGTCGGGGACAAGTCGTTTCTAATGTGGAAAAATTATCCGAGCGTCAAGAAGGCAAAAGTTTATCTCTGAGCATCGACAAACGTTTGCAATATCTAGCCTATAAAGAATTAAAAGCAGCCGTAAAACATCATAATGCCCGTTCGGGTTCTTTTATTATTATCGATGTGAAAACAGGAGAAGTACTGGCGATGGTTAACCAGCCTGCTTTTAATCCGAATAGTCGAGATAAAACGATGGATGGTCGTTACCGAAATCGAGCCTTTACTGATGTATTTGAGCCGGGCTCAACGTTGAAGCCGATTGCTATTGCTGCCGCTGTGGAACAAGGCTATGTTACTGAATCAACTATAGTCGATACGTCTCCAGGTCAGTTTCATGTGGGTCGTCATTTGATTAAGGATATGAAAAATTATGGTCGAATTAATGTAGAGAGCATTATAAAAAAATCGAGCAATGTCGGTGTCAGTAAAATTGCGCTGGGTATGGATAAAGAAGTTTTGTGGCAGACACTTGTCGATTTTGGTTTTGGTTCTCTTACGGGTGCAGAATTTCCGGGAGAAGCTTTGGGAACGGTGAATGATTTTTATCAATGGCGTCGTATTGATCAAGCAACCGTATCTTATGGTTATGGGCTCTCCGCTTCTCTTGCTCAGCTTGCAAGAGCTTATGCGGTCATTGCCAACCAAGGGCATATCGTACCTTTATCTATGTTAAAGGTTACTTCAGATGTTGAATCGCATCAAGTTATTAGTGTGTCAACCAGTCGGTCGGTGCTAAAAATGATGGAGCAAGTGGTTTCTGCTGAGGGTACGGCGCCGCTAGCGCGTATTGCTGGATATCGGGTCGCGGGAAAAACGGGTACGGTTAAAAAAATGGATGCAGGTGGCTATAGTTCGAACCATTATTTATCCTTGTTCGCAGGTATTGTGCCGGTAAACAATCCACGCCTAGTTGGTGTGGTTGTGGTCGATGACCCTCGTGCCGGTGATTACTATGGTGGAATTGTCGCGGCACCTATTTTTTCAAAAGTGATGAGCGTTGCGTTAAGAACGATGAATATTTATCCTGATGACTTGCTGGCTGTGAAACCTGCAAAAAACACAAGTGAAATGGGTGCTTTCATGAATGCGTCATCCCTGGGTACCTTATGATGGTTGTTCATACATCAGGGTACGAAAAAGGTGGGATGACATTGGGTGCGTTATTGTTAGAAGGTATCGCTGATCTTCCTCTCTCTGCTGAAGCAGTTTTTATAAATGATCTGGCTTTGAATAGCGAAAAAGTCAGGCCGGGAAGTTTATTTTTTGCATGTCATGGCTTGCAGTGTTCTGGACATAACTATATTCAGCAGGCGATAAAACAAGGCGCAGTGGCCGTGTTGTATGAAGAACCTTATGACTTGCTTGAGTCAATAGAGAATAAAAATATTCCGCTTGTTGCTGTTGCCCATCTAAGAGAAAAAATAGGCTTGATTGCGGATCGGTTTTATGGCAATCCTTCACAGTTATTAAATATGATTGGTGTGACTGGAACCAATGGCAAGAGTTCTTGTTCCTATTTTATAGCGCACACCCTCTCTCAAGGACACCCTGTTCCTTGTGGTTTGATGGGGACGTTAGGTAATGGCCTATACGGGAACTTAAGTTCTTCAACTCATACTACGCCCGATGCGGTTAGTGTGCATAAAATGCTTTATCAAATGGGTAATAAAGGTGCAAATAACGTAGTGATGGAAGTGTCATCTCATGGTTTGCAGCAGGGTCGAGTCAATAGTGTGCATTTTAAAACGGCGGTTTTTACAAATTTGACACATGATCATCTCGATTATCATGGTTCTATGGCTGCTTATTTAGCGGCCAAGTTGAAATTATTTGAAAATGTTAACCTGGAATCTGTAGTGATAAATATGGCAGATCGTTCGGCAAAAGAAATTTTAGCTTGTTTGAACAAGCAAGTTTCCGTTATTGGTTACCGATTGTATAAAACCGATTCAGAAAAATTTGTTGAAGTGGTTGACCCTGCTATCAGAATGATTAATGCAGTCTCTGTAGAGTCTTCGTTGTTGGGTATGACAGCTAAAATAACTTCACCTTGGGGGCAAGGTGTCTTACGCAGCAATCTATTGGGTCATTTTAATATAGAAAATCTGCTCGCGACCTTGGGCGTGTTATTGTTAAACGGGGTTTCATTCGATGATGCTTTGGCTCGTCTGTCAACGGTTCGAGCTCTAGCGGGAAGAATGGAGACCTTCTTACGCCAAACGGGAAAGGGAATGGTCGTGGTTGATTACGCTCACACTCCCGATGCGTTGGCAAAAGTTTTGCAAACCTTACGTTCGCATACAGCAGGGCGTTTGTGGTGTGTGTTGGGTTGCGGGGGAGATAGAGATAGCGGGAAAAGATCGCAGATGGGCAAGGTCGCTGCGGATCTATGCGATCATTTCATAGTAACCGACGATAATCCACGAAGTGAAAAGCCAGAAAAAATAACTGAAGATATGACTTCAGGCCTGCATAGTGAATATACCATTGTTCATGATCGAGCTTTGGCTATAAAATTTGCGATAGAGCAGGCAGAAACAGACGATGTGGTGCTGATTGCAGGTAAAGGGCATGAAACTTATCAAGAAAAAAATGGCGTACGCCGCTATTTTAGCGACCGGAAAGAGGTGGCTAAACATTTAGATTGCGAGGGGTGTGTTTCATGAAAATACAGTCCTTTGATTTGGCAAAAATTTTGGACGGAAACCACATTGCTCATAATGTGACGATAACGGGTATTTGCACCGATACCCGCAGGTTAAAAAAAGGAAATTTGTTTTTTGCGCTGACGGGTCCTAATTTTAATGGTCATCATTTTATTGATAAAGCAATGGAAAAAGGTGCCGTAGCTGCTGTAGTGAGCGAAGATGTAGGGGCTGCAATTACATTGCTCAAGGTTGATAACGTCAAGCAAGCTTTGGGTGATTTAGCTGCTTATTGGCGCAGTCAGTTTGTTCGCCCTGTTATCGCGATTACGGGCAGTAATGGTAAAACGACTGTTAAAGAAATGATGATGGCCATTATGCTGCAAGATAGTCGAGGTATTGCTACGCAAGGTAATTTTAATAACGAAATTGGTGTGCCTCTGACGCTACTGAGAATTTCGCCAAATGAAGATCAATTCGCAATAATAGAAATGGGGGCGAATCATATTGGTGAGATCGCCTATCTTACTCATCTTGCTTGTCCTGATGTTGCCATTGTAACGAATGTTGCAGATGCGCATCTTGAAGGCTTTGGTAGTCGGGATCAAATCGCGCAAGCAAAATCAGAAATATTTTTAGGTTTGCATGAGCAAGGCGTCGCCGTGCTCAATGCCGATGATCAATATGCAGAGGTATTTAAGGAAAAGGCAATCGCTTATAACACTTTGACTTTTGGTTTTGCTCGCGATGCAGATATTAGAGTGACGCAAGCCAAACCTCTTAGTCATCGTGTTGACAATGTCATGGGTACGCATATAGAGCTGGATACGCCGCTAGGAAATATCCAGTTCGATTTGCCCTTGCCCGGGCATCATAACATTATGAATGCACTCGCTGCGACGGCGGCGTGTTGTGCCTTAAATTTACCCAGTGAAAAAATAGTGCAGGGGTTGCAATCAATGGCTGCTGTAACAGGTCGTTTGCAAATGAAAATGGGTGTGAATGGTCTTCGCTTGATCGATGATACCTATAATGCAAACCCCGCTTCATTTCGTGCAGCCATTGATGTGCTGGCTTGTAGTCATGGCCATAAAATTATCGTTATTGGAGAGATGGCAGAGTTAGGTAAAGAAACCCAAAAACTGCATAGCGCCGTGGCGTTGATGGCAAAAGAAGCAAATATTGATGCGCTCTATGCCGTGGGTGATTCAGCTAAAATCATGGCTGAGTCTTTTGGTTCCAGTGGGGCTTATTTCGCTAATCAAGAGGCGCTTGTAGCTACGCTGAAAAATGATGTCAATAAACGGGGTTTTAAAGAAGTGGTGGTGCTTGTAAAAGGTTCGCGATCCAGTCGTATGGAAAAAATAGTCGAAGCCTTAGAAGCAACAAATGATGTTCTGCAATTGGCCATGAGAAAATAATTTATGTTGCTCTATATTGCCGACTTTTTATCAAATTATTTTAGTGTGTTTAATGTATTTCAATACTTAACTTTTCGCTCCATTTTGGGGGTGTTAACCGCGTTGATTATTTCTTTTGTGGTCGGGCCAATAATGATTAAAAAACTGAGTCATTATCAAATTGGACAGACGATTCGAGAAGATGGGCCTGAGAGTCATCTGGAAAAAGCGGGAACCCCGACCATGGGGGGTGCGTTGATTTTAGTTGCCATTGCGATCAGTACGTTGCTGTGGTCAGATTTGTCTAGTGGTTATGTCTGGATTGTATTGTTGGTCACCTTGGCTTTTGGTGCGATTGGCTGGGTGGATGATTATAAAAAAATAGTAGAAAAAAACTCTGATGGCTTATCCGTTAGGCAGAAATTATTGTGGCAGTCTGTGGCTGGATTATGCGCCGCAGTCTTACTTTATGCGACCGCCGCTTCGCCTGTTGAAACAACGTTGATCGTTCCTTTTTTTAAGGATATCGCCATTGATTTAGGGCTGGGCTTTATATTGTTAACTTATTTGGTCATTGTAGGCTCCAGTAATGCTGTTAATTTTACTGATGGTCTGGATGGCTTGGCGATTATGCCAACCGTGTTAGTGGCTGGAGCGCTGGCTATTTTTGCATACTTAAGTGGTCATGTGAAATTCGCCGAATATTTGAGTATCCCTTATGTTGCCGGGGTGGGTGAAGTGATCATTTTTTGTGGTGCGATTGTGGGTGCGGGTTTGGGATTTTTATGGTTTAACACCTATCCCGCCCAGGTGTTTATGGGCGATGTCGGTGCATTGGCGTTGGGTGCTGCACTCGGTGTTGTGGCTGTTGTCGTTCGTCAGGAGTTAGTGTTATTTATTATGGGTGGGGTGTTTGTTATAGAAATGGTGTCCGTTATCTTGCAAGTGGTTTCCTATAAGCTAACGGGTAAACGTATTTTCCGTATGGCGCCATTGCATCATCATTATGAATTACAAGGCTGGGCTGAACCCAAGGTAATTGTGCGATTTTGGATCATTACCGTCATTTTGGTATTGGTTGGTTTGGCAACATTGAAGTTACGATGAACGATGTTAGATAAACCTTCAACATTAATCGTAGGTTTAGGTAAAACAGGTTTTTCGTGTGTGAAAAGTTTGGTGGCTGAAGGCATCCCTGTTGCTGTGACGGACAGTCGAGACCAGCCTCCTTTTTTGCAAATGCTGAAAGAGCAGTATCCTGACGTTGCTGTGTTTTTAGGTGGATTGAGTGAAGATGCATTTAGAATGGCTGAACAAATCGTGATTAGTCCGGGAGTATCGCTGGCTTTACCTGAAATACAACAGGCTGCAAGTCGAGGTTTGCCTGTTTTAGGTGACGTTGAGCTTTTTGCGCGTCGTTGCCAAGCTCCCGTTATTGCTATTACGGGATCGAATGGTAAAAGTACGGTGACGGCCATGGTTAATGACATGATAAAAGAGGCTGGTTATACCGTGCGAGTGGGTGCGAATTACGGCACGCCAGCATTGGACTTACTTGCTGGCGAAAATCCCGATTATTACTTATTAGAGCTGTCTAGTTTTCAACTGGAGACGACAATGTCGCTCTCTCCCAAAGTGTCTGTATTACTCAATTTGAGTCCAGATCACTTGGATCGATATGAAAGTGTTGAAGATTATTACACAGCAAAGCGTCGTATCTATCGCGGAGCGGAGGGCATTGTCAGTACGATAGAGGAAGCCAATAATGACGTATTAAAAAATAGGGAAACGATTACTTTTGGGCCCACTGACGCGGATGCAAAAGTGGAAGAAATTGAGGGGCAATCCTGGATTGTATATCGAACACAACCCATCATTACTGTAAATGAACTGCAATTGTTAGGGCAGCATAATTTGTGTAACGCATTAGCTGCGGTGGCCATCGCGAATGCGATCACTTTGCCTCGCTCGGCTATTGTTACTGTTCTTAAATCTTTTTCTGGTTTGCCACATAGAATGGAGTGGGTTGCCGAACAATTCGGTGTTGTGTGGATCAATGACTCAAAAGCAACGAACGTCGGCTCTACCGAAGCAGCACTCTTGGGTTTCGATGATCCTGTGATTTTGCTTGCTGGAGGCGAGAGCAAAGGGGCAGACTTTATGTCGTTACGGGCAGCCGTTAAGCGGCATGTTAAAGCGCTCGTTTTCTATGGGCGTGATGCGTCTCTACTCTCTGTAGCGCTAAAGGGTATCGTGCCAATCAAGCAAGTCGCAACGTTGGAGGAGGCGGTGCAAAGTGCAGCCGAAATAGCCACAAAAGGGGATCGAGTCTTGTTTTCACCCGCGTGTGCAAGTTTTGATTTATATGATAATTACGAACGGCGAGGAGACGCGTTTAAATCTTTAGTATATCAGTATGTTGGCCGTCAGAGGCCTGCTGATGATTAAACAGCTAAAAGGCGTTTTCGTCAGTGATCCATGGTTACTTGGGTCGGTTGTCAGTTTGTTAAGCATTGGGTTGGTGATGCTGGCTTCGGCTTCAATGAATATCGGTTATGAGCAATATGGGTCACCCTATTATTTTCTTGGGCGCCAGGTTGTTTATTTGGTATTGGGCTTGTTGGTTGCGTGTGGGGTGTTATTGATGCCTTTGTCGGTGTGGGCCAGAAGCGGGAATGTTTTGTTGGTTTTTTCCATCGTCTTGCTCATTCTGGTTTTTGTGCCGGAGGTGGGGCGAACGGTCAATGGCAGTGCTCGTTGGATTGGTTTAGGCGCCTTTAATCTACAACCTTCTGAGTTAAGTAAATTGGCTATCGTGATTTATATGGCAGCGTTACTTGCGGCCAAGGGTAATGAGATATTGAGCGATTGGAAATTATTATTATTGCGTTTACTTCCCCTGTTTTTAATGGGGGTGTTGCTGATGCTTGAGCCAGATTTTGGCGCAACTGCGGTGATTTTTGGTACGGTCTTGGCGGTCTTGTTTCTTGCCGGTGTAAAATTAAAATATTTTATTTCATTTTTATTGATACTGGGTTCTAGTGCGTACTTTTTAGTGATTATGTCACCCTATCGTTTTAGTCGATTGAAAAGCTATTTGCAAGCCTGCGAACCGGAATATTATTATAAAGAGGGTTATCAATTGTGCCAGGCGCTGATCGCCTTTGGTCGTGGCGATTGGTTTGGTGTCGGTCTGGGAAGCAGCGTGCAAAAGCTGTTCTACTTGCCGGAAGCACATACGGATTTTTTACTGGCCGTGCTGGGTGAAGAGCTTGGTTTTATCGGGTCGTTGACTATTATTATTTTGTTCACTTTTTTGATTGTTCGGGCGTTTAGTCTGGGCGCAAAAGCAAAAGAAAAAAAACAGTATTTTGCTGCTTACCTGGCTTACGGTATTGGTGTTTGGGTTGCACTTCAGGCGTTCATTAATTTAGGTGTCAATATGGGTTTATTGCCGACTAAAGGTATTACGTTACCGCTGATGAGTTATGGTGGTAGCAGTATCGTGATGATGTGTATTAGTTTTGCTTTGTTGCTACGTATCGCTTATGAACAAAAAACACTGAAAATTAAATCAAAGCCAAAGGTTAATGTATGGGCGGCTGCGTCTTGATTATGGCCGGTGGGACCGGTGGGCATGTGTTTCCTGCTTTAGCTGTGGCTAAAAAACTGGAAGAGCAGGGCTTTGACATTGTTTGGTTGGGTACAAAAACGGGTCTGGAGGCCAGGCTGGTTCCTCCTTTTGGTTTTGCTATTGAGTGGATAACGGTGTCTGGACTGAGAGGGAAAGGTTTGATGAGCTGGCTGGCTGCGCCCGTGCGAATAATTAAGGCGTTGTTTCAGTCGTTGCGCGTGATTCAAAAATGTAAGCCGGATATGGTGTTAGGGATGGGCGGATTTGTCTCTGGGCCCGGTGGTCTGGCGAGTTGGATGTTGGGTAAACCTTTGTTGATACATGAGCAAAATGCCATAGCTGGCTTGACCAATCGTTGTTTGGCACCTTTGGCAAAACGAGTATTACAGGCTTTTCCTGGCGCGTTTGCTGATGCCAAAAAAGTTTCGGTCGTCGGTAATCCGGTTCGGGATGAAATTATTAATTTAATTGCTGTTCCCAAAGTTGAACACAATGGGTTAAAAAAATTGAAAGTATTGGTTGTGGGCGGCAGTCTGGGCGCACAAATTTTTAATGATACTGTGCCTAAAGCCATTGCGGGCATGAAGGGTTGTGATCAACCTGAAATATGGCACCAGGCCGGTGCGCGTAATATAGAGAATGCGCTTGCAAATTATAAAAAATATGAAGTTGATGCCAAAGTGGAGGCCTTTATTGATGACATGGCAGCCGCCTATCACTGGGCGGATGTGGTGCTTTGCCGAGCGGGGGCGTTAACGGTGTCTGAGTTAGCTGTCGTTGGTTTGCCTTCAATTTTGGTGCCTTACCCTTATGCTGTAGATGATCACCAAACGTACAACGCGAAATTTCTAGCCGATGCAGGCGCTGCAATTTTAGTACCGCAATCGGCATTGACCGTACACTATTTGGCCGAATTGTTTGCTGATCTATCAGCGAGCTCTGATAATAATAACAGAGGAAAAACGTTGCAAAAAATGGTCTCAGCAACGGCTAGGGTAGCCAGGCCTGATGCGACCTGTAATGTAGTAAAGGCTTGCATGGCGGTGCTTCATGTTTAACTCACTATTGCAAGCTCATCATTGCGAAGGTGTTGGTATGGGTGCGTCGGTCAATCCATTAAATGACCAAACTAAAAATGTAGCGGACATGGGGCGTGTTCGCAAAATCCACTTTGTCGGCATTGGTGGTGCGGGCATGGGCGGCATTGCCGAAGTTTTACATAATTTGGGTTATGAGGTTTCTGGTTCGGACTTGGCGAAAAATGCGATGACACGTAGATTATCATCACAGGGGGTGGATATACGGCTGGGTCATGATGCCAGCTACGCCCAGGATAAAGACGTACTGGTGATTTCCAGTGCAATTGATGAAAAAAATCCTGAGGTTGCATTTGCCCATGTTGAGCGCATTCCGGTCGTACCCAGGGCTGAAATGTTAGCGGAGTTGATGCGTTTTCGCTATGGCATTGCGGTTGCCGGTACCCATGGAAAAACGACGACAACCAGCTTGGTCGCCAGTTTGTTGGCAGAAGGCGGGTTGGATCCCACCTTTGTTATTGGTGGCAAGCTCAATAGTGCGGGTGTGCATGCTAGATTGGGAGCAAGTCATTATTTGGTTGCTGAAGCCGATGAAAGTGATGCCTCTTTTTTACATTTACAACCTATGATTGCCATTGTTACCAATATTGACGCTGATCATATGGAGACCTATGGCGGGGATTTTTCTCAACTCAAACAAACCTTCATCGAATTTTTACATCACCTTCCTTTTTATGGTTTAGCTGTGGTGTGCCTCGATGACCCTATTGTTTGCGAAGTATTACCAGAAATTAGTCGACCCATTGTGACCTATGGTTTGGCTGAAGACGCTGATATCAGAGCCATTGATCTTCACCAGGAAGGTGCGAAGACCCACTTTAAAGTGCAAGTGCATGGTGAGGAGCCACCTATAGAGTTCACTTTAAATCTTCCTGGGTTGCATAATGTGCAAAATGCCCTGGCGGCGATTGCGATTGCTTTTGAGCTGGGTGTTTCGGTAGAAAAAATTGGCAGCGGCCTGGCAGGTTTTCAAGGTATTGCGCGTCGATTTCAAGTCTATGGTGAGTTTGATACGGATAGCGGTAAAGTATTGCTCGTTGATGATTATGGACATCACCCCAAAGAAATTGCTGCAACATTGCAAGCGATACGAGCAGGGTGGCCGGAGCGTCGCGTGGTTTTAGTTTTTCAGCCTCATCGATATACGCGAACGCATGATTTATTTGATGATTTTTCCATCGTTTTGTCTGAGACAGATATTTTGGTATTGCTCGATGTTTATGCGGCAGGTGAGCAAATTATCGCGGGTGCAGACAGCCGATCATTAAGCCGAGCCATTCGTGCCCGTGGCAAAGTGGAACCCATTTTTATTGAAGATAGAGAGCGGCTTGTGGATACCTTGAAAGAGGTGATTCGAGAAAATGATGTCCTTGTAACCATGGGTGCAGGCGATGTGGGTGGGATTGCGGCACAACTGCAAAGTCAGTTGCAAAGGAGTACGACATGATGTCCGCCGTTACGCTTGCTCCTGAATGTCGAGGCAAAGTAAAAAAACAAGAATCCATGTCGCGTCATACATCATGGCGAGTGGGTGGGCCCGCTGATTGTTTTTATATTCCCGCTGATTTAGACGATTTGTCAAATTTTTTGTCACTCACTCAGTATGAAGGTGAGTTGATATGGTTGGGGCTGGGGAGTAATTTGTTAGTCAGGGATGGCGGTATACGAGGTCGGGTTATTCATACGGTGGGTGTGCTTGACAGCTTGTATTTAATATCAGGCACCGATGTTTACCTGGGCGCTGGTGCGACTTGTGCCAAAGCGGCTCGTTTTTGTGCTGCGCAGGGTTTGGTTGGTGCCGAATTTTTAGCGGGTATACCCGGCACCATTGGTGGTGCACTGGCAATGAATGCCGGTGCGTTTGATGGCGAAATATGGGATGCGGTCATTGAGGTCGAAACCATAAATAAAGAAGGCGATAAATTTGTTCGCGCTGCAGAGGAATTTGAAATTAGCTATCGTAGTGCGCGTTTCCAGTTTCAGGAATGGTTTTTGGGTGCGCGCCTCAGGCTGACACGTGGTGACGCAGAGAGCAGTGTGCGACGCATTAAAGCTTTATTGGCAAAAAGAAATGAATCTCAGCCTGTGGGTTATGCCAGTTGTGGTTCCGTGTTTCGCAACCCTGAGGGTGACTATGCCGGGCGATTAATAGAGTCTTGCGGTTTAAAAGGTCACCGCTACGGAGGCGCTATGGTGTCAGAGAAGCACGCAAATTTTATCATTAATACAGGCCGTGCAAATGCTTCTGAAATTGAGTCTTTGATTCATTTTGTACAAAAGATTGTTTTTAAAAAACGAGGGGTTTCTTTATTCACTGAAGTGAAAATAATAGGGGAAACCTTGTCTTGATGGCTAGCGAACAACGGGTTTCTACTGATTATGGGCGAGTTGCTGTCGTGATGGGTGGTGCTTCTGCCGAACGTGACATATCGTTACAAAGCGGTAGAGCTATTTTGACATCTTTATTAAAAAGCGGAGTCGATGCCGTGGGTATTGATACGCAATATGGCTTGTCCGGTCTGGTCTCTGAAGCGCATATTGATCGGGTGTTTATCGCATTACATGGCCGTGGGGGAGAAGATGGTTCGTTTCAAGGTGCCTTGTCCTGTATGAACTTGCCTTATACCGGAAGTGATGTTCTGGGTTCGGCGTTAGCCATGGATAAACTCAAAACAAAACAAGTATGGCGTGCTTGCCAGCTCCCTACTCCACCTTATGTTGAGGCGACGTCACTAGACGATATGTTGGCCTTGTCGGGCGAGCTGAATTTTCCGATTGCGCTTAAGCCGATCAATGAAGGTTCAAGTATCGGTATTTCAAAGGTAACGGACAAAACTTCTTTATCGGCAGCATGGCCAGAGGCGGCCAAATATGATGTTTCTATTTTGGCTGAACAATGGGTTGAGGGCGATGAATATACCATTGCTGTATTAAATGGGCAGGCATTACCTGCAATAAAACTTAAGACAAGCCATATTTTTTATGACTATGAGGCGAAATACAATTCAAATGATACTCGCTATATTTGCCCTTGTGGTTTGTCTCCGAAAACAGAGCGTAGTTTGCACGAAATAGTTTTAAAAGCCTTTTCAGTGCTGGGTTGCAGTGGCTGGGGGCGTGTAGATTTTATGATAGATAAAGAGGGACAGGTTTGGCTGTTAGAAGTGAACACCATTCCAGGAATGACCGATCACAGCCTGGTACCGATGGCAGCGCAACAGGCTGGGCTGTCATTTGATCGGCTGGTTTTAGCAATACTGGATACGAGTTTTAAGATTAAGGTTTCATGATGGGCAATAAAAAAAAGGATTCAATTAAATCAAAAAATAGAGTATCAGGGCGTTTTGTATTTTTATGTGCTGGTTTTGTCGTGGTGCTGAGTCTTTGTGCAGGGGCATATCAATTATTGGGTGATGCGGATTTTTTTCCGGTGAAAGGGCTGGAAATTCATTCACAATTTGAAAAAATAGACAGAGCCACGGTCATCGATGTGGTTGCCAGTGAAACAGGGTTAGGTTTCTATGGTCTTGAGCTGGAGGAAATAAAGTTAAAATTATTGGCAGTGCCCTGGATCCATAATGTTGCCGTGACTCGACGTTGGCCTGATCAATTGAGCATTACTGTGACAGAACAGCAGGCCGTAGCGCGTTGGTCAAAAGGGGGGTTAATTAATATATATGGACATGTTTTCTATCCATCAAAGGCATCTTACCCAAAAAATCTTCCTTTGATTATGGGTCAGTTCGGGGAGCAGGAAAAATTATTATTACAATATCGAGAAATGAATGAAATACTGGCCGTGTTGAATTTACGTATTGCCTGGCTGGAACAAGATGAGCGGCATGCGATAAAACTAGGTTTGAATCGTGGGACTTCATTATTGCTGGGCCGCAAAAATGAAATGCTCAGGTTGAAGCGTTTTGTCGATGTCTACAAAAAATCGTTTAAGGAAAAAAGTAGGGGGATGGACAGGGTCGATTTACGTTATTCCAATGGCTTTGCAGTTCAATGGACGGCGGTAAAAAATGAAGGGGCTGCTGATGGTGTCTAAGAACCCGGACAGTAATCTGATTGTTGCCCTTGATATAGGGACGTCGAAGGTGGTTGCCATTGTCGCCGAAGTGGATGAGTTAAATAACATCCATATTATTGGCATTGGCTCTCATCCGTCCTCAGGTTTAAAAAAAGGGGTCGTTGTTAATATTGAATCGACCGTGCAGTCTATTCAGCGAGCAATAGAAGAAGCGGAGCTCATGGCCGATTGCAAAATAGGCTCGGTTTACGCGGGTATAGCAGGTAGCCACATTAGAGGTATTAATTCACATGGTAATGTGGCTATACATAATCAGGAGGTGACTCAAGGTGATGTCGACAGGGTGATTGATGCGGCTAGTGCGGTTGCGATATCTGCGGATCAAAAAATACTGCATGTACTACCTCAAGAATTTATTATTGATGGGCAAGAAGGCATAAAAGAGCCAATAGGTATGTCTGGAGTGCGTTTGGATGCAAAAGTACATTTAGTGACGGGCGCTGTCAGTGCGGCACAAAATATTATTAAATGTGTTCGCCGTTGTGGTTTAGATGTTGCCGATATCATTCTCGAACAACTGGCTTCAGGGTATGCGGTGTTGACAGAAGATGAAAAAGATTTAGGTGTTTGCGTTGTTGATATTGGCGGGGGGACGACGGATATTGCCATATTTAAAGAGGGTGCCATTCGTCATACTGCGGTGATTCCCATTGCCGGTGATCAAGTCACTAATGATATTGCGGTCGCATTGCGAACACCGACAAAAAAAGCGGATGAAATCAAGATTAAATATGCTTGCGCATTAACCCAGTTTGCTGGCGTGGATGAAAGTATCGAAGTCCCGAGTGTGGGGGATCGACCGGTACGACGGTTAGCTCGTCAAACCTTGGCTGAAGTCGTTGAACCTAGATATGAAGAATTGTTGGCGTTGGTGCATGCAGAGTTGCAGCGTAGTGGCTATGAAGAATTATTGGCCGCGGGTGTTGTTATGACAGGTGGGAGTTCGAAGATGGAAGGCGTAATCGAGTTGGCAGAAGAAGTGTTTCATATGCCGGTTAGATTGGGTGTACCTCAGGGTGTAACGGGATTATCCGAAGTTTTGAGTAATCCAGTGTACGCGACTGGAGTAGGGTTGCTGTATTTTGGTTGTCAACATAAAGGCAAACATGGCGATGTTGAATCGTTTATGGGAGCGGGTTTTCAAGGTGCTTTAGGACGGATGAGGAATTGGTTTCAGGGTGATCATTAATATGGTCAATAAGTTTGTAACTACGTTAGATAGAAGTAAATATAAAATGGTTAATACGGAGGTGTATTATGTTTGAGTTGATGGATTCTTATTCGCAACACGCGTTAATTAAAGTAGTGGGTATTGGCGGAGGAGGTGGGAATGCTGTTGAGCATATGCTGGCAGCAGATATTGAAGGTGTTGAATTTATTACAGCAAATACGGATGCGCAAGCATTAAAAAATTCAAGTGCACGGACGGTTTTGCAATTGGGTTCCAATATTACCAAATGTTTGGGTGCGGGTGCCAATCCTGACATTGGTAAACAAGCAGCTCTAGAAGACAGGGAGCGAATTGTCGAAGTATTGGAAGGGGCGGATATGGTTTTTATCACTGCCGGTATGGGGGGAGGGACCGGAACAGGTGGTGCGCCCGTCATTGCTAAAGCAGCTAAGGAAATGGGTATTTTAACCGTGGCTGTAGTGACTAAACCCTTCCCGTTTGAGGGCAAAAAAAGAATGCAGATTGCCGAAGCAGGAATAGAGGAGCTGGCTCAGTATGTCGATTCTTTAATTACTATTCCTAATGATAAGCTGCTTTCAGTATTGGGTAAAGAAGTGACTTTGCTGGATGCTTTTTCTTCGGCGAATAATGTTTTGCTCGGAGCCGTGCAGGGTATTGCTGAATTAATAACACGTCCAGGTTTGATTAATGTCGATTTTGCAGATGTCAGAACGGTAATGTCAGAAATGGGTATGGCGATGATGGGCTCAGGTATGGCGACAGGCGAAGACCGTGCGCGTCGAGCAGCAGAAATGGCAATAGCAAGTCCGCTGTTAGAGGACATTAATATCTCTGGAGCCCGAGGTATATTAGTGAATGTGACTGCGGGTCTGGATTTGGCGATCGGAGAATTTGATGAGGTCGGTCATACGGTTAAAGAGTTTGCTTCTGAAAATGCAACGGTGGTTGTGGGCACCGTTATTGATCCTGAGATGACCGATGAGCTGCGAGTCACGGTTGTGGCAACAGGAATAGGTGCGGAAGGAGAGTATGAAGAAGCGCCGATTACCTTGGTTCATAATCAATCACCTGATGTGGGGGCTACGGATGTCGATTACAACAACCTTGAGCGTCCAACGGTGATGCGCAAGCGGGCAGCAGGGGCTGGTGGAGGAGGGCGTTACAATAATAGTACGGCAGAGACCAGTATGGACTATCTGGATATCCCCGCTTTTTTACGAAGACAAGCAGACTAAATAGAGTAGCAGAGCAACAAACGGAGGCTATAATGTAGTAGTTGGCCATGATAAATTAAGGAGTAATTGTAGGTAATTTGCTAGGCACTGCTCGTTAGCTGTGATAATATGCAGCCGCTATTCTAAAGCGGATTACTCCGTCATATAGGCAATAATGCGATGATCAGACAACGAACATTAAAAAATGTTATCAGGGCAACCGGCGTTGGTCTCCATACTGGAGATAAGGTTTATTTAACGCTGCGCCCTGCTGCCCCTGATTCGGGTATTGTTTTTCGTCGGGTTGATTTAGCTCCGACGGTCGATATTCCGGCTCGGGCAGAAAACGTAGGTGATACACAGCTCTCTACTACACTAATAAAAGATGGGGTGCGTATTTCAACCGTAGAACATTTACTCTCTGCCCTTGCTGGCTTGGGGATTGACAATGCTTATATCGATTTGAGTGCAGAAGAAGTCCCCATCATGGACGGTAGCGCCGGCCCATTTGTATTTCTTGTGGAATCGGCGGGTATTATCGAGCAAAATGCGCCTAAACAGTTTATTCGTATAAAAAAATCAGTTGTTGTTAAGGACGGTGACAAGTGGGCCAGGTTTGATCCGTTTGAAGGTTTTAAGGTAACCTTTGAAATTGATTTCGATCATCCGGCATTTCAAAATAAAAGTAAGCGGGCGAGTGTCGATTTTTCTACCACTTCTTTTGTTAAAGAGGTGAGCCGTGCACGAACATTTGGTTTTCTTAAAGATTTAGAATGGCTTAGGGACCGCAGGCTGGCTCTTGGAGGGAGTTTGGATAACGCCGTCGTTGTAGATGACTTCCGTGTTCTTAACGAAGATGGCTTACGTTACCATGATGAATTTGTAAAACATAAAGTCCTGGATGCAATAGGGGATTTATATTTGCTGGGGCGCAGTTTGATTGGCGCGTTTAGTGGGCATAAGTCGGGTCACTCGCTGAATAATCGTTTATTACATGACTTGATGGCGGATAAAAGTGCTTGGGAGTTAGTCACCTTTGAAGAAGAACAAGCCGCTGTTCCCATTTCCTTTGTGCAGCCTTTACCTGCGGCTTGATTATTAAACTGCTTTAAATTATGGTAATGGCTCGGGTTGCACCTGAGCCATTACACGTTACCAATAAATACTATTTGATTTATTTTTCTCCATGTCTGGAAAGTCTGCGTAATGCCGCAGCCAGGCTCTCATTTGTGACATAATCCGCTAAATTATTTAGCGAGTCTGCCGTATTCTTAGTCATGCTTGCTTTTTGTCGAGTTAATGTTTCATATCTGTTGTAATTTGGCTTGGTTTTTATAGTGATATTTTTTAATTGAGCGAACTCCGGGTGCACTTTCAAGTCATATTTCATTGCCGGTATATGGAAGCGCAATTTACTTGACCAAAGAGCAGAATCAACGTGTAAAATCAAGTTGTTTTCTCTATAATTAGCCATTCTGCAGTGCTGAGCCAAATTATTTGGCAGGCTGTCATGAACAAGCTGTTCTAGTTGCAGGAGTTTTACAGAGTGTTGGACTAACTCGCGAGTAGCAAAACTCTTCTTTTTTAGTAAAAAGCTAATGTGATTTGGTTTTGAACGAGACATATTTTTTAGCCAGTTATGGTTTTGATTGGGCAGTTAGTTAGAGACTATATATGAATATTATTTTACTTTCAAAGTCTAATCGACAGGCACGTACAATTAATTTGCATAGTGGTGTGGCGTTGTTTCTTGTGAGTTTGGTGGTGGCGCTGGCATGTGGTTTGGCCGGGTATTCTATTGCGGGATACCAAGCGCAAGTGGCGACGGTATCAGGTGAACATGTTGAGCGCAGTCTTGTTATTGAGCAGCAAGCAATAGTAGAAAAGGCGGTGCGTGAATCACGTGATGCGGTTAATGCCTTGAATTCGAAGGTAGCGGAAATACAGGCTAAAGCAATTCGTGTGGATGCACTGGGTAAGCGTTTGGTTGATTTGGCTCGCCTAGAGAAAGGAGAATTTGATTTTGATAGTGTACCCGCGCAGGGTGGGCCTTCAGGAACTTTGCTTGCGGAAGAAGTCGAAGTTGTTGATTTTATAGAAAGTTTGACGCGACTTTCCAAACAGTTGGAAGACAGGGAAGAGCAGTTGTGGGTATTGGAAACGTTGCTTCTGAATAAAACACTGAAGGATGAGGCCATGCCCGCAGGTCGCCCCGTGCGTTCGGGCTGGCTGTCTTCTCCTTTTGGTAAACGAACCGACCCTTTTACGGGTAAAAAAGCGAGCCATGAGGGCGTAGACTTTGCAGGAAAAATGGGTTCGGATATTTTGGTTGTGGCCGGTGGTATTGTGACCTGGTCTGGAGATCGTTATGGATACGGAAAAATGGTTGAAGTCGATCACGGAAACGGTTACGTTACTCGTTATGGGCATAATAAGGAAAATTTGGTGGGCGTAGGAGCCACCGTAAAAAAAGGACAAGTGATCGCCCTAATGGGAAGCAGTGGACGCTCAACGGGGCCGCATGTACATTTTGAAGTGTTGCACCAAGGACGGCCCGTTAATCCCGAAAAATATGTATGGGTCAAACGTTAGTTTTTCGTTTGTTCGTGCGTCCTTCATAAAGCCTGTACCTATAGCGATTCAGGTTTGAAGCTGAATCTCAGCCGCTATAGGTAATAGACGACTCTAACTTACTTTGGTGGCTGTGACGGGCCTGATTTGCTCCTGCAGTAATAAATAAAGAAGAATTCTATAAATCTATGGGTAATTTTTTAAATCGTATATTTGGTAGTCGAAATGATCGACTTATTAAAAAACTGGGTAATCTTGTTGACAGCATTTCTGCGCTTGAAGAAAAAATGGCAGATCTGGATGACGCGGCATTACGAGCTAAAACCGAAGAATTTCGTCAGCGTCTTGCATCGGGGGAGACCGTAGATGCGCTATTGCCCGAGGCCTTTGCCACAGTAAGAGAGGCGGGCAAGCGGGTGATGGGGATGCGGCATTTTGATGTTCAGCTCATCGGTGGCATGGTGTTAAATGATGGAAAAATTGCTGAAATGCGTACGGGGGAAGGTAAAACCCTGGTGGCGACATTACCCGTATATTTGAATGCCTTACCCGGTAGAGGGGTGCATGTTGTGACTGTCAATGATTATTTGGCACGTCGTGATGCGGAATGGATGGGTAAACTGTACGGATTTTTAGGTATGACCACTGACGTGGTTATCAATGGACAGTCTACGGAAGAGAAGCGAGCGGCTTATGCTGCAGACATCACTTATGGCACCAATAATGAGTTTGGTTTTGATTATCTACGCGATAACATGGCTTTTAGTACTGAAGACAAGGTGCAGCGAGAGCTTGCTTTTGCTGTCATTGATGAAGTGGATTCCATCCTTATTGATGAGGCCAGAACGCCTCTTATTATTTCAGGCCCGACAGATACCAGTTCTAATCTCTATGCGCAAATTAATGAACTCATTCCTCAGCTCGTTTTACAAGAAGAGGAAGAGGGGCCGGGTGACTATACGTTGGACGAAAAGTCACGACAGGCTCATTTAACCGAAGCGGGGCACGAGCATGTCGAAACTTTGTTTGAAGAGGCTGGGCTCATAGGAGAAGGCGAAAGTCTTTATGATGTTGGGCATATTACGTTGATGCACTTACTGGATAACGCCTTGCGTGCGAATGCCTTGTTCAAAATTGATGACCACTATATCGTTAAAGATGATGAAATTGTTATTGTTGATGAATTTACGGGGCGTACGATGCCCGGTCGACGCTGGTCAGATGGTCTGCATCAAGCGGTAGAAGCTAAAGAAGGCGTGACGATTCAGCAAGAAAATCAAACGCTGGCCGCGATCACTTTTCAAAACTATTTTCGATTGTATGACAAACTTTCCGGAATGACGGGTACCGCGGATACAGAAGCTTTCGAGTTTAATTCAATTTATGATTTGGAAGTGGTTGTGATTCCAACTAATAAGGCAATGGCTCGCGATGATCGTAGTGATCTGGTTTATCTGAATACGGATGACAAATTCAAAGCCATTGCTGAGGACATTAGAGATTGCCAATCACGAGGGCAGCCGGTTCTGGTCGGTACCGCGACGATTGAAACATCAGAACTTTTGTCTGAGCTATTGAAAAAGGAAAAAATCAAACATGAAGTGTTGAACGCCAAACAGCATGAGAGAGAAGCTGACATTGTTGCCATGGCAGGGAGCCCCGGTGCCGTGACCATCGCAACCAATATGGCGGGTCGAGGAACGGATATTGTACTTGGCGGTAATTTGGAAGCTGAGCTTGCCGCGGCACAAGCTGCAGGTAAAAAAGAGGACGCTTTAGAGTCGATGCGAGTAGCCTGGGAAGAACGGCATCAGCAAGTATTGAAAAGTGGTGGGCTGCATATTGTAGGCACTGAACGGCATGAATCTCGCCGTATTGATAATCAATTGAGAGGGCGTTCGGGTCGACAAGGTGACGTGGGTTCTTCTCGTTTTTACCTCTCTTTAGAAGATAGCCTGATGCGTATTTTCGCCTCTGAAAAAGTATCTAAATTAATGCAAAAACTGGGTATGGAAGAAGGCGAAGCCATTGAACATCCCTGGGTGACTAAAGCAATAGAAAATGCGCAACGAAAAGTAGAAGGGCACAACTTCGATATTCGTAAACAATTATTGGAATACGACGATGTGGCCAATGATCAAAGAAAAGTAATTTATGAGCAGCGGAATGAGTTAATGGCAGGAGATGATATTTCCGACTCTATCAGCGTGATGCGAGAAGATGTCGTTGCTTCCTTAATTGATGATTATATTGCCCCGCAAAGTCTGGATGAGCAATGGGATATTCCAGGTCTGGAAAAAGCGTTGGAAACTCAGTTTGAGATTAAAATGGATATCTCAGGGTGGTTAGATGCCGATGATGCTTTGCACGAAGAAACGCTACGCCAGAGAATTCTTGATGAAATCGTGGCAGCGTATCAAGAAAAAGAAGATTTTGCAGGTACTGAGGTCATCAGACACTTTGAAAAGGCGGTGATGTTGCAGGTGTTGGATAGCCAATGGAAAGAACATTTAGCGGCTATGGATCATTTACGTCAAGGCATACATTTACGGGGTTATGCTCAGAAAAATCCAAAGCAGGAATATAAACGTGAATCTTTCGAAATGTTCACCGAGTTACTTGAAAATATTAAACGTGATGTGATCGGAGTTTTATCTAAAGTTGTTGTTAAAGCGGAAGAAGATGTTCAAGCCGTAGAGGAGCAGCGACGGACGACGGTGCCGATGCAATTTGAGCATGCGACCAGCTCAACGGTTCTGGAGGGTGATGCCGCAGAATCGTCGGGTGAAACCGAGACAAAACGTAGTGCGGAAAGAGCCGAGCCTTATGTGCGGCAAGGGCGTAAAGTAGGACGCAATGAGCCTTGCCCTTGTGGTTCAGGTAAAAAATATAAACAATGTCATGGTAAGGTGGTCTAGGAGGTTGTCCGAAAATAGAAATCGTAGCGAGGGTCTCGGTATCCCCATTCGCTCCCGATGAATGGGTATAGGGTAACGGTAATTACATTTATGGGTTTCATAATCCTGGCAGCAAGGTGAGAGGAAGGCGAATGCAATCTGAGTGGCGACCTGTTGATGGTATACGTTTGGGCGTGACCTCAGCAGGGATTAAAACACCCGGACGTTTAGATCTTGTTGTTTTTGAGCTGGATGACAATACGGTGACGACAGCGGTTTTCACCAAAAATGCTTTTTGTGCGGCACCGGTCACCGTCGCACGGCAACACTTACAGGCCGCCGAGCCAAAATACTTTATTATCAATACCGGAAATGCAAATGCGGGAACCGGCAATCAAGGGGTTGACGATGCGTTGGCCTGTTGTGCCGCTTTGGCTGAACGTGTCGGTGTATTCACGGCAGAAGTCTTGCCCTTTTCCACCGGCGTGATTGGCGAGCCGTTACCCACGGCTAAAATTATATCGGCATTGGATGCGGCTGTTTCTGGCCGCACAGCCCAAGCCTGGGAATCGGCCGCGACCGGTATTTTGACCACAGATACAGTGCCTAAAGGGTGTTCTCGAACGCTGTGGCTGCAAGGGCAGCAGGTGACCATTACGGGCATAGCGAAAGGGTCGGGTATGATTCATCCCGATATGGCAACCCTGCTGGCTTTTATTGCGACGGATCTTGTGATTGATAAAGCATTGTTACATCGCTGTTTGCTGCAGGCGGTAAAAACTTCATTTAATCGTATTTCTGTTGATGGCGATATGTCTACTAATGATGCCTGTACGCTCTCGGCTACCGGGAAAAGCGGTGTGGTATTGGCGGAAAGCAGTGTCTTAGAAGTTGAGCAATTTCAAGCGGCGTTGACCGACGTTGCCGAAACATTGGCTCAAGCGCTGGTGCGAGATGGTGAAGGTGCAACTAAATTTGTCACCATTGAAGTGAGTGGCGGGCGAACCTCGGACGAAAGTCTGCGTGTGGCCAAGTCCGTTGCCAATTCACCTTTGGTCAAAACCGCCCTGTTTGCCTCTGATGCAAACTGGGGACGAATCCTCGCTGCGATTGGCTATGCCGGAGTTGAAAACATTGATATGCAAGCGATAAAAGTTAAGCTTGGCGATGTCTGTATCGTCAGAGACGGTGGACGAGCGCCGGACTATCAAGAAGAGCTCGGCCAACAAGAAATGGACAAACAGGATATTGTCATCGCCATAGATTTAGCTCGGGGAAACAGCTTCGAACGCGTCTGGACGTGCGATTTTTCGTATGATTATGTTCGAATTAATGCAGAGTATCGTACTTGATATACCCATGGCGTTATGTTGTCGGTGTTAGCGCGTGTAATGAAGATGACCATTTTGTTGCCGAAGCTATTTCCGGCGCGGATCGATATCTTGATTTTACTTTAACGCGGTGTCATTTTTTTCGTAGAAAGCTCAAGCAACTTATCGAGGAAAAACTGAAAATAAAGTGCAGGTGTGTGTGGAAATGCCTAAATTCATAACGCCATGGGAATAATGACGGGCATGAAGTCCTGTAATTTTAGATCCGAGTTGTTATTAAGTCGCCAGTTATAAATAGCAGTGAAAGCCATGACGCTTTCTAAATAGTGACGGGTCTCATCGTAAGGTATGGTTTCTATCCACGCATCGGTATTCATGGCTTGATCATTTGGAAGCCATCGGTGTACTCTTGTTATGCCTGCATTGTAAGCTGCGGTGGCTAAAACCGGGTTATTATAGAGACGACTTTTGACGTGACGAAGATAAGCACTGCCTAAGGCTATATTTTTTTCAGCACTAAGTAAGTCGTACTTGTTGTTGAATTTTGTGTTAATACGCTTGGCAATATATTTTCCCGTTGAGGGCATTAATTGCATGAGTCCCAGCGCCCCTTTATGAGAACGCGCATCCGAGAGAAAGGCGCTTTCTTGGCGTAAAATACCATATACCCATGCAGGTTCAATATTGTTATAATTCGCTTGATGCTCAACCATTTTTCGGTAACCTAGAGGGAACCGTAAAGGGACGTTATTCCAGTATTTGGCTTGGGCGGCAGTCAATATGGCTTGGGAGTTCCAGTCCCATTTTCGGGCTAATTCCGCGGCTCGTGTCGCTTGTTGTTTATTCATAGATCTTCGTGCGAACTCCCACTCACTGCGTGCAGCAACAGTGCGATTTAATGCCAAGAGCTCTTTAGCTCGGGCGATGGCCGGAATGCGTTCGATGTCCGCAAGTTCTTCATGGTTAAAGGGAATCGGTGTATTCTGCCACGAATAGGGTAAGCCTAGGCGGTCTGCTGCGAGAAAACCATGGTAGTTGCGAGTTTTGGCCAAATCCGCGTAAATGGGTTTGGCTTCAGTCTCCGCGCCCAGTTCTTCTAATGCGCGTGCTCGCCAATAGCGCCAACGGTGTTCTTGTTGTTGCTCTGTGGTCAACCAGCCTATTGTAGTGAGCGTTAAGGGCCAGTTTTTGTTTTGAATCGCGCTTCTGATACGCCATGCTTTACTGCGTACTGTTTCCTGCTCGGGGGGGATGGCAATGAGCCAATTTAGTGCCTTGGGTTCTTTGCGTTGAGCCAGTAAAATACCCAGTGTGTTATTAATGTATGCGGACTGTGTGGGTGAAAAATTAAAATGATTATCCAGGCTAGGCCAAATGTTCGTAACTTTCTCCAAATCACGAAATGCGAGTCGCCGTATACCTTGTGTAAGGATATCGTGGTGAAGTGGGTTTTTGTCAGTAAAATGTTTTTTTTCAATGACGGTGTGTGGTTTTCTATAGGTGTTGATCCAGAGCTCAATGGTGTTGCGTTGTGCTTTGTCAAGATTCCGAGTTAAATATCGGGCAAGGCGAAGTTGCCCCTGTTTCATTGCGAGGCTAGCGCGTTGTAAGATTAGGTCTTGAGTGATGATTCCATTTTTTTTGCCCGCTTCAAAAAGCGGAGTACAGGCATCGGGTTGAGATTTTCCAACCAGCCAGATAGATTTGATGTTTTCCAGAGCTTTTTGTCTCTGTCCTTGACGTAACAATGCCGAGCGATATTGGCAATCTAATTTGGTGTTTCTGGAGCCGGGGTAGTATTGAATGAGCTTGTCCCACTGTTTGTGCTGAGCCAGTGATTTAAGCCATTTATATTGTAGTTTTTTTGCTAACGGTGAATTTTGATATTGCGTTACAAAAGTTTGTATATCCGATGCTTTAGTGAGGTGGATACGGTAAGCCAAAGATTGATATTCCAGGTAAGGAAACAAGATGTAGTTTTCAATTTTAGCTCGACTTTTTTTGTATTTTGTAATGTGTCCTTTTTGTATCGTTTTTTCAGCCATGAGATAAAAAGCACGTTGTTTCTCCAAAGAGCCCGCCTGCGCCATGGTCGAAAAACCGAATAAAAAAGCAAAAATCAGGGCAGATTTTAAAATAAGTACACCTTTATGGAGAGCGGTTGTCATTTTGATGTGTTCATGTTTAAAATTATTGCACATTTTTGACTGTTCGCCCACTAGCGCTTCGCGCTTCTTTTGGTGCTACAATGGCGGCTGGAAATCCGTAGTAGAAAGTTAGAGTTTCAATGGAGGCTCTAGTTCCTTGTATCGGCATGCTGTTAAAATCTCTGAAGACTAAGAGGCTGTTAGATTAAGTTGGAAAAAGTTTTACTTAAGCTATTGGATATCGTCGCATGCTTACGAGATCCAGACCACGGTTGTTCCTGGGATTTGCAGCAAACACTATCAAGTATTGTACCTCATACTTTAGAAGAAATTTATGAACTTGCAGAAGCGATTGAAAATGAGGATTATGATGCGGTAAAGGATGAATTGGGCGATGTGCTGTTTCAAGTCTTGATTTTATCAAAAATTGCTGAAGATGAAGAGCAGTTTGCATTCGCTGATGTGATAGAAAATTTGAGTGAAAAATTAGTCCGGCGGCACCCTCATGTTTTTGCCAAGAAAAAATTTGTTGCTGTAGCAGAGCAGCAGACATCCTGGGAGCAAATCAAGCGTAAAGAACGTGCACAAAAATGTTCTGATGGAGACACTAATCAAAGTATTCTGGATGGCATTTCTATCGCTTTACCCGCCTTGGTCAGAGCGCCAAAATTACAACGACGAGCGGCATCACTGGGTTTTGATTGGGAAAACTTAGAGGCCGTTTTTTCCAAGCTGGACGAAGAAATAAGAGAGTTACAAGCTGAGTTGGGATCGCCAAATGAGGAAAGCGAGAGCAATAAACTGCGTATTGAAGCCGAAATGGGCGATGTGTTGCTGGTTTGTACGAATTTAGCTAGACGTCTGGGGGTCAATTCTGAAACGGCTTTACGCAAGGCAAACCAAAGGTTTGAGAGTCGTTTTCGTTACATTGAGTCACAGTTGAGTCAGCAAGGTCGATATGTGAAGGATCAGGATCTGGGTAGTTTACAGCGGCTTTGGGAACGTGCAAAGCGGCAGGAGAAGCGATTGTGAGAAAGTGGCGATGAGTGACGTAGAGGTGGTCGCAGTCATCGATGATGATGCTGCGGTTAGAGATTCTCTGGCCTGGTTGCTGATGTCGGCAGGCTGGCAGGTTAATTTATATGCTTCTGCCGAGCAGTATTTGGCTTCCTCTGAAATGGCATGGTGTGGTTGTCTAATTTTAGATGTGCGTATGCCAGGGCTAAGTGGTTTGGAGTTGCAGCAACAGTTAGCAGCAAAAGAAGCTTGTGCGCCTATTATCATGTTGACAGGTCATGCTGATGTAGCGATGGCCGTCAAGGCGTTAAAATCAGGTGTTTTTGATTTTTTAGAAAAGCCTTTTGATGACCAAATTTTGCTTTCTCGGGTGCAGAAGGCTTTACAGCACAATAAAGAAACGCGGCAAAATCAGGTGGTCTATCAGGATACGGCGGAGCGATTATTGCTTTTGACGCCGAGGGAGCGTGAAGTACTCGGGCTGATTTGTGCCGGGCATTCAAATAAAACGATGGCAACAGAGCTGGGGATCAGTAGTCGTACGGTTGAAATCCATCGTGGCCGAGTCATGGAAAAAATGCAAGTTGATTCTTTATCCGATTTGGTACGCTTAGGTGTGTTGACCCAGCTATATTAAATGTGGGTTATTTCTGCTGAAAAAGTATACTGGTCAAGTCATGCCAGACACTTTTTCAGAGAATTT
>CAYQVF010000010.1:64778-67815 GCA_964421045.1 uncultured Chromatiaceae bacterium
ACTGGCACGTTTGTTGAGCTATTTCTGCAAGTTGTACTTTTTATTGTATTCGTGCGTAAAGAGAAATGAAGCGAGGAATCCAGAGTAAAATAGGAATTTATTACTCTGGAGTATTCCACACCTAGTCCAAAGTCAGCATTATTCTGGAATGGTATATAGCCTGAATCACCTTCTACAGTATATGAAACATCTCCGCTATAATCTGTCGAATAACCACCGACACTCATTGACAATAAATTAAGTTTTTCATCCTCAGCAAGAGATATGTTGTTAAATAATAGAGTAAAAAATAACAATGTATATTGTATCCATGTATGGCACTTTTGTTTTTTCAAAAAATTGTTAATCATTTTTCCATCCTTGTTATTAAAGTATTATTAGAACTGAATACAGGTATTTATTTTGATTCTGATCAAACAATATAGACTTAAGAGCAGCGGGAAAAGCACAAATCATATGAGCGGTTGATATAACCACTAAGTGGCAGTTATATCTTCTGAATGGGATTTTTCTCTTGTGTTAACCTGTTAAATAAATTTTTCATGGCAGCGAAGCTCTAATGCAAGAGCTTTTATTTATTAAACATATCACGCCTTTATTACAGCACGTTCTGGTGTTTAAAGTTACCGTATAGTAGATGGCGTTCAGAAATGTGTTGTTCAGCTGGTTCCATTTACTGTCGAATTAAAAGCGCCTGCGCCTATAATTTACGCAACGATAGGGTATACTCTCGAAAACCAGCTAACATCCTCCAACCACTCGGCAACAATGGCGACCACTTAATTGCCGTGGCGACCACTTGACCGATTAACACTTCCATTCTTTTGTGAGGCCGTTACTCTTGTCACGTAGGACACATAAATTGGCTTTGCTGACATTCTCGAAAACGCTATTTATGAACAAAAATGTTGCTTTCAGCACAACAAGATAAAGATGGAAAATGGAGGTTACGGTGGAATTCATTGTAAACTTAAAACGAAATAGAGCAATAAATTCCTATATTAATAGGAAGGAAAAAATATGCAGAGCTTACAAGTGTAAATGAGCACTTTTGACGCTGTTTTCGGGCAAATCAGGGGGGAGCTGAACAGTTATATTTTAACACTCCATTCTCTGCCTGGGGTTTCCACGTTGTCACCCTGGTTCAACGGTGTACACATCATTGACATCCTCCAGCAGATGGCGGTGTTGTTCGTTTTCGCTTTTATATTCAGCCGTTCAAAAGCCTTTGGGTTGTTGGTCAAAAATTCACTTCGAGCGCGTGATTGGCTATTGCTCTATCTGATCTTTTTCGCTATTTCGGCTATGGGTTCGGTATTGGCCACCAATGTTCCATTGACGCCAGACGGTGATGACTGGACCCAGGTGGATACCCGTTCCATCGGTGCTATTCTAGCTGGTTTTCTGGGCGGGCCCTGGCTTGGGACAGCCGTTGGTTTTACTGCTGGACTCTATCGGTGGAGCCTGGGTGGACCCACTGCTCTGGCCGGTTTTCTGGGAACAACCCTGGCCGGGTTGATATCAGGCCTGGTCTACTTGTTTATTCTGAAAAGATATCAAGAGATGCGCTTTGGCTGGAAAACAGCGGTGGCTGCTGTTTGCATAGCTGAACTGACGATGAAAGGGCTGGTGCTGCTCACCGTTCAGCCCTTCGAAAAAGCACTGGCACTGATTCAAATCACGACCATTCCCAGTTTGCTTGGAAACAGTATCGGGGCCGCCCTGTTTGTTACCATATTGAATAGCAGGGAACATCTTGCTGTCTCATACACCACCAGCGCACTACATATGGCCAAACGTTTGGTTGATGTCCTGAGGCATGGCTTTAATAAACGTGCTGCATCGGCAATCGTTAATATCATTCGTGGAGAGACTCGGATTGCAACGGTAGCCATAGCGGATCATACGAATAAAATTATGGCTATAGCCGGTGCCGGAGCTGACCATCACCATGTAGGGGATGAGTTTGCCGCGGAGCTGGTTCAACAGGCTATTGATCAGCAGCAGGTTATCTTCATTGATGGTCGCATCAAGCGATTTCACTGCACAATTTCAGCCCGTTGCCCATTGCGTTCTGCACTCATCGCACCGCTAGCGGTAGATGGTGAAGTTCGGGGGGTACTGTTATTGATTGAACCGGAGCGACGGTTTTTTCCCAAATTGAATCTTGCGCTGGGTGAAGGCGTTGCTGATCTGCTCTCCGAACAAATGCAACTGGCCATGTATCAAGAGCAATTGGCCAGTGCAGAACATAAACTTCTTGTTGCACAGATCAATCCACATTATTTGGCCAACGCATTGAACACCATCTCTTCCATTATCCGCACCGACAAGCATCGCGCCAGAGAGCTATTAGCCAAGCTGTCGTTTCTGATGCGCAAGAGCATAAAACAAGGCAATGAGACCAGTACACTGGAGCAGGAGTTGGCACATATGGATGCACATCTGAGTATTGAATTGGCTAGATATGGAGACAAACTCAGGATAGAAAAAAACATTGAATCAAAGCTAATGAACGCGCAGCTCCCCAGCTTTATTCTCCAACCTCTGGTGGAGAATGCCGTCAAACATGGGATATCCCGCCTGCTGATTCCCGGAGTGATACAGATACGAGCCTATCAGACAGATAACGGACTAATTAACATTGATATCGAAGACAATGCAGGCCAATATCAGCTTGGTTCATCGACTGACAAAAGTGTTGGCATGAAAAATGTTGATGGACGAATCAAGGCGCTGTTTGGCCGCGAATATGGGTTAAAGGTGGACTGTTCACCAAACCAATATACCATCGTTACGATAACCATACCTTTCGAGAACTCACTATGACCATAAACATTATCATCATTGAGGATGACCCCCTGGCGCAAGATGAACTGGCCTATCTGTTGGAACGCCATGAAGACTTTCAGATTGTTGCCCGATGTGAAGATGTATTTTCTGCTTTGCGGAAAATTCGTGAACATAAACCGGATGCTATTTTTCTAGACATTCTAATGCCAGGACACGATGGGGTTACACGGCCAGGACACGATGG
>CAYQVF010000011.1:0-66085 GCA_964421045.1 uncultured Chromatiaceae bacterium
TTGATTTTTTGCATGTTTTTTCTCCTGGTGAGGCGTTGAATAAATCGTTCAATTTTGTTTATCGGGAGCCAGTGTGCTTTTCTGTAGTTGCTGAGCTTGGACTCGTGATGCTCAGTCACAGCTATTGCACTGCGTATGCCAAAAATGTCGATTTTTTTATTTTCACGCCTTTTATCGCGGAGCGGGGTTCGGTTTTGTGAGCGGCATCACACTCCGGTTCAGGAGCGACGGGGGTTTTCATGCGGGTTCGTATTTTTTCAGATTGAATGTTTACTTTAAGGGTCGCGTTGTTGACCGTTAAGTGACCTTCTAGGTCAAAAAGTGACGTTTTGGGTCCATTGTTGACAGTAGGAAAACGTGCTTCGATGTGGATATCGGCAATATGGGCTTCTCCAAAATGGAGTTGAGGGTTTTCACATGGCGTATCGGGTTAATCCTCTATATTTTTTGAAGAACACTGAAAAAAACCGTTTTTGCAGATTTTCAGTGCAAAGATATGCCTTGCGACAGGAATAAGTGGTTTTTTATATTAGAATCAAGGTGTGCGCTCTGAAATAAGTGCCCTTGGGGGACTTATTTTGCGACTAAGGTAAAAAGAGTGCTGACCCCTTCTTTTTCTTCGCTGGTATCGGCTTCGGCCTCTAAAACAAAAATACGATTGGCCTCCAGGCCGCCCTTATTAACAAAGTGATTACGTATGGTGTCAGCGCGTGATCTGGCTAAATCTCTTAATTCACCATCACTCACCGTTTCTAACTGCATTAAAGAATCCAGTACGGCGGCTTTATATTGATCTGGATCCATTACGATAGGTTCTTTTTCTGCGGCCTCTTCATTTGTTTTAGTATGTTTTGATTTTAGGCGGTTCATGGCCTCTTCTCCTGCTTGCGCAGAATAATTTTTTTCTAATACGCGGAGTGTCAGCGTATCAAGCGAAGCATCGGCAGAAGGTAAATCACCAGTGGCATTTAATCGGGCAATCAGTTTTTGTTGTTGTAAAACCAATTTGTCACGTTGATTAAATTGTCCTCTGACTTCCAGTGCTAACTGTGGCCTTTCTTTAAGTGCATTACCGAGGGTTTCTAATCGCTTATTTTGCTCGGGTAAGAGATTCAGCTCGCCTGGAATGAATAACACCTTATCCATGTCTTCGCCACCCCCTGCCAGTTTGGATAGCATCTTAAACGGTGATGTGGCAATTTTAGTGATAATATTAGCCAATGCTTTAAAAATCAAACCACCCAGGCGGAACTTTGGATCATCTAAGTCTCCTTTCACGGGGACATCAAGATCTATCATTCCTCTTGTATCTTTGAGTAAGGCAATAGCAAGCCCTACGGGCAAGCTGAGTGCATCGGCAGAGTCGATTTTTCTACCTAAAGTAAACTGGTCTAATAAAATTTTATTTTCACCTGTTAGCTTGTTTTCTGCGATGTGATAGTTCAATTCAAACGACATTCGTCCTTTATCAATCGCATTGCCAATATAACGTCCGGTATACGGCGTTAAAGCGGCCATGCTGTAGTCGCTGAATGTTAATTTCAAATCGGTATACAAATCTTCACTTAAAGGATTAATTTTGCCCGTGATTAACAGGGCTGCGTGGTCATCGATTCGGCCTGAAATATCGACATCTGCACGAGCGAAATGATCTGAAGACAAGCCTTTGATTGTCCCGTTGGCTTTTTTAAAGCGCGAAGAAAAGCGAGGGGTGACGGTATTATCAACAAAGGAGAAGGTATTGTTTTTTAAGCGGACTATGCCGATTGATATAGGAAAGGGGTCCGAGGTCTTGTCTGCTTCTTTTTCTTTTTCCGGTGGTGGGCTGGCAGTAGGTTCCTCCGTTTTCGCTAAGCTCGACACATTGATATCACCATTTTTTGCGATGATGATTCGGCTATTCAATTGATCCAGTGAAACCGAGTCTATATCGAGTTTGTCTGGCGATAACTGCAAGTTAATGTCATCTAATGCCAGTGCTTTCCAGGAGATGATCTGGTCTTCGCTCAAACGATTTTTTGCGGAAAAGTCCTTGACTTTCAATTGACCCGTGAGCGTGATGTCCGCGTCATTGGCTGATTTTTTATAAAATAATTGACTTTGTAAAGAGGCGTGACCTGATAATAAATCAACATTTGTTGTTTGATTGAGATAAGCCTGAAAATCAACAAGGGGGATGTTTGTTATGTCTAGTGCTAGGTCTGCCATAGGTTCTAAAGCGGCCACTTTCCCTGATATTTTTAATGAGCCTTTATCATTTAACGTCAGGCTGGCCTGAAGGTCAAATTGATCCTCTGCCTGGTTGGTTATGTCCGTCAAATCAATGGTCGTGTCAGTTAGGCGAATTTCTGCGTGGGGTTCCGTGGCGCGGTCAATAAGTCGAATATTAAAAGCCTTTATCGACGCCCGATCTAATTTAAACGTCCAGGGTTTCTCTTCTGTTTCCTGTTCAGCTTCATCTTGGGCGGGTGGCGGGGTCTCTTCTGTTATGGGGGTCAATAATTGTGCAAGATGTAAGTTGCCATCTCTATCCATAAAGGTATCAATGTCGCCTCCTTTTATAGCAAATTCAGCGATACTTAAAGTCTGTTGACGCAAATCAAATTGCCCACCTGAAAGTGATATGTTGGGTAGAGCAAGGATACTTTTTTTATGGGATGGGTCTTGAATTTCTACTTCAGTGACCTGTATTTGTAGATCGTCAGTGAAAAACTCTGGCCCGGCATCACTCATATAAAAATCATAACCAAGCTCGCCTGAGAGCAAACCTGAATCCAGAGAAAATTTTAAATGATCCTGGGCGTATTGCCATGCTGTCGTCAAGGGTAGCGAACTTAACTTTAAGTTTCCTGTTGATCGTAGGGGGTTAACTGAAATATCACCTTGCCAGCGTATGACCCCTTCGCCAGGGACTTTGACATAAATAGCATAAGGTCCTTCTTTTTCAGGGAGCGTAGAAAAATCCATTAGATTAAAATTAATAGGATCTATTAATTGTTTAAAAGGCGTGGCGATGGACTGGTCTTCAAAATTAAATTGCCCGCCACTGACATGAAATCGTTGAATGACTACCCTGGGCAAGGGGGTTTCTGCGTTTTCTTGGGTGGAGGGGGGGTCTGTGTTGATGAGATCAGCAAAGCTTGGCGTGCCTGATGGATCAATTCGGAGATTAAATCTGGGTTGTGTAAAACTAATGTCACTGAATGTCCAGGCCCAGCGGAATAACGAAAAGGTGTCGAAATTGACATGGAGTTTTTCCAGGCCCATCAGTTCAACGTCATCTAAATCGGCAAGAGAGAGGTCTTGTATCGTTATCGCGAAGGTAAAGGGATTGACGTGTACTTCACTGATTGAAAGCTGGCGGTTTAATAGCTCGGGGGTTTTTGCAATCAGTTGCGATTTAATAATGTAGGGTGCGCCAATAAAGCCAAACAAAGTGTAAGTGAAAAAGAAGAGCAACCCCCAGAGTCGCCAGCTACGCAAAGGTCGTGAGCCAAAAAAACGGCTCGGGTTTGCATCTTTTTTTTCAGACATGGTGAAACCTGCATAAGAGTTGATGTTTTATTTCTGCTCTGTAATTTACCACAATAAATACTTCTTATGACATAATTTTCAGTGGTATAATACCGGCTTTGTTGAGAATTAAGTCGAAACGGTCTCGAGTGAAGGTATCAAGAGCTTGAGACACTGTTAGACTCGTCTTGATCTTATAATACCTCTTGATTTAGAAGGAAAAATTATGCTTAAGTATCGTAAGAGTATAAAAAAATTCACTTTGGTCACACTTGCCACTGGAGCGGTATTGCTTGTAACAGGGTGCAGCACTTTGCAGACCCAGACCCAGAGTCTCGTTACTAAAGCTTCAAGTACGCTTGATATGGCCAATACGGCTGGTGCGGAAAAATATGCCCCAAAAATTATGGAATTAGCCAATAAAAACATTACGTTGGCGAAAAGCGCTCTTGGAGAAAATCGTTATCAGGATGCTCAACGATATGCAGAAAAGAGCATTGTAGAGTCTGAGCGGGCAGGTGTTGAATCGAATAAAAATGAACGTAGCAGTGAAATTAGCGCCTTACGCGAGAAAATCGCAAAACTAATGCCATAACTCTATACCGAATAACGACCTTTACATTTAAGGACCATTTGATCATGCATAAGCCAGTTTTCTATTCAAAAAAAACACGTTATTACGCCGTTATCGGGCTGATGGGTGCTGCCGCACTTATTTCCGGTTGCAGCACAACGCCAGCCCATCACAATGCGTCACTTGAGCGCGCAAAAGGGGTCATCGCTGAGATAAAGAGTGATCCTGCCACGTCTGAAAATGAAGCCGCAGCTCAATATCTCGCCGAAGCTGACCAGGCGTTGGCAAAGTCACAATATAAAAACGATTCTCTGAAATTTTTTCGACCCGGCGATGATCAAGGAGATGTCGACCACTGGGCTTACATTGCAGAACAAAAAGCCTTGACTGCTCAAACGATGTTGCAAGGCGACGGAGAAGCAGCAGAGTTGGCTCAATTGAAAGCGGAACTTGATCAAGCCAAGCTCGCAAAGCAAGATCGCGATGCGGCTGAAGCACTACGGCTAGAAGAAGAAAGGCTGGCTCAGGAAAAGCTGCAACAACAGCATGACGCTGAACTGCAAGCCGCATTGCAGCGTGCTGAAGATGCGGGTGCGGACGTCGTGCGCGCGGAAGGTTTGACCACCGTCACTTTTAATAATGTGAGCTTTGCGTCCAACAAGGCGACTTTGCCTCAGGAGTTCGAGTCTGAATTGCTTAATATCGCCGAAGCGCTCACTACGACTGCCCCTGAGGCGACACTCGTGGTTAGAGGTCACAGTGATGCCAGTGGAGCAGAGGCCTATAATCAGTTGTTATCGGAGAAGCGTGCAACGTCAGTAAAGACCTTTTTGATTACACAGGGGGTTTCGGCCAGCCGTGTGTCTAGCGAAGGATTAGGGGAAAGCACCCCGGTCGCGTCCAATGATTCTGCTGAGGGACGTGCCAAGAATCGTCGCGTGGAATTGATCATTACCGAAAAAGGCCATCAGCATTAAGGTTATAGGTTGACCACAATCAGAGCAACGCCTCTGTTGCTCTGAAGGCCGTTTTATCTCTCTACTCTGTCCTCATTACTGTAACTTGATTAGGATGTCGTATTTGCTCAAGTGTGCCACGGAGCACGCTTGAGCAAGTCGAGTCTCCTCTCCCTCTTATTGCTGTGGTGAAACCGCCGCCGCGACGTCAAACTGTAGTTGGACATGCTGATCATGACCAGCAAATATGTTAATTCGAGACGGTGTGCCACCATAAACACTGTGATCTGAGTGATAAATAAAATCTAGTGTCCTTACCGTTTCCAATAGATTATAAGGGAGCGTGCGTTTCAGGCTTGCATTACCCCGATGATCCGTAGTGAGTACGTTGGGAAGGCCTGCAAAAGGCCCCGGTGGCCCCATCAAATTAAACTGCCAAACGGTATAAAGACTATTTGGCAGCAAACCTTTAACTTTCATTTTTACCTTTGTTGTACCATTGTTCAGAACTTTAACGATAAGTTTGGAGTGTCCTATATTTATCCAGTCACCGTATGTGATTGGATTTGGAGCGCCAGCAAGAGCCAGTCCGCGCATCTGGTTATCTGCACTGATCGGTTCATCAATGACCACCGGTACGGGAGTAAATTCTCCAGTTCTAATATCGGCTGGATTGACGGGACCGAAAACTCCGTCAGTCATATATAACGTCGGAACTTGTCTCAAAGGGACGGGTTCAATAACAACATCGGGGTTGGCAGAGTAGGGGATATTATAAAGGATTTCATTTTCATCGGTGATGCCAGGCTCAGGTTTCATAAAACCATCCGTCGTCATAACTTGTACGCCCGCCACAGCGGACTGGCCATAAATAACCGTCTTCTCGTGAGAAAATGCCAAGGACATCGTCGCCAAGTTGAGCAGCACATAGCTTAAACCTACTATCAGTATTTTTGCTTTCATCTGTTCTATCTCCATGAAGAGTTAATATGTGCGTACCATCGACACGCAGTAAACTGGCACAAATAAGCAACAGGCTGCAGATATTCATTAGGATAATTCCTGTGTTAAGATTAATCTAGAAAACGCAATTGGATGCAAATAGAGAGTGCAAGAGATTGATTCGAATAACGTAGCGGGAAATCGTCGTTGCCTTAAATTGATGATAAGATTTTTTCTCGCACAGTTAGGTGGATCAAAAGCTTGCACCCAAGAAGCCAAGCATAAATGCTATACCTCGCGGAGCAACTGCGTTTTTTGAATTAATGTACCAGCATGGAAAATACTAAATTCAGGTGGCTTACAATAAGCTGACTTCAGCGAATTCTGAATTTCAATCGTCACGGGTATATAATGGTAGAGGGTACGAGGACATCATATTGACATCAAAACAGCGAATGTTGTCTGGCTCGCGTAAGGTCTATCGCCCCTTGTTGCACAAGGCCTTGACTCGACTTCGCCTTTGTAAGCTTCTCGACGATGCCGCAGATCGACCTGCTACGGCGGTTCTTGCTCCCCCCGGTTATGGCAAAACAACCCTGGTTTCTAATTATTTGGAATCGAAACAAGTTTTGTCTGTTTGGTATTGCGTTGATGCAGGTGATACGGATTTAACCAGTTTTTTTGTCCATTTTACATATGCAATAAAGCAGGCCACAGCAAAACGCCGTAAAACGATACCTTTTTATCAGCCTGAAAATATTTTAAATATAAAATCATTTTCTCGCCACTATTTTAAAGCGGTGTATCAACGACTGGATCAACCTTTTTATCTGATTTTTGATGATATTCACGAATGTTCTTCTCAGCAGTGGGTCGATGTTATTACGATAGCCATTGAAGAACTGCCCGTGAATGGACGCATTTTTATTATCGGTCGGCATGCCTTGCCTGGTGAGTTTTCCCGTTTGCATTTCAATCAGCTTATTTTTACGCTACGAGAAAAAGATCTTCACTTTAATGATCAAGAGCTGATTCAGCTTGCAACCATTCATGACATCAATACCTTATCTCAAGAGCAATGCAAAAAGCTTCAGGAGATGATGGTAGGGTGGGCCGCAGGATTGACTTTGTTACTGACACGAAGTGAAATTATTGACAATACTTCTCTGCACGCCTTTGAAACACAAGAAGAGCTGTTTAAGTATTTTACCAATGAGGTGCTACGGCACATCGATCATGAAACATTGGGGGTTTTATATTGCACCTGCTATTTACCTGATATTCCTATCGAGCATGCAGTGGAACTGACGCAGAACCCTCAGGTGGGCCATATTCTACAAAAACTCCACGATCAGCGTTATTTTACTTATCGTACTACGGACACAGCGATAGTCTATCGCTATCACCCTTTGTTTCGAACACTATTGATCGCACAAAGCAAAAAAATGTTGAGTGAGAAAAATTTACAATATGTATTTGATACTTCAGTCCAGTTGCTGGAAAAAGAGGGTGCCTTAGAAGCGGCGGTGACCTTGCTGGTTCTGATCGCGGACGGGACACGTCTTGCACAGTTTACAATGTTGCACGCAGAAGAATTAATAACCAGCAATCGTATGCAAATTTTAATGAAATGCTTGCAACACATTCCGGTAGAAACTATTTTGGCATCAGGCTGGTTATTGTATTGGCGAGGGATGTGTCTCGTTGCGATGCGCCCCCCCGTTGCACGGCAGGATTTCATTCTGGCTGAAAAGTTTTTTGCTTTGAAGCGAGAGGTTACGGGTCAGTGCTTGTCCTTGGTTGGTATTATAGATAGTTATACCTTGGAGCGAGATGAATTTTCAAGTTTGGATCCGTGGATCAAAAAAGCGGATCAATTGCGATTTCTATTTGATCAGCAAGCTACCTTGCCCGCCTTGAATGGGCTCACTCTTAGCATGTTTTCAGCATTATTGCATCGAGCACCCAGCCATCAAAATTTTGATTTATGGCTTAAGCGTATTGATAATATACCGATGACTGAGTTGCCCCCCGGTTTGCAAATTAAAAGACAACTTTCACTCATATTGCATCGTCTCTGGCAAGGTGATTTTTATCGTGCGGAAATACATCACAGCATTTTGGAAAAACAACTTGGAAATGTTCCTGAACATGTGCCAAATATTTTGTGGCACATCATTCATTCCGGATTTTTGTGGATGACAACAGCCAAGGCACAAGAATCTTTAGCGATAGCGAAAGAAGGTCTGGAGCGTATTAAAGAATATAACTTGCCCCTGTTGAATGTTGGGCTGTTGACACACGCAACTGCAGCAGCTTTGATGGCGCACAATAATGATGAGGCGAAAAAGCTGTTAAAAACCGCAGCTCCGCATATTAATGAATCAGGTCAGACTCATCTGGCGTTATATCACAACCTTCATACGACCTATTCATTTAGAGTCAATGATAAAAAAACGGCATGCTATCATGCTGAAGAATTTTTGCAGGCGGCAACAGCATCCGGTTTACCCTTTTTTCAAAGTGCGGCGCACTTTTCTCAAGCACAGCTTTGTATGCTGAACAGCGATATTAAAAAAACCCGATACCATCTAAATATAGCGAAAGATATTGCGCTTCATTCTCGGAGTTACTTTCACCAGTTTCAAATTCAACTTCTGGCTGCTATTTTCGATTGGTCCCTTGGCCAGCAAGACTTGGCTCTGAGTGGTTTAAAAACCTCCTTGTTGCTCGCCAAGCAATACAACTTGCTGACTGGCTTGTGGATTTGTGAGCCCGAATTATCACATATTTTGGCGCAAGCCTTGCGGCATGATATTGAATCGGCTACCGCGCAAAGAATCATTGGGCAACGTCGATTAATACCCAAAGAACCATTCTATGATATTGACTGTTGGCCCTGGCCTATTCGTATCTATACATTGGGTCGCTTTGAAATCTATATTGACGGTAAACGATTAGAATCACCCGGTCGCAATCGACCTAAAATTTATGCTTTGCTGAAAACCTTAATTGCTTTTGGCGGACGTCATGTTCGTGAAGAAATTATCTGTGAAGTGGTATGGCCTGATGCCGATGGGGATGCCGCGCATCAGTTGTTTGATACGACACTTTTTCGATTGCGAAAAATACTGGGTTTGCGCGATGCATTAATTAATCGTGAAGGCATGTTATCGCTCAATAAAAAATTATGTTGGCTCGATATATGGGCTTTAGATCTTGAGATCAATACATTAAAGCGGTCTATCAAAGATAAACGAGTTACTGATGATCGTATAAGTAAATACGAAAATTTTTTGGACCGTGACTACTATGGAGATTTTTTATATGCTGAAGACCCTTTTCCTGTTGTCGTTCAACAGCGGCAAAAAATACGCTCCAAGTTATTATCTGCCTTATATCAGTTAGCAGATTATTGGCTGTGTAACAATGGCATTAAAGAAGCAGAAAAATGCCTGAAAAAGATAACCAGCACATTTTTTCAAGAAGAAAAAGCTTATCAGATGTTGATGAAGTTGTTTATATCGCAAGATCGGTTTTCCGATGCGGCGAGTACTTATTATGCCTGTAAGCAGGTATTGATGATCGAGCTTGGCGTAACACCCTCTGCCGAGACTGAGCGCGAATATCGAAAACTCCCGAATTCCGGGTCTCGTTAAGAATGTCGTAATGGAGGCTCATTCGTTGATTGAAATGCTTTTTCCCATTTTGGTTGTTTCGGTTATGTTTGGCTTGGGGTTAAGCCTGAACACTGATGACTTTAAGCGCGTGATGATCAAGCCGAAGGCAGTCATTATTGCTCTTACCCATCAGCTTGTTTTTTTGCCAGTGACCGCCTTTTTTTTGGTCAAGCTGTTTTCTTTAGAACCAGAACTTGCCGTTGGATTTATTATTATTGCGGCAGCGCCGGGCGGAATTATTTCCAATGTATTGACGCTATTGTTAAAAGGGGATACGGCTCTGTCAATTACTTTGACGACGCTGTCAAGTATTGTCGCTATTATTTCAATTCCCTTTTGGGTTAGCCTGGCTTTAGAGCAGTTTATGAGCGGTAGCGAATCGGTATCTTTTTCGGCCGTCCAGCTTGTTTTACCCGTTGCCGTGTTAACGCTTATTCCTCTTGGTTTAGGCTTGTTTATTCGTCATCGATGGCCCGCTTTTGCCGAGACTACAAAACCTAAAGTTAGAATAGGGTCAAGTATTTTTATTATGATTGGCATTGCTGTTTTTTTGATAGATCAACGACAAAATATATCAACCTATTTGGTTCAAGCGGGGCTGGTCGCGGTAATACTTTGTCTGGTAACTACTTTGTTAGGGTATAGTTCAGCTCGCCTGTTTAAGTTGCGCCGTTCAACCCAAGTGACTATTGCCGTTGAAACGGGTATTCAAAATATTCCATTGGCCATGACGATTGCAATGATGCACTTAGGCCATAATCCCCTTTTTGCGATTGCACCCGCAACCTACGGTGTGGTTATGGTCATCGTCATGGCGGTTGTTTTAGTGGGCATTATGGTTGGTTGGCCAGGTTTTCAATTTTCGACCCGAGAGACCAAGTAGCTATAGCATTTATACGGCTTGTAGTTTGGCAAAGGAGAGTGCCAGGATTTTACACCCTACCTGTTCAAACTGAACTTCAACTTGATCGTTGCCATCATGATTTAGAATAATGCCGGAACCGAATTTTTTGTGCGTAACCGGTTGCCCAATATGAAACCCGCCACAATTCCCTTGCGCTATTTTTCGGGTCGATTTCGGTGTTGTTGATCTCTTTGCCTGTGGTCTGGAGTTGTAAGCCGGACGAGACACATGCGGTTTTATTTCATGTAATAGCGTCGCGGGTATTTCCTTGAGAAAACGTGAAGGCAGACAGCTACGTATTTCGCCATGCAGCCTTCTTTGTTCGGCGTGAGTAATGATTAATTTCTGGCAGGCACGGGTGATACCTACATAACAAAGACGTCGTTCTTCTTCCACTTTTTCCGGGTCATCTTTTGAAAACTGGTGAGGAAAAAGCCCTTCTTCCAGGCCACAAAGAAAGACCAATGGAAACTCCAGACCCTTGGCGGAATGCAGTGTCATAAGTTGTACACAATCATCCCAGTTCTCAGCTTGAGTACCGCCATTTTCTAAAGCGGTATGTGTTAAAAAAGCAATGAGTGGGCTTAAGTCTTCCTCAAAGACTTCTTGATTAAACTGCCTGGCGGCATTGCCTAATTCTTCTAGATTTTCTAGGCGTGATTGGGCGCGTTCGCTGTTGTCTTTTTGTATGTGGTCAAGTAATGTGCTGAGTCGCACGACTGTATCTACTTGTTCACCCAGTGGTAATTCCGTTGTTTGTTCAGTCATGGTATCAATCAGATCGAGAAACTGTTTGATGGCATTGGAGGCTCTGGCAGGTAAGCTTTGTTGCTGAATGAGGTTGATTGCCGCTTGCCACAATGGAATCTGTTGTTCACGTGCAATGTCTCTGATGACGCTGCGACTGCGTTCACCAATGCCGCGCGGTGGGGTATTGAGGGCGCGTTCAAAAGAGGCGTCATCAAGGCGGTTTTCGACGAGACGCAGGTAAGCCAGCGCATCTTTAATTTCTGCACGGTCAAAAAAGCGCAAACCACCATAGATCTTATAGGGTATCGCTTGTTGTACCAGCTGTTCTTCAAATTGTCGTGATTGTGCATTGGAGCGATAAAGTATTGCCGCGTGGCGGCGCAAGTTGCCCTCCGTCATCCATTGTTTAATTTGGTTGATGACAAATCGTGCTTCATCAATATCATTAAAAGCGCAATAAAGTGTGATGGGTTCACCGGCTTTATCCTGGGTCCACAAGTTTTTTCCCAAACGACGGCCATTATGTTCAATCAACGCATTCGCTGCGCTTAATATCGTGCTGGTTGATCGATAATTTTGTTCGAGTCGAATGATGCGGGTGTTTTTATAATCTGTCTCGAAACGCTGTAGATTGTCGGCACGTGCGCCTCGCCAGCCATAAATAGACTGGTCATCGTCGCCGACGATAAAAATACTACTCTGGCTGTGACTGAGTAGTCGCAGCCAAGCGTATTGTAATGTATTGGTATCTTGAAATTCATCGACCAAAATACAGCGAAATCGTTGACTGTAATGTTCCAGTAGAGCGGGGTTGTCACGCAGCAGCTCATGAGCTTTGAGCAGCAAATCAGCAAAATCAACCATCCCACTACGCTGGCAGGTCTCATCATAAGTTTTGAATATATGAGTCAGAGCCGCTGTCGTTGGATCGTCATAGCTTTCAATATTCTGCGCTCGTAAGCCCTGGTCTTTTTTTTGATTGATGAAAAACTGGGTTTTTTTCGGCGGAAAAGTTTCAATATCGTAACCTAATTCTTTACTGATGCGCCGAATTAAACGCAGTTGATCGTCAGAGTCTATAATCTGAAAAGACTGGGCTAATTTAGCTTGTTGCCAATGGCTGCGTAGCAAACGATGGCTGAGGCCGTGAAAAGTACCTAACCACATGTTTCGAAGTGGCATTTGTAGCATTTTTTCAACCCGGTCGCGCATTTCTTGTGCGGCTTTATTGGTGAACGTCACAGCCAGTATATTGCTGGGAGAAATGCCCTGTTGTTGTACTAGCCAGGCAATACGATGGACGAGTACACGAGTTTTACCACTGCCGGCACCGGCTAAAACAAGAACTGCATTGTCTTCGGTAGAGACAGCGTGGCGTTGCTCGTCATTTAAAATATCGAGTAGTTTATTTGTTTGCATGTGATTTATTTTACCGTAGAAGCAGGTTTAAGTGATGGTATCATTAAACAATGAATAAATTGATACCGTTATCCCTTTTTGCCATCTTTGTGTGTTTTGTTCCGATGTCGATGGCCTGGGCAAATTTAGAGGCTGGAAACCATATTTTTAAAACTGAAATTAATGGGAAGGAAAGAACCTATATCCTCCATGTTCCGCCTTTATCTTCCGAAGTGAAGACCTTACCTTTGGTCATCAACTTTCATGGCGGGAAAGACAACGCTCAACAATTTCAGGAAGCGGTGCAAATGGATAAAGTCGCTGACCAAATGGGCTATGCGGTGGTTTATCCCAATGGCTCCGGAAGATGGAATAAAAAAAAATTGACCTGGAACGCTGGCCAATGTTGCGGGTCAGCCGTGTCGAAAAAAATAGATGATGTTGCTTTTGTACGGCAACTTGTTCGTGATGTTGCGCAATATATTCCTTTGGATCGTGAGCGAGTCTATACCACCGGTTTTGACAATGGTGGCATGATGGCGTACCGGTTGGCGATCGAAGCGGCTGACTTGATTGCGGCGGTTGCTCCTGTTGCGGGATCCATCGCCCTGGAGCAGTTTGCGCCGACCCGATTTGTACCGGTAATGCATGTGCACAGTATTGATGATTCTCAAGCGCCCTATAAAGGTCGCACCACCGGCTTTCTCTTTAATAAGGTGGTGCATACCAGTGTGGCAGAGAATATAGAGCAGTGGGCTAAATTTAATCAATGCACGTCGAAGTATGACGTGGCTCGTTCTATCATCGGTGGTTTGGGAACAAGCTATGCGGGACAAAAGGCAAATTTAATCGTTTATTCCGGTTGTGAACAAGGGGCCGAAGTCTCTTTGTGGCAATTGCAAGGGATCGACCATGAATGGCCAGGTGCCCCCTTGGCGACCCAGCTTATTAATGCGAATAAGGAAATATTGCAATTTTTTTCCCGTTTTCGTCGCCAAAGTAATGGTCAAATCTCATTGCAGTAGTGATTTTTTTTCAACGAAGCGAAAGGAGTGATGAGTCATACTCTATAACAATCAATATCTTTTCCGAGCATTGATCTATTCCATATTATAATGTTTTTATAAGCTGCTGATTGTCTATATTCTTCGAGTATTTAATCTCCTTGAGGATTTAGGCATGTTGTTCTATTTTGTGGTAATATTTGCCGCTTCGCTTACGGCTGAGCCAGGCGGGATTCTTAAAAAATAACTCTAAAGCAAACTTAAATTTTACGAGGAGAGACACATGCCCTCACGAAGAGAGCTAGCCAACGCTATTCGCGCATTAAGTATGGACGCCGTTCAGAAAGCAAATTCTGGGCATCCTGGAGCCCCGATGGGGATGGCGGACATAGCGGAGGTATTGTGGAACGATTTTATGCAGCACAACCCAACTAATCCAGACTGGGCAGATCGCGATCGTTTCATCTTGTCTAATGGTCATGGCTCCATGCTGATTTATTCTTTATTACATTTGACGGGCTATGATTTGTCTATGGATGATCTTAAGCAGTTTCGTCAAATGCATTCCAAAACGCCAGGCCACCCGGAATATGGTTATGCGCCCGGTGTGGAGACGACCACCGGCCCACTCGGTCAGGGTATTACTAATGGTGTGGGTATGGCGTTGGCAGAAAAAGTACTGGCTGGCCAATTTAACAAAGATAAACATAATATTGTCGACCACTTTACCTATGTCTTTCTGGGTGATGGCTGTTTAATGGAAGGAATCTCCCATGAAGCTTGCTCTCTTGCGGGGACACTGGGTCTTGGCAAGCTTGTTGCTTTCTGGGACGATAACGGTATTTCAATCGATGGCCATGTTGAAGGCTGGTTTACGGATGATACACCCAAGCGTTTTGAATCCTATGGCTGGCATGTTGTTGCCGATGTGGATGGCCACGACCCTGAAGCAATCAAAAAAGCAGTGATAGAAGCACGCTCAATTCATGACAAACCTTCCTTGATATGTTGTAAAACTGTCATTGGCTTTGGTTCGCCCAATAAGTCGGGCAGTCACGATTGTCATGGTGCGGCACTCGGCGACGAAGAAGTGCAAGCAACCCGAGAAAATTTGGGCTGGAAATATGAACCCTTTGTTATTCCAGAAAATATTTCTTCTGGCTGGAGCGCTAAAGAAAAAGGCGCACAAGCAGAGCAAGCCTGGAATGATAAGTTTGCGGCCTATAAAGCAGCTTACCCCGAACTTGCGTCTGAATTTGAGCGACGCATAGTGGGCGATTTACCCAGTGATTGGACACAAAAATCAGCTGATTTCATCAACGCAGTTCATGTTAAAGCTGAGAAAATAGCGTCTCGTAAAGCATCGCAAAATGCCTTGAATGGCTATGGTCCCGTATTACCTGAGTTGCTGGGTGGCTCGGCTGATTTGGCCGGTTCAAATTTGACCTTATGGTCTGGCTCGAAAAGCATCAGCAAGAGCGAAACGGATGGCAATTACATTCACTACGGTGTACGTGAATTCGGTATGGCAGCCATTATGAATGGGGCTGCTTTGCATGGCGGTTTCATTCCCTACGGTGCTACTTTTCTGATGTTTTCTGAGTATGCCAGAAATGCATTACGCATGGCTGCTTTAATGAAAGTACGTAGCTTGTTTGTTTTTACCCATGACTCTATTGGTTTGGGTGAAGATGGGCCAACACACCAAGGTGTTGAACAAACCGCAACGTTGCGTTATATCCCGAATATGTCGGTATGGCGACCTGCCGATGCGGTGGAGTCAGCGGTTTCATGGCAAGCGGCTATCGAACGTAGTGATGGGCCAACAAGCTTGATTTTTTCTCGCCAGGGTTTACCACATCAGGAACGCGATAACGCAACATTGAAAAACATCAGTCGGGGTGGATATACTTTACTAGAAAGTGAAGGGACACCCGAGGCGATTATCATTGCCACTGGTTCCGAAGTGGGGCTGGCCATGGATGCAGCAAAAGTATTGATTGAAAAAGGTCGCAAGATACGCGTGGTTTCGATGCCGTCAACGGATGTATTCGATGCTCAGGATGAGAGCTATAAAGAGCAAGTGTTACCCAATGCAGTTAGAGCTCGCGTAGCTGTTGAGGCAGGAACAGCGGATTATTGGATGAAGTATGTTGGTTTTGATGGCAAAGTAATTGGTATGACCACCTTCGGTGAATCAGCGCCTATTGATGACCTGATGAAACATTTTGGCTTTACGGTTGAAAATGTTGTTGAAGCGGTCGAAGCGGTTTGCAGTTAATAAAAAATATACCCGTGGTGTTTGAGGTCTAGGTATTAGTGTACGTTCAATTCATTTCATGAGCAGGAAAAATTCCTTGCAATAGCGAGCTATTATGAGGAATTTTAACGCCGCTATGGAATGAAGAGGACGTGCATGCAACACGATCTAAGCTTCAGTCATGGGGTATATACGCTGGACTCGCTGTAAAGGATGAAACTGTAGTAGTTTCATCCTTCGCCTTTTCAGATACAGAATTCGTAACGATTCAGAGAGCAGTCAAGATCACATAGTCACTGTTCAGATTGCCACTGAAATATGTCAGCTCAAGGCGAAAAATGTCAATTTACTAAAGGTAAATAATTATTTTTCCTGGGAGGCTAGTCCCTTGAGGGGCCACGCAAAAAATAGCGGATTTCAGTGAGTCAATACCAGAATTTTTTATTTTTTAAAACCTTTGGAGAGCTATAAATGACGATTAGAGTAGGTATAAATGGGTTTGGCCGTATTGGTCGTATGGCATTTCGTGCAGTCGCGCAAGAATTTCAAGATATGGAAATAGTGGCGATTAACGACTTGCTGGATGCAGATTATTTGGCGTATATGCTGCAATATGACTCCGTACACGGTCGCTTTGACGGTGAAATTTCTGTAGATAATGGCAGCTTGATTGTCAACGGCAACAAAATTCGTTTGACCGCTGAACGAAATCCTGCTGATCTCAAATGGGGTGATGTTAACGTTGATGTTGTTCTTGAATGTACGGGTTTTTTCCTAACAGAAGAAACGTGCCAGGCGCATATTGATGCGGGTGCTAAGAAAGTGGTTCAATCTGCTCCCTCTAAAGATGCTACGCCCATGTTTGTTTTTGGTGTTAATCACAACACTTATGCCGGTCAAAATATTGTTTCTGCGGCATCTTGTACCACGAACTGTCTAGCGCCTTTGGCGAAGGTGATTAATGATAAATTTGGTATCAAGCGAGGTTTGATGACCACAGTTCATGCGGCTACCGCAACTCAAAAAACGGTAGATGGCCCTTCAATGAAAGATTGGCGCGGTGGCCGGGGTATTTTGGAAAATATTATTCCTTCCTCTACGGGGGCGGCTAAAGCTGTTGGTGTTGTGCTTCCAGAGTTAAATGGCAAATTGACGGGTATGGCTTTCCGTATACCAACCTCAGATGTTTCTGTAGTTGATTTGACTGTAGAGTTGAACAGCGAAGCGTCTTACGAGCAAATCTGTGCAACGATGAAAGCGGCTTCTGAGTCTGGCGACATGAGTCAAACTTTAGCTTATACCGATGATAAGGTTGTTTCTACAGACTTTCGTGGTGTGGGTTATTCTTCAATTTTTGATGCCGGAGCCGGTATTGCACTCGATGGTACGTTTGTTAAATTGGTCGCCTGGTACGATAACGAATATGGTTACACCTGCAACATGATGCGTTTTGTACGCCATGTAGCAACATCGTAAAAGCGATTTGAATCGCGACAAAATAAAATATCGCTCCTGCACTCTGGTTAAGCAGAGGTTTTTGCAGGCGCGGCCTTTTAGCTGAAAACAGGTTGGTTTGATAGTGAGAAATTGCCTTGCATGGTTTTCAGGATAAGTTTTTAGGAGTGCATGATGTCTGTAATCAAAATGGTTGATTTAGATCTAGCCGGCAAACGAGTGTTAATTCGCCAAGATTTAAACGTGCCAATAAAAGAGGGGGTTGTGACGTCTGATGCGCGTATTCGTGCATCGTTACCGACGATACAAAAAGCGTTGGCCGCAGGTGCGAAGGTGATGATTATGTCGCACCTGGGACGGCCTGTTGAAGGTGAGTATGCTGAAGCATTTTCTTTGGCACCCGTTGCGAAACACCTGGCTGGTTTGTTAGGCAAGGACGTCGGTGTGGTGAAAGACTATTTAAATGGTGTTGAGCTTAACGATGGTGACGTCGTTGTCCTTGAGAACGTTCGTTTTAATGTTGGCGAAAAGAAGAACGATGATATTTTGGCAAAAAAATACGCCGCTCTGTGTGATGTATTTGTGATGGATGCCTTTGGTACGGCTCATCGTGCGCAAGGTTCGACTCATGGTGTGTCTAAGTTTGCCACCACAGCTTGCGCGGGTCCGTTATTGGCGGGTGAGTTAGAAGCACTGGGTAAAGCACTTGATAGTCCAGCTCGCCCTATGGTTGCTATTGTTGGCGGCTCTAAAGTCTCGACAAAATTGACTGTTCTGCAGTCACTCTCCAAAGTGGTTGATCAGCTCGTTGTAGGAGGCGGCATTGCCAACACTTTTATTGCCGCAGCAGGGCATAATGTAGGCAAATCGCTTTATGAAGCAGACCTCACCGATACTGCCAATAAACTGAGTGCAGATGCTAAAGCACGAGGGGGGGATATCCCAGTTCCTGTTGATGTTATTTGTGGAAAAGAATTCTCTGAAACCGCAGTAGCGACGTTGAAAACAGTCGCAGAGGTTGATGATGATGATATGATTTTTGACATTGGCCCGGATAGTGCCGCAGCGTTGGCGGAAGTGATAAAAAACGCAGGGACGATTGTTTGGAATGGTCCTGTTGGCGTTTTTGAATTTGACCAGTTTGGCGAAGGTACGAAATCAATTGCTATAGCGATTGCAGAAAGTTCAGCATTTTCTATCGCTGGTGGTGGGGACACGTTGGCCGCGGTTGATAAATACGATATTGCGGATAAAATCTCTTATATCTCTACTGGCGGTGGCGCCTTCCTTGAGTTTTTAGAAGGTAAAAAACTACCTGCTGTTGCCATACTGGAAGAACGAGCTAAATAGCGAATACTCAAAAACCGTCTGTCTATATTTGAAAATTTAAAGAGCGTTTAATGCTACGAAGAACAAAAATAGTTGCAACCCTGGGTCCGGCTTCTGAAAGTAAGGCGGTGATTGATGACATGATAGAAGCGGGTCTGGACGTGGTACGCCTTAATTTTTCTCATGGGAACGCTGAAGATCATATTGCCAGAGCGGCGTTAGTGAGAGAGCGGGCAGCAGCAAATGGTCGTCCGATCGGCGTTCTCGTTGATTTGCAGGGGCCGAAAATTCGTATTGATCGCTTCAAAGACGGAAAAATAGAGCTGGTTGAAGGCGAACAGTTTGTTCTTGATATTCATCATGATCCACTTAATGGTACCCAGGAAAGAGTCGGGGTGACATATAAAAAACTGGCAGATGATGTCAGTCGAGGCGACACGTTATTACTTGATGATGGCCGTGTCACTTTGTGGGTGGAGGAGGTCGTTGACGGAGAGGTTCGTTGTAAGGTTGTATTGGGGGGGGCTCTTTCAAATAATAAAGGGATCAATCGTCAAGGTGGTGGTCTATCAGCCGATGCGATCACACAAAAAGATCGCGAAGACATTAAGACAGCTGCAGAAATTCAAGCGGACTATGTTGCGATCTCTTTTCCTCGTTGTGCTGCTGATGTTAATCTGGCGCGTCAGTTACTTCGTGAAGCAGGTGGACACGGTAGCATCGTTTCAAAAATTGAACGGGCTGAGGCGGTAGATGATCTGGAAGCCATTGTCGCAGCATCAGATGTCGTCATGGTTGCGCGTGGCGATTTGGGTGTTGAAATCGGAGATGCTGAGCTGCCTTCGGTACAAAAAAAGATCATTAAAATGGCCAGATCAATGGATACGATCGCAATTACTGCGACGCAAATGATGGAATCAATGATTGAAAGTCCGATTCCCACTCGGGCGGAAGTTTTTGATGTTGCCAATGCGGTGCTAGATGGTACCGATGCCGTTATGTTGTCAGCCGAAACTGCCGCTGGAAAGTATCCGGCCAAAGCCGTTGCTGCGATGGATCGGGTGTGTCGCAGAGCGGAACATCAGCCTTTGGCAAAAGTGTCTGATCATCGTATCAATACGCAATTTGCACGTGTCGATGAAGCCATTGCTATGGCAACAATGTATACGGCGAATCATGTCGGAGTAAAAGCAATAGCTGCATTAACCGAATCAGGTTCAACCCCTTTATGGATGTCTCGTATTAGTTCCAGTATTCCTATTTATGCACTCACGCCTCACAGTAAAACACAGCAGAAAGTGACATTATTCAGAGGCGTTTACCCTGTTAAGTTTGATATCAGTACAACGGATCATGCATTGGCTAATAAAAAAGCCGTTGCTGAATTAGTTCGTCGCGGCGTGGTGAGCGATGGCGACCTGGTCATTATCTCTAAAGGTGACCTTGTAGGTATAGGTGGGGGGACTAATGCCATGAAAATTGTCCGTGTTGGCGATATGGTGGAGCCTCAGTAGGCTATTATTTTTTCAGAACAATAATTTTTTAATTGAATCACTATAAGGAGATTTTTTTATGGCTCTTATATCATTGCGCCAGCTTTTAGATCATGCAGCAGAAAACGATTACGGTGTTCCCGCTTTTAACGTGAATAATATGGAGCAAGTTCACGCTATCATGCAAGCGGCTGATGCGGTGAATAGCCCGGTTATTATGCAAGGTTCAGCCGGTGCGCGTAATTATGCGGGCGAACCTTTTCTACGCCATTTAATTTTAGCTGCCACGGAGCAATACCCTCATATCCCGGTTGTAATGCATCAAGATCACGGTTCAGAGCCGGCGATTTGTCTGCGTTCAATTCAGTCTGGTTTTTCTTCTGTCATGATGGATGGTTCTTTAATGGCGGATATGAAGACCCCTTCTTCCTTTGAATACAATGTTGATGTGACTCGTGAAGTGGTGAAAATGGCTCATGCCGGTGGCGTTTCTGTGGAAGGTGAGCTGGGTTGCTTAGGGTCACTTGAAACGGGTGAAATGGGCGAAGAAGACGGTCACGGTGCGGTAGGGAAGCTGGATATGGATCAATTATTAACTGACCCAGAAGAAGCCGCTGACTTTGTTAAAAAAACGGGTGTTGATGCTTTGGCGATTGCGATTGGTACCTCTCATGGTGCCTATAAATTTTCATCCAAGCCGACGGGTAAAATTTTGAGACTGGATCGTGTGAAAGAAATTCATGAACGTATTCCCTCTGTTCACCTGGTTATGCATGGTTCTTCTTCTGTTCCCCAGGAATGGTTAGAAATTATCAATAACTATGGTGGTGATATGGGTCAAACATATGGTGTGCCCGTTTCAGAAATTGTTGATGGCATCAAAAATGGTGTGCGTAAAGTTAACATCGATACGGATCTACGTATGGCTTCTACGGGTGCCGTTCGCAAACATCTTAAAGAAAATGCGGCAAACTTCGATCCTCGTAAATTTCTTAAAGAAGCGACCAAAGCCATGTCAGAAATTTGTAAAGCTCGATATGAAGCATTTGGTGCAGCAGGACAAGCTTCGAAAATCAAAATAGTTTCTTTGGATGACATGGTGGCTCGCTATGCCACTGGAGAACTGGATCCAAAAGTAAACTAAACAACTGCCTAGCTAGCCCTGCTATCATCTTGTACAGTTAGATAGCAGGGCTTTTTGCGTTTCTAAGGGGGGTATTTTATGAAGCGATACCACAAGATAGTTGTGTCGGATTAAGTCGAAACTAATATCACATAAAGGACTTTTCGGGTTTTGCAGACGTTCGGTTTGCCTCGTTGTTCTTTGCTGTGAGGGTCAGATCATATATTTGTGCAATTGTGTATTGAGCCTGTTCTTTATAATGCGTAAGACGTTGTATCTGTTTATTTAATTGTACTGTTGCTGCTGATTCTATTTGTGTTCTTTGAGCCGCCATAATTTTTCCCGACTCGGTTTCCATACGGTTAACTCGTTTTCTGAGTTCAGAGATTCGATTTTGATAGTGTTCGAATAGCTCAGGTTCTCGCTGTTGTGCTTTGTCTAATTTTGTTCGAAGGGAAGTCGCCTCCTCTATTTCAAATGCTAATGCTTGTAAATTTTTTTTGCTGTCATGCAATCGGGGTTTGTAATTATTTGCTATTTTCCAATAAAGAAGACCTTGCGTACGCCGCGCTCTTTCTTGGTAATTTTGCATTTTTTCTGGCGAAAGAAGGGCGCCGATTTTTGCAAGTCGAGAATTAACTTCAGTATTACGTTTAAGTGATTTTGCTTCCTCTGTTGTTTTAAGTGCCAAGAGGTCGTTCTTGTTTTCTATACGTTGTAGCTCCTTAGCTAGAGTGTTATAACGAATATTCATTTCAGCTATGCCGAGTGATTTGTATTTTTTCAAAGTGAGAGGTAGTTTATTGTTATAACCATGGCGACGGGTATTCAACATGATGGAAAAAGCTGAGATGCTATTTTTCCATGTCTTAAATTGTTGATTAATATATTCGAGATCGCGATAGCTTTTTAGTGCTTCTATAAATTCATGGCTAGATATTAATTTGGCGATGGCATGTCTTTTTAGTGCTTTAGGTAGATTATCAGGATTCCATTGCCATGGCGTTTCATTAAATTCTATTTTATCGAGTAGGATTTTATTCATGAGATGATTAGATTTAATGTCAATAATAGTGTGTTGCAGTAGCGTTATATCAGAATCTATCGTGTTTATGGCTTTATTTAAATACATGAGCGCTTGAGCATACTTTTTTTCTGTAATGTAAGCTTTTGCAATAGCCAGGCTAGACTCGAGAACGGCTGCGCCATGAATATTTCTGTTGTTGAGTTCTTTCCAGGTAGTAATAGCTTTGGTAGGTTGTTTTTCAATGAACCAGGCTTGACCTAAACCAAAAAGTGCTTGGTTGGAATAAGGGCCGTGAAGATGAACCTGTTCAAAATAACGACGCGCAGATGCAGTTTGCTGGTGATCTAGAGCGGTATATCCCAACGCAATGTTCGCCCTGTCACGTAACGCGGCAGCCTCTGGATGTAAATATTTTTTGTTCGTTGTGATCGCTTCGATTACTTCTATGCCTTGTTTTGTTTGCTGAAGTTTGATGAGTGCAACCCCAAGATTAAAGCGGGCATAGTGAATCCAAATCGTTTCTTTTTCTTTGATATTACGCAATAGCTCAACCGCTTTTTCATATTTATTTTGAGCGAGAAAGATATTAGCATTTAATATAATTTTTCTTGCCTCAAAGGTGGAAGGCAAGGTTTGTTTGATGCGGTTCAATGCCGCATGTGCATTGTTGTATTCACCGCGACGATAAAATATTTCAGATAAATAGAGCCAGGCCTTATCTCTGAGGGCGGGGTGGCCATTGTTGTCTGCGACTATAATAAATAATTTTTTTGCATCGTCATAGAGCCCATATGCTAGATAAAGTGCTCCCAAAAGCAAGTTCCCGTCATATTTTTCAGGATGATACCGCTCCGTTTTTTCGAAAAATGATGATTTGGATATTGCGGATAAATATTTTTTTTGTAAAAAATAATAAAGTACGTTGCTGTGATGGATGTCGCTGGTGCGAGAGGACATTGTTGAGCCATCATCACTCCGAACTGAAAGAGGTATGAACAATGATATTATCAAAAATAAAATCAAGTTTATTTTTTGACGTTTTATTCTGTATTTTACCATTCGTTAATAACAAACTCAGGTTGCTGTTTAAGGGCGTTACCTTGAATTGTTAGTTCAATGTATTTAATATCATCCGTTTTCGTTATTTCGAATGTGGCACCGCGTCGATACTCTCGGCCATGGGGACCTTTTCCGGTAAAAAATGCGATCAACTCGTTTTTTCCTGAACGAATATTGCCGCTAAATAATTGTTGAACGCCTCCTCGATGTAGTGCATCAAGTTCTCTGTCGGTATAAAGATACTGTGCTACTGTTTTATTATTCATTTTAAGTTCGACAGAATCTAATGAAAATAAGTTATCTGTTTTGAGTGAAACAAAAACAATGATTTGAGTGTTTGCTGGAAATAGCAGTTCTTCTTCAAGAATAAAAAGATCTCGATTGAGTTTCAATACTTCTTTTTTTAGGTTTTGAATTTGTTCGTTAATTATTTTATTTTCAAGTTCTGTAGAATAGCTTAATGGAGGAAAAAAAAAGCATATTAACAAAGAAAAAACGAAAAGAGGATAGAGTAAATTGTTAAAAAATTTGAGCATTCCTGAGCTATCCCGGGTTGGAAATATTGTTAATGATATCGGTTTAAAAATTTGAATTATTAGGGGGAAGGTCACATTTTTAATGATCCACAGTAACAGGGCTAAGACTTAAGATAGATTTATGGTGGTAAAGAAAGGGTAAATCTCTTGCCGTCATTGTGTGTTTGGATCTCAGGTTTATTTGAGTAATTCCTCTAGCTCTTCCTCCTGAGGGGGTTCAGTTTCCATGCTTTGGTGTGTAGTTTCCTCAGTTTGTAACGACTCAATATTATTGAGTTCATCTAAAATATCATCGGCTTTATCGTTCGATGTTTGTTTTTTGACCTTGGGTGAACTTTTTTCTATAAGTACACTTTTGTTTTCATCTGCGACTTCTTCGATTAAGGCGTCAATATCAACTTCTTCTGGTTTTTTTTCAGTGGCTTCGATTTCCGCGTCTAATATAGCGTCGATATCGTCTTCGATGGCAAGACTGGTTGGTTGGGATTCGTTCTGTTTTGTGGTGATATTCTCTTCTTCGGGCATTGTTGGTTGATCAACAGGCCGATCTTTCTGAGCCTGAATATGATTAGGGTCAACGTCTTCTGTGGCTTTGGGTGAAATTTCTTGTTCCTCTAATAGAGGTTCATTATTTTTATCTATCTCTTCTTTTTTAAGTGAATTTTCATTTTTTTCATCGACATCTTTTACAGTTTCTGATGTTGTTAAATCAGCTATGCTCTCTTCAGAGGTATTACTTTGGGTTTCCTGTTTATTTAGTGTTGGGCTCTCAATGGTGGTTTCGTCGATGGTGATGGGGGTGCGGGCTACCACCTTAATAAGCTGGTTTTGTTCATTTCTTATTTCTTGTACTGTCGTGTGTAGCTCTGATAAATTAAATACAATTTTTTCCAGGCCATCCCGAGTTTTTATTTTTTTATTTAAACTTGCTTTGCTTATACTGTGAGTAAGTGATTCAACATGTTTATCCAGATCAGACAGTTGGTTTAAGTCAATTTTTACCAGGGCATGAACGATATATTGATAGAATATAGTTTCGTTTTTCATGATTTCACTGCTGATCATGAATAACTGCTCTTCATCTGGAAAGCCTTGTTCTTTTAACAAGCGGATGAGTTCTGCCTTCCTCTGTGATCCATTTTCTTTTAATTTATAGACAATATCGATGAGCGTTTTTTTACGCTTCAAATAGTGTTTTATTTGAAAAAATGACAATATGGCTGTTAATAATATAAAAACGGCTAGTGCTTCTAATAACAGGTAATATAGGCCGGAGTGTATATTAATCATAGGATAACATCCCTTTTAGCTTGTAAATCCATTTTTTGTTATAGCGACGCCAAAAATGAAATGTAATTAGAATAAATGTGAGTAGTAAAAAGTTGATTAATACGAGTTGTACTGCTGGCGTTGTCCAAACTGAAGAGCTTGACTTTATTTCTTCGTCTCTACTAGAGCCCTTATTATTTTTTATTAGGGTATCCGGTGATGTTGTCAGATTGTCATGATCGATTAAGTCATGGTGTTTGTGCGTGACTTTTTTTCTGATTTGAGTTGGCTGTTGTCCTACTATCATAGGGTCTAGCCAAATACTCAGAGATCTTCCTCTATAAGTGATGGTTGCAATATTTAATTCAACAATATAAGGAGAAAGTTCCGGAGTATTAGCAAGAGCAAGCTGCCATTCAAAGTTATTTTTGCGATTTAATCGAATTTCTTTTTGTTCTCCATTGGCGGTAGTAATGGAGGCCGTGATGGTTGTCGTTTCAGCATGAATTAATTTGGCATAGGGTACAACAGTAATAGTATGTTTAGAGGCATCATTAGAGAGTATATTAAAAAATTCAAAGGGCTTTGCAACGACGTTGAGCGAAGTGTTAAGCTGGCGTTGAAATAAATGACCATCAACGTCAATTTTTAAATAATATTGACCGGCTAATAACGCATCGCTAAGCTGTACGCTATAAATACCATCGCCAGCCAGTCTGTCTCCATTGCGACCGTTGTCCATGGGAAACCATGTTTGTTCTGCATCTTGCGTACTTAACATAGTTACTTTGATAACAACATGGTCTAGTATTTTTGGTGCGGTGATATGTCTATTTTCTTGAGTTAATCTTATAGATAAAATTTGTGCAGAATGAGGAAAAAGCTGTAATGGTACGGGGTTTATTTCAATTTGAAGGGCAGACGTGATAACCGCTCTATCCATCGGGTGAGATTGAGCATTTATTTGCCATGTTCCTTTTTCGGGTTTATCGATATGAATGATTTTGAAGTTTTTTTCTTGCAGCCAATGGACATTGTCTGGATAGTTGTATTGATTAAATTTTTCCTCTTGTGGTGGAATAAATTGAATGGGCAAGTTTTTATCTGTACCAAATAATAAGAAGCTAATTTTGTCTGTATTATTGTCTATACGAACCAGGTTGTCATGAAAAGGCAGATAGTTTAGTTGTAGTGAAAAAGAGATGAGACTTAAAAACTCTTTTTCTAGTTTTTCTATATTGACAATACTCTGATAGCGGCCATTAGTCGCTGTTGTTAGAGCGTGGAGCTGGAAGTTTTTTCCCGAAGAAGTGGAGCCTAAATGTATAGTGGAAATACTTATATTATTTTCTTGAAATTTTTTGATTAGCGGCGAAATGCTATTGTATTCCTCATTTGTTAAAATCGGTACAGGTGAGTGTGCGTCAAATATAATAAAAATATGGCGAACTGTTTTCTGTTGCTGTGCTTGCTTGCTGATGGATGAAAAAAGATCGAATAAACTTTTTTTGTCTGGAGCAGGAAATAGGTTTTGTTTAGAGTCGTTAATTTTTTCTGAAAAACGGCTGAGTTCAACTGAAGTTAGGGCGTGGTTTTTAGTTAAATTCCAAAAATTAATTTTTTTGTGTTGTTGGAGTATCGAGGCCAAGCTGGCGATTGAAGATTTTGTACTGTGTAGTTGAGTGTTGGTGATGATATGGAGTTCATCCAGGGAGGCAGGTCGCGTATCACTTTTTTGCGATGTTGCCTTTACGTTAGGCGCAGCGATACATAGCAGCGCGCTGAGCAGTGCCATGACTACACCCCATTGTATCGTTTTCAAACCTTTTTCCACAATTAATCCGATTAATACTCTAGCCCTTTAATTTTTTCGGCATAGCGGGTGATTTCTTTAGTTTAGTGCGTTGTTGTGAGCAGGGCGCGGATTTTTTATGGTGGCATGGATGCAGAAAAAGTTAAAGTTATTCAGGGGGGGTAAGCAGGGAAGTGATGTGACATTATTCCTGGCGTGCTGGTTCATTGATTAATGCGACCTGGGTAATGATATAAAGTGTTACTCGCCGGTTTCGAGCTTGTCCTGAGCGTGTCCAGTTTTCATCAACGGGGGTGGTTTTTCCTCTGCTGGAGATTTCTAGTAATGCGATGGGTACGCCCCGGTTGAGTAAATAATCCTTTACCGTTTGTGCGCGGCGATCAGTAAGTTGATAGCTGTTTTTGATGCTTGCAGTATGGTCGGCATGAGCTTCAATGATGACTTTTGTTGTCTGTTTCGAATTCATAATATATTTTGCTGCTTCATCAAGCGTTGTCTTGGCGCGCCTTGTCAGCTGATCTTGGTTGTGTGGAAAATAAATGCTTTCTAATGGAATAAATTCAAAGCGGTTTTTTTCTTGATTTTTGTATTGGGTAATTGATGCATGACCCGGAGTCCGTTGGTTTTTGTCCATGTGGTATGCATAATTTGAGGAGGGGGCAGGTGAGCTTGGTTTTGTTTTTATTTTGACGAATGTTTTTTTTGTTTTTTGAGTAACATGTTTTTTATGTTTTATTTTTTCTTCATCGTCAGGCAATACAGAACCAAAATGTTTTTTTCTCGTATTTTTAAGATGAGCATAAACTCCTTTTTCAATAAAATATTGTTTTATTGCAAACGCTTGTTTGCGATAACGTGTTTGTAATGTTTTATCTTTTGAGTCGGCTCCAACAATATCGATGTAGAGGCGGATGACAGAGTTGCGGTTGGCGAGATAAGCAATGGTATCTTCTAATGCTTGGGTTGCGTTGGCATCAAGTAATGCTTGAGTTTTTGTGGTGACGGGGATACAGCCGAGATTAAGGGTTCCGTATTGATCCTGATGTTTAGTTTTTGCCATCAGTTTAATATAAGGTTGTTGTTCCGTTTGTTTGGTGCAGCCCAGAGCGGTGTGGGTCATAGGCGGAGGCATTACCAGTTTTGCTTCGTCGGTTTTTTTGTGCGCGCCAGGATCAGCAGCGACCCATGCTGGGCTGCTTATTATAAAGAGGCCTATGAAAAGTAAATATGTTTTTCGCTTGATTATTTGCATAGCTCTTTCTTTTTATGAATGCTCAAAATCAGTATTAATGTTTTTGATCCTATCGGCATGGTAGGGAAAGGACTTTATATTGATGCTAGGGTCAAGCTGTTATATGATTCACAAAATTTTTTTTGACGGGAGAAAATTATGAGTAATTTCAGTTTAGTAAAGGCTGTTGATTGGTGTGATGAGAAGCTGAGAATGTTGGATCAGCGTGTTTTGCCGGAAACGGTCGCCTATATAGAATACAGTGATGCCGCTGCCGTTGCTGAGGGTATCCGGCAAATGGTTGTTCGCGGTGCGCCTGCAATTGGTATAGCGGCTGCTTATGGGGTCGTGCTTGCGGCGCGTGCAGCTTACGCTCAGGATGCTGAAAACTGGCGTTCCAGGATTGAGCCGGATCTAAAATGCTTGGCTCAATCTCGGCCTACTGCGGTCAATCTATTTTGGGCTTTAAAAACCATGAAGGCGCGTTTTACCTCGATTACGGGTCACCCTGAATCAGAATTGTTATCTTTGGCAAAAAAAATTCATGCAGATGATATTGCGGCCAATCAGAAAATGGGTGATTTAGGAGCGGATTTGATTGGGTTGGATTCAGGTGTGCTCACTCATTGCAATGCCGGTGCGCTTGCTACCGGAGGCTATGGAACGGCGCTTGGCGTGATTCGCTCAGCCTTTGCTCAAGGTAAAATCAATCATGTTTATGCTGATGAAACAAGGCCTTGGATGCAAGGAGCGAGGCTGACGGCCTGGGAAATGGTAGAGGATCATATTCCGGTCACTTTGTTGGCAGAAGGTGCAGCAGCTTATTTGATGAAGCTCAAACGAATAAAATGGATCGTTGTCGGGGCTGATCGTGTTGCCGCGAATGGTGATGTTGCAAATAAAATAGGGACTTATAGTTTGGCTGTGTTGGCACGCCATCACGGTGTTAAATTCATGGTCGTAGCCCCTGCTTCGACTTTGGATATGAATGCGATGAATGGAGAACAAATTCCAATTGAGGAGCGATCTGCTGAAGAATTGCATTTTAGTTATGGGCGTCGTATTGCTGCTGCGGGCGCGCAAGCTTGGAATCCGGTCTTTGATGTCACGCCTGCGGGCTTGATTGATGTCCTAGTGACGGAGCGAGGGCGAGTCGAGCAACCATCCATAGAAAAAATAAGTGTTTTGATGGGCGAAATATAAATACGTTGAGCCGGTTCCCCGGGTCATTATGCTGACATTCTTATATAGCTGCGTATCAGTTTTTCAAATATGCTACAATTGCGCGTTTAAATTCTTTCCCATCAAACTGTGTGAGATGCGCTTGACTTATGTCTGAGGCTGCAAAAGAAATTCTTCATATCAATATTGAAGATGAGATGAAAAATTCCTACATGGAATACGCCATGAGCGTCATTGTAGGGCGAGCCTTACCCGATGTCAGGGATGGGCTAAAACCCGTTCATCGACGTGTCTTATATGCGATGAGTGAGCTGAGTAATGATTGGAACAAAGCCTATAAAAAATCGGCACGGGTGGTTGGGGATGTTATAGGTAAATACCATCCGCATGGTGATACAGCGGTGTATGACACGATTGTTCGTATGGCACAGCCATTTTCACTGCGTTATATGTTGGTTGATGGCCAGGGGAACTTTGGTTCGGTTGATGGTGATGCGCCCGCAGCAATGCGTTACACCGAAGTGCGCATGTCTCGCATTGCCCATGAATTATTAGCCGATTTGCATAAAGAAACGGTTGATTTTTCACTTAATTACGATGAGTCTGAGCGTGAACCTAACGTTTTTCCTACGCGTGTCCCCAACTTATTGGTTAATGGCTCGGCAGGTATCGCAGTTGGTTTGGCGACTAATATTCCTCCGCATAATTTAGGTGAGGTGATCGATGCAACGCTGGCTCTAATGGATAATCCAGAAATAGAGATTTCTGGATTATTAGAGCATATTCCTGGTCCTGATTTTCCAACGGCGGGAACAATCAATGGTGCAAGCGGAATTTACCAGGCCTACCAGACCGGGCGAGGTCGCATCTATATCAGAGCTAAAACGCATGTTGAAGATATGGGCGTCGCTGGGCGGCAGCGTTTGGTCGTGACGGAGTTACCCTACCAAGTGAATAAAGCCGTTTTACTAGAAAAAATTGCCGACCTGGTAAAAGAAAAGCGGATAGAAGGCATTAGTGAGATGCGCGATGAGTCTGATAAAGACGGTATGCGTATGGTCATTGAGCTGAAGCGCGGTGAAATGCCGGAAGTCTTGCTTAATAATTTGTATAAGCAAACCCAGATGCAAAATGTATTTGGCATTAATATGGTTGCACTCATTGACAGTCAGCCAAAACTACTGAATCTGAAAGAGATTCTAGAAGCTTTTGTGCGTCATCGACAAGAGGTGGTGACTCGTAGAACAATTTTTGAATTGCGCAAGGCTCGTTCAAGAGCGCATGAGCTGGAAGGCTTGGCCGTGGCTTTGGCTAATATTGATGAAGTTATTGCGTTAATCAAGGCCGCGCCGAACCCTTCTACAGCAAGAGAAAAATTAATGGCGCGTAGTTGGCCGCCGGGTTTGGTCACTTCGCTATTGGAGCGTACGGGCAGTGATAGTTCTCGTCCGGAGGATCTGGAGCTCCATTTCGGTTTGCTTGACGGTGAGTACCATTTGTCGGAGCGTCAGGCCAAAGCGATTTTGGAATTACGATTACACCGCTTGACGGGGCTTGAGCAAGAAAAAATTGTCAAAGAATTCGAAGAAATATTAAATATAATTCAAGAGCTCATGGTGATCATTAATAGTCATGCTCGGCTTATGGAAGTGATTAGAGAAGAGCTGGAAGATATTCGTGATCGTTATGCAGATGAACGCCGAACCATCATTGTAACAACGCAAGAAGACCTGGAAGTTGAGGATCTCATCACCGAAGAAGACATGGTGGTGACGCTGTCGCATGCGGGCTATGTGAAGTCTCAGCCTGTCACTGCGTATACAGCACAAAAGCGTGGAGGGCGAGGTAAAGCAGCGACTTCCATGAAAGATGAAGACTTTATTGATAAGCTGTTTGTTGCCAGTACGCACGATACCTTGTTGTGTTTTTCCAGTCGTGGCAAAGTGTACTGGAAAAAAGTTTACAGTATCCCCCAGGCCGGACGAGCTGCGCGTGGCAGACCCTTTGTGAATGTTTTACCCTTAGAAGAAGGTGAGCGGATTACCGCCGTGTTGCCCATTCGAGAATATGATACCGAAAAGTTTATATTTATGGCGACCCGTCGTGGTGTCGTGAAGAAAACGCCATTAACAGATTTTTCTCGTCCGCGAACAAACGGCATCATAGCGCTGGATTTGCGTGACGATGATGAACTTGTTGGTGTGGATATTACCTGTGGTCAAAGTGATGTGATGCTGTTTACTGATGCAGGTAAAGCTATCCGTTTCAATGAGACAAAGGTTCGGGCCATGGGCAGAACAGCGCGTGGGGTGCGGGGGATTCGTATTCATGAAGACCATCAATTAATTTCGCTTATTATCAGTAATGGAGGTGAGGCTGTTGCTGACGATGAAAAGAACATTCTCATTGTGACCGCTAACGGTTATGGTAAACGGACTTCCGTCGATAGTTATGCGGTTAAAGGTCGTGGTGGTCAGGGTGTGATTTCGATTCAAACTAATGATCGTAATGGCGAGGTTGTGGGTGCGAAACTGGTCAGCAGTGATAAAGAAGTGATGTTGATTTCCAATGGCGGTACTTTGGTGCGGACTCGAGTCAGTGAAATTTCTATAACAGGGCGTAATACCCAGGGGGTTCGTGTTATTGCCTTGGGCAAAGGCGAGACCCTGGTTGGCTTGGCACCCGTGGACGAGGCTGAAGAAGACATTGACGATGACGAAAAAAACGGCGTTGAGTAGTGCGCGTCAAGATGTTCCCCTGGCGATTGAAGTTTAGGTATATACATACCGTCCTCTTTATTTCATGTCGTGTGAACATGAAATAGACACACAGTTAAAAACCTGAATAGCAAGTGCCACGGATGTAGATTTTGCTCAATAACCAATAGGAAAAATGAAAGTGTCTCGTGTGTTTAATTTTAGTGCTGGGCCGGCGATGTTACCTGAAGCGGTATTGGATCGGGCTAGAGAAGAAATGTTGGATTGGCAGGGAACAGGCATGTCGGTGATGGAGATGAGTCATCGCGGCAAAGAATTTATGTCTATTGCTGAGAAAGCGGAAACGGATTTGCGTGCGCTGCTGAATATTCCAAACAACTATAAAGTACTTTTTGTTCAAGGAGGGGCGAGTACACAGTTTGCTGCTGTGCCAATCAATTTATTAGGAACCAAGAAGCAAGCGGATTACTTTCATACGGGGGCTTGGTCGAAAAAAGCCATCGCTGAAGCGCAACGTTATTGCAAGGTAAATCTGGTTGCTAGTGCCGAAGCCAGTCACTTTAATGAAGTGCCCGATGAATCAATCTGGCAATTTAGCAATGATGCAGCTTATGTACACTTTACTCCAAATGAAACCATCGGCGGTGTACGTTTTTCCAGTCTTCCTGATGTCGGGGATGTGCCTCTTGTTGCTGATATGTCTTCAGAGATTTTATCTCAGCCTATCGATGTCTCTCGTTATGGGGTGATTTATGCGGGCGCGCAAAAAAATATCGGGCCAGCGGGTTTAACTTTAGTGATTATACGCGAAGATCTGATGGGGTTACCGTTAGAAGGTGCGCCCTCAATGCTTGATTACAAAGTCATAGCGGATCATGACTCTATGTACAATACACCGCCGACCTATAGCTGGTATTTGGCCGGTCTGGTGTTTGAATGGCTGCAAAAACAGGGCGGGTTAAGTGCTATGGCAGAGCAAAATCAGCGCAAAGCAGCAAAGCTCTATGCTGCGATAGATGGCTCAGATTTTTATGCTAATCCGGTGCGTAAAGCGAATCGTTCATTAATGAACGTTCCTTTCACATTAGCCCATGCTGACCTGGATAAAGCGTTTCTAACTCAGGCCGCAGCAGCGGGCTTGATCACTTTGAAGGGGCATCGCTCAGTCGGTGGTATGAGAGCCAGTATCTATAATGCGATGCCTGAAGCGGGTGTGGACACTTTGGTTGAGTTTATGAAGCACTTTGAGAAAACGAATGTATAAAATTTTAACTTTGAACAATATATCGGTGGTGGGTTTGGAAAAATTACCTCGCGACCATTACGAAATCGCTTCAGAAATAAAGCATCCGGATGCTATTTTATTACGTTCATATAAAATGCATGGCATGGCGTTACCCAAATCAGTGCGCGCAATTGGTCGTGCGGGCGCAGGTGTCAATAACATTCCTGTTGATCAGTGTAGTAGTTTGGGTATTCCGGTTTTTAATGCGCCTGGAGCTAATTCTAATGCGGTGAAAGAGTTAGTACTTGCAGGCATGTTGTTGGCTGCAAGAAATATTTGTCCGGCCTGGGAGTTTGCGCGTCATGTTGAGGGTGATGATGCCAGTTTAAATCAGCAGGTAGAGGCAGGTAAAAAGAATTATGTTGGTTTTGAACTGCCAGGTCGGACATTAGGTGTTATTGGTCTGGGTGCGATTGGTGTTAAGGTGGCCAATGCGGCGTTAAATTTGGGCATGAATGTAATTGGTTTTGATCCGCAAATCACCGTAAAAAGCGCCTGGCAATTGTCTTCTTCTGTGCAGCAAGCGAACAGTGTGGATGAATTATTGAATCAGTCTGACATGGTTTCTTTGCACGTGCCGGAAGTGGACGCAACTCGGGGATTGATCAATAAAGAGCGTTTAGCCAATATGAAAGATGGCCTCGTTGTTTTAAATTTTGCACGTGCTGGTATAGTGGATAACGTCGCCGTGTTACAAGCGCTGCAATCGGGGAAAATGCACAGTTATGTTTGTGACTTCCCATGTAATTTGTTAAAAAATCAACAGGGTGTGATTGCTTTGCCGCATCTAGGTGCGTCAACTAAAGAAGCTGAAGAGAATTGTGCGATCATGGTTGCTGATCAGATTCGAGAATTTCTTGAAAATGGCAATATAGTGAATTCGGTTAATTTTCCAGAGGTGGTGATGCCGAGAACGGAAGGGTATCGCATTGCTATTTCTAATACCAACGTGCCCAATATGCTGGGTCAGATTTCTACTGCATTGGCAAAATCAGATTTAAATATCGTCGATATGATTAATAAATCCAAAGGGGAAATCGCCTACACTATGGCGGATGTGGATAAATCTGTACCAAAATCAGTCATAGATGAAATTGCCTCTATTCAGGGTGTTTTGTCTGTGCGTTCATTGTAGCCTGGCTTTGAGATGAGTGACAACCCGTCATTAGAATCCGTGCGGTTACGTATTGATGAGCTGGATGTGCAGATTCAAAATTTGATTGCTCAGCGCGCTGCTTGTGCTATACAGGTTGCAGAGTTGAAAGGGCGTGATGCGAATACGGTTTACTATAGGCCTGAGCGAGAGGCACAAGTACTACGCCAGGTTATGGCGCGAAATTGTGGTGATTTGGAGCCTAAAGCCATGGCGCGAATTTTTCGTGAAATTATGGCCGCCTGTTTGGCGATAGAGCAGCCTTTAGCCGTCGCTTTTTTGGGGCCAGAAGGTACCTATACTCAAGAGGCTGCCCGCAAACATTTTGGTCAGGCCTCCAAAATGATCCCGGTGACGAGTGTTGAAGATGTGTTTCATGAGGTTGAGTCAGAACGAGTTCATTATGGCGTCGTGGCGGTAGAAAATTCTACCGAAGGCAGTGTTACTCTGACCCTGGATATGTTTCTCGATTCTTCTCTAAAAATATGTGGTGAAGTGGCGTTGCGTGTTCGCCATTGTTTGTTGAGTCGTTGTGACGCATTAAATGAAATTAAAGTGATATATGGGCATCAGCAGGCATTGGCTCAGTGTAAAAATTGGCTGAATGCCCATTTGCACGGTGCGGAGCAGATTGCAGTAAGAAGTAATGCTGAAGCTGCACGTATTGCTACAGAAACGCTTGGTGCGGCAGCTATTGCGGGTGAGCGTGCTGCTGAAATTTATCAGCATAATATATTAGCAACCGCCATTGAAGATAATGCGAATAATATTACTCGCTTCCTGGTGTTGAGTGCTTCTTTTCCTTCATCTAGCGGTGTTGATAAAACTTCATTGTTAGTGACGACAGGTAATCAGCCCGGGACGTTGCATAAAGTATTGACCCCCTTTGTTAATCACCAGGTTTCAATGACGAGTATAGAGTCCCGGCCTTCTCGTAGAGGAACGTGGGACTATGTCTTTTTTATCGATATAGAAGGTCATATTGAAGAAGCGCATGTTGCTGCTGCGGTGCGAGAGCTAGAAGAGACTTCAGTTATGGTCAAGTTGTTAGGATCTTACCCCAAGTCGGTTTTGTAAAGTTACCGCTAACATAGTAAGTGCCCCGTCATAATTATTTTAACTCAACTTCTGCAGTATTTTCGCGTGAATCAAGGCGCAGAGAAACGAGCATAGTGCGCTATGTGACCGGAGCTACAACGCGGAGTTACGCGAAAAAGACCAAAAAATGTTAAAATAATTATGGCGGGGTACTTATGAGTAGCATGTTGGTCATCGGTGTGGGTTTGATTGGCGGCTCGTTAGCTCGGGCACTCAAACGTGTTCGCTATTGCGACGAGATTATCGGTTTTGGGCGAGATCGCCAGCAGTTGCAGCGCGCAGTTGAGTTAGGTGTGGTGGATCGTTTTGCTACTGATTTAGCTGACGCTGTGCGGGGTGTTAAGCTGATCATTGTTGCGGTTCCTATGGGTGCGATGCCGGAGCTGTTTCATCGATTGGCCGAGGTTGTTGAAGCCGGCACCATTATTAGCGACGTGGGGAGTGCCAAGGGGTCGGTGGTTGCCGCAGCCAAAGCTGCTTTTGATGATCAAATGCTCCCTTTTTTTGTCCCCGGACACCCTATTGCAGGTACCGAAAATAGTGGTGTGGACGCGTCTTTTGCCGAGCTTTACGATCAGCGCCAGGTGCTTTTGACCCCGATTGTTGAAACCGATTCGGCGGCACTGTATGAGGTTGAAGCGATGTGGCGTGCGGCAGGGGCGGTGGTTGAAACGCTGACTGTAGATCATCACGATGAAGTGTTGGCGGCAACCAGCCATTTACCTCATGTTTTGGCTTATTCGCTAGTGGATATGCTGGTGGCAATGGGTGATAGCGAAAAAATATTTCGCTATGCGGCAGGAGGATTCAAAGATTTTACCCGTATCGTATCTAGCGATCCTCTCATGTGGCGGGATATTATTATGGGGAATCGCGAGGCAATCTTGCCCGTATTGGATCGATATATTGAACGTGTTGCGCAATTGAGGGCGGCGATCAATCATGCTGACAGTGATGTTTTATTTGCGACGTTTAGTCGAGCTAAGGCAGCAAGAAATCGCTATTCTGGAAAATAACTATGAAAAATGAAATGGAGAAGCTCAGGGTGCAGCCCGGTGGTGCTTTGGTCGGGCGTATTCGTGTACCAGGGGATAAATCGATCTCCCATCGCAGCATTATGTTGGGTTCTCTGGCCGAAGGGATCACCGAAGTCAGTGGCTTTTTAGAAGGTGAAGACAGTTTGGCCACCTTAAATGCTTTTCGTGCGATGGGGGTTCGTATCGAGCGTCCGGCTGAGGGCGCCGTGGTGATTCATGGTGTGGGTATGCGGGGTTTAGCTCAGCCTGCTGCGCCATTGGATTTAGGCAATTCGGGTACCTCGATGCGCTTGCTGGCAGGGTTATTATCTGCGCAGTCGTTTGCTGTCACGCTGACCGGTGATGCCTCCCTGTCGAAAAGGCCGATGCGACGCGTAACTACGCCATTAGCGGCGATGGGCGCGGTTATAGAAGATGCTGAGGGTATGCCGCCTTTGATTATTCATGGCGTGCAAAATTTGACCGGAATTCACTACGCTATGCCTGTTGCGAGTGCGCAGGTTAAATCGAGTTTATTATTGGCGGGATTGTATGCACGGGGTAGAACCCGAATTATAGAGCCCGCGCCGACCCGAGATCATACCGAACGTATGTTAAGTGGTTTTGGTTATGAAATTGTGCGTGATGAAGATAGTGTCAGTTTGGCAGGCGGTGGGCGCTTGATGGCGATGAATATAGACGTACCGGGAGATATTTCTTCCGCTGCTTTTTTTTTGGTCGGTGCGGCTATCGCCCCAGGCTCTGATTTGATGATCGAGCATGTGGGTGTTAACCCAACAAGGATGGGGGTTATTACTATATTGAAGGCAATGGGTGCGGATATTGCTTTGTGTAATAAACATGAAGTGGGGGGGGAGCCTGTTGCTGATATTCGAATAAAATACAGTCCTTTGCATGGTATCAATATACCGAAAAACCAGGTTCCATTGGCGATAGATGAGTTTCCTGCTTTGTTTGTTGCTGCGGCATGTGCAGAGGGAACGACCGTATTGACCGGGGCAGAAGAGTTGCGTGTCAAAGAAAGTGATCGCATTCGAGCCATGGCGGAGGGGTTGGCTGTGCTGGGTGTTGATGCACAGCCGCAACAAGATGGTATTATTATTAAAGGTGGCGCGTATCAAGGTGGCATCGTCGACAGTTTGGGCGATCATCGTATTGCCATGTCTTTTGCGATGGCGGCTTTGCGAGCAAAGAGCGAAATAAATATTAAAGAATGCGAAAATATCCGCACTTCATTTCCGAATTTTATTTCTTTGGCCGGTTCGGTTGGCTTGGGCGTGGAGTAAGCCATAAATTGGTGCTAGGCAATGGAGGCTGGGTGCCAGGAGATTGAGGTGATAAAAAAGAACATTCCAGTGATAACTATTGATGGTCCGAGTGGCACAGGCAAAGGAACGATCAGTCGTCTTGTCGCTCAAGAGTTGGGGTTTCATTTTCTTGATAGCGGTGCTTTGTATCGTTTGTTGGGTCTGGCAGCGCGCCACCATTCGATTCCGTTTGACGATGAAGCGGCGTTGGTTACACTTGCGGGTCATCTGGATATTCAGTTTGTATTTGATAGTGAAGATCAAAAAACAGATATTTTTCTTGAAGGAGAAAGAGTTACAGATGTTGTGCGGAGTGAGCTGAGCGGTAAAGATGCTTCCATTGTAGCGGTATTACCCGCTGTGCGTCAGGCGTTAATGAATCGGCAGCACGCGTTTTTAGAGCCGCCCGGTCTGGTAGCTGATGGGCGCGATATGGGTACCGTGATTTTCCCTGGGGCCGAGTTGAAGATTTTCTTGACGGCAAGCTTGAATGAGCGTGCGAGAAGGCGATATAAGCAGTTGAAGGGCAAGGGGAATGATGTTACGCTAGAAAACCTGCAAGATGTATTGTCTGCAAGAGATGCGCGTGATAAGCAGCGAGAAGTAGCCCCGCTGTTACCCGCCGATGATGCCGTACAGATTGATACCACAGAGCTTGATATTGAAGGTGTTTTTATACGTGTGATGTCATTGTGGAATAATTGCAGTATGAAATTTAAAGAGTCTAGAGTTGTTTAAACTTCTAGAATACTTCCTATTCCGCTAGGAATTCGAGTTGGGTGAGGGTAGGTCGTCGGTAAGATCACCGTCCCTTGTTTTATTTACTAACTTTTACATATTTGGAGTGTGTTGTTAAAACACACAAGGTTATTTGGCGATGAGTGAAAGCTTTGCAGAGTTATTTGAAGAAAGTCTAGCGTCCCAGCAGATGCGTCCCGGTTCAATTATGATCGCAACCGTAGTTGAAGTTCGGCCTGACGCCGTGGTGGTTAGTGCAGGACTTAAATCGGAAAGTATGATTCCGATTGACCAGTTTTATAATGAAGACGGAACGCCGAATATCTCGGTGGGTGACGAGATTGAAGTTGCACTGGAGGCGGTAGAAGATGGGTTTGGTGAAACTAAACTATCGCGAGAAAAGGCAGTACGAGCACGCAGCTGGGTCAAATTGGAGGAAGCCTTAAATACTGGGGCGACGGTGACCGGTATCATCACAGGTAAAGTTAAGGGTGGTTTGACGGTCGATGTTGAAACGATCCGTGCCTTTTTACCGGGTTCTTTAGTTGATGTGCGCCCAGTACGAGATTTGGGTCACCTGGAAGGCAAAGAGCTGGAATTCAAAGTTGTCAAATTAGATCGAAAACGCAATAACGTTGTCGTCTCTCGTCGTGCGGTTGTTGAACGCGAGTCGGACGCTGAGCGTACGAAACTGCTTGAAAATCTGGAAGAAGGGCAGGTTGTAAAAGGGATTGTTAAAAATTTAACCGATTATGGTGCTTTTGTTGATTTGGGCGGGATAGATGGTTTACTGCACATTACCGATATGGCATGGCGGCGTGTTCGTCAACCTTCGGAATTTGTGAATGTGGGCGATGAAATTTCCGTTAAAGTCCTAAAATATGATCGAGAACGTAATCGTGTCTCACTCGGTCTGAAGCAAATGGGCGAAGACCCCTGGGTGAATCTAGCGCGACGCTACCCGGTTGCGACCCGGTTATTTGGCAAAATCACTAATATCACGGACTACGGTTGTTTTGTCGAAATCGAAAGTGGGGTTGAAGGTTTGGTTCACGTTTCTGAAATGGACTGGACAAACAAGAACGTCAATCCATCAAAAATGATACATCTTGATGAAGAAGTCGAAGTGGTTGTTCTGGATATAGACGAAGAACGTCGTCGTATTTCTCTGGGTATGAAGCAGTGTCAAACGAATCCATGGGAAGCGTTTTCAGCAACACACAACAAGGGCGATAAAGTCGAAGGGCAGATTAAATCCATTACCGATTTTGGCATCTTCGTTGGCCTTGATGGCGGTATTGATGGTCTATTGCACTTGTCTGATTTGTCCTGGAGTGGTTCTGAAGAAAGCCCAACGAGTGGGCATGGCTATAAAAAAGGAGATGACATTGAAGCGGTTGTTTTGGCTATTGACGCAGACAGAGAGCGTATTTCTTTAGGCGTGAAACAGTTAGAGCAGGATCCTTTTTCTTCTTACGTTGCTGAAAATGCAAAGGGTAGCATCGTTAAAGGTACGGTGAGCGAAGTTGATGCTAAAGGTGCGGTTATTAATCTGGGTGAAGGGATTGAAGGCCAATTGCGAGCATCAGAGATGGCTCAGGAGCGCGTTGAAGATGCGCGTACGGTATTGAATGTGGGTGATGCTGTAGAAGCGAAATTTATGGGCGTTGATCGCAAAAATAGAGTGTTAGTTTTATCTATTAAAGCGAAAGATTCTCAGGATGAAGCTGAGGTCATTGAGGAGTATAGTCGCAATACAGGCTCTCAGGGTGCAACGACATTGGGTGATCTTCTAAAAGAGAAAATGGAAGGCCGCAGCGACGAGCAACAGAAATAGACAGGGGTAGGGCGCTTGTTATTGTGACTTGAGCCCACCCTTTGTATTTTATGAGCAGTAATTGTTGTAGTGTAGTCCGGTTTGGGGCCGAGTGAGGGAGTTTTAATGACCAAGTCTGAATTAATTGAGTTGTTAGCGCAAAGACAAAAACACTTGAGCTACAAGGATGTTGAATTTGCGGTTAAGGTGATGATAGAACATATGGCAAAAACCTTGGCTGGCGGTGAACGTATCGAAATCCGTGGCTTTGGTAGTTTTTCGTTGCATTATCGACCCCCTCGAGTTGGACGAAACCCAAAAACCGGGGTTTCAGTGCCGCTTTCCGGGAAATATGTTCCCCACTTCAAGCCAGGCAAAGAACTTCGCGAACGTGTTAATAATAGCAAAGCTCAAATTGTGGTGGATGATTCTCCTGATGAGGATGATAACGAGGCGATGAATGCTGGTCGATCTAATGAAATAGCAGGTGGGTCGTTAATTAACTAACAGCAAGGCTAGGTTTTGGCTGTTACCTGGTTTATCATGCTAATATAGCTCTAAAAATAAACTTGTTTGGCAGCGCCGATGCTGTTGTTCAGGATAGCAATAGGGGATGATGATGCTGAGTCGAATTTTAGTGTTGATTGGATTAGCTGCTCTAGCGGTGATGGTTGTTGGTTTTACGATGCTCAATAAAGGTTCGATAGAACTGAGCTATTATTATGGAATATGGGAGTTACCCAAAGCATTGGTTGTTGCTGCATCGGTTTGTGTGGGGATCGCGGTAGGTTTTATTGTTTGTTTTTTTAAAGTACTGCAGTTAAAGCGACAAATCGCGATTATGCGTAGAACGGAAGCACGAGAAAAGAAAAAAGCAGTATCTTCACAGCTGCGTACGGTCTCACTTGAAGGCTCTGGAATCTAAATAAATATGTCTTTCTTGTTGTGGTTGCTACTCCCTGTGGCAGCCGCTTCAGGATGGTGGTTTGCCAGAAGGTCTTTTTTGTCTGCTCCTCCCATTTCACAGAACATTTCTCCAGAATATTTCAAAGGTTTAAATTATCTGCTTAATGAGCAGCCCAATAAGGCGATCGAAGTTTTTTCTCGTTTGTTGAAATCTGAACATTCCGAAGAGGTTGAAACGCACATTGCGGTTGGTGTTTTGTTTCGCCGTCGTGGCGAGGTGGATCAGGCCATACGCATTCATCAAGATATTTTGTCTCGTAGTGATATTGATGAAAAGCAACGTAGGTTAGTTTTGTTGGAGTTGGGTCGTGATTATCTGCGAGCGGGTTTGTTAGATAGAGCCGAAGGTTTATTGCATGACTTGATTCGAGTAGAACCTGTTAATGTCTCCGCTTTGGACTTGCTTAAAACAATATATGAGCAAGAAAAGGAATGGCTAAAAGCCGCAGAGGTGGTGAACGTTCTGGCGGCTTCGGAGAGTGAAAATTATCAGCCCGTTTTAGCACAATATGCTTGTGAAATGGCCGTTATCGCCAACCAGAAGCGTGATTTTAATAGGGCTCAAGGGTATATCGATAAAGCTTTGCACAGCGATCCTCTGTGTGTACGTGCTTCAATTCTAAAAGCCCAAGGTCTGGCAGAAAATGGTGCATTTGAGAAGGCGGTAAGCGCTTACCAGCGTGTAGCAGATCAAGATCCTGACTATCTGTCTGAGGTCATAGACCCTATGTTGGAATGTTACTATCAGCTTGACCGGCTCGATGACATGCAAGATTATTTACAGGGTCTGTTGAGACAATATGCTTGCACTAGAGCCGTGTTGGCATTATCGGAATTGTTACGGCAGCATCGTGGCGATCATGATGCTGCCATATATATGGCCAATTATTTAGGTCGTACCCCTTCATTAGCCGGTTTGCATCGATTGGTTGATCTGAATTTGGCTGAAAGTAAGGGCGAATTACGGGATACCTTTCGCGTAATTCGTAAAACTTTAATGGGCATGATAAAAACTCAGCCCCTCTATCAATGCAGGCAATGCGGTTTTTCGGGCAAGTTATTACATTGGTTATGTCCCAGTTGCAAAAGCTGGAATCGTGTTAAACCAGTTGAGAGTTTAGGGTTTGAATAAGCACCCCGCCATAATTATTTTAATATTTATTGGTTTTTCGCGTGACTCCGTGTTGCAGCTCCAGTTACATAGCGCACTATGCTCGTTTCGTTGCGCCTTGATTCACGCGAAAAATACTGCAAAAATTGAGTTGAAATAATTATGGTGGGGCACTTAAGTGAATATGAAAACTGAATCAAAAATTATTGTTGCATTGGATTATTCTAATGAATCTGATGCTTTAGCATTAGTAGAACAATTGGATCCAACACAATGTCGTTTAAAAGTGGGTAAAGAACTATTTACATCAGCGGGGCCGAATTTTGTTAAGCGTTTGGTTGATTCGCATTATGAGGTGTTTCTCGACTTAAAGTTTCACGATATTCCCAATACCGTTGCTAAAGCTTGTGCGGTGGCGGCAGATTTAGGCGTGTGGATGATCAATGTTCATGCCTTGGGTGCTCGAAAAATGCTTGAAGCAGCAAGAGCCGCAGTTGATTCAAGACGGTCCAGCACCTTGTTGATTGGCGTGACTATTCTCACCAGCATGGATAAAGAGGACTTGTCCGAAGTTGGGTTGAAGGGGAGTCCCGAGGTCAATGTATTACGTCTTGCACGTTTGGCGCAATCAGCTGGTCTGGATGGTGTGGTTTGTTCACCTCTTGAACTTAAGGTGTTGCGAGCCGAGTTGGGTGCGGGTTTTTTGCTGGTGACTCCGGGGGTTCGTCCAGCCGGTTCAGTTATTGGTGATCAAAAACGAATAATGACACCGGGTGAAGCGGTTTCGAACGGTGCGAACTACCTGGTTGTAGGTCGCCCCATTACCTTGGCTGACAAGCCCTTAAGTGTTTTGCTTGCGCTATCAGAAGAAATTTGCTCTATGTCCTGAAATGTCAGATTGCTAATCTATATGCGTCGTTGCGACACAAATTAAGTGCGAGGCGATGAATTTTCAATTGTTTGTTTTATAGATTACTGATAAAAATGGAGATAAAACATGAAGTTAAATTATTTTTTTAGTGGTATTGCAGGGGTTTTAACGCTTGTTCTTTCAAGTAGTGTCGTTGCCGGGTCTAGCGTCAACATTAATTCAGCGAGCGGTGCCGAGTTAGCTGATGCGCTGGATGGGGTGGGTTCGTTACGCGGCCAGGCGATTGTTGAGTTCCGTGAAACTTACGGTGATTTTCAGTCCGCTGAAGCTTTAACGCAAGTTAAAGGTATTGGTGTGAAAACAGTCGAACGAAACCGTGATTATATTATGATTGTTCCTGTTGCTACAGCAGCGGAGCAATAATTATTATGCATGGCAAGGCTACTTTTACACATATAGTGATGTAAAAGTAGCCTGTTTGCAGAATTTGCTGCCATTTATATTCTCCTTTACACGGCAACGACCCCTGATTTAGAATAACGCCACTGTTCATGCCGTGAACAATAAGTTTTTGTAGTTAAAATAGTCTTGATTTTATTATGTTGAACCAAAAAAGGGACGGCAGGGCGGTAGCGTGTCTAAATCAGAAGCCGGGAGTGTGTTAGTCAATTAATGACGGTTTTAACCGACGAAATTCGCTATCAGTTGTTTAAACAACTGGAGCGAAATCCAAATCTGACGCAGCGTGAGTTGGCTGAAGCACTGGGGATCAGTCTGGGTAAAACCAACTACTGCCTCAATGCACTGATCAATAAAGGGTGGATTAAGGTACGTAACTTTGGCTGTAGTCAAAGCAAGTTAGGTTATGCGTATCTTTTAACCAAAAAGGGCATGGAAGAAAAAGCCATAGTGACGATGCAGTTTTTTAGGCGCAAACAGCAGGAATATGATGACTTGGTTAAAGAGCTCGATGCCTTACGCAAAGAAGCCGCACAGCTTGAGTCCATCACAGAGGGAGAATAGCAAGATGCATCAGTGGTACGTTGTACAAACCAAGCCGCGCAAAGAATCCGTGGCTGTCGAACACCTAGAGCGTCAAGGCTATATTGCTTATTGCCCACAAATCAGCAGTGCTCGTCATCGACGCAAACGCTGGCAGCAGATTACAGAACCTCTTTTTCCACGATACTTATTTGTGCAACTGAACAGGGGTGTCGATAATTTTAGTCCGATACGCTCTACTGTCGGTGTACTCAACATGCTCCGGTTTGGTAATACGCCCGCGACGATTCAACATCGCGTGATTGAGGGTATTCAGCATCAAGAGCAATATCTCGTTGATGGTGCAAGCCATCACCCGAATTGGGAACCCGGTGATAGTCTCGAAATTATTAATGGCCCTTTTGCGGGTATGAAGGGCTTGTTCGAGAGCAAAAGTGGCGAAGAGCGAGTGATTGTTTTGCTGCAGCTACTAGGGCGGGATAACAAAATAACTGTTGCAACCCATGCTGTTGTTTCAGCATAGGGGCGAGAGCAGGTCGAGATATCAATTGTGTGTATCCTATCGTTCATGAATTGTGATTCAGAGCCGTGTCACTGCTTTTATAGCAGCATTCAAAACACGATATGCCTGTTTTCTAAAATCCACCAGGTTATCACTAGGACCTAATAGTTCGCTCGTGTCTTATATACTGCTCTAAAAGCCCTGAGCCTAATTTTTTATGTAACGATAGGGTATAATAATTGATATCTAAATTTAAACGAATACGGAAATAAACATATGGATTTGCAGCCCGTTATATTGTCAGGAGGGTCGGGAACCCGTCTTTGGCCACTTTCACGCGAACACTACCCCAAACAACTGTTGCCGCTCCATGGGGATGACACCATGTTGCAAGACACGGTTCTGCGGCTAGATGGGTTTTCGTTATCTGGAGACGTTGTGGCTGATGGCGCAATCAACCCCCCTTTGGTCATTTGCAATGAAGAACACCGGTTTTTAGTTGCAGAGCAAATTCGTCAACTCGGTAGACATTATGAAAAAATTTTGCTTGAACCGGTTGGCCGTAATACGGCTCCAGCGCTGACATTAGCCGCGCTGTCTATTGTCGAAGATCACGGCGATAGCATGATGCTGGTGATGCCCGCTGATCATGTTATACAAAATAAAGCGTCATTTCACAATGAAGTACAACAAGGCTTTGATGTTGCATCTCAAGGGGCTTTAGTTACTTTTGGTATTGTGCCCACAGCCCCAGAAACAGGCTATGGATACATCAAAAAAGGTGAGCTATACACTATACAAGGTGCAAAAAATGCCTTTTCCTTGGCGGCTTTTGTTGAAAAACCTGATTTAGAACGCGCAACAATGTATTTAGAATCAGGTGAGTATTTATGGAATAGCGGTATGTTTATGATGCAGGCAACAACCTGGTTGACGGCCATTGAACAGTTCAACCCCGGTATGGCTCAGGCCTGTCGTATGGCCTATGAAAATGGAGAAGTAGATAGCGATTTTTACCGAGTGGATGCAGAAGCTTTTCAGAATTGTCCCAATGACTCCATTGATTACGCGGTGATGGAGCATGTTACAGAATCTACGACTATCGATGCTTTATCTGCTGTGGTTATTCCCTTGGATGCCGGGTGGTCCGATGTGGGTACCTGGCCCGCTTTATGGGAAATTGGTAAGCAAGACGAACAAGGTAATGTTGTTAAAGGGGATGTTTATGCCTTTAATACAAAAAACACCTTAGCGTTATCAGAGTCTCGTTTGGTTGCGATGGTTGGGTTAGAAGATGCCATTGTTATAGAAACAGCGGATGCCGTTTTAGTTGCTCACAAAGACCATGCACAAGATATTAAACTTGTCGTCAATCGGCTTAAAGAAGAAGGGCGAACACAGCATCAAATGCATCAACAAGTTTCCCGTCCCTGGGGAACCTACGAAGGCATTGATCGCGGCGATCGTTTTCAGGTCAAGCGCATCACGGTTAATCCCGGTGCCGCATTATCATTACAAATGCATTATCACCGTGCCGAACACTGGATTGTAGTCAGAGGCACAGCCAAAGTCACCAAAGGCGATGAAGAAATTTTACTCACTGAAAATCAATCGACCTATATTCCGTTAGGGGTGACACATCGACTAGAAAACCCGGGCAAAGTGCCTTTAGAGTTAATCGAAGTTCAGTCAGGGAGTTATTTGGGTGAAGATGACATTGTGCGATTTGAAGATGTTTATGGCCGGTGAGTTTTACCTCCGTTTGGCCGGCTCAATTTTAGCCATTACAAATTATAGATAGGACGTCTTCATTGGATAAAAAAACTAGCACACAACCCATTCCGGTATATTTCGCCCCGACAATGAATGAAAGCGACGAAATCAGTCTAGTTGATTTATGGTGCGTGATTGTTAGGCGAAAAATAATTATTTTAGTTAGTTTTCTTGTGTCTGTGTTACTTATGTTGGTTTATCTGTTTTTTGCGGAACCTGTCTATAAAGCGAATACCACTCTGTTACCGCCACAGCAGGAACAAATTCAAGCTTTATTGATAAACCTACAAGGAATAGAAGGTGTTGATGATGATCGATACACGGTGGAGAGTGTGTACACGACTTTTCTTAATAACTTAAATTCTCAAGGCATGCGTCGTGAATTTTTCGACAGTCACGGTTTGATCAAACACTATGTCGATGGTGCTTCAACGGAAAAAATTAATGCCGACCGTGTTTTCGAGGAGCTGTTTAATGAACGACTTACGGTACAAGCTGATCTGGAAAATACGTTGTTTGTGACGGTGAGTTTCAGTGACAGCAATCCGGAATTGGCGGCAGAATGGTTAAATCAGATAGTTGATACAGCCAACAAACGTACCGTTTTCCAATTGTCTGATGATATCAATGCGGCGATTCAGTCAAAAATCACTCAAATTCGTACGCGATTGAATAATAAGTTGAGATTTTCTGAACAAAAAAGACATGACAAAGTTGTCGCCTTAAAAGAAGCGTTGCTCATTGCTGAAGCGCTGGATATTAAGGACACGGGTACATTCACCAGCATGATGAAACAAACGACATCAGAACTGGTTATTAATACGAGCCAGATCCCTTTGTATATGAGGGGGATAAAAGCGTTGGGAGAAGAAATATCAGTGCTTGAAAAAAGAAAATCGGATGCGCCTTTTAATGAAGTATTTCGCGATCTTCAAGAAAAACTCGCTTATATGGAAGCGATTTCGGTAAAACCTGAGTTCTTGTCATCTGTTACAATCGATGTCACTGCGCATATTCCTTATCAAATAGAAAAGCCCCGAAAACGTCTTTTGCTGATCATCGCAGCGATGCTGGGTTTTATGGTTGGTATATTTTTGGTGTTTGTCGCTGAATTTAGGTCAAAAATGAGTAATGAGCATAAAAAAAATGTGGCGTAGTCGCTATAAAGTGCTAAATTGATATTGATAGTGATCCCCAGATTTTGGACAGTAGTATAAGATAGAGCCACTGTCAAAAAAAGGGATAATATGAAGCGCAAAAAATTTAGTAAAAAATACAAAGGCCAAGGTCACACTGGAGGCGTTAAAAGGAAATAAAACAGTCAATGAACTGGCTGCGGAATACGAGGTTCATAGCACGCAGATCAACACCTGGAAAAAAGAACTCCAACAAGGTGCGAGTGATCTATTCAGTCGATCAAAGGGTCAAGACGTCAGTGAACTTGAGGAAGACTGGCTAAAAAAAAGACCGGACATCTCGATTAAGTCTGGAGGAAAAATGCGCAATGATAGACACAAATTATCCAGAGTTAAGTGTCGTTCGGCAGTGCGAATTACTGAGCCTGGCTCGCCCACGAGCTTATCAACAACGGACTAATTAGATTGCAACAATAAGATTTATATCTTAATTTTTTGAATTACTGTCTTGATTATGGGGTCTACTTTAGTCAGCAGCGTAGGCTGCTGATCAACTGGCATACCGGTTTACCAAGTTGTAAGACAGCATAAAAATGAAATTTTATCCTAAACGAAACAGACATCACCGTTGTGAATGTCGATGCACCTCTTTTAACTGATGACATTGAAAGCACTGCGCAGGGAGTTTTTATTTGTTAGTGCGTCATAGCGCCCTCTACGTGCTGGCGCGCGGTGGACCGGGCTTGATCAATTTTCTTGCGCTAGTCCTGTATACGCGATTGCTGACGCCGGAGCAATATGGGCAATACGCGCTTGTCCTTGCGGGATTGGGATTGGTTCAGGTTGTCGGCTTTCAGTGGTTGGGGCTGTGTCTGGCTCGTTTCCTCCCGGCAAACAGTGACGCGCCAGGACGCTTCCTGTCTGAAATAAAATTTCTTTTCGCTACGCTTGCCTTTCTCTTCAGTGCTGTGGGTTTAGTGGTCGCGCTACTGTGGCCAGATCCAGTTTGGCAACGTTTGCTTGCCCTTGCGGTTCCGCTGCTTATCGCCCATGCATGGTTCGAACTTAACCTGATTCATGCAGCGGCAGCACTCAAACCTAGCCTTTATGGCCGCATTAATCTGACTAAGTCAGCAGTCGCCTTGGCTCTGGGTTCACTCCTTGCCTGGGTTGGGTTGGGTGCCTACTCGCCTTTATGGGGCTTGTTGCTAGGAGCAAGCCTATCAACCCTGGTTGTTGGTCGTGGTATCTGGCAGGGTGTCAAATTTATCCGACCTGATCCCGAGAAGATCAAAATGCTGTTTGCATACGGAATGCCCCTGGCTGCCAACTTTGCTTTGGTATGGGTGGTCGCTAGTTCCGATCGTTTTTTGCTAGGCTGGTTACTCGATGTGGGTTCGGCAGGCCAGTATGCCGTGGGTTATGATCTTGCGCAGCATTCTATCGGTATGTTGCTGATGATCGTCAATCTTGCGGCTTATCCTCTCGCAATCCACGCCCTCGAGCGGAGTGGTGCAGAAGCTGCGCGGGTTCAGTTGCGGAAAAATGGCGCGGTTATCTTCAGCATGGCCTTTGCAGCGTCGGCGGGTGTCGCTGTTTTGGCTCCTCTGCTTGGAGGATTGCTGCTTGGTGCTGAATATCGCGATACCGCAATTGAACTGTTGCCATGGGTCGCGCTTGCCGCGGCGTTGTCGGGAGTTAAAGCCTATTATTTTGATATCGCTTTTCATCTTGGTCGTGGCACGGTAAAACTGGTATGGATTTCGGTGGCTGCTGCATTTGTCAATGTTATTTTTAATCTCGTATGGATTCCGCATTACGGTATATTAGGCGCCGCCTATGCGACGGTGTTGGCGTACCTCGTGGGCACGGTAGCTAGTGCTTGGCTTGGACGCCATTTTTTCGTTTTGCCAAATGTCATTCCCCTCGTGGTGTCGGCGTTGATTGTTGCAATCCCCAGCGCTGCTGCTGCCTGGTTTGCGATGCAGTACGATGGCTGGATTGGTCTTGGCCTTGGGCTGCTGGCTGGTATGTTAGCGGCGATGCTGTGTGCCATTAGCATTAATCTCGTTGGGATAAGGCATGGGTTACATCGATGGCTTCAATCGCAGAAAGCGAATCATCGCTTGTGACCAGGTATTTTTTTGTTTTTGACTAATGTAATTATGAGGCGAGTCAATGAATCATAAGATGCTACTTTTTCTCCGAAAAGCGACGATCAAGGTTAAGTCAGTTCCAGGTTCCGTATTGGTACTGAACTTGATTCGTCGCTATTTCATCAAGAAACCGCTATCAGTAAAAATCGATAACTTTGATGGTGATCTGATGATTAATTTGCGCCTCAACGAACACATGCAGAGCCAAATATTCTGGTACGGTTTCTATAGCAGAGATATTCTGTTGGTTCTCCGGGGTCTTTTAAGACCCGGGATGGTTGTAATCGACGCGGGAGCGAATATAGGAGAGATCACTCTGGTAGCAGCCAAGATGGTTGGCGAATCAGGTCACGTTTACTCTTTTGAACCTCAATCAGAAGTTGCTGAGGAGTTATCTCAAAACGTGCGTCTGAATAATTTCAACCAGGTTTCTATCCAGAAGAAAGGCCTTTCAGATGAAGCCGGGGATAAGGAAATTTATCGTGCGTCAGCTGATTTTCATGATGGTTCCAAGCATGAAGGGTTAGCTACACTGTATCCATCGGAGAAGCGTGGGGCAAAAGCTGGTGTAATTAATTTGGTGACCCTTGATGATTTTTGCGAGCAGACTGATCTCAAACAGTTGAATCTGATTAAAATAGATATTGAAGGGGCGGAGTTACCTGCCTTGAAAGGTAGCATTGAGACGTTGCGGCGTTTCATGCCGTATATCATAGTCGAGGTTCAACAGGAGACTGCAAGTCAAGCTGGCTACAACGCCACAGATATTTTGACGTTATTACATCCCATGGGCTATCGGTTTGACGTAATAGGAAGAAAGGGTCGGTTGCATCCCGTGGATGTAACTTCTCTTGGACGGTTTCAGAATATTCTTTGTTCTCCTGTAGGGGGGAATTAAGTTGCGAGTGGCGATCTTTTTGCCTTCTCTCCGCGGTGGTGGGGCAGAGCGCGTAATGCTTTACCTTGCTCAGGGGTTTGCGGAGAAGGGTTATGAGTTGGATCTCGTTCTGGCCAAATGCGAAGGTTCGTATCTGAACGAGGTGCCGGAAAACATCAATGTTGTGGATCTGAAAGCAGAGCGGGTTGTTACAGCTCTGCCGGCACTGGTGCGCTACCTGCGTAGGGCGCAACCTGTCGCGTTGCTCTCCGCCATGGATCATTCCAACATCATCGCGCTTTGGGCACGAAAGTTTGCCAAGGTTCGAGTGCGCGCTGTCGTGAGTGTACATACTACGTTTTCTTTAGGTGCGAAAAATTCAAATAGCCGAGCTCGGCTGATCCCCTATATCGCGCGTTGGTGTTATGGGTGGGCGGATGGCATTGTTGCGGTATCTCAGGGGGCGGCCGATGATTTAAGCAATACTATTGGCCTGCCCCGTGAAAGAATACGTGTAATTTACAATCCCGTCGTTGTGCCTGGGCTTTTCAAACAGGCTATGGAGTTAGTGGACCACCCGTGGTTTCTTACCAGTGAGCCGCCGGTCGTGCTTAGTGTTGGTCGGTTGACCACCGCTAAAGACTATCCCACGCTGCTACAGGCTTTTTCTCTAGTGATAAAGGAGCGTCCAGCGCGATTGGTTATCCTTGGCGAAGGTGAGGCGCGGGCTGAACTTGAAACGATGGTGCAGAACTTGGGTCTTGAACATGTTGTAAGTCTTCCTGGCTTTGCAAAGAACCCTTATGCCTATATGTCCAAAGCGAGAGTGTTTGTGCTGTCGTCGCTCTGGGAAGGGTTTGGCAACGTATTGGTTGAAGCAATGGCCTGCGGGACACCAGTGGTAAGCACAGACTGCCCCAATGGACCAGCAGAAATTCTCGAAAACGGTCGTTGGGGACAACTGGTGCCAACAGGCGATGCGGATGCGCTTGCTGCCGCCATCATGGTGGCATTGGATGACTCCAACCCCATAGACGTTGCTCACCGCGCGATGGATTTTACCGCTGATCAGGCGGTTTTGGGGTATTTGACTGCGCTGGGTTTGGAAACATGACTGACCTTGCCATCTTGCTAGGGCTGGCATTCATGGCTGTCTGTGCGGCATTCGCGACACTGCACAGCATGCGCCTAGGCCGACTAACACTGATAGACTGGGCCTTTCTCAGTATGGCCGGAGTCTATGGTGGTGGGTGGGCGTTGGTAGCATTTGTGACAAAACAAGGTGGTAACCCCACTTGGTCAGCCTGGCTGCTGCCTTTTGAAAACCTCTATCCGATTCACACCCTCAGTAGTTTGATTCTCGCAGGCTCCATGGCGGTTGGGTGGTGGCTATTGGGATCACGGGCACGCCTTCAATATCAACAAATACGTCTGAGGCCTTTGAAAAGTATCGAGGCTCGGTTGGTCGCGATGATGTGGCTACTGCTTTTCAGCGCTTTTTTAACGCAATGGCTTTACTCACAGGCTTATGGTGGCTTTATTGGCATGCTCGAGTATTCTTCATTAATTCGTGCATCAATATTCGATAAGGTTCCAACCAACTTTTTTAGTTTTTTAAAACCATTCGGTGGCCTGGCTTTATTTGCATCGTTCGGGTTCTTCGGTCTCTGGCTATGCAAACGGCGTCGTGCGGGCGTTATTGTTGGCCTTGTGTTATCCACCATGTTTTCGGTTTACCTACTTTATTCTTGGCTAGGGAGAATTGGCTTTCTCGTATATTTGGCAACCTTTGTACTCGGGGCATTATTGTATATGCGCCCGCGTCCATCGATCCTGCTGGTGATGGGCGCTATAACAATGTCTGCCATCCTTGCTGGATCCTACTATATTAGTGTATGGCTGAATCTGAAATCGGCTGATAATTTTTTTGTTTTTCTGGCTCGCGAACTTTCGTTTCCATTTAGCAGCTTCTTTGCTCAACTCGACTTAGGGGAACACCTGTTTCGTGGATTCAAAGATTTTCTTATTTCTCCTATATATTTGCTGCCCTCGTCGTGGTGGTCGGAATGGGTAGTGAACATTAGTCAGATCAATACTGCCGTCATTATGGGTATGCCTAAGGGCGAGCAGGGAGTAACTCGCGGTATTCCGGTCGATTTGCTTACACTTGGCCTCATGCAGGCATCGGTTTTTGGTGTTGCCGTTGTCGGGCTTATGTTCGGGGTTCTGCTTCGTTTTATTCAATTTCTGCTTGACCGACTTCCACATCCCGGTGTTCGTGCAGTATTCGAGGCTTATGTGACGCTTACTATTGCCGTTCTGGGAGTGTTTTATGCCCAGCCGGAACTGTTTATTTCATCAAATTTGGCTTTACTTGTAGTGGTGACGCTGTTGATTATTTTTCTTAAAACTCCGGCGTTTGTATGGTTTACGGTACGTTGCAAACCGCCCGCAATATATGCATGCAGCACCGATGAAGGCTATGTGCCCTTAGGGAGGCAGACAAAATGAGGGTCGTTCATATCATTACTGGTCTCGCTATAGGTGGTGCAGAGAGAGCACTTTATAATCTTCTACATGGGGGGCTGAGCACGTGCTTTGATAATCATGTAATTTCATTGAGCGATGAAGGAACCATGGGGCTACAGATTAGAGCGCTTGGGGTGCCTATTACTACACTGGATATGCGTGGTGGACGACCCTCGTTTTCCGGGTTGGCAAAATTACGTCGGACAGTTCGAGAACTCAAGCCTGACTTGATCCAAGGCTGGATGTATCACGGCAATCTTGCTGCTTCTATGGTGCGCTACTTTTTATCGGGTCACCTTGTGCTGGCCTGGAATATACGCCACTCCCTGTCGGACTTAGCTTATGAAAAGCCAATGACACGACAGGTGATACGTGCGAACCGACTTTGTTCTTCTGTCCCTGATGTTCTTCTCTACAACAGCCATCTTTCGAGAAAACAACATGAAGCATTTGGCTTTTCTTCACTGAATGGGTGGGTTATTCCTAATGGGATTGATCTGCAGAAATTTTGTTTTTCATCGGATGCGCGATTGCGAGTGCGAGCTGAGCTATCTATCCCTGCTGAGGCTTTGATTGTCGGACATGTGGCGCGTCTACACCCGATGAAAGATCATGCCAATTTTTTACAGGCGGCAGAGATGATTGCCCTGCGTTATCCTAATGCCCATTTTGTACTCAGTGGTCGGGATGTCAGCTTAGATAATGCTAGCCTTAAGAAAAAAATACCGATCGTACTCCAAAATAGATTCCATCTTCTGGGTGAGCGTCGCGATGTGGCTGATTTAATGAGTGCTATGGATGTTTTTTGTCTTTGCAGTGCATGGGGAGAAGGTTTTCCTAATGTGTTGGGAGAAGCGATGGCGGTTGGTATACCTTGTGTTGCCACTGATGTGGGCGATAGTGCATTAGTTATTGGTGACTGTGGTGTGGTGGTTACCCCTAGGGATAAAGCAGCTCTAGCGTTTGGTATTGAGTCGCTGTTTGCGTTACCTATCACTGAACGTCGCCTGTTAGGGGAGCAGGCGCGTAGCCGAATTGAAGATAAATTTACTTTGGGCGCAATCGTTGAACAGTATGCCGCTCGTTATAAAACAATAATTTTAGAAAAGAGAATGGGTTAATGTGCGGCATAGTCGGTTATTGGGATAAACGTGGCGCAGATGCCACGATGGTCGAACAGATGGCGCTGCGTATTCAACATCGTGATCCAGATGATGCGGGTGTTTGGTTGAATCAATCGGAGAATTTAGCGATGGGTGCATCGTTGCCTTGCTATTATAGACCTGTCACTGACAGGGCATCAGCCAATGATATCCCCCTGTGGCCGTTTTACCCTAGTGTTTAATGGAGAGATCTATAATCACCCTGGTTTTCGCGTAGATAGAGAGTGAGAAAGGTTATTTTGATTGGCGAGGTCATTCGGATACGGAAACTTTGTTGGCCGCCTTGCGACCTTGGGGAGTAGAAGGGGGCGCTTCAACGGCTGAATGGTATGTTTGCTTTTGCGTTGTGGGACAATGTGGAACGTACCTTCTTTCTGAAATCGTAATGAGAGAGGAGCCATTTTACTATGGTTATAGTGGCGGTAGCTTCTTGTTTGCTTCAGAGTTTTGTGGTCGTTCGAGATATCGAGCAGGAAATTTCCGAGCCTCAGCAGTGCTATTGGGATTTGGGTTAAATCGCCGGAAACGCTGTGATAGATGCGAAGGGGTCGCCGAAGGAGTAGTACATTAATGAATTAGACCCCCTGTGTCAGGGTAGTTAAATTTGCTATACCAATGTCTCTCAAGTATAGAGGTGGTAAAGGTAAGTGGTTACTCCGTGAAGTGCTGTACTGGTATGTACCTCGTGAGCTGATGAAACGTCCTAAAATGGGTTTTGGAGTGCCGATAGATTATTGGTTGCGTGGCTCTTTGCGCGAGTGGGGTGAGGGTTTTTTGGTGAGAAACGCTTTAGAAAAGAAGGTTTTTTGGCCCTGCGTCGATACGGAAAATGTGGCATGAGCATGTTGTCGGCAAGCGCCGGTGGCACTATTATTTGTGGGATGTACTGATGTTTCAGGTTTGGTTAGAAAGTACAAAGGGGATTTAATGAAGAGGTTTTTTCCGTGGTGGGCAAAGATAATTGTCAAGATGGTATTGTCAAAAATGCCACTACGTTACAGTTTTTTTGCCAAAATTGGTTTGTTTCGTCATGGACAGATGGACAACCCTAGATATGCACTGCAGATTTTTCAGAATCATTTTCAACGGACAGAGTTTTCTAAAAAAAAAGGTGGTTTCGTAGCGCTAGAGCTTGGCCCGGGTGATTCTTTTGTCTCAGCAATTGTGGCGAATGCCTATGGTGCATCGAAGTGTTACATGGTTGATGCAGGTAACTTTGCGGTTAATGATATAAAAGTTTATCAGCGGTTAATGGAAAACTTACAATCTGTTGAGGTTGATGTCAGGGTAGCTGTTGATAGTGCATCGATAGAAGATCTTTTGGAGCGGGTTGGTGGAATATATTTAACTAATGGGTTGCAATCTCTTCGTTCCATTCCAGATGATAGTGTGGACTTTATCTGGTCACAGGCTGTTCTCGAACATGTTAGGTTAGGAGACTTTAATGAAATGATGTATGAATTAAGACGTATTTTACGGCCTAATGGTGTTGCATCCCATCGCGTTGATTTGAAAGACCACCTTGGGGGAGCGTTAAATAATTTAAGGTTTTCTACAAAAGTTTGGGAGTCGAAATGGATGGCTAAGTCTGGATTTTATACAAACCGAATTCGATATTCGGATATGACCGACCGATTTGAAAATGCAGGATTTAGTGTGGATGTGTTGCAGGTGGATAAGTGGGATCGTTTGCCTATTCCAAGAGAGAGTATGTCAAAAGAGTTTTTAGATCATTCAGAGGATGAACTCTGTATTTCTGGTTTTGATGTTTTATTGCGTAAAAATGATTTTGAGTATACTTTGAGTAGATCCATTGCCTAAAAAAAAAATTATTTATTTAGTTACCGAGGATTGGTATTTCTGTTCACATCGACTGCCTATCGCCAGGGCTGCCAGGGCTGCTGGGCTTGAGGTTGTTGTTGCAACTCGCGTAAATGCACATGCCGATAGTATTACGCAAGAAGGGTTTCGTTTGATTCCTTTGCAAATGCGTCGGCGAAGTAAAAATCCCCTACGAGAATTGGCGGCAGTTCTGGAAATTATTAATATCTATCGTCGCGAGCGCCCAGACCTGGTTCACCATGTTGCTATGAAGCCTGTGTTATACGGTTCTCTAGCTGCCCGATTAGTGGGGGTATCGGTTGTAATTAATGCACTTGCGGGATTGGGTTTTGTGTTTTCCTCTGATCGTTGGAAGGCAAAACTGCTCAAACCATGGATCCGATTTGCTTTCCGGCTGTTGTTTAATCAAGGGCGTGGCAAGGTTATTCTTCAGAACCCAGATGATCAACGCCTGTTGACTGAATCTGATGTGATACCACTGGATCATTCTGTGCTAATTCGAGGTTCGGGTGTGGATGTCTTGCGCTTCCGGGCATTTTCCGAACCAGAAGATAGCCCGATAGTAGTAGCTCTGGTTGCACGGATGCTGCTGGATAAGGGTGTGGTGGAATTTGTAGAAGCTGCTCGGTTACTTATGCAGCAGGGTGTATTATTCAAGGCAATTTTGGTGGGTGAGCCTGATCCAGAAAACCCAGAGTCAATTTCAGAGGATCAACTGCGGTCTTGGCAAACTGAAGGAATTGTTGAATGGTGGGGGCAGCGAAGCGATATCCCGGCTGTATGGGCGCAATCACATATTGCGGTGCTACCTACAACTTATGGTGAAGGGTTGCCTATGACTCTGCTGGAAGCCGCCGCTTGTGCTCGCCCAATCATTGCCACTGATGTACCGGGTTGTCGGGAAATTGTACAGCATGAGAGTAATGGCTTACTGGTTCCTGTTAAAGATCCCATAGCGCTTGCCTATGCGATCGAACAATTGGTTACTAATAAAGAGCTACGTTACACTATGGGCAGAAAGGGTAGAGAACTTGTGCAACGTGAGTTTTCTGAGTCGATTGTAGTATGCAAAACACTGGACTTGTATCGTTCTATGCTTGGGCAATGCTGGCCGGAATCTTCATGATGTCGTCACTTCGATTTGCACTGGTAAGTGGTGCAACGGGCTTTATTGGTCAGGTGCTGTGTCAGCAGCTCCGTGAACAGGGTGTGCAGGTTCGGGGGGGGATGCGTCAGGTGACCAAAGGTCCTTGGGATGAAGTGGTTTTGTTCGATCTTGTGCAAAAATTACCAGAGGATGCGCTGGTTGGTGTCGATACCATTTTCCATTTAGCTGGAAAAGCGCATGCGCTTTCTGAAACCCAACAGGATGAAGAAGAGTATTTTCGTATCAACACGGAAGGAACCGCTACCTTGCTTGAAGCCGCTAAACGTGCAGATGTGCGTTGCTTTGTTTTTATCAGTAGTGTGAAAGCGATGGGTGAAGGTGGCGATGTTGGTCAGGATGAAAGTGAAGAGTGTTATCCGGAAACACCCTACGGTAAAAGTAAGCGAGCTGCAGAACGTTTGGTATTGGAGGGCGGCTATGTGCCGGAGCCTGTGGTGCTACGTTTGTGCATGGTCTATGGTTCCTCACATAAAGGCAATTTACCTCGGATGATCGAAGCCGTAGCAAAAGGACGTTTTCCACCTTTGCCGGAGGTGGGTAACCAGCGCTCCATGGTTCATGTGATGGATGTAGTACAGGCAGCATTATTAGCTTCGGAAAAACCAGCGGCGATTGGTCAGACGTATATCGTCACCGATGGGCAAGCTTATTCTACGCGACAAATGTATGAATGGATTTGCGAAGCACTGGATAAGCCGGTACCGGCTTGGGCTATACCGATAGTGATATTGAAAATACTGGCGAAAGTGGGCGATGGTATGGGTAGGGTGCGCAGGCGACGATTTTTATTTGATTCAGATGCTTTGGATAAATTGATTGGCTCTGCTTATTACTCATCAGAGAAAATCCAGAGAGAGCTGGGGTTTCGACCCGCGCGGGATTTGCGATCTGCTTTGTTAGATATGGTAACTTACCTGGGTGTGACGCGCTCTAGTTAACAACGAAGTCGAAAATGCCAAAACGATTTTTTGATATTATATTATCTGCTACTTTGTTAGTGGTCTTTACACTGCCCATTGTGTTGATCGTAGTGGCGATCCGCCTGACTTCGGCGGGTTCGGTAATTTATTACTCAGACCGGGTTGGTAGGAATAACCAAATATTCCACATGCCAAAATTCCGCACCATGCGAGTCGAGACCCCCGCGATAGCTACTCATCTTATGGAAAACCCGGAGGTGTATCTCACTCCAATTGGTGCATTTTTACGTAAATCGAGTCTCGATGAATTACCTCAACTCTGGAGTATTTTGATTGGTGATATGAGTGTGGTGGGCCCCCGACCTGCCTTGTTTAATCAGGATGATTTGATAGCGCTGCGTTCTGCAGCGGGTGTTCAGAAGATCACTCCGGGCTTGACCGGCTGGGCACAAATTAATGGTCGAGATGAGCTTCCCATCCTTGAAAAAGTGAAGCTTGATGTAGAGTACATGCAACAGCAATCGTTTTATTTTGATCTTAAAATCATTTTTTTAACGTTTGCTCGTGTTATTTATCGCCAGGGTGTATCTCATTGATCTCTAAAGTGGATCCTATACCCTAGCGTTGCATAAAATTCATACTCAAATAGATCATGCCGTTTGATTTCTTTTACTGAAACACCAGATTTGACAATAACTCGTATTATTATCTGGGGAATTGTGGGTAATCGGAAACAGATTTAAGTATGGCTGAGCATTATGGGTAATCAGGAAAGTCTATTGGGGTAGCTTGTCGTCGTACTTCCCTTAACAGCGTATTAAAGTGCCAATACCGGCATCAGTAAACAATTCCAGCAACACCGCATGATCGACACGCCCATCAATAATATGTGAGGCACCGACGCCATTATGGACTGCATCCAATGCGCATCGAACTTTAGGTAACATACCGCCGTAAATAACACCGTCAGTAATCAATTTATCGACATCGGCGCTCACCAGTCCCGTCATCGTTTTATTTTCGTTATCTAGCAAACCGGGTGTATTGGTTAACAATATTAATTTTTCTGCCCCCATCACGACCGCCAAACTACCCGCAACCAGGTCGGCATTAATGTTATAGGCCTGCCCATTATCCCCCACCCCTATTGGTGCGACTATAGGAATGAAACCGCCGCCTATCAACATATTAACAACCGCGACATGAACGCTCGCCACCTCGCCGACTCGGCCCAGGTCAATGGGCTTGGCTTGTTTGTTCTTTTTTGAAATCCGTTTTACGATCAATTTTTTAGCTCGAATCAGTCCGCCATCCTTGCCCGTTAAACCAATGGCATTGCCGCCATGCTGACTTATTAAGCTGACAATTTCTTTATTAACCTGACCGCCTAAAACCATTTCCACGATATCCATGGTTTCATTGTCGGTCACTCGCATGCCTTCTTCGAAGCGACTTTCTTTGCCCAGTTTATCTAGCATGTTGGCAATTTGAGGCCCCCCCCCATGCACCACGACAGGATTAATACCGACTTGCCTCATTAAGACGATATCACGTGCAAAACTACTCTTGAGTTGCTCGTCTATCATCGCATTTCCGCCATACTTGATGACGATGGTTTTTCCGGAAAAACGTTGAATATAGGGTAAAGCCTCCGTTAATACGCGTGCTATATTCATCGCATTGCTTGAGTCAATCGTCATAAAATTTATTACCTGGCAAGCCTATTTAGAATGAAAATTAATGTCGACCTGAATGACCAAATCCCCCTTCGGCGCGCTCACTTTCGTTAAATTCAGTGACGATGGCCAATTCAGCAACGATAATGGGTACAAACACCATTTGCGCGATACGTTCCCACGGCTGAATGGTATACGCCGTATTGCCACGGTTCCAACAAGAGACAAAGACTTGGCCTTGGTAGTCTGAATCAATTAAACCGACCAAGTTCCCCAGAACAATACCGTGCTTATGACCCAGACCCGAACGGGGCAGTAGCATCGCAGCCATGGCCGGATCTGCGATATGAATTGCAATACCTGTGGGGATGAGCTGCGTTTCGCCGGGTTTGATTTCCAGAGGTGTATCAAGGCAGGCTCGCAAATCCATGCCCGCCGAACCTTGTGTGGCATAATCAGGTAAAGGAAACTCGTTACCGATACGGGAATCAAGAATTTTTATTTCTATTTTTTTCATTATATTTCTCTATTATGAGGGCTACAAGTCGTTTTGCCAGGTCACACTTCGCCATAACGGGAAACGTTTCTTCTCCCCCTTGCCAAATAACGGTTAATGCATTTTGATCGCTATCAAAACCTTGCCCCTCGATACTGACATCGTTGGCTGCGATCATATCCAGTTGCTTTTTTTCCAGTTTAAGTCTGGCATATTTTGCAATATGCTCTGTTTCCGCAGCAAACCCTACGCTGAATATTGAACTTGCTGTACGTACACCTTCAGCAAGAACATCCGGATTTAATATCAAGGGAAGAACCTGTTCTGCTGTTGATTTTTTAATTTTGTTACTGGCAATATCGCGGGGGCGATAATCGCTAACGGCGGCAGCGGCGATAAAAATATCACACTCTTTCAGGTTTTGCTGTACAGCCTGATGCATCTCCTGCGCGGTTTCAATTTGGATCCGGCTAACCCCAAAAGGCGTTTCAAGCGTAACAGGGCCACTCACCAAAACAACTTCAGCGCCATAGTCATGCAGCGCTGCGGCAAGCTCATAGCCCATTTTTCCAGAGCTGCGATTGCTAATGTAGCGCACTGGATCGATGGGTTCTCTGGTCGGCCCTGCGGTCACCAGGGTTCGCACTCCCGCCAACGCGCAATGCATACCTTCATTGTCAACAAGCCGCTGCATGATGTCCTGCGGCTCTAACATGCGCCCGAAACCCACATCACCGCACGCCTGCACCCCTTCAGTCGGATCCAGAATGATCACGCCTCGCTGACGCAACACAGCACAGTTGTCCTGGGTTGCAACATTAGACCACATCCATTGATTCATTGCCGGTGCAATAAATAGAGGCACAGACCTCGCCAGGCAAACGGTTGTCACCACGTCATTAGCTTGTCCGGTTGCCAGTTTTGCCATAAAGTCAGCAGTTGCTGGCGCAATCAAAACCATGTCAGCCCAGCGCGATAATTCGATGTGGTCCATGCCGGCGACACTATTAGCCGTCAATAAATCGGTGCAAACAGGATGGCCTGATAGCGCCTGAAAGGTCAACGGTGTCACAAATCGGGTTGCCGCTTCGCTCATTACCACTCTAACCTCAGCTCCTGAGCGCTGCAAACACCTTAAAAGCTCTGCGCTTTTGTAGGCCGCAATGCCACCGGTGATGCCTAACAGTATTTTTTTCATTTGTTCTACTTTAATCTACAAAAATAATGTCTAAATATGCCTACACAAATTGTAGCCTTTATTGGCAGCGACCCAAGCGATCTTCCGGGTATTGTAACGCTTTAATTTATAAGAGGTAAGCACATCATGGCCATTACTCATTGGCCTCTTGCCGAACGGCCAAGAGAAAAACTATTAGCAAAAGGGCCGCAATGTCTCTCCGATGCAGAATTACTCGCCATTTTCTTGCGGACTGGCATTAAAGGTAAAACCGCTGTCGATCTGGCGAGAGAACTCATTCAGCAATTTGGGGGTCTCCGTCCTTTGTTGAAAGCCGGACAAAAGCAATTTTGTGTGATGCTCGGGCTGGGACCCGCCAAATATGCGCTGTTACAGGCCGTGCTTGAAATGAGTCGTCGACATTTGCTAGAACAGCTTACAGCGGGAGATTGTATCGCCCAACCCCGCGACACTCAACAATTTCTTATTGCTCATTTACGTGACTACCCACACGAGGTGTTTGCTTGTCTGTTCCTGGACAGTAAGAATCAAGTGATTAATTTTATAGAACTTTCCCACGGAACCCTCAATGGTGCAGCGGTCTACCCTCGAGAAGTGGTCAAGAAAGCTTTGCATCATAACGCAGCGGCGGTCATCTTTGCGCATAATCATCCATCCGGTGTCACTGAACCCAGCCAAGCCGATATCAGGCTCACGCGCCGTTTGGTTGAGGCGCTGGCTCTGATCGATATACGGGTTTTAGATCATTTTATTGTGGGTAACGGCAAAACCACGTCCTTGGCTGAAAGAGGCTTATTATAAACTCCTTACTTGATCTGAAGCTGTAATTTTGGTATAAAGTTCGGCTACGTTTGTTAGGTCACTCGTGGAGTGACCAAAATAAAAGAATTTCTTGGAGGTTTTTGTTCATGTCACGAGTTTGTCAGGTCACAGGTAAGCGGCCCATGACGGGGAATAATGTTTCCCACGCCAAAAACAGAACGCGACGTCGTTTTTTACCTAATCTTCAAACCCACCGTTTTTGGGTTGAAAGTGAAAATCGCTGGATTCGACTGCGCCTTTCAACAAAAGGAATGCGTATTATTGATAAGTTAGGTATTGACTCGGTACTGCAAAAAATCCGCAATCAGGGTGAAAAAATTTAAGGAGTTAAGGCATGCGCGAAAAAATTAAACTCGTCTCCTCTGCCGGAACGGGTCACTATTACACGACTACCAAAAATAAAAGAACGATGCCAGAAAAAATAGAAATCAAGAAATATGACCCTGTTGTACGTAAGCATGTCGCTTACAAAGAAGCAAAAATCAAATAACATAAAAAATGACTGACAAGGGGGCAATCTTGTTTCTGATCTGATACCCCCTCCATATCTTGCACTATGCGCCCTGAAAGAAGTGCCCTTTGGGGTGCGCCCTGAAAGAAGTGCCCTTGGAGTATCCACGCTCAACTGATTTTTCTGGGATAAAGAGGCTCAGCGTTTGAGTTGATAGTGGTATCGTAGTGGGTTGCACTCGATTTGACTTCGATGGAGATCGCTGCACCGGGTTTCTTTGATAAAAAAAGCAAATTTAGATCCAGTTTCCTTCCAATCTTAGCGTGCGTCCAGCATAAGAAAATTATCAACAGCGTGCATTCTGCATTCGCGTCCAACTGAATTTTTGCCTTCGATAGGCAAGGTTTTACTCAATGAAAAATAGATATAATAGGCATGTTTTCAAAATTTCATCAATATATTGAATCACAAGGAGTGTGAAATGACATTAACCAAAAAGCTAGGCGCAGAATTTATTGGTACATTTTGGCTGGTATTAGGAGGCTGCGGCAGTGCGGTGTTGGCTGCGGCATTTCCTGATGTTGGTATAGGCTTATTAGGCGTCTCCCTGGCTTTTGGTCTTACCGTGCTGACGATGGCTTACGCTATTGGCCATATCTCTGGCTGCCATCTAAACCCCGCTGTTTCATTAGGCCTGTGGTCATGCGGCCGGTTTCCAACTGCGGACCTTGTACCCTACATCGTAGCACAAGTATTAGGCGGTCTTGCCGGTGCAGCGACACTCTATGTTATTGCGACCGGGCAAGCTGGTTTTGATGTTACTGCGGGCTTCGCATCAAATGGCTATGGGGAGCATTCTCCTGGTGGTTACAGTATGACCGCTGCCCTCACCATTGAAGTGGTTATGACATTTATGTTTTTGATAATTATTTTAGGTGCGACAGATAAACGTGCACCTCAAGGTTTTGCTCCTCTTGCCATTGGTTTTGGCCTCACCCTGATTCATCTCATCAGCATTCCCGTTACGAATACGTCAGTTAATCCTGCAAGAAGCACGGGGGTTGCAATATTTCAGGGCGACTGGGCAATTTCTCAATTATGGCTTTTCTGGCTCGCGCCTATCGTTGGCGCTCTATTCGCCGGGGTTCTTTATCGATGGTTTCAAGCTGAAAAAGCATCGACATCTAACGAATAAAATACGAAAGATAACTTTTTACCCAAGCCGGGCAAGTGATCGTACACTTAGCGCTAGATATTGGTTCACAAAGCGAATGAAAACGTTAATTTGTAATGCCTGAAACGTTTCATCTCTATATAAAATCAATAGCTTGCTCTAATATTGTACGAACGCTTGCACGGAGGCAGCTTTACCTGAACAGCTATGCTCTTGTTACGCCTCGACCTGCGACATCAAAAAAGCACACTTCAACTCGTTCAATTGTGGGTTTTAGGTTGACCTAAGTTATTGCGTACCCATTCCTAATGTCCGACAGGCTCCTAATGTGATTGATTCATTGGTAAATCGATTTGGGTGGAAAAAAATTTAGCTCAAATCTAAAAAAACTAACAGACATCCATAAAAAAATGGGGAACTGTCAGATCAGGTCTGAGTTACGACATTTTTATATGAGCTATTATCATTCTATTTTATCTACCTTTTAATTCAAAATATTTCCTCTTATACTTAAATCTGTACAATGAAAAACACACATCAACAGGGATAAAAATAAATATGGACATTTTTAAACAGCTTAATACTCAAAAGCTCACCAACTTAATGACTCGAACCGTTTTAATTGGCTTGTGTCTAACTTCAACGATGACCTATGCTGATAGGGATGGTCAAGATAGCGGTGAAACACTGCACACCATTTCAGAACTATCATTAAATTTAGCGAATAAAGCGGCCATGGCCGCCTTTCGTAAATGCCGTAGAGATGGGTATGCGGTCAGTGTTGCTGTTGTTGATCGTAGTGGCGTGATCATTTCTCATGTTCGTAACCCAAAGGCGGGCCCTCATACGGTTAATAGCAGTTTAGGTAAAGCGTTTACTTCCGCAAGCATGGGACGAGCAACATCAGGTTTGGCCGATGCCATTGCCACAAACCCTGCGTTAGAAGGACTTCGTGATATGGATTCTCGAATGGTTATTTTGGCAGGTGGGTTACCCATTATGTTCAATGGAACAAGAGTGGGAGGGATTGGTGTTGGGGGTGCACCGGGTGGCCAACTTGACGAGGCGTGTGCTGGATTCGGTTTACAAAAAATTGGTGCACAATAAATTTTTTCGAAAAAGGGAGTTAACCTTGTTTGTGACATCTTATAACCCCGTGGTATTTCAATAATTGAATATGCCCGTAGCGCTTGCAATTTAGATTAGCAATGGCCGAAGGCCGAAATCTTAGAAGCAGATAAAATCATAACGTATCCGGAAGAGGGAACGCCGCAAGGAGGTAGCATTTCGCCGATACTTGTTAATATCTACTACCTGCGCAATGTTATCGATGATGGGGTCGAAAAAGTTGTCAAACTGCACTGTGAAGGTGATGCAGATCATCTGCTGTTATGCGTGATCGTGTGCCACGTCCCTTCTATATCAGGCTGGTTGTCGCCTTTAATTAAAAGTTAGAGGCGACAACCAGCCTGACGCAGGGGGTGATCTAAGGAATGAGCACGTAATAACTTCTTTCGAGGTTTTGAGATTGAAAAACGGGCAAAGACGAGTTGAAGATGAGATTCCAAAACGGGAAGTTATTACGTGCTCATTCCTTAGGAAC
>CAYQVF010000012.1:0-5650 GCA_964421045.1 uncultured Chromatiaceae bacterium
GAAAACGCAGTTGATCTACGATGTAGAGTGCGTCTGCTCTTGCAGCACTTATACAAATAAAAGAACCGTTCCTAACGAACTAAAATAATACGAATATTTTTATCGAACAATATGTTTCTGATGCTATGGTGGCTATACACTTATTACAGTAATAGTTGTATGAAGGCCTTTTCAGCACTGCTTTGTGGTCGCGCCTTTTTTCGGAGTAACGTATATTCACACTTCATTCTTATCGGTTTTTGTATCAGTGTTTTGCAATTGTCAGCTTGTAGCAACGATTGAGGTAACAGAGTAATGCCAATACCCGCTGAAACACTAGCGATAATGGATTCGATGGAAGCAATTCTTAGCGTGGTGCGACGGTGCTCAAAATAGTCGCTAAGGGTTTGTCCGAAGAAACAATCATCGCCCAAGATAAGCAGTGGCTGCTCACGGGTGTTTTTGTCTCTGGAGAGTAGGACGAGCTTTTCTTTACGAGCAAATACGGTTTCATAGGCCTTAAACTGTTGACCGCCCACCACACCAATAAGATCCACACGACTCTCCTCCAGCAGAGCAAATAACTCAGGGTTGAAGCCTGTTTGCAACGTCAGCTTGACTCGTGGGTAAAGCTGAACAAACTCAGGGATAATTTCACCAAGGAAAAGCCGGATAAAGGTATCTAGGCAAGCGATAGAGAGCCTGCCAGATGGCTCAACATCACGACTCATCAGTTTATAAATATCAGCTTGAATCTGCAAAATATGTTTCGCTTCCCCAAGCAATAAACTTCCTCGCTCAGTCAAAAACATGCCTTTTTTTGAGCGCTCAAATAGTGAGTGACCTAATTCATGCTCCAGTTTTTTTATTTTAGTCGTGACATTGGATTGCACCGTATGTAGTTTTTTTGCTGCCCGCGTCAGGTTTCTCGTTTCTGCCACGGCAAGAAAATACTTAAGTTGCTGAAGATCCATATCGTTCTCTTTTTGAGATCATATTATTCTATAACATTCATTATATTTTATTGTTAATTCATCCGATAATCAATCAAACACTTAATACGGATAATTTACGAATGACATTAAGCATTCATCATTTAGGTCTAGCCGTGGCTTCTTTGCCAGAGGCAAAACATTTTTTTATTGATTTATTGGGTTGGCGGATCACACGTGAAGATGAGAATTATCCCTGTCTATTTGTTAGTAACGATCATGTCATGCTAACGCTTTGGCAAGTAAAAACAGCGTCACCTATCCCATTTAATCGATATTTTAATATTGGCCTGCACCACTTTGCCATTCAGGTTATTTCAGAAAAAGAACTCGCCTCATTACATACCATATTAAATAACTCAGCATTCGCCATAGAGTTTTCCCCAGAGCCGCTTCGGGGTGGCCCGAACTCACATTTTATGGTGCGTGGACCCAGCGATATTCGTATTGAGTTTATTTATATTTCAAATATGGAGAAATAATGTCGATGCCATACATCAATCTAAAACTAACCCCTGAAGGCTTGACCGAAAAAATTAAAGCCGAGTTGATTGCCGAATTCACGCAGATTTTATCAAAGAAACTCGATAAAAATCCAAATACGACCCTTGTGATTATTGAAGAAGTCGCTACAGATAACTGGGGTATAGCGGGTAAGACAGTAACAAAACGACGCGCAAGGGGGCATATGACATGAAGTCTCTATTTTGTTTGGGTCTCAGTTTAATCTTGTCTTTTTTTTGGGTATCGTCGTCCTATGCAGATAGCCACCAATATACTCAGGAGAAGAATATGATTAAATTGGTTTTTAGTTTAAAAATAACGGATTCAGACACCTATGCTGAGTATCGATCAATGATTAAACCCTTGATGGACTCAATGGGGATCAAAGTTTTAAAAGAGTATAAAGTGACTCAATCGATACACTCGGATGACCCCAAACAAGAGGTTAATCTATTAGCCGTGTTTGGCTTTCCAAGTGAGGCCGTAAAAAATAATTTCTTTGCCAGCGAAGTTTATCAGCAGGCTAAACCTTTGTTTTTACGATCAACTACCAATTTTGAGAAATGGGTGGAATAGTATAAACATCCACCAAAAAAAGGGGGATGTTTATTAAATCACTATAGAGTCTATTACAATAAACCCCCGAATGCATCGTAAAAAACAATGGCCAGCACGTTATAGCTGACCCGAGTAACTCACTTTATACTGGCCTTCTTCATCAGGGCGACCCAAAAAGCTTAAACCTTGAGAGAGGTCACGACGCTGGTTAGGGTGACGAACCGCCAGGGTTGCATCTACTTTATAGTTATTATCTGAGGCCAAGGATAAACGGCCTTCGGCTAGCAAATCAGAGTTTTCTGCCTCTTTCAACAGACCGACTATACCGGACTCGTCCGTTGTCATGTTTAATTGAAATTCACCTAAGGCTAACTCGTTCAAAACAGTAATCGCGGCATTGTGCCAAATCAGTTGGCCTTCTACACTACGCAACGTGGCAGTTGTCTCTGCTGTTGCAGCATCATAATAAAGTTCGTCAATATCCACGCTGAACACCCCTCCTAATTTTGCAGGGACTTGGGATAAGTAGGGTTGAACCATCGCCCCGGGTAAATTGGCTTTAACTGAACTTAACTTAATGGAGCGACCCAAACCCAAACCGACGGTGCCACTACCATAGGCCTCACCATTATCAAAAGACCAATTAATATTCAAACGAGCCAGCACGACACTCCAGAGATTGAGTTGCCATTCAAAATTTTGAAAACGTTGATTATTAACATCCAAAGCTTTGGCTTGACCATGCCACAACGTGCCCTCGGGTTCATAAAGCTGAATACCGCTACCGGGATCAACCAACAATGCATACGCATGCCGGGCAGGAAACTGCATTACAAGAAAGATAATAAAAACAAGCAGTGCAATGGCGATTACTAATTTGTTGTTTATTGTTTTCACTAAGAGCCCTGTAACATCAAGTTTATATTGGCCATGCCGGAAGCGTCCTGACGATCAATCGTAATGGTGCTAACGCTGATACCCTGTTTACTCTGTAGCTGTAACAACCACCGCGAGACATCATTAAACGAAGCCTGCTCTAATCTCACCCGAACTTCATTTTGACCCTTGGGTTCCACCCTTTTTAAGGCCGAAGCCAGATTACTGCGTCGTGCAGTTTGATCGACGATGGATAACAAAGAGCGATCCCCTCGATTGACAACGGCTGAGCTATCACCTTGTAAAGCTTTTATTTCTTGAGCAGCAATACCCATCCAGCTTAACGTCTCTTGCTCGGAAACTAGCTGTTGGCGTAGTTTTTCAGTTGAGTTAAACACGGGTTGCCAAACGACCAAATACAATACTAATACACTCAAAACGACCGCGCCAATAATTAAAGTACGACGTTCACTAGAACTCAAATTTTCTAAAATTTCTTTCATGCGTCACTTTGCTCGATCAATAATCGAGCCTCCACTTTGCCTTTGCGAGCACTCGCTGATTGAATATCTACGGTTAACCCGCCCTTTGCCACTAGACTTTGTTTTAGTTGGTCAAGTTGTTGTAAATTATTAATTTCAAACGTTACATTCAACTTACCGGCGCGATAGGCAAAGCGTTGCAGTGCCACACCTTTTGCTTGAGATAAAGGGGGAGACACTTGCTCCAGCAAGGCCAGGAAGACACCTTGTCCGCCCTCTCCACCTCCGCGTAACGCTTTTAATTTGCTCTCCATTTGCGCACGCGCATTCACCACCCGCTTCGCATTTGGAAAGCTTTGAACATAACGGTCTTTCACTTGTTCTCGAAGCTCACTTAATTCATTTTTGAGCTGTGAATTAACCATCAGACCTTGTACCCATTGCACAACAAACAGCCCTATCAGCAAACCTGCCGCTAAGCGCCAAGGTCGCCATAATTTACCAACTTGTTCACGACGACTGTAATCACCCTGTAACAAGTCAATAACTTGAGACTCATTCAAAGCGTCCGCTAACAATCCAATAGCGGGTTCAACAGGTTGAATGATTTCAACTTCCAACGGATCGCTTTGCAACGTCTCTGTTGGTTGTGAGTCGACATGAAGTAGTGACTCAGCTTGTGGTAACCAAAGTTCAGATTGATGATCATCAGCAACAGTACGAAAATCATAAACCACTACTTTTCTCGGTCGTTGCTCTTGCGCTGAACGCAATGCAGATTCATAGAGTAACGAGGCATTGCTTGCATCCATCACCAGACCCGTTTGCAAACCGGTGCGTAACATCGCGCTGTGATCTTCCAGGAACAAAGTCCACTGACCTGCTGTATAGGGCATGGCTAACACATCAGGCACAACCATATCAATCTGTACACCCACCACTTTTAACTGAAACAGCCAGTCTTTCAGTCGCTCGTCCTCAACAACTGCGGTGTTTAATAAACCTATGTCATTACGGCTACCCGTTGCAAAATGTTGTTGCTCGACATCTCCGGCTAACTGCTCTTCCAAAGCATAGGGAACGGCACTCAACAGTTTTCTCTGATTAACCGGAGGAACCGCAGCTTGTAACAACAACACGTCTATACCAGGCACCAGCAATATTACTCGCGCACCAATAGTGACTTCATCCAGCTCAGCCACGCCGCCCTGTTGAATCACCGTGGGCTGCTCGCCGCTGGTTCCATCCAAAACAACCCAGCTGGCCTCAGTTTTTGCTTCAGCAGGGTGTAATCGAATAACCACTCGTTTTCGCATTATCAATAGACCTCTTGAGCTCGCATAATGACATCAACCCGACCATTTTGACGATAAAGAATCGAATACAACTTACCCCGCCCCCGATCACCATAACGAGCAAAAGCATCCAATAAAAAGTAGCTTGTTTTAATATCCAAACCCTCCGCGGGCAAATTTTGAGCTTTAATCACATCCTGCTGAATAAATGCATTGACATCATTAAAACTACCGTCTTCGCGTATCGTAATGATAGCCTCTGCATCCGCCATAGTAATATTTTCATTGAGCGCTGAAATCAGAATCGCCGATGCCGTATTCACATTAATCGCCGTCCTGGAAGGCAGAGTTGTAATATAGGGTTGCAATGTTTGAAATATTTTCGGATCAAACCCTTTAACCAAAAGCAGCTCGCTGGGGCTACTCATCAGCCCATTAGAAGTGCGATAGGGTACTTCGCCCCCCATATATTCGTCATCTTCAGCGCCAAAGCCATTTTCAAAACGCGCATCCACATCCTTGTCCAGCCAGTCCAAAACCGGTTCCGTAAGCGCCACATCCAAACCCAGGTTGGCCAATAATCGACGGAAAATAGCGACATCAGGCGCACTGATCGCCTCATTGTCCAGCAAGTTATTAAGATTAAAACGAGCCTGTAAATCCTCCATTTTACCGGTCACCTGCCCCCCTTCAACCACAATCGGCGGCAAGATCAGAGCCCAGTCTTCATCCAGGCCATCTTTTGTTAAATCGTCTCTTGCCAAAACTTGCTTGACCCAATCTTCAATACCCAAAGCAAATAAATACGCACGATCCCCTTCAATCAGGTTAGCCGTACGCCGAATATCAATATGTTGATTAGAAACCAGAGACACAGCCATCATCGTGGCAAGTGCAGTCAGCAACAAAGCCGTCACCAAGGCGACCCCGCGATTGTGACGTGAATTTGCAGATCTATGCATCG
>CAYQVF010000012.1:5750-63036 GCA_964421045.1 uncultured Chromatiaceae bacterium
GCCGTCACCAAGGCGACCCCGCGATTGTGACGTGAATTTGCAGATCTATGCATCGCCATCGCCATCATCGTCACCAGAAACGACCTGAGCGGGTAACTGTTCGCCACTGGTTCTAAATAAACGCAGCAAGCGACCCCAACCTTTAACGTCCACGGTCACTTCAATGGCTTTGGGTACTTGCAATGAAACCTCTGAAACATTTGTCAAATTGGGAGGCCATTCGGTCACCCAACGATTAGAGGCATCTAAATAACGGAATTTTAATGATTCAACATCTTGCAACAAAATCATCTCTGCTTCCTCAGCACCTTGCGCCCTGTCCAGCACCGGCCAACTTAAGCGAACCAGCTTATCCTCCTTCAGCGCATAACCTACACGTTGCATATGACTACGTGGACGCCCTGTCGGATTACGTAAACCTGTACGTGTAAATTCAACACTCTGTGAAAGGCCAACCCCGCCCCCAATTAACGCCGACCTTGGATCACCAAATTCATCCCTAATTCCTCGCGGTACCAACTGGGTAATATCTCGCCCTAATATGGTAAAAGCCATTTGCAACTCTGTTAACTCTGCCGATACCCGGGTGATATGTTCGCGGCTGTCTTGAATGGTTAACAAACCACCAAAAGCCAACATCGATACCACACTAAAAATAGCAAGCGCAACAATCAACTCTAACAGAGTAAAACCTTGACATCGTAGTGTCTGCATTACCCCAGCGGTCGGCCTAAATAAGCCAGTAGCATGGCTACGGCCTCTGTGGAGTTGGGCCTAAATACTTTTAAATCCAGTCTTCTAATACTGTCGTCCTCCGTACTGGAAATTTTGGCCTCCCATCGCCAATCTTGCCCTGCCAGTTCATAGTCTCCTTTTTTTCGACCCACAGACGGCCACGTTGGACTGAGTTGTAACTCAGCCACTTTATTCATACCTACCCAATGCGCCAAGGTTTTATCTTGAAGATAGGCGGCGTTACTGGCGCTCGTACTTGAACTTGAAATTAATGCTGACATAGAAATAGCAACGACAGCTAAGGCAACAAGCACTTCAATCAGGGTAAAGCCTTTTGTTTGTTTGAGCTTAAGCATCACGACGACTCCTCAACGATAGTAAAATTGCCCATCATGTCGCCCTTAACAAACAAACCTTCATCTTGATCGTCATATCTTAAAAATAATTCAAACGGGGTTATTTCACCACTTGAAAGAAAAAATATTCGAATTGAATTTTCATCTTCCTCTTTTTCATCGTTTTTTTCATCTTCGGTTGCTGAGCCGGTGCGCGTAAAGGTGATCGTCTCTCCAAATAGATTGACTTCCAGTACCATATTGTCTTGCAGTGTGCGTGTCCGCAAGATGTCATCATCCGTTAATGGCAACCAGGTTTGGCCATCAAACACTTGAAACTGATAAGTATTGTCATTTAATACAAAGGCTAATTCCTGCGCTTCCAGAATAGACTCTTGGCGAGCCAGCGACATCAAGGTCGCGATGCGTTGCGCTTCTTCTTTTAAAAGCCGGTATTGTTGTGGCCCCGTCGATAAAGTGGCCATGCTTAAAATAATACCGATGATAAAAACCACCACCAACATTTCAAGCAGTGTAAAACCACGCCATTTTTTAATCATCACCGCCCGCATGTTACTCAATTTCAGGCACTAACCAGCAAGATTCCAGTTACCGATATCTGCATTGCGCCCTTCTCCACCTTGTTGCCCATCCGCACCAAGACTAAACACATCAATCGTACCCTGTGTACCGGGATTCAAATACAGATAGGCTTTACCCCAGGGATCTTTGGGCAGTCGTTCGATATAGCCACCTTCTTTCCAGGCTGCAGCACCACTGGGTTTCGTTATTAACGCTTCCAGGCCCGCATCTGTCGTCGGATAGTTATGATTATCAAGGCGATATAATTTAAGTGCGCCCTCTAGGGTGCGGATATCCTGTTTGGCTTTAGTAATATTTGCCTGGTCGGGCCTATCCATAACCTGAGGAATCACCACCGCAGCCAAGATTCCCAAAATGACCACAACGATCATGACTTCGATTAAGGTAAATCCTTTTTGCCGCAACACTTGATTCATAAAATTTGTATGTTCCATTATTACCACCCCTGTCTTTCACGTTCCTAACTAACCAACCAACTGATTCATCTCAAAAATAGGCAACAATATAGCCAAAACAATCAATAACACGACACCGCCCATAGCTAATAATAAAATGGGTTCAAAAATTCCTAACACCGCCGCAATCATCGTTTCTACCTCACGTTCCTGACTTTCGGCCGCTCGTTCAAGCATGCCGTCAAGATCACCGCTCGCTTCACCACTGCCGATCAAATGAATCGTCATAGGCGGAAAGTAACGACTCTTGGCGAGAGACTTTGATATCCCCGCCCCTTCACGAACTAAGGCTGCCGCCTCGTCTACCGCTTTTTTCATCGGCAAACAGGTCAATACTTTGGCAGAAATACGCAAGCCTTCCAGTACCGGTACACCACTGGCGGTCACAATGCTGAAGGTTCGCGCAAAGCGTGCTGAATTAATGCTGCGTATCATACGACCTATTAGCGGTAATTTGAGTAGCGTACGATGATACTGGTGTTTTACTTTGTCGCCTCTTAACATCCAGCGAAAAACAATAAAAATGATAATGATGGCTATCGCCGCAAACAAGCCATAGTCACGAACCCAAGCACTCAATGCAATCAACATCTGCGTGAGTATGGGCAGCTCTTGACCCAGATTATCAAATACGGTAATCACTTTGGGTACCACATAAGCCAAAAGTACGATTACGATGCCCACCGCTGCCAGTACCAAAAATGCAGGATAAATCAGCGCCGTCATTGTTTTTTGTGCCAGTATCTGGCGGCTCTCGGTATAATCAGCGAGCCGCTCTAATACGACATCTAAATGACTGGATTGTTCTCCAGCCGCCACCGTGGCGCGGAATATGTCTGGAAAAATATGCGGATAATCAGCCATTGCCGCCGCAAGGGTTTTCCCTTCCAGGACACGCGCACGAACCCCCAACATCATACTGCGCAATCGTGCTTTTTCTGTTTGCTCAGAAACCGCTTTTAACGACTCATCGATGGGGGTACCTGATCGCACCAGGGTAGCAAACTGCCGGGTTATCAACGCCAGATCTCCGGCACTAATTCCTCGCTGAAAAGCAAGTTTTTGCTTGCTTCGTTTCGCCTCTTTTTGCTGTACTGCATCGACACTGAGCGGGGTATAGCCTTGCTCTCGTAGTTGCTGTCTAACTTGTTTAGGGGTATCGCCTTCCAAAACGCCTTTGCGCTGCTTCCCCCGCACATCCACTGCTGTATATTCAAAGGCTCCCATAAAAATATCGCCTTTAGTCTTCGCGTGTCACGCGAAAAACTTCTTCTAGTGAGGTTTCACCCGCCAAAATACGACGCAAACCATCCTGGCGAATACCTGGGGTCACTGTGCGCGCATAGCTTTCCATTTCATGTTCACTGGCGCCATCATGAATCATCCCTCTTAATCTCTCATCGACAGAGACAATCTCATAAATTCCGGTACGCCCAGCATAACCCGTCTGATTACAGACGCCACAACCCACAGGCTTATAGGCTGTAGGGGCACTGTCTGGAGGCATTTTGAAGGCTTCGCAGTCAATACTATTCATTTGAAAGGGTTCTTTACATTGAGCACATAACAGGCGTATTAAACGTTGTGCAACCACGCCGATCAAACTGGAAGACAAGAGAAACGGCTCTACACCCATATCTCTCAAGCGTGTTACCGCCCCCACGGCCGTATTGGTATGTAAGGTCGATAAGACCAAGTGCCCCGTCAAACTCGCTTGAACAGCAATGTCTGCGGTTTCAATATCCCGAATTTCACCAATCATGACCACGTCTGGATCTTGACGAAGAATCGCTCTTAATCCCCGGGCAAAAGTCATATCGACACGGGTATTCACATTGGTCTGACCAATTCCTTCCAGAAAGTATTCGATGGGGTCTTCTACAGTAAGAATATTACGAGATTTATTATTCAGTTGGGTCAGTGCCGCATATAAAGTGGTGGTTTTGCCTGACCCCGTGGGTCCGGTCACTAAAATAATACCATGCGGCTTGTTGATCACTTCCGACATAAGAGATAAGGTTTTACTTTCCATTCCCAAATGTTGCAAATTTAATCGACCTGCTTGCTTATCTAATAAGCGCATAACCACACGCTCACCGTGTCCTGACGGCAATGTAGAGACCCGTACATCAACGGCTCTTCCTGCAATACGCAAAGAAATACGCCCATCCTGGGGGAGACGTTTTTCAGCGATATCGAGTTTTGCCATCACCTTGATACGTGAAACAACCAGCGGTGCAAGCATTTTCTTTTGTGCCAAAATTTCTTGTAACACACCATCAACACGAAAACGCACTGACAGTTGATTTTCATAAGGTTCAATATGGATGTCTGAGGCATTAATTTTTATCGCCTCGGTTAATAACGCATTAATCAATCTTATTATTGGCGCATCATCGTCACTTTCGAGTAAATCTTCTGGCTCATGTAATTCTTTGGCTACTGCCGACAAATCATCTTCATCACTAAAGTCATCCATCATATTCATACTCTGCGCTGCCCCCCCCTCATACGAGGCTTGCAGAACAGCGTCAAATTTTTCTCTTTCCAGATATTCTACACTTATAGGTATACCGACAAAACGTCGGATTTCTGACAACGTAACCAGTTGAACATCCTCGCGACACACACATTTGGCATGATCGCGACTCATCTCCGTCAGTAATACACCCTGCCTTTTTGCATAAGCAAAAGGGAGGGTTTTTAATTCCATAACCTCTGGATTTGTCAAAGATTCTGGCAAAAGTTCAGCATATTCCTGACCATTACTCATGGCTAGGTACACCCTCGTTTTGACCCGGCTCGGGCAGAATGGAATGAAGCTCAGGCAACAAGGGCACCGCATCAAGGTTTAACGAGGTACTACCCTGACGCTGCACCTCCAACTGTTTCGCACGCATAAAATTATATTTACTATTGGTGATGTGCGTTGTCACGGCACTATCCCGAAGAATGGTTGGCCGGATAAATATCATTAAATTTGTCTTTGCCACATTGCTTGTTTTAGTGCGAAACAGCGCGCCGAGCAACGGTATGCTACCCAGCAATGGGACTCTTTGCACACTTTCTTGCACATCTTCGGAGATTAAACCGCCCAACACAATAGTTTGACCATCATCAGCCAAAACCGTGGTTCGTACAGACCGATTACTGGTAATCAGACCCGCAGACACGGCCGCCGGCTCCACACTACTTACCGTCTGCTCAATCTCCAGTTTGACCGCATCCCCTTCGTTGATTTGCGGTGTGACCTTGAGTGTAATACCCACGTCCTCGCGGTTAATTGTTTGAAATGGGTTCGAGGGTTGCGCCCCGCCCCCACCAGGGGCGGTATAAGACCCGGTGACAAACGGCACGACCTGGCCAACTTTAATTTCCGCTTCAACATTATCCAAAGTAACCAACGTGGGCGTAGATAACACATTAACCGCGCCATCCCCTTCCAAAGCGCGGATTAAGGCACCAAAATTAAAGTTACCCTGTTTGAATCTACCCGCGCCCACAGTGAGTCCAGTGCCTATCGGCGGTATCACATTACTATTACCATCATTTTGTGCAGCAGAGAATATCGCACTGCCTAAATCAATAATGCTTGTCCCCGTACTAAAATTAATCGCACCGGCGGGCGCCGTCCCGGAGCCACCGCCAAACAACCATTGCACACCCAGCTCTGAGGCACGGCTTGCATTCACTTCAGCAATAATCGCCTCAACCGAGACTTGGGCACGACGAATGTCTAACTGCCGAATAACAGCGCGCAAAGAACGTAACACGTCTGGAGCCGCAGTAATCACTAAGGCATTAGAATTTTCGTCAGCCTGAATATTTAAACTATTGCCCGCTTGAACGGCCACTTTACCTTTTTTAGCTTTTTTCCCCTCTTCAACCGATTGTGCTATCCCCGTAAGCACAGGGACTAAATCGATCGCTTTGGCATATTTTAGATAAATAACATGAATATTGCCTTCTGATTCGAGCGGGGTATCCAGGTGAGCGATCATAGCTCGAAAACGAATACGACTGTTACGATCCCCCCCCAACAAAATACTGTTGGTTCGCTCATCGGCAATCATGACCTGAGCCGCCGCACCCGCTTTAGCGGCACCTCTTTTGTTTTCCTGTTGCGCTAACGCGCTGAGTATACGAACCACTTCAGCCGCTGAAGCATGCTCCAGGCTGACGACTTCTATTTCATTGTCCACACTCGCACGATCTACTTTTTTTATAATATTCATCAATCGTTTAATATTGGATGCACGATCTGAAATAATTAACACATTACTGGGCGCATAAGCGACAAGATGACCTTGCTGAGGAACCAGCGGCCGGAGAATCGGCACCAACTGCGCTGCGGTTATAAATTCGATATCAATAACCCGGGTGACCATTTCATCCCCACTACCAGGGCGTCCCGCCGTCGCGACCGGTGTAGCGGACTGTTTGGCATTTACATCGGGCAATATTTTAATACTAAGACCATTATCAACGGCAGCATAACCATGGACTTCGAGCAATGACAAGAAGACTTGATAAGCTTCTTCTTTCGTCATGGGACGAGAGGAAATTACGGTGGTTTTACCTTTAACCCGAGGGTCAATAATAAAGTTTTTACCCGTGATATCTGCAATAGTCGCAATTACGGTTGAAATATCCGCATCCTTCAAATTAAAGGTCACCGACTGAGCAAATGCGGTAGATAACCCAAAACACCAAACTAAGACGCTTAGCGCCAGAATACGCTTACCGCGATTCCGTATCCGCTCTGCCCCGCTCTGGCTTGCTAATTTTTTCACTGGGTTATTATCCTTATCTTTACATTTTTAAACGGCATTATTATTTATCCATATTTAAAACAACAGAGCGCACTTTACCTCTGCGTTTGTACTCAATTGTTAATTCTTGAGCTGTGGGCAAGACTTTCATTAACTCAGGTAATTTATTCAGTCCGTTAAGCCTTACGCCATTCACCATCGTAACCACATCGCCTCGACGCAACCCAAAGCGACGTAACATCCTTGCATCCTGCCCCTGACCCAGCTTGAATCCAGTTACTTTCCCATCCGCGCCAATTTGGGGTTCTGCCGCCATTAACAAGGCTAAGCTCTGCGGATCTTTCATCAATGAATCACGCACTTCTCGCAAAGAAGCACTTGCATCAAACTCACGCTGGCTGTTTTGTCGAGAGGGGTTCGATGGTCTAGCCATACCCAGCCCAGCAGAAAGTCGTTCATTCGGTAAACGTAATATTTCCAAACGACCACTGCGAGACAACACAATATGTTCGGCATTAACTTCTTCTAATACGGCACCACCAGGCACTTTGGAGCCGATTTTATAGAGGTCTTCTTTTCGCGCACGATCATCGGCAATAATAGCCCGCGCAACAGTCGCATCACCTGACGCCAAAATCCCTCTTAAAGTCAACTTCAGATTGGTATCTACAATTACTGGCTGTGCTCTCGGTGTTCGTTCAATCGCACCCGGCTTACCAAACAAATTTAACGCGGCAATATCTACACCCGAAGTTTGAGTCATGTTTCCAGATAATGAATGCGTCACAGGCAAAGCCACATACGGTACTTTGTCTGGAGCTGGCACCAAAAGCCACGTCAACTGTGCCAAGCTATACATTAAAATTAACAAAAGACCTAAACTGACCCAGCGTGCGGCCTTCTCCATCTGAACTGGCTGGCCAACGTGACGTAAAAACAGTATTATTTTTTCCAACCCATCCCCGCTACAAACACCGACCGATTAAATCACAACTAAAAGTAGTGTAATCGAGCCTATTTAAACTTCCAAAAAATAATGCATTAAACATGCCAACAAAGTGTCATTAATGCTTGTTTACAAATTCACCACTCAAACAAAGTCCAACGTGGCACCATCATTTCACTATCGTCCGCGTACCTTTGAGTCTCAAACTCGCCATCCCCATCACTATCGACCAAAAAATAATGAGGGCCAACGGCAGGCACAATTTTGATCATATACAGTTTACCATTCAAACGATATTCTTCTATTGTATGCTGTGCACTATCAATGATCGTCACCTCGGGCTCCAGACTTTGACCTTCCTCAGCCTGCACAGATGTCGCCAAGAGTATACTACTAATTAGTATAAAACCCTTAAAGAAACAGGAAAAAAAATTTTTCATCGGCGGGCTCCTTAAAGACGCAATAAGCGTTCACTTTCCTCTTTAGAAGGTTCAAATCCGCGGTTATCATAATGCTGAAATATATGATCAACAACCTCTTGAGCCGTATCTACAACCACAAACAGGTCCATATCCGATTCATTAATCACCGCTTCTGCTACCAGTGTATGTTTAAACCAGTCCAATAATCCATTCCAGAATTTCTTATTTATGAGCACAATCGGTATTTTACGAGTTTTACCCGTTTGCACGAGCGTTAATATTTCTGCTAATTCATCCAGAGTACCAAAACCACCCGGCAAGACCACGTAAGCCGACGCATATTTCACAAACATGACTTTACGTGAGAAAAAGTGACGAAAACTTAAAGAAATATCCTGATAAGGATTTCCAGCCTGCTCCATCGGCAGCATTATATTGAGACCAATACTAGGAGATTTACCCTGATAAGCCCCTTTATTGGCCGCCTCCATAATGCCCGGCCCGCCGCCACTCACCACACTAAAGCCGGCATTCGACAACATTAATGCCACTTCTTCTGCCAAAATATAGTTAGGATCGTCCTCGCTCGTTCGTGCCGAGCCAAAAATGCTAACCGAAGGTTTGATTTGCGCGAGCTGCTCAAAACCTTCAACAAACTCCGCCATAATCTGAAATATTTTCCACGACTCACGACTTAGCATGGCATCATTAATAGGTGCCATAGAAGGGCTGGTCGTTTTTCCTTCTTCTCTATCCATGGATTTTGGAACCCTAGCAAACGAAATCATTAAAGAAACGGCGATATTAAGATATACTGAACCCTGCACATGATCGTGCTGGCAAGCTCAGGTTAACTGTCTCAAATCAACCCTCCAGGCCACATAGAAAACTATCGCCCTGGAGCTCAAAAGTATTAAATAAAATGCATAACAAAAATTTGTTTCTACTCGTTGATGGCTCCTCTTATCTATACCGGGCTTTTCACGGATTACCGCCACTGAACACCCAAACCGGTCAGCCTACAGGGGCGATTTATGGTGTGCTTAACATGCTACATCGCTTGATATTAGACCACCCACCGCAGTATATTGCTGTCGTTTTCGACGCGCCAGGAAAAACATTTCGCCATGAAATGTACGCGGCCTACAAAGCCAACCGCCCACCAATGCCGGACGACTTGCGCAGCCAAATCCAACCTCTACACGCCATTATTGAAGCGCTGGGCATCCCTTTGGTCATTGAACAGGGCGTTGAAGCGGATGATGTAATTGGCACCCTTGCGCGCAACGCATCAAAGCAAGGCTTACACACCCTGATATCGACTGGAGATAAAGACCTGGCGCAGTTGGTCGATGAAAATATTACTTTAATCAACACGATGAGCAACACTTTTTTAACGCCCACAAGTGTTAAAAATAAATTTGGCGTTCACCCCCAACAAATCGTTGACTATCTAGCGCTTATTGGTGACACATCGGACAATATTCCCGGCATCCCTAAAGTGGGACCCAAAACTGCGGCAAAATGGCTAGATATTTATGAGAACATCGATACGCTCGTTGCCCATGCAGACGAAATTACAGGTAAAATTGGCAATACTCTGCGAGAACATCTGGGTCAATTGCCGCTTTCAAAAGATTTGGCAACGATTCGTATCAATCTTGCAATTCCACACAAACTTCAAGACCTTATTCAACAACCCCAAAAAACAGAAGAATTAACAAACTGGTACCAACAACTCGAATTCAAAACCTGGCTCAAGAATCTAAATAGTAACACAAGCATCGAAAACAAAGCACCCCGCCCCGCCCCGCCAAACAAGAATTACGAAACCATATTCACGCAGGATCAACTGAACAAATGGCTCAAACGACTCAAGACTGCGACTCTATTTTCCTTTGACCTTGAAACCACCAGCCTTCATTATTACCTGGCCGATATCGTCGGTGCCTCATTTGCCACTTCATGCGGAACCGCCGCCTATGTCCCCTTGGCGCATGACTATCCCGACGCGCCACCCCAACTTAACAGAGATGAAGTGCTGGCACAGCTCAAACCCTTACTCGAAGATCCGCACACAAGTATTGTAGGACAAAACCTCAAATACGACATGAACGTATTAAAAAATTACGGTATCATTTTACGCGGCGTTCGCTTCGACAGCATGCTTGAGTCCTATGTCTTAAACAGCATAGCAACACGACACAATATGGACGCACTGGCTAAAAAATACCTCGATATTGACACCCTCCACTATGAAGATGTAGCAGGAAAGGGTGTCAAACAAATTCCTTTTAATCAAGTTCGCATTGAAGAAGCGGCGCCCTATGCCGCCGAAGATGCAGACATTGCTTTACAGCTTCACGAAAAACTCTGGCCGCAATTACTCGACATCCCAAAACTGCAACAGCTCTTTGAAGATATTGAAATACCCTTAGTCAGCATCCTCAGCAATATGGAATACCATGGTGTTTTAATTGATACTCACATGCTCGCACAGCAAAATAAAGAACTCGCCACAACCATAAAAAACATAGAGCAAGAAGCGCATGAACAAGTCGGTGAGCCCTTTAATCTGGGATCGCCTAAACAAATTCAAGCTATTTTTTACGAAAAGCTAAAGCTACCCATACTAAAAAAAACACCCAAGGGGCAACCCTCAACTGCGGAAAACGTACTACAAGAGCTGGCGCTTGATTACCCACTCCCCAAACTCATCTTGGAATATCGCTCCCTAAGTAAATTGCGCTCTACGTATACTGAAAAGTTACCGCAAATGATCAATCCCAAAACACAGCGTCTTCATACTTCATACCACCAAGCCGTAGCAACAACCGGGCGTTTGTCATCCAGCGACCCTAACTTACAAAATATCCCAATCCGTAGCAAAGAAGGACGACGTATTCGCCAAGCATTTATTGCACCTGACCATTACTGTATTGTTGCTGCCGATTATTCCCAGATCGAGCTACGCATTATGGCTCACCTGTCGCAAGACCCGGGCTTGTTAGAGGCATTTCGTAACGGACAAGATATTCATAAAACCACAGCAGCCGAAATCTTCAATCTCGCTCTTGACAGTGTCAACAGTGAACAGCGTCGCAGCGCAAAAGCAATCAATTTTGGACTCATTTATGGCATGTCCGCATTTGGTTTAAGTCAACAACTTGGCATCAATCGTAAAGCGGCACAAGATTATATGGATCGCTACTTTGAACGCTATCCTGCCGTTGAAAACTTCATGGAAAAAACGAAAGAAATTGCGAGCAAACAAGGTTATGTAGAAACCTTGTTTGGCCGGCGTCTCTACCTGCCTGATATAAAAGCACGCCAGGCACAACGACGACAATATGCAGAACGAGCCGCGATCAACGCCCCCATGCAAGGTACCGCAGCAGATATCATCAAACTGGCCATGATCAAAACCCAGCAATGGTTAGAGGACGAAAACCCAAAAGTTAATATGGTTATGCAAGTGCATGATGAGCTTGTTTTCGAGGTTCATGAATCTGAAATAGAGCTCGCTCGCGAACAGATCAGAACGTGTATGAGCAATGCAACAAAACTCAGCGTGCCCTTAATTGTTGACATAGGTACAGGGAAAAACTGGGATGAAGCACATTAATATTTCACCGCGTTTGAACTTTTTCCGGATACCGCACTCTGAGTAATTAGAGCGCATACTCTGCCTCTCCCGTTCTACCCTCCCTGAACGGGTATATTGCGGATTCAGATACCCCAAAAAAACTGAATCCGGCGAAAGCCCCGGCTCCCCTCTGCATGGCCGGGGCTTTCTTTTTTAATTCCGGACAGACCCATCTTACGTTATTTTGTGCTTAGGAATGGGTAAGTAATAACTTCCCGTTTCTTAGGAGAGTTCATCTAATATTTTTTCTTTATAAGAAGCATATAGAGCAACCATGCCATCTACCTTATCTTTTTCATAGCTGCGCAGATTACTCAAAATCATTTTTTTCTCACCTTGACCAACGTGCTGACCCTCTTCAATAATACGAAATGATAACGTCACATTACCTCTTTTTTTGATCACATCCAAATGTGTATCAACCAGTTCCAGCTTCGGTGTTTTTAGATTGAGATTGTCTAATTCAAATGACATGCCCTCATACATCACCAAGGGTCGACCGGGATGGATCATCACACCATGTTCAGCCATCAGCGGCACTAAAATATGAGGGAAGTTATGCCCTGAAAATTCAACATAACTTTGAATAAAAGAAGTTATTAAAGTGGTATCCATCGAGGTTGTACCTTGATGTACCACAGAAAGATACAGTTTATCATTTTGATCAGAGAGCGTGATGAGCTCACCTGATGAGCTAAATTTCAGATTTGTCGTATCATTCACCATGCCCGAAAAAGTAAAATTCATTTTTTCACTCAGCCCATATTTCGTCAGGACCAAGGCAAAGAGCAAGTCACCCGGTACGCAAAATCGCTTGGCATCCGCATCATGAATCGGATTGAAATCGTGAGCAACACTTTTGGCAAAAGCACAGGATTGCTTTCTGGAAAACCGGATTATTTGTCCATCATCAGAATGATAGCTGTTAATATTCATTATTATACGGGTCTTTTAGAGGGCTATTATTTTTTAATAAGCAGATTATAAAGGATATTGAAATATTTCGCTGCCCGGATATGAGGTCTTACCCTATCGTCGCATAAATTGTGAGCCTGAACTGTTTGACTTATTTAATCGCAAAACACAAGGCACCATACACCTGTTTTTTGAAACCCACCTAGGTCACCAAAACCAATCCAAAAAATATAGTCCGTTCGTGCCTTACACGCGACTTTAAAAGCGCCTGAGCCTGATTTTTTATGCCACGACAGGGTAAAGCAAAAAAACCAATCGATACTATTTTTGTTTTGCCAGATGATGTAAATAAATACCGCTACTAATAATAACGACAGACCCAACCATCGTCCATAAGTCAACCCGGTCTTGAAAAATAAAATAACCTAACAAAATAGCCCATAACATTTGAATATAATGCAGAGATGACGCCGTTGCGACCGAGGCACAGATAAATGCTTTAGCGATAAGCATCGCTCCGATTGACGAGCTCACCCCAAGAAAAAGCAGTAACCCAAGATGCTCGGTAGTCGGCATAACGAGATCGGTATTAAGCCAACACCCCGTCACCAATAGAACAACCAGGTTAGGATAAAACGCCCAAGACATCATCGTATTGACGGTGTTACGCATAAATCGGGCAATTAGGTTTACAAATGAGAAAAACAGTGCCGAAATCAACACACCCAGAACGGCAAGGTCCATGGGAAGAAACCCGGGGCGTAGAATAACAAGCACACCTGCAAAGCCCGCGACAATGGCCAGCCATTGCATTTTGCTAACTCGATCGTTTAAAAGTGGAATCGCCAACAAAGTGGCGATGAACGGCGCAGTGAAAACAATGGCGTAGGTTTTGGCCATAGTCATCTGACTGAGACCATAAACAACCAATGAAATCTGAACCAATATCAAAACACTGCGCAGCAAATGCAGTTTTAATTGTGTCGTTTGCAGCGTGACGACCAGCCCTCCGAGCCAGGGAGAAGCTAAAATCAGTGCACTCAGGCCAAAAGCAGCATTAAAAAACAGTAGTAAATAAATCGAATAATCAGGGCTAAGGTATTTAAATATGGCATCACCCAGAGCAAACAAACTGAAACCCATGCTCGCTAAATAGATGCCTCTAATTTCAGAAGGGATGCTTATCTGGCTCATTCGACGGTATATTTACAACATTGCTGACTATATCATGAATCTACAATACCGTTAATTTCGAATTTTTCTCAGAGTTGATTTCATATTAAACAAGCCGGTTATGATCACTTTTATTGTTGCAAAAACAACTCTGGATTTACTAATAGGTAACTCTAATTTTGTCATCCAGCTTTGGTGATATGCCCAGTATTTTTTCTCTCTTAGCTGCAGGACACTGATACCAAGGGACTTATAATATTTGTTAAGCACTTGTTTCAGCCTGGCTTGGTATTCTTCATCACTAAGGTAGATATGACCATATTTCACAAGTACGAGTAGTCTTCCAAGAATTTCTGTATTGTTGCTACGGGAAAAAGAGGTGGCTTGTCCTTTATGACGCTTACAGTGTGACAAGACTTTATGAAGAAAACCAAAGTCATTTTGTTGTAGAATGCTGTAAAATAACTCTTCATCAGCATGTTGGCTTTCTTCATTCATAGGAGCGGGAAGTCGCTCTCGAATCACGTCAGATCGATAGATTACGGTAGTGGGTGAACCGTAGACGTACTTGTTACTGAGCAGCGACCATCGTGCCATCTCTTTACCATTTATAAAACAGGATGGGTAAGGTAGTCCTGAGCACAGCACCCAATCACCAAGTAACCGCAACGAAGCAACAGCACCGATAGACGGGTATGTTTCACAAAGGCTGACCATTTCACTAATGCACTCCGGAAAAACAGTATCATCAGCTTGAACAAGTTTACAATACTTACTATTGGGTGACATTTGCCTTAATGCTTCGTTGTGATTGCCGATCAAACAAAGAAAATCGGTATTGGTAGAGACTCGAATTCTTGAATCTTGTTGTGCATAATGATTCGCAATTTCGAGCGTGTTATCTGTGCTGCAATTGTTAATGATAATGTATTCAAAATTATTGTATTTTGATGAGAGGACGCTCTCGATACATTCACTTATAAATTTTTCGCCATTGTAGACCGGCGTTAAAACACTCACAAAAGGTTCACTTGATGTCTTCATTTCAAAAGGCCTTTGTCCAGTTACAAAAATTAATGGCTTAAGCACCCCTCCATAATTATTTTAACATTTCTTGGTCTTTTTCGCGCGACTCCACGTTGCAGCTCCAGCCACATCGCGCACTACGCTCGTTTCGCTGCGCCTTGATTTACGCGAAAAACCCTGCAAGAATTTAGTCAAAATAATTATGACGAGGCACTTATTTGGATGATCGTCTTGAGTATTGTATTCACATGCGATGACCAGGAGTTTTTTTGCAACCAGGCAGCATTATCCAATAGAGCGTCGTCATGAGTACGTAATCTATCGGTCATTTTTTCCAACGCTACAGCGGCTTCATCAACTTTATTGGGTGTAAACAATTCATGAGTCCAGTCTTGCACGGCTTCTGAAAAGCAACCCACGTCAGGACAAACGACGGGGACTTGATAGGTCGCAGCCATTGCGAGAACACCTGAATTCAACGCTTTTGACTGACCCAGAAAAACAATGTCCGCAGAGGTGAAAATGGAAGGAATCTCGTTTATACTGACGGAACGGTAGCAGTATTTTCTATCTCTTGATTTCAAATTTTGCCTAAAATAGTTACGTGCTTTATAAAAACTTCGATTAAATACATTTGAGGAAGGAAAATAAAACTTACCTGCCGTAAAAAGAAATTTATTGGTTTCATTAAATCTAGAGAATGCATCCAGAATAAAACTTTCACCTTTATACGGTCGTTGATGACCAAAACTCAGCACGACCAGTTTATCATCAGCTATTTGATGAATGCGACGAGCCGCTTCTTTATTCATTTTTTTGTAGTGACAGAGGTAATCGCCATGCGGACAAATAATATGGTGTTTATTTTTAGCTGACGGATAGGTCTCTTGAAGCAATTGAACTGATTTTTCACAGTGATGAATTAGGATGTCCGAATAACTTATAATCAAGTTAAAAATATCAGAATCCGAATCGTTATTTTTTTTGTCGTGTGGTCTTAAATTATGAATAGTGTGAATAATTTTAGTATTATGTGACCGATACCACTCAAAACGATCGGTTAATATACGGGTTTTCTCCTGGATACGGGTATCAGGTTGAAAGTACCAATTATGAATACGCTCCGGCCAATGAATATGAAGAATGTCTGGAATAACATTACTATTAAAAAAATTGGTTTCACCACAGATAACCTCATGGCCTTTAGATTGATACGTATCCACTAAAGATCCGATATATCCATTGTCAGAAGGTTGTTCTGTGATCAGAATGCGCATTTAATAAACCATGGTTAATGTACAGCTTAGATGATTCTCTATGTTTCCCCTTCACTAGCGGGCGGATTGTATTATATTCAGTCATAATTTTCCACGACCCTGACGACTTACTGACTAATTATGTGTCCGGTAAACAGCTTGTATCGTATTTATTTTTAGGTTTTTTAACATGAATATTTCAGTAATGAAATACAACTACAAATCAGGTATAGTTATTAAAGAGTTACGTGTCTATTTTTACGCTAAATATGTAGGATTTAAAAAATGATTCTGAGCCGATATGGTGGCTCTAAACATGTTAACTTGTTCAAAAATCATACCTAAATCTCAGGAAGGTCATAACTATGATGAAAGTGGTGAGCCAATGGTGTTTACTTGGTGGTTTTGGAGCAATGTTTTGTCTTGCGTCACTGGATGCGAGTGCCGCATTGTTACCCAACTCCATCAAACCCTATGTAAAAGCTAAGCTGAATCGTGATGACAATTTGTTTAGGAAGGCTTCAAACGAAGAACCTGATACCATTAGTACGATTGGCGCAGGAATGAATCTGAATCTTGAACTCGGTCGCCAAACAATCCGTTCATACATTGACATTTCTTCTGAGCGCTATAACACCTTTGATAACTTAGACAATATAGCCAAAAATGCGGGCGTTTTTTGGCATTGGCGTGCTGGTCGGAACTGGTGGGGCAACTTAGCCTATAGCTTTAAACAGGGCCAAGCTGGCTTTAATCAAATTAGGAGTCCAGAGAAAGATACCAGAACAGATAACCGCCTTGCGTTTGATCTGTTTACCCCCATTACACCAGATTGGCGAGTTAGATTTAATCTACTTTATAAACAACTTGAATTAGACAAGGCTTTTGGACGAAATCGAGATACCGTTTCGTTTGGGCTTGAAACTCAATACCTCACCGGCTCAAAATCCTATTTGGGTTTCCGCATTGGGCGAAATTCAACTGAATTTCCTAATCGAGAGACCACCGATACTTTCAGTGTGTCTAACTACGATGAAAATGAATATGGTGTGGTCGCTCGCTGGGAACCTACAGGGCGGTCTTCATTCGCCGTCACGCTGCTTCGTACTGTTCGCCAATTTGATGCGACACCTGGAAATTTTCCCGGAAATACAGGCCGAATTCAATACCGCTGGAAAGGGAGTAGCAAATGGAACGTTACCGCCTCCTTGTGGAGGCAAGACGACTCCTTAGCAAGACCCCAGGGTAATGATGATGGTGGTGGTGGTGGTGCCTCCCCACCGCAAAATCAGGAGGTTGATCAAAATGAAGAGTTTTCTGGTTTTGTTCTTACCAGTGGAGTCAGTGTTAGACCCATGTGGCGTATTACCAGCAAAATTAGAGCGATAGGTGAGCTGGCCTATCTGAATAAAGATATCAACCGTGATGTTAATCGCCAAGGATCCGAGCAGGCTCGTGAAGACAAGATACGAAAATTAAGTATAGCGTTTGTCTACGGGGCTAAATTCATTAAAAATGGTATAGACTTTACATTAAAGTATGAAACATCCACACGTGATTCTGATTTACTCGATTACGATTACAAGTACCAGCTAGTGAGCTTACAAGGAATATTCAAATTTTAAGTTCGTAAAAATTTATGACAGGTATTAAAACTCAACACGGAAGATAATGAAAAAAGCACTAATTACCGGAATAACAGGGCAAGATGGATCATACCTGGTTGAGCTTCTCCTTGAAAAAGGGTATGAGGTTCATGGCATAAAACGACGATCTTCCAGCTTTAACACGGAGCGGGTGGATCATATTTATGTTGATCCGCATACGGATAATGCTCGTTTTTTTATGCACTATGGTGATTTGACAGATTCAACGAACTTGATTCGTATTGTCCAGAACATTCAACCCGATGAAATTTATAATTTGGCAGCGCAATCACATGTGGCGGTTTCATTTGAAGAACCCGAATATACGGCTAATTGTGATGCCGTAGGCAGCCTTCGTTTACTTGAAGCGATTCGTATTTTGGGGCTAGAAAAGAAAACAAAATTTTATCAAGCTTCAACTTCAGAGTTATACGGCAAGGTCATCGAAATTCCACAAACAGAAAAAACGCCATTTTATCCAAGAAGCCCCTATGCGGTAGCTAAAATTTATGGTTTTTGGATTACCGTCAACTATAGAGAAGCGTACGGAATCTATGCTTGTAACGGGATTCTCTTTAACCATGAATCTCCCCGGCGAGGCGAAACGTTTGTCACCAGAAAAATCACCCGTGCATTGGCGAGAATCAAATTAGGTCTTCAGGATTGTCTTTATCTAGGCAATTTAGATGCAAAACGGGACTGGGGGCACGCTAAAGACTATGTTGAAATGCAATGGCTGATGTTGCAACAAGATAAGCCAGAAGATTATGTGATTGCGACAGGAGAGCAATACAGTGTTCGACAATTCGTCGAATATGCTGCTGCTGATTTGGCTATAAAAGTGACATGGCAAGGCGAAGGCATTACCGAAAAAGGACTTGATCACAATGGAAACTGTATTATTCAGGTTGATCCCCGATATTTCCGACGCACTGAAGTAGAGACCCTGCTAGGAGATCCATCAAAGGCAAAAAAAGAGCTGGGCTGGGAACCTAAAATTAGTTTTAAAGAGCTGGTTAGCGAAATGGTACAGGCAGACTTAAAGCTCGCTGAGCGCGACAACCTAATTATGGAGCATGGTTATCGCGCACTTACAAATCAAGAGTAGCCTGAGTCACCATACCTTTTTTGATGACGGGTATCCCTAAATCCTGCAAGTGCTCGCAGGATTTAGGTAATGATATAATTTAAAACTCTCTTGATGGGCTACTCTAACGTGGCAATAAACGAGTCGGCCTGAGCTATAGAAGACTCCATATCCGAAATCAGTCTTGTCACGTCTTTCCCAATGCTAACAACTTCTGCATCCAGGCCGCCAATAGCCTGAGCATTGAGATTATGCTTTAGATAAAGCACATTATCCTGAAAGCGCAAGAGTACTTTGTCCATACTTTGCACTGCTTTGCTCATTGAACGATTTAAACTGGTATATTTTTTCCGAGTGGTTCGCAGTTTCTTTTTACTGTCCGATTTGAACCGGGCATTGGTGATTAACGTTATTTCTTCTTCCCATTCATCAAATAAATCATTCGCAATGGAATCTACTGTTTCTACGCGATCTCTGACATCGTCAGCACGCTCTACAGATTCCTCATAATCATCATTTAATGCTTCATAGGTCTCTTCGAGTTCACCACCATCAAAATTCTGCAACTCTTTAAGCCGCTGTAAAGCGCTTTTAAATTGTTCCTGCGCATCCGCCTGTTCTTCACGGGCTGATTCAACGTTATCTCTAAGCAAGTCGCGTTTGTGTTTACCCATTTTTTCCCAAGCAGCATAATAAGTCGAGCTACATGCGGTCAGCAATGCGATACCACAAAGCAAAAGCAGCCATTGACCAGACTTCGTTACTGATGCCAGGTTATTATTATTCATTTCCAAAGCCCATATTTTTTAAAATTGAAAGGAAATCATAGTATCCATAAATCGGTTGGATGTAAACTCTAAGCCTATACCCAAATCCAAGCTCCTTGATGCAGTTTTCGTTGTCCCCTGCCGGCGCATTGATATCAGGTATGGTTTAGATCATTACCTGGGAGCTATAACATCATGGATATATGCACAAAAAGGCTAATTAAGCTCTCAGGGATAGCCTCATTTGTCAAAGTATAAAAAACCAGACACAATATACATAAGTAAACAAGTGAAATTTAGCGATAGAGAAACCGCGTTTAATTTTGAGTTTTTCTACAGCCTCGTTAGCACCAGAATGAAAAAGAGGAGGTACATTGTAAATGACATTACAACAAATTCTGGTTAATCCAGTTAAAAAAGGGAAAGTGAGAAATAATGATAAATGGGGGAAAGGACACTATGGAGCATCAAGAGGCAGCAGAACACATAACGGATTAGATATAGCTGTACAACCCAAGCAAGAAATAGTCTCACCAATTGCCGGAAATATAATCCGACAAGCTTACCCATATGCCAGTGACAGACGATATACAGGTTTATTAATTGAAGGAAGAGGAAAACACAAAGGGTATTCAATTAAAATATTCTACATGAGCCCTTCGACTGGAATAGTTGGTAAAATCGTACAAGCTGGTGACAAAATAGGAGAGGCACAGGATTTAACCATCAAATATCCTGAAATAACGAACCACGTCCACATTGAGGTAAAAATTGGAAATAAACACAAAGACCCCAGTAAACTTATAAAATTCACCCCATAGGCTTGCATCCCATGAATATGAAATCATTGATAATAACTCTACTATGCATAGTTATAGTTTTTGGCTGCTCTAGTCGCAATATTACTCTGAAGCTAACTAGTGAACCTAGTTCAGAGAATCATCCGGTTGCTAAACTATTATCGGGAGACTACGAAAAATGCTCACAATTCTACCATAGCAACACTACATCGGTTATCGAGGTTCACTGTGATGATAAATCAACTAAGAATGGAATTTACATAATTGATACTACTGGAACAAAGTATTATGACTGGTTTAATAAACATATCAATACCTGGGCGTGGAAAGAAGGCTGCAACGATAAAACTAGTTGTTTTTATGAAGCAGTTGTCGATAGCAATGGTAAAGTCACTGAGCTAACATATACCTTTAATATAAACTTAAGCGAGGGATTTTACAAAATGACCGTGAAAGATAATTCACTAGAAGTAACAGAGAAGAAAATTACAGACTTTCCTTCTTAACCACAAAAAAGCGCTAACTCTGTGAATGTGGAATATACTACAAACAAATTTAAGCCCATAAAACACAAACACAGCACCCATATTTTCAGAAGCTAGTGATGGCCAGAGAACACAGTATCCATCAAATCATCAACGTGTTTTTCGAGTAACTGTCAGATCAAGTCTGAGCTACTACACTTTTATACTACAAAAAAAAACAGGTACGCGATCAGTTTCTAGATTGCAGTATTTTTTCATAAATAAAGCCTTGAACCATTAACTTGTCTCGTGTTGATTTAAGGTCAAATTGCAAACCATAAAAATAACAGGTTTCACCTGAATCTTTGTCAATTTGCTTTCGTTCATTACGAATAATCGCCGGAACCGTCAGCACTTTGTCACCATCACCAATATCGACCGTAAATTTAATCAGCAAAGTCGCGCTGACCTCAGCAAGCATTTCGATGGAACGAATTAAGGCGCCTCCTGTACTCACATCCATAACATCAATTAAACCAATGTTATCAAGCTCCTTATTATTGACATGTGTCACCTCAGCAGGAATAACAATACCAACCCGTTCCGCTTCCCGAATTTGCAAACTTTCAAATTCCTTGGGAAATTTCAAATGCAGGTGAGGGTAGGGTTTTAGTGCGACAGCACTGATTTTCGCACTGAAACCGTAGACTCGATTCCCGGATAATAACCGCCCTGTAACCTGTAAGCCCTCTCTGAGAATCAAACAACGCCCATTAATAGTCGGGGTTAGAATGATCACACTTTGCTTCTCAAGGTAACCAATAATAAGCGTACTAAAACGGTTTATTTTATCGTTCAAATAAACTTCTATCTGAAGCTCCTGACCGACGGTAAGACTTATATTTTTATCTTTCATCATTTTTTATCCAGCAAAAAAGTCAGAGCGCTAAAAACAATAATATGGCACCTAATATCAGGCGATAAATCACGAAGGGTTGCATGCCTATTCTTTCTAGCAGCTTGAGAAAATAGTGAATACACAAATAAGCGAAAACCGCTGAAATGACAGCACCTGAAATCAACATTCCCCAATCGACAGGCATACCGATCTGGATCAGCTCTATCACCTTCAAACCACCTGGCAAGAGTATAGCGGGAATGGATAACAAAAATGAAAACCGGGCGGAAGCCTCTCTGGATAAGCCTAAAAACAGAGCGGCAGTGATGGTGATACCGGAACGAGAGGTTCCTGGGATCAGCGCCAGCGCTTGAGCGCAACCAATGATGATAATGTCACCCCAACTCAGCGTATGTTCATCACGTTCACGTTTCCCCGTGAAGTCGGCCCAGCCCAGTAAAATACCAAAAAATATCGTCGCCAGCGCAATCACTAAAGTCGAACGCAGATTGGCTTCAATAAAATCGCCAAAGAGTAACCCGATCAAGCCGACCGGAATCGTCCCTATCGCCACGGCCCAGGCCAGGCGACTGTCGCCGACTTCCTTGCGCTGTACCACTGAGGTACACCAGTCACGAATGATCTTGTTTAAGTCACGCCTGAAATAATAGAGCACGGCACTCAGAGTACCAATGTGTACCGCCAGATCAAACGCCAGACCTTGATCAGGCCAGCCAACAATAATGGGGACCAAAATAAGGTGAGCAGAGCTAGAGATAGGCAAAAACTCCGTTAACCCTTGAAGTATTGCCAATACGAGTACTTGAAAAAAATCCATATTACGACACCATTAATAAATCACCTAAAGACGACCCCGCGCATCTTGTAACACAAAGCCCGGGAGTACGGTATCTATATTTTTGCTAAAGGCGATGACCTTAAATAATTCACCCATCTCATGCGGTAAAGTTAATTTTTTGACTTGCTGTGCCGTCTCCAGATAATCTTTTATATTATCAGGGTCTAATTCTGCCATCATGTCATCCAAACCACTGCCTATTAAAAAATAGGCCTGATTGGTAAATCCCGTTAGGGAAAAACCCGCATCAACACCGGCATGCGCAATTGCCGTAAAATCAACATGGGCGGTTATATCTTGCAACCCGACAAAGATCAAGGGGTTATCATGCGCACGATGACGATAATGACACATCAAGGTGCCTTCAGCACGCTCGGGATGGTAATACTCATGCGCCGGGAAACCATAATCGATTAAGATCACCGACCCTTTTTCTAGCATAGCGGCTAAAGACGCCATCCATGAGCCTACTGATAAATTGATTTCGGATAGGTAATTTGAGCAGGGCGCTGTAAATTTCATCGCCTCTTTAATGGCGATATGTAGTTTTTCTTCGGATACCCCATGATCAATAAACTGAAACCCTTCATCAGACCAAACCACATAAGTTTCAAAACATTGATCGTCACGAATACGAAAACGATGTACAGGCATCGCATCTAACACTTCATTAGCCAACACCACCCCGACAAAGCTTTGCTGGGGAAGCTGTTTCAACCAAACAATGCGTTCCAGTAAATGAGGAACCCGCTGTTCCAGCGTCTTTTTTTGTTTTTGTTGAAGGTCCGCACTCAAATCCAATATCATGTAACTTTCGGGTAGACAGGACAAACGCTCAAGTTCCAGCAATATATCCGCCGCCATGACGCCGCTGCCTGCCCCTAATTCCAATACATGACCGCCGTGCTGCTGTAAAACGGGCAGACAATTTCTCGCGATACAACGTGAAAATAGCGGTGAAATTTCGGGCGCAGTAACGAAATCCCCCGCCTCTCCTAATTTTTGGCTGCCGGCACTGTAATAACCCAAGCCCGGCTCATATAAGGCCATGGCCATGAATTGAGCAAAAGGAATACGCCCCTCACCACGCTGAATTTCATTTACAATGTGCTGTGTCAGCTTCTGACAATGCGCTTGTTGCTCTAGATCGGGTAAAGGCAAAACTATTTTTTTATTAAAATTTAAGATATTGATGACCCAACACTTTCAGGAGGCCGCATTGTCTCACAAAATAAACAAGGACACGCCCCCCGTTGCTTTAATAACGGGCGCGGCACAACGTATTGGTGCAGAAATCGCCAGAACGATGCATCATCACGGTTTTAATATTGCATTACATTATTGTCAATCAGAAGAGGCCGCAAAAACAGTACAAATCGAGCTTGAAGCTCGCCGCCCCAAATCTACTGCACTAATCAAAGCGGATTTACTGAAACCCAATGCTTACAACAACATCATAAAAGACACGTTAAGCCACTGGAATCAACTTAATCTGCTGGTCAATAACGCTTCCACTTTTTATCCCACTCGTGTGGGAGAAATAACGGAAGCCCAGTGGGAAGATCTCATGGGTACTAATCTCAAAACGCCGCTGTTCCTCACGCAAGCCGCCGCACCCTATTTACTTAAAAGTAAAGGCTGCATTATTAATATCGTAGATATACATGGTCAACGTCCGCTCAAGGATCACCCCCTGTACTGCGCTGCCAAAGCAGGACTCATCATGTTGACACAATCCCTGGCACGTGAAATGGGCCCGGACATTCGGGTCAATGCTGTTGCGCCAGGTTCCATTCTCTGGCCGAATAACAAAATAGAAGAACGAACCAAAGAAGATATTATCAATCGCACGGCGTTGAAACGACAAGGATCACCACAGGATATTGCCAATGCCGTACGCTATCTGACACTGGATGCGGATTATGTCAGCGGTCATATTCTGACAATTGATGGCGGACGTTCTCTGGCCATGTAAAGGGAACAGGCCATAATTTTTGTTTGCTTTTGTCATAGGCATCCCATAACGTGCCATATGTTACGCCCAATACAGGATGCATGCGATTACCCGCAATTTCTGCAAGTGGCTTTAAGACAAAAGCATTTTCGGTAATTTCTGCTCTGGGAAGTTGTAAATCTACATGATTCAGAATGTTTTGATCGTAAAGTAATAGGTCTAAATCAAGCGTCCGAGAGCTAAATCGAGGGGCTTCCCGACAACGACCAGACTCCTCCTCCATTTTACGTAATACTGAAGCGACCTCTAAAGGCTTGCTGAAAACAACCGCAGCCACAACAAAATTGAGAAAGTTAGCCCCCACAAAGCCAATGGCTTCGCTCTCATAGATTTGCGACACAGCCACAGAACCAAACTGATTTGTCAGCGCCAGCATTCCTTGCCTGATACTCTGTTCTGGATTAACATTAGAACCGACACTGATATAAATCTGCGCCATTAATCCGCATCACCACGCTCAATAATGACCCCCACGTCCCTGGCACCGCGCACTGCCCCCTGCTTATTGACTTGCAGGCGCAGCCAAGGGACATTGAATTCATTAATAATGATCCCGGCAACCTGCTCAGCCAACGTTTCCACCAATTGAAAGCGACTTTCCTCAACAAATGAAATCAACCGCTTAGCAACTGCTTTATAATTCAAGGTATCTTTAATATGGTCACTTCGCGCGGCCTGCCGAATATCCGTCACCATTTCGATATCAAGAACAATGGTTTGTTTTATTCGCCGCTCCCACTCGTAAATTCCAATAATGGTTTCTATACGCAAATCGCGTAGATAAATGATATCTGCTGCCATTGTTTTGAACAAAACTCCTCAAGCTATTCCGTGCACGTCTCTGAACAATCAGTTACACTACCTTAAATTTCGGACAAACACATTTTAGTCTTGCTTTGAACGTCTAATGCACTGCATTTTTAACGCTTTTATTAACATTCTAAAACCTTGAATGTATCCCTAAACTTTAGTCACTATACTGGTATTCAGATACGAGTACCATAGCCTGCCCAACATGGGCAATCACCCGTAACCACGGACATAACATGATATTGGATACCATTTTAATCGTTTTTGGCTACTTGATGGGGTCAACCTCAGCAGCGATTATTGTCTGCCGCGTGATGTCCTTACCTGACCCAAGAACCGAAGGGTCTAATAACCCAGGGGCAACCAATGTATTGCGCATTGGCGGCAAGAAACCTGCAGCTATCACGCTCGTGGGTGATTTTTTGAAAGGACTGATTCCCGTCTCTCTGGCCATCGGATTAGGGGCTTCAGATTCAATTATTGCGCTCACAGGGATCGCAGCTTTACTTGGACATCTATTTCCGCTGTTTTTTGGTTTCCAGGGGGGCAAAGGCGTAGCAACAGGTCTTGGCGTACTGCTTGGCTTTTCCTGGCTCGTCGCGGCCTATGTTGCATTGACCTGGCTCATTGTTGCCAAAGTATTTCGAATTTCTTCTTTATCAGCACTGGTTGCCACCCTTTTTACGCCTTTGTTTGTATGGTTTTTAAGCTCAGTCACTTTTTTCATCGCGTCCATTATCATGTCGACATTAGTCTTATACCGACACACCGATAACATTAAACGTTTGCTCAAAGGAAAGGAGGGGGAAATCATCGAATAACAAATTGCTATAATAAATATAAAAAAAATTTGATATTCCTGATTTATAACCTAGACTTGTACTATATTATCGATTTAATCGATAATTCAGGGCATCACACGCTGGGCACATTGGAGCAATCCGATAGATTTTGAGCAGTGTGGTGTAATTAGCATCATCAATTTACGCCAATTAGGAAGGTATTATGTTGATATCCGGAAAAGGGCGGTATGCCATTACCGCTATGATGAATTTAGCCATTCACAACAATACAGGGCCTTTATCTCTCGCAGATATATCCCAAAGCCAAGGTATTTCGCTCTCTTACCTCGAACAAATCTTTGCCCGGTTACGCCAAAAAGATTTAGTCCGCGGAACACGGGGACGACACGGAGGGTATCGCCTCGCTCGGCCTGCCCAACAAATCAGCATTGGTGATATTGTACGCGCAGTTGAAGACAGTCCGCCCTTAAGACCAGAAATGGGCACGTCACATGAGCTTGCTCTCAGCCATGGTTATGCACCAACACAAACTTACTGGGACAAACTTAGAGTTCAGCTCTACAATTTTCTGGATGACATCGACCTTGCCCAATCTGTGACACAGGAAGATCTCATCGCGGGTAGCCCTTTTATGAATACAACACAGCCCTCCCCTATTCCTAACTGAAAAAATCACAATATATTCAGGTTTTCATCACAGGAGGTGACTATATTTTGGAATAGAAGCAAGCCTGATTGGTCGATATTTGCTGATTATTTTATTTTTCGCCCCGTTACAGTCTCTTTAGCCTGAAAAACGCAGTTGGATGCGAATTACACCCCAAGGACACGTCTTTGGGGATCAACTACGTTTTTTAGGTTTAACCCACTTGTTGGGCGTACGCTTGGGATAGCAAAAAAATGAAATACAAGGATGTTTTTCATTAAATAATCGAAATATAGACTTCAATCAGGCTTATCTTGTTATGATGGCTATTGTCGGATCATTGTCCCGGAGACGCCGGAAATAAAAACCATAGCGAGGGCCTCAGTATCCCCTTGTGGGGTAAAAGCCATGTTGAATCCACCTTTCTCAATAATGAAATGCATCCCTGTGTTTTACCCCCGTTGAGAATAGATTCCTCCATTCGCTCCCAACAAAAAGGGGGCTTTCCAAATCCCACATTTTATTTTTTATACCTTGGCCTATGCGTATCTTCATCATTAAATTAATATTAAAAATTTTTTCACTGGGCAGCCTCTCCTTTGCCCATAGCATAGGAACAATACTGGGAAAATTGCTGTATAAACTGCCCAATTCATTAAAAAATACGGTCAGCGCCAACATTAACTATTGTTTTCCCGAACTCTCTCTTACCCAAAAGCAAAAACTGATTCATGCTAATTTAATAGAAACCGCAAAAAATGTAACCGAAGCCGGACCTTTATGGTTCTGGCCTATGGAAAAATTAACCCCCTATATTTTAGAAGGCCATGGTTATAATGATTTGAAAACAGCACTTGACAGAGGGAAAGGAGCCATCATCGTCGCCCCCCATTTAGGCGCATGGGAAGTCGTAGGTCTGCATTGCGCCACACTCTACCCCATGACCAGCTTATATCGCCCCCCCAAGCTCAAAGCACTGAATGATGTCGTCAAAAAGGGGCGTGAGAAATCGACGGCTCAACTCGTTCCGACGGATAGCCGGGGGATACGAGCACTTTTTACCGCGCTTCGACGAAATGAGCTAATAGGTATCCTTCCCGACCAAGACCCAGGTAAAAATAATGGTATTTTTTCACCTTTTTTTGGTCATCAAGCCAATACCATGACACTGGTTTCCAAATTAGCCATAAAAACCCAGGCACCTGTCTTCTATTGTTTTGCAGAACGGCGAAGTCACGGACAGGGCTATAAAATGCATTATTATAAAGCTGAGTTTGCAATTAACGAGGCACCTTTAAGCCAATCTGTTGCTCTCATGAATAAGGAAGTAGAGAAATTAATATTACAAAAACCCAGCCAATATCAGTGGAGCTACAAACGTTTCAAAACTCGACCCAATAATGAACCGGCGATGTATTAAAAGGAGGCGATCAAAATAATGCCCAGCACTTCCATTAATTGATCCATCTCGGCATCGGTTCCAATCGTAATCCGTACGTAGTCTCTGATTCTGGGTTGATCAAAATAACGAATCAAAATACCCCTTTCTTTTAACTCCAAATACAGTTTTTCAGAGGGGTAGTGATGATGTTTTACAAATAAAAAATTGGCTGCTGATGGCAACACTCTAAAACCCATACTGTTCAGCTGGGAAGCAATCTGTTCTCGAGTATTAATAATTCGCTTTCTATTGACTTGAAAATAAGGCTCATCTTGAATGGCTGCGACCGCACCAGCGATAGCCAGTCGATCTAGAGGATAGGAGTTGAACGAGTTTTTAATTCGCTCCAAAGCCTCTATTAAATCCACGTGCCCCAAAGCGTACCCGACCCGTATGCCTGCTAATGAACGTGATTTAGAGAAGGTCTGCACCACTAACAGATTCGGATATTGATCGATCCACTGCAAGGCGCTTTCTCCGCCAAAATCAATATAAGCTTCGTCGATGATAACAACAGAAGCGGAGTTTTTTTGCAATAGTTGTTGAACCTGCGCCGCACTTAAAGCCCGCCCCGTTGGCGCATTCGGGTTGGGAAAAATAATACCGCCATTTGCTTGAGTATAAGCGCTAACATCAATTTCAAATGCCTCCGTCAAAGGAATCAACTTGAAATTGATTTCAAATAAACCACAATAAACAGGGTAGAAACTATAACTGATATCGGGAAATAAAATAGGCTTGTTTTTTTTGAAAAAAGCCATGAAAGCCAAAGCCAGCACCTCGTCCGAACCATTGCCAACAAAGACATTTGAACAGTTCACATGACAATAAGATGCTAGGCTACGTTTAAGTTCTGTTGCATTTGGATCGGGATACAGCCTTAAACCCGCATCCAGTTTGGCGCGCATGGCTTCCAGTACAGCAGGAGAAGGCGGGTACGGATTTTCATTCGTATTTAATTTAATATACTGCTGGTCTTGTGGCTGCTCACCTGCGACATAAGGCTGCAACTTTGAAACCAACTCACTACAATATTTATTCATAAAATAATGCTATTTTCTTTGGCAAGATCAGAGATAGGGTGAAAATTAAAGTCCCAAAACGGGCGATATTTCAATTACAACTCAACGCCTTTTTGGGCTTTTATCCCGGCTTTATAAGCATGCTTTATTTCCTTCATTTCCGTGACTGTATCCGCAATCTCGATCAGCGCTGAGGGTGCACCGCGACCCGTCACCACCACATGTTGCATCACCGGTCTTTGCTGTAGTTGCTTAACCACATTGTCCACGGATAGATAACGCAGCTTTAACGCGATATTCAGCTCGTCCAATACCACTAAATCAAAATATTCATCGGCCAAGAAGTCACTCGCTTTTGCCCATGCGGCTTCAGCGGCGGCAATATCAGCACTTTTATCTTGCGTCTCCCAAGTAAAGCCTTCGCCCATCACATGATACGCCACTTCAGAAAAACGACGATAAAAAAGCTCTTCTCCAGTCGCCCCACTGCCTTTAATAAACTGCACCACGGCAACCCGCATGTCATGCCCCAAGGCACGCGCGACCATACCAAAAGCCGAGCTGCTTTTCCCTTTCCCATTGCCGGTATGGACAAGAAGAACCCCCCGCTCCTTCGTTGCCTGAGCAATGCCTGCATCAATCACTGCTTTTTTTCTCTGCATACGGTGTCGATGGCGATCCTGGACACTTTGATCTTTAGAATTCATTGATATCAACCTATAATTTAAGTCCGACAAACGCCCCAAAACGATTTAATCATGATGCTAGGCATTACACAAGATACAACACATTCCGCTGAATGATGACGCTTATCCAGACTGAATCATCACATCAGCAAGCCCCCCTAATCCAGAGGAAAAACCTCTAAAAAACCGACACCTGGAAACAACAAATAATTTCAAAAAACACTCTAAAAATATCTAGTTGCACAATAGCAACAGATGAAAAAATAGAGACTTCATAGCAAAAGCTTTGATTTTTAGCTTGATTTTGTAAAAAAAGCAGTCTATCATTCACTTCGAAGCGTATTTTTATCTTGTTGTTGCAAGTTAACAACAAACAACAACGTTAGGAGTTAACATGAAAAAGACAGCATTGAGTTTAGCAGTACTAGGGGCTTTCGCAGCGAATAGCGCCGTCGCCGCGCCGGAAGCATCAGCCAACGCATCGGGTTTTGCAGATATTATCTATACCGCCGTTGATGAAGCTAGCGATAATACAGATGGCACAAAAAACTCAACTGAAGGCAAATTCGGTGCAACCGCTGAAGTTGACTTTTCTGCAACCGTGGGCGCGGTCACCGGACGCATTGATATTGATTTAGACCTTGCAGCCAACGGTGGCACCAGCCTTGGTGGTGACTCAGGCCGAATCGAGCAAGCGTTTTTCGCTTGGGGCGTATCGGATAACGTAACCTTGATCGGTGGTGTATTCAACAATCCAATCGGTCATGAGGCAGAAGACGCTCCAGACAAAAACTTCACATCTAACGGCATGGTCTATGATGTACTTGACGGCCAAACAGCGCTAGACGGCAACAACATTGCCGGTGTAGCCGCCGCTGCTAATTTTGGCATGGTGACGGTCACAGGCGCCCTTTTAAATGATCTGCAACAAGTTAGCGAAGAAAATTCCTTTGCTTTAGTCGCTAATCTAACGCCTATTGAAGGCCTAGATCTTGAATTGGGTTTTGTGACCCAGGCAGACAATACTGACAACGCAAATTCTGCAGAAGATGTAATTGACTTCAATGCTCAGTATACAATCAGCGGTTTCCTTGTTGGCGTGGATTATCTGTCTGCCGGAGCAATCGTCGATAGCGCATACGATATATGGGGCGGTTATGCTTTCGGCGATTTTGCTGTCAAAGCACGATACAGTGCTACGGCATTTGAAGATAGCACCAATGACGACGACACAAGAACGACACTATATGGTTCCTGGCAGGCGAGCAGTAACTTGTTAGTTGCACTTGAGTGGTCAAACAACGACAATGGCGAAAGTGGCACAGCAGCCGCAGACAACGACATTATCACTGCTGAGTTCATTGTCACTCTGTAAACTACGATCATCACTCACTGATCTGTAAAAAAAGTCGGGTACTGCCCGGCTTTTTTTATGCCTCCCTCTGCAACACACGTAAAAAAACATCAAATCAACTTGCTGAGTAAGCTATCGCAACAAGAGGGTTTAACCTGAGGTACATTGCTACGTATACAGGTGGCAATGCACTCTATGTGTTTCTGATAATTGAGCGACCTCTGGATAATCTTTTTTACACGCTGCTTTCGCTTCCCTGCAACGCGGATGAAAATGACAGCCCGCAGGCGGGTGAACAGGTGACGGCATATCACCTTCAAGCTTGATCACGGTATGCTTCTTCCTGTTGCCATCAATCACAGGGACGGCCGATAACAAACTACGTGTGTAAGGATGTTTGGCGGCCATCATGACCTCTGCCACCGTACCCTGCTCGACAATTCTTCCCAGATACATCACAGCAACATCATGCGCCAAGTATTCGACAACTGACATATTGTGCGTAATAAAAAGATAGGCCACACCCAGCTCATCTTGAAGCTGTTTCAATAAATTCAAAATCTGAGCTTGTACTGACACATCCAAAGCACTGGTGGGTTCATCGCAAACGATAATTTTAGGCTCTACCGCCAAGGCACGGGCAATGCAAATTCGTTGCCGCTGCCCTCCTGAAAACTCGTGGGGATAACGACACCCAGCCTCAGCAGAAAGGCCAACCTGGACTAATAATTGCGCGACTCTTTCCTGCCTTTGCGCTGAAGTCCCGACCTTATTTTGCGCGATCATGCCTTCTTCAACAATATCACCCACCCTCATGCGCGGGTTCATAGAGGAATAAGGATCCTGGAAAATCATTTGCAAATCACTGCGGGTGCGACGCATTGCAGCCTGATTCAAGCGACATAAATCTCGGCCATCATAATAAACGGTTCCCGAAGTCGAACGAACCAATTGCAGCACCCCTTTACCTACTGTCGTCTTACCGCAACCCGACTCGCCCACCAAGGCTAAAGTACGACCTTTTATCAATTCAAATGAAACACCATCGACTGCACGAACAACGTTTTTTTTCGCTTGAAACAAGCCTTTTTTAACCGCGAAATAAATTTTTATATTGTTCACCTGAAGCAGCGTATGTTCTTCTTTTCGATAACCTCCATCGCTCTGAATTTTTGTATACGCTCCTGATTCTACCCCTGTGTCGCTCCGGCTAGTTATATCCATCAAGTGACAACGTACCTGGTGACCTTCCTGAATCTCCAACAAATCTGGTACCACTTTTTTACACGTAGACTCCACCCAATCACATCTTTCAGCGAATCGACAACCTTCAAATTTTTGCGATAAAGACGGCACCTGCCCAGCAATGACCGCCAGCTTATGATTACGTTTATTCACATCAGGCAAAGAGGCAAATAATTTTTGTGAATAAGGGTGTCGCGGATTCTTAAAAAACAAATCTTTTCGAGCAGACTCTACAATCACACCGGCATACATCACGGCGACTCTATCCGCCATACCGGCAACGACGCCCAAGTCGTGCGTAATCAACAACAGCGCCATATTGTTTTCTTGTTGTAGTTTTTTCAATAAATCCAAAATTTGAGCTTGAATAGTCACATCCAAAGCGGTCGTCGGCTCATCGGCAATTAATAAATCAGGGTCTCCTGCCAGGGCGATAGCGATCATAATACGTTGCTTCATTCCACCGGATAGTTGATGCGGGTACTCACTATATCTCTGCTTGCATTCGGGAATACCGACCGCATTCAATAGCTCTAAGGTTCGTTTTTTAGCCTGTCGCCCCTTCATACCTTTATGGCGGATCAGTACTTCTTCAATCTGCTTGCCCACCTTCAATACTGGATTGAGAGAAGTCATCGGCTCCTGAAAAATCATGGCGATACGACTTCCCCGCAGCAACCGCATCTCTGTTTGACTGAGTTGCAACAAATTTTGAGTCGCAAAATTAATCACGCCGCTCACATTACTTTTTGCCTGCGGAGGCAACAATTGCATGATCGATAATGCCGTCATTGATTTACCACAGCCTGACTCACCCAACAACGCCAGCGTCTCACCTCGTTTAATATCAAAACTAATACCGTCGACAACGCGAACAAGACCCTGACTGCTGTCAAGGCAGGTTTTGAGTTGTTTTATCGAAATAATAGCGCCCAAACTATTTTTTAACTTTATTAATATGAGAAAAACAGATTGTGATGAACATCACCAGAGAGGTCACAATAAACGCGGCTTGAATGCCAGGCCAAAAACCATGATAGTAAAAAATGATATAACGACTCCGCTTACCTTTGCAATACATTACATAAAAAAAATCCGGCTACCACACTCAGTGCGGCGCCGGGTATCTCAAAATACAGTCGCTCTAAATCAAAGAAACGACTGTCTCCCTCCCCCTTATTTTATTATTTTTCTTCTTTGTACATTCGCTAATAAGTTGAAATAACAGTGTACGATTTAATGCCAATATGTGATAAACAATTTGCACATAACAACATTCTGAAACCTTATTTTATTAAGGCAGGAGAATGTATTTTAGATTATATGCTTGGGAGGGGGACCCGCTGGAGGACCCGGTAATGTAGAATTGAAGTGGCCCGAAGGCATGCGTTGTTTTAATATAATGGCATCCACGACCAGACTCAACACAACGTCAAGCGATTCGTTATACGCAACAGGCGCTGATTTTTGATTCGGCGCAGCAAAGTAATACGCTGCGTGATTTACAGCGTGCTCCTGTGAACAAACGGAGCGCTCACGCTCAGTGAGCGCGACCCAGTCCAGAGCCAATATACGAGTGAGCTGCTTGCTTGTATTATCATAATTCAATACGTGCTCTTCAGCGACAGATGCCCAGATAGAGCCGGACATCAAAGCTAACAACAAACCTGCAATGTATCTCTGTATAGTCATTGAGACAACCATACTAATTTCCGAGTTAAGTTGTCAATAGTTTTTGTATTACTTTATTAATAAAAACACTCGAAATAGGTATTCTCCCTTATTATTATCATATCTTATACGTCCATATTCGCCAGGATAGCCCCTTTTACTTCTTGTAAATTGGCCTTTACGGTAATCATACCCTCTCCCGCTTGTTTAATTGCAGTATCCGGATCTTTTAAACCATGACCGGTTAGCGTGCAGACAATCTTACTACCAGCGGGAATTTTGCCGTTACTGATATCACGCATGACACCACCCAGCGAAGCGGCCGATGCCGGCTCACAAAAGATACCTTCTTTTTCGGCAAGTAATTTTTGTGCGGCGAGAATTTCATCGTCCATCAGCTCACCAAACCACCCGCCTGATTTTTTTTGAGCTTGCCATGCTAAATCCCAGCTTTGCGGGTGACCAATCCGTATTGCCGTTGCCACCGTCTCAGGTTCTGCCACAGGCTCGCCACGCAAAAAGGGCGCAGCACCGCACGCTTGATAGCCTAGCATCTTGGGTAAAGCATTAACGATCCCATGATCATGGTATTCCGTATACCCCATCCAATGGGCACTGATATTGCCAGCATTACCTACCGGCAAACAATGATAATCGGGCGCGCCCCCCAATTCTTCAATAATTTCAAAGGCAGCTGTTTTTTGCCCTTGTAAGCGATAAGGGTTAATAGAATTGACAATGGTGACAGGCGCTTCATTGGCGACCTCTTTGACCAGCTCCAAACCGCGATCAAAATTACCCTTTATTTGTATAATAACAGCTCCGTGTATCATCGCCTGAGCTAACTTGCCCAGCGCGATTTTACCCTCCGGTATTAAAACAAAAGCACTGACACCGGCGCGTGCCGCATAGGCTGCTGCCGCTGCCGAAGTATTTCCGGTTGAAGCACAAATGATCGCCTTACTGCCCTCCTCCACCGCCATAGTCACCGCCATGGTCATCCCTCTGTCTTTAAAAGAACCCGTGGGATTCAAACCTTCGTATTTAATATAAAGATCCACGTCATACTTTAATAATTCTGGAATATTATTTAAGCGTATTAGCGGTGTATTCCCTTCCCCTAAACTAATAATGCGCACATCATCTTTAACAGGTAAACGATCACGGTATTTTTCTATTAATCCAATATAACGGGGACGAAAGGGCATCACACACCTCTTAAATTATTATTTATGTTCATATAATTGACACAGAAAAATCAGCCCACACACAGACTTTAATCGGCGACTAAATGTTCCAAGCGAATACGAGTCACCTTACCGACAACGGAACTTAACGCTTCAATATTTTGAATCGCAATGATCATTTGTTTTTCCTGCAAGCGGTGCGTCAACAATATAATGGGAACCGTTTTACTTTCTTCATTTTCTTCTTTTTGAACCATGGCTTCTATACTAATCGATTGATCAGCAAGACATCGTGTAATATCAGCAAGCACACCGGGTTGATCCATAACGTGTATACGTAAATAATAAGCGGTCGTAATCTCTTCAACAGATAAAATGGGAATGTCAGATAAAGTATCCGGTTGAAATGCCAAATGGGGCACCCGATTTTCAGGATCTGCCGTTAAGCTGCGTACCACATCGACAATATCAGCCACGACAGCAGAGGCCGTGGGATCTGCCCCTGCTCCTGCCCCGTAATAAAGCGTTGGACCAACGGCATCCCCTTGAACCAGTACCGCGTTCATAACACCATCAACATTGGCGATTAAACGTCTGTCGGGAATGAGTGTCGGGTGCACTCTTAATTCAATACCGTGATCAACATGTCTGGCAATGCCCAAGTGTTTAATCCGATAACCTAACTCTGCTGCATTGTTAACATCCTCGCGAGTTATGCTCGCAATCCCTTCCGTGTAGGCTTTTTCAAATTGTAGAGGAATACCAAATGCAATGGCGGCCAATATGGTTAATTTATGTGCCGCATCAATACCTTCAACATCAAAAGCGGGATCGGCTTCAGCGTAACCCAGCGCTTGAGCTTGGGCCAATACATCCGCAAAATCACTTCCTTTGTCGCGCATTTCGGTAAGAATAAAATTACCTGTACCATTGATTATTCCAGCTAACCACTGAATTTTATTCCCCGCCAGCCCTTCGCGCAGCGCTTTAATAATAGGGATACCTCCCGCCACCGCCGCCTCAAAGGCCACCATCACACCTTTATTACTCGCTGCGGCGAATATTTCATTACCATGCATCGCAATTAAAGCTTTATTTGCGGTAACAACATGTTTACCATTCTGTATCGCTTGTAGCACCAACTCCAATGTCAGTTCAGTCCCCCCAATGAGCTCCACAACAACATCAATATCTGTGCGGTTCACCACGGCAAAGGGATCGGTCGTTAATGAGATGCCCGCCGTTGAACAATGTCGTTTTTTATTTACATCACGTGCCGATGCGATAACAATTTTGACCTCTCTTCCAGCACGCCGTGTAATTTCATCTCGGTTGCGTTCCAATACATTAATCGTCCCACTACCCACGGTGCCTAAACCGAGCAGCCCTACTTTTACGGGTTCCAACTTAGTTATCTCCTCGCTCAAAAAACAATTTTTTCAAAAACATCACTTATTATTACGAAACATATCACGTATACCTCGAATAGCCTGGCGAGAACGGTGTTCATTTTCTATTAAACTAAAACGCACATGGTCATCGCCGTACTCGCCAAACCCGATACCGGGTGAGACTGCGACTTTGGCCTCTTTCAGCATTTTTTTAGTAAATTCCAGCGAACCCAAGTGACGATATTGCTCAGGAATCGGAGCCCAGACAAACATGGTCGCTTTTGGCACATCTACCGCCCACCCCAGGGCATTGAGACCCGAGCATATAACATCTCGGCGTTTCCTGTACGTCTCTCTAATGTCATTGACACAAGCTTGAGGGCCTTCTAAAGCGGTGATGGCAGCAATTTGTATTGGCGCAAAGGTGCCATAGTCCAAATACGACTTCATCCGTGCCAGCGCAGAAACAAGTACCGAATTCCCAACCATGAATCCCACCCGCCAACCGGGCATATTATAGCTCTTTGATAAGCTGTAAAACTCCACCGCAACCTCCTTTGCACCGGCGACCTGCAAAATTGAAGGCGCTTTATAGCCATCAAAAACAATGTCTGCATAGGCGATATCATGCACCACCCAAATTTTGTGTTCTTGCGCAATCGCCACCACTTTTTCAAAAAAATCCAGCTCTACACACTGAGTCGTTGGATTAGCTGGAAAATTCAGAATTAACATCTTGGGTTTCGGCCAGGTATCTTTTATGGCTTTTTCCAGCTCTGAAAAAAAATCTCCGCCTTTAACCAGAGGAACCATGCGGATATCTGCCCCCGCGATCACCGAGCCATAAGGATGAATCGGGTAAGCTGGGTTCGGTACCAATACCGCATCGCCCGGAGCCAGCGTTGCGAGCGCCAGGTGCGCGAGTCCTTCTTTGGAACCGATGGTGACGATGGCTTCCGATTCTGAGTCAAGATCAACGCCATAGCGATCCCGATACCAATGGGTAATCGCACGTCGCAAACGTGGAATACCGCGCGAAATTGAGTAGCGATGTGTATTAGAGCGTTGCGCAGATTCAACAAGCTTAGCAACAATATGGGGAGGAGTAGGCTGGTCTGGATTACCCATACCAAAATCAACAATATCTTCACCACGAGCGCGTGATTGCGCTTTCAGCTCATTAACAATATTAAAAACATACGGAGGCAGTCTCTTTATACGAGGAAAGTCAGTAATCAAAACAATTATCCTGAGTTTTTTCTTGCAATATTAACAATAATTAATTTTAAGGGGGGTGCCGAAAAAGAATATACCAGATTGTGCTGGATTTTTGTTCCCAGTCCAGGTGAAAAAGCAGACATATATTATAACGAAACTTACCATTTTAAAAATGGTAATCAGGAGTAAGCACGTGATTAATCACAACTCATCCATTAAAAAACCCCAATCAAATATTACGCCCGCTTCAATTTTATCACTTTAGAATCCACTGTTTGTTTTTTAGATTCGGCAATGCAATATTGTCCAGGAACAAGAACTCTCAACTGAACAATCATTTCCTCTACATTATTATCTCTGCATGCCTTTTCAAAAACGGCAACTGCACGCTCAATTATATCCCAATCCACTAGACTAGAGTTCGCGAGCATAATTTTAGAATATCCTGTTTCAGAAAGCGCTTCATGCTCATAAAAAAGCTCCTCATAAAGCTTCTCACCGGGGCGCAATCCGGTAAACACGATTTCAATGTCCTGACCCGGCACTTTGCCCGACAAGCGAATCATCTGCTCAGCCAGATACTTGACCGGAACCGGCAGCCCCATATCTAAAACGAATATTTCCCCACCCTGCCCCATCACACCCGCCTGCATAATCAGCTGACATGCTTCAGGAATAATCATAAAGTAGCGCTTTATATCGGGATGTGTGACGGTAACAGGGCCTCCATTTTTGATTTGCTGCTTAAACAAAGGCACCACACTGCCCGTAGAACCTAATACATTACCAAAACGAACTGTAATAAACTTAGTCCGAGAGCGAGTATTTAGTGACTGACAAAAAATTTCAGCAGCACGCTTGCTCGCGCCCATCACATTAGTCGGATTCACCGCTTTATCCGTCGAAATCATCACAAATGTTGAACACGCATGTTTATCTGCTGCTAACGCGATAGTTTGGCTACCTAAAATATTATTTTGTACCGCTGCACGCGCATTGTCTTCCAATATAGGAACATGTTTATACGCCGCTGCGTGAAAAACAATGTCAGGGTGATGTGTATCCATTACGTTTTCCACCAGAACAGCATCACAAATATCACCCAGACAACAATGTAAATCCAAGGCAGGATACTCCGCAATCAGCTCCAGTTCGATGTTATATAAATTAAACTCCGATCTTTCAAACAAGATAAGAGACTTGGGTTGTAGCTTCGCTATTTGCCGACAGAGCTCCGACCCAATCGACCCGCCTCCGCCTGTCACCATCACAACTTTAGAAGTCAGACCCTTTTTGATCCCCTGCCAATCAAGTGAAACCGGTTCACGGCCAAGCAAGTCTTCAATGGCGACCTCCCGTAACGCACTTAAGGAAGAGGTACCGGATACAAAATCGTGCAACTTTGGCAACATGCGAAAAGGAATATTTAATTTTTCGCATTCTTCTACTATGCTGCGCATTTGAGCACTACTGGCCGAAGGCATAGCAATCACAACCACATCAATATCCAGTCGCTCAACAATGCTTGAAATATCATCTATTTCACCTAAAACAGGGAGTCCATGGACTTTTGCACCCAGTAGTCGCTTATTATCATCAAGAAAACCAATCGGAAGATATTGCCCATCCCGACTCATATCGCGAGCCAGCATTTCACCTGCTCGCCCCGCACCCAATAACAGCATTCTCTGCCGAACAGGTCGGGTTGCAGCTCCGGCTCCGGTGACAACACCATGATCCTTTAACATACGATAGGCCAGTCGCGGCCCACCCAATAATAAAACCAAGTAGACGGGGTATAAAGCAAATATGGATCTCGGTACGCCTTCCAAACGGGTCAAGAAAAATAAAACTAAACCGACCCCCGTCACCCCAACTGTCACCGCCCGCACAATATTCCAAAGATCTGGAATGCTCGCAAAACGCCATAACCCCCGATACAATTTAGTCCACCATAGCGCCAGACCTTGCACCACCATCACCGCCGGCAATGTGGCTAAAAATATATTCCACTCGGCATCCGGTAATGAAAAATTATATCGGGACAAAAACGCTAAAAGCCATGCAACAGAAACCATGAACAAATCATGAACGACGATAGCGATACGATATTGGGAAAACTTCATTCTGGATTTACGTCTCTTCCAAAGTAAGGTTTTTACGCGAATGATAACCGCGCAAAATAAGCTAAGCTGTGAGTAATAATCTAAACCAAATGAGTAACGAGAAAATGACTTGGCAACGCAATTATACCATATTATACGGGGTTAAAAGTAAAAACTATGTCGCCCGTTAGAAACATAAATCATACTTCCTACCACACTCTAACTCCGCTTCACAATAGCAAAACAGTCCAAAAAACGGTGTTGACCCATCTATTGCCAGCCGATATCTCCTCGTACAAACCCAAGCTTACTATTTTATCTTCGGGTAGACGATGTAACAAAGAAACCAAGCCCGATGCTCGCTCTTTTTTCAGAAAGACTCTGAACGGTTACGTTATTTTAGCTGATCGACGTTAGACATCATGTATTGACCTATCAGAGGTTTTGCACATGAATTTATTTGTATCTTTTAAATCAGCTGAATTTCTCTGTGACATCAAAAATAATTAGAAGACGAACCGTAGCAATTAGTATTGATTCGGAAAACAAAGAACAGGGTAAAACTATCGCACTTCAGCTAAGAAATGAAAATAAAATAACTTGCGCATCTGACATCACAACTTCGACTCCTCTTTGAATGTTCTTCAATCAAAAAATACGCACTTTAGCCCACTAAAGCTGCGTTTTTCCTCAAAGCTTCCGCGTCCTGATCACGCATCTTATCTACATCCCTGTAGGCAATCAGAACGTTCAAATAGAAACCCAAGTTGGGCGCGACTTGCATACGTTATTGTGTCCTCATTCCTAACCAGAAAAAAACGTAATCAAGGAGGCTATGCGAAGATCAACCTAGAAAAACCACAGACTATATTTTGTTTAGTTCAACCACCAATCAATTACTTTTAGTTTTGAGTGATTATCTCCTTAATGCAAATACGAACAATTGCTATTTACATTTATAACTAATCCATTCATACTTCTACTCAGCCAGCCAATCAACCAGCTTGAGTCAATCAGTAGCCAGCCCGTTATGAGCCCCTGTTCCAGCGGTCATCATCAAGCGCCACGACTAAGGCGGCATTATCGCAAAATACAATATTGAGGACGTGAAACAGTGACAAAACAACATCGTTTATTACGCGGCACCATTGCTATTGTCGCGCTGAGCCTGGCGCTACCTGCTGGCGCAGCAGATAAAGAGTCTGACGAGGTGAATGCGAAAGCCAAGGTGCTGGATAAAATCATGGTGATTGGCAATCCGGCGAATATCGAAAAAATACCCGGCTCGGCCCAGGTGGTGACAAAAGAGGACATTCGTCAGCAAAATTATGACGACGTAAACCGTGTGCTGCGTAAGGTACCTGGGGTTTATGTGCGAGAAGAAGATGGTTTTGGTCTCTTCCCTAGCATCAGTTTACGCGGTGTTGACACCACCCGTAACTCTAAAATAACCATCATGGAAGACGGGATAATGATGTCCCCCGCGCCTTATACCGCCCCCGCCGCTTATTATTCGCCAACCGCAGGCCGCATGAGTGGCCTGGAAGTATTGAAAGGCTCCAGCCAGATTAAATACGGCCCGCACACCACGGGCGGGGTGATCAACTATCTTTCAACACCGATTCCAACCAAAGAAAAGGCTTACCTGAAAGCAACCCTCGGCAGCTTTAACGAGCAACGTACTCATGCCTATGTAGGCAATACTTTTGATGCGGGTGCGGCGGGTCAATTTGGTGTTTTGGTCGAAGGTTATCGCCGGCAAAGTGATGGTTTCAAAAAAATCGATGAAACCGCTGATTTTCGCAATGGTGACAACACGGGTTTTAGCAAAACAGATGCTCTGTTCAAATTGTCATGGGAACCCAATTCGACTATGTACCAACGCTTTGAGTTCAAATACGGAACCAGTGAGCTGGATGCTAACGAAACCTACTTGGGTTTAACCCAAGCTGATTTTAATGCTGATTCAACCCGTCGCTATGCAGCTTCACGTTTTGATAATATAAAGAGTGAACAAGAGCAAACGTCCTTGCGTTGGAGCATCAGCCCCACGGATAATATCGATGTGATTACCACGCTCTACCAAACCGACTTTAAACGTAATTGGTACAAACTCAGTAAAATCAATAGTGACAGCCCTTCCATGATAATGGAAACCTCAGGGTTATCACAAAGGTGCATGAGAGGCACAGCCGCTTGTGACCTAAAAATCAAAGCCAACAATCGTAAATACAGCACCCAAGGTATTGAAACCGTCGGGTATTTTCGTTTTGGTACAGGCCATGTGCAACATGAAGTGATGGCAGGCCTTCGTCTGCATCAGGATGAGACCACACGGTTTCAGTGGGAAGATACTTATGCTCAGGCTGCCAATGGCAGCATCACCGGAATAACCCCCGGTATTCCAGGTAGCGCAGGAAATCGCTTCCAAGAAACAGAAGCTTTAGCCTTTTTTGTTCAAGATACCATTGAAATAGGTGCCTTAACAATCACCCCCGGGTTCCGTTACGAGACACTGGATCAAATTTCTGAAGACCCTAAAGGCACTCTGCAAGGTCCCGGAGGTACAAAAAACCGAGATGGTGAAAACAGTTTTAATGTCAGTGCTTACGGCCTGGGAGCAGCCTATCAATTTAATGAGCAATGGACCGCTTTTACTGGTTTGCACACCGGTTATTCTACACCCAGCCCGCGAGGTACACGTGGTGGGCTTGACCCGGAAACCAGTCTCTCTTTTGAACTCGGCACACGTTACACTCATGCTCAGCATGCCTTCGCCGCTGAAAGCACTTTTTTCTATACGACTTTCAAAGATTTGATCGTTACCGACAATGTCGGCGGTACCGGTACTGGCAAAGATGAAAATTTTGGTGAGGTGGATACCTTTGGTATTGAACTCGCGCTTCAATATGATGCTGGCATTGCTAATAACTGGAAAATAAATAATCCTTCCTTTCTAAGCATAACCTACACCAATGCTGAACAACAAAATGACTCAAAATCTACCGATGCAGAGTCCATATTCAGCTTTGGTAAAGCAGGTAATGCCGTGCCTTATATCCCGGAACTGACCTTGAGCCTGGGTACCGGTGTCGAGACTAAAAAGTGGGGCGCGTTCCTCACCGGGAACTATGTGAGCGAAACCTATACCAGTGCTAACAATGTTAATGATCAAATCAATGGTAACGGAAACCGTGATGCCCGGTATGGCAAAACAGACCGCTATTTTACCGCTGATATCTCTGCCTTTTATCGCATTAACGATACGGTAAAACTCTTCGGCGGGGTACAAAATTTATTCGATGAAGAGTATATTGTTTCACGGCAGCCTGATGGCGCACGCGGAGGTTTGCCACAGTTTGTGTACGGCGGAATTGAAATGGATATCTAATTTTTTACACCAGGGACGGTATGATTTTAAGTGGCAGGCCTAATTGGCTGTCACCCATTAACTTTTTTAAAAATAGTGATTTGAATAAATATGAATATAGTCGACTTATTCCAGCAAGGCGGACCCGTGATGCTCGTGTTACTGGCCATGTCTGTTCTGGCTGTCGCCATTATTTTACTTAAACTGTTTCAATTTTTCCATAGCGGTTTACGTCGATTGAGTTTTGTCGAACCGGCACTGGCTGCATTGCGAGAAAACAATCACAAGCGGGCGTTGACTGCATTACAGCAACAACGCAGCCCTGTAGCTCAGGTCATGGCATGTGCCATACGGTGCGGTGCGGATCCAACCCTGTCTGCCAAAGACGTGGAGGCCGAGGTCAGCCGTGTCGGTTCCGCGCACATCCGTAATCTTGAATCCTGGCTGCGAGGACTCTCATCCATCGCCCACTTGAGCCCCTTGTTGGGCTTACTGGGCACCGTAACTGGAATGATCGCCGCCTTCATGAGTCTTGAGGCGGCTGGCAGCCGTGTCGATCCCTCCATCCTTTCAGGCGGCATTTGGGAAGCCTTGCTCACCACCGCTTTTGGCTTAACGGTCGCCATTCCCGCCATGGCCGCTTTTTATTACCTGGAAGGAGAAGTCGACCGTGTACGGGCTTCGATGAAAGATGTCAGCATTCGTGTATTACGTCATTTTGGCAAAACACCAGCCCATATTTCAACCCGTGACGATGATAAAATTGAGGATGAAACCCATGGAATTTGAGGGTCGTGCTCGCATCCATTCTCACCTCGATATCGCACCATTGATTGATATTGTTTTTTTACTGCTGGTCTTTTTTATGTTAACCAGTACTTTTTTAGTTCCCGAAGCCATCGAGTTAGAATTACCCGAATCCAGCAGTGCTACTGTCACTGAAATTACGCCCATTACGGTCGCCCTCAATGCTGCCGGTGAACTTACGCTTAACGGTGAACCTGTTCAACTTGAGGCGCTGCGTTTGGCTATAAAACCCTTGATAGCTGACAAAGCCGATGATAGAGCCATTACTCTGAAAAGCGATGCCAAGACTCAAGTACAACAGCTATTGAACGTCATGGATGAAATTCGTGCCGCTGGCGGCAATAATGTCGCATTAGCCACCACACAAAAATAAAGCGATGACCATAACCTGGCAACACATGGGCGCCGCACTCTTCGTCGCCCTCGCCCTGCATAGCGGTATTGCATTCTGGCTCGCCCTGCCAACACCTGAACGCCTGCCAGAGCCTCCAAAAAAAACGTTGCGTGTGAGTCTACTGGCAACTATTACGGACACTCACACTGCTGCGGCGCCAGTTATCCCTCCCCCTCAACCGAAAACTCAACCCCCCGTTACACCGAAGCCTAAACCCAGGCCAGAGCCCAAACCGGAACCCAAACCAATTCCAAAACCGATCGTCCAGGAACCCATCACGGAACCCCAGCCTCTTGTCGAACCTATACCGGAGCCTTTGCCCGTTGAAGATCCGCCTGAAGTGGTGGAAACACCGGCACCCCAACCTGAGCCGATCCCCGTAGAATCTAGCCACGCCCCCTTAAGCGCCACAGCCACGGCACAATATGAACAGCTACTGGTTGCCTGGCTGGAAAAGCAAAAAAAATATCCCCGCAGAGCCAAGCGGATGCGCATTGAAGGAGAAGGCTGGTTACGCATTTTGATCAACCGTGCAGGACAAACTCAAAACGTGACCCTGGAACAAAGTACGGGCAACCGATTGCTTGATAAAGCCGCGCTTGAAATGGCCAAACGAGCCAACCCCTTCCCGGCCATGCCAGACAACGACCCACGCCAGGAACTGGAATTTATTGTGCCTGTTGTGTTTGCATTGCGATAAACCTAACAAACACAATGGGACACGAGTGAATAGTAAATTCCAGAAAATACGAATAGCTAGCCTTATACCCGTGACGTTATGAATTTAGGTGTTAGCACGTACATGGGAAATTTGGGCTAGGGTTTAACGAATTAATTTTTCCACCAGCCAAAGAAAATTGTTTTTGCTTTGATTTTCCGAGTTAAAAATGAAGCTAAATAGACTTCATCGGTGCCGTCGTAAATACCAAATTCGTCTTCAATCATGGTATGTTGGTCGTTCCAGATAACAGCATCGTCGCTTCCTCCCACCCAAACATCAAACTCATCGACTTTTTCACTTAAGGTAAAGCTAACAAGTAGCGTCTCATCGACGTTGATGGCCTCTTCTAAGGTCCAACCAAAAAAAGGTAGATGCCATGCAATAATTTGATTTGCTATGCCATTGTTATCCGAATCAAAAAAACCGGCTTCTTCTTCCCCTTGAAAAGCACTTGAGCCATCTCTGATATTAGAAATAATCAAGTCATCTCTTTTAGTATCTACTCCAAAAACAACGAGGTTTTCATCATCAGTGAGGTATTTATCACCTGCATCAAAAATCGTAGTGGAGCCATCGGGCAACCATCGGGTAATTTGGTGGTTTGCAGGTGTAGTGACATTAGCAGCGATGGGGCCATTGTTTTTTACCTTCATGATATAAGTATAACTTCCGTTATAGTTTTTCCAGTAAAAAATTTTTAGTTCTGCCAGTGGCATCGCTTGCGTTGGGTTTGTGAGCACGGCTGCGACGCTTATGAGGAGTACTAAGAGTGCGGTTTTCATTCATGATTCTCCATTTAAATATTATATACCCATGACGTTATAGCCAAGCCTATTTCAAAAGAGATATTAGGAAGTATAGACGCTATATTTTCATAAAACCCATCTAGTTGTTGTCTAGTTGTTATCGCCATTTTCCTTACGACACACAGTGAGTAGAGCGTAAGAACGCTTTTGTGAAAAAAGAACGCCGCCAACCGTGCATCTATTCGCACAGCTAGATAGACCTCAAGTCCAACTTTCTTTATAGATTCGTCAGCATGGAATCAACTATGAAAAAAGAGCAAGATAACAAATTGGACTTAACCGTTTTTTTCCCATTTCATTTTGTACTTTCAATTTTTATCCGGGTAAAAAATAGATTTTTTGACCCATTATAAAATCAACTTAGGATCGCTCGAACAATAACTGTCGATTTTTTTGATTGGGTATAGGGCAATTTAAGATTTCTCAATATGGAGATTACCAATGGCAGCCTTTACGGAAAGGTTTAACAAAATAACGGTCGCTCATATGCAGAGTTTTTTCCGAACGCTTTCTGAAAAAGACCAAAGACGGAACGCTGCGTTGGAAGCACAACGGCTGGGCCGTCGCTGAAATACTCGGATGCTCGACAAGAACTATCCGTCACGGCACCGATGAGCTGGATAAGCTGAATGACGATTCCGGCGGCCGGACGCGTGCAATAACCCGGAGCAGGTCGAAAAAAATATCTCACCTGGCTCAGAAATTGAACAAAATTTAAATCTACTCACAGAAACACGAACCGCTGGCGATCCCGACGATCCGAACACCGTGTTTACCGATTTGACACCGACGCGACTGGAACAAACACTCAAAACGATGGGAACACCCGCCAGCGACGATACCATTCGCCAGCGGATGGAAGAACAGAATCTTCGCTTGAGAAAGATCATTAAAGTGAAGGCGGGTGGCGAATCATCCGATCGTGATGCTCAGTTTGAAAACATCGCCCAGCTAATTGAACAATACCAACAGGCAGGTCATCTTCTTATTTTTCCATCGACACCAAGGCCAAAAAGTTCCAGGGACAACTGTTTCGCAAGGGACGGGTCGTTGTAGTCAGCCGTAGCGCTGGATCATCACTTTCCGAGTTGGGTAAGGTCTATTTGCCAGAGGCGCTGAGTAGAAAATATCCTAATGCCCCAAAAGATAAAGAATGGAGATGGCAATATGTCTTGCCAAGCCAGCGTCTGTCGGTTAATCCTCGAAGTAAAAAAATCAAGCGGCGAAGAAAGGCAATATCAATAAAAATATGTCACCGGCTATTGTGCTCTCGAATACCCGGTAGAAGCCAACTCAGCAGGATCGTACCCATTCTTCATTTTCAACTTCCAACTTCCAACTTCCAGATCACTCTGCCACCAGCTTTTTACCATAGCTTTCCAGTTCATCCAGCAACGTTAATTTCGCAGCGCTGCGTTCAGGCTCATTGCGCAGTTCTGCAATTTCTTTAAGATAATCATCGATACTAAGCTGTCCATTATCTGGCTCATTGAATTGAACCTTCCGATATTGATTCCATTTTTTTCTATCTTCAGTGGATAATGTTTCTGGCCAATTTCTCGCTCGATAACGAAAAAACATTTCAGTTAAACGAGCATCTGCAAACACCGGTTGATGGTCGGCTAAATCTTGTGGTGAAAGCCGATGAATTTCGTCCATTTCGGCACGATCTTTATCGCTAAAAAACGGCCCTGAATACAGCATATAATCGGGGTTGGTGTGCTTATCATATTCACTCATGGAAAATATTTTTTGTATTTTATTTTTCAAAGAGGGCTGTACTCGAATAAAATCGAAGTGTCTTTTACATTGCATTAAATCTATTTTAAAGCGGCGTGAAGCTGCACCATCTAAGGTGCCTAACGGCGCAATAATCGGAGATTTATTAACCAGTACGGTCTTCAATGGAATGCGTTCCAAACCTTCTTTTTCTAAATCAGCCACCGAGGTGAATAAGCGGTGATGAATTTGTTTTGCATTTAAACGATATAAAACTTCAGGATCATGGCTAAGGTCAAAAACAATGATGCCGTTTTTATTAACGGGATGCATGGCGACGGGCACCACTACCGCCATATTGCCTTGCTCAGTCGGATACATGCCTGAAACATGTAACACGGGTTTGGCTGTAGAGATGCTCAGTTGCTCCAATACTTTATGTTTTTTTTTATTTTTATAGGCATAGTCAAATAACTTAGGCTGTTTATCTTTGATGAGTTTGCCCATTGCAATGGTCGCATACACGTCAGATAAAGCATCATGGGCTGAGGCATGCTCTATATCATTGGCTTTTGATAAATCTTCTAAACGAAGACTGGGACGGCCATCATCGTAGGCAGGCCAGACTATACCCTCCGGTCGTAGCGCTCTTGTCATGCGTACCACATCAACCAGATCCCAACGTGAACAGCCATTGCGCCACTCGCGCGCATAGGGGTCATGAAAGTTTTTATATAAACTATAACGTGTAAACTCATCGTCAAAGCGGATATTGTTATAACCCAGAACACAGGTATTGGGCTTGGAGAACTCGGCATTAATACGCGTAATAAACTCACTCTCAGGCACACCTTCGGACAAGGCTTTTTGTGGGGTAATACCGGTAATTAAAACAGATTGCGGTTGCGGTAAAAAATCATCAGCAGGTTTGCAATATAGTGTTAACGGATCACCCACAATATTAAAATTTTCATCCGTGCGAACGCCAGCAAACTGCGCTAAGCGGTCGGTCATGGGATTGAGACCAAAAGTCTCGTAATCATACCAATAGAAAGTATTTTTTTTAGCCGTCATCAGTTATTCATTAACTAGTTAAACATTTCATTAAACCACGATTTTTCGTAAACCGCTTCGTAGCCACCGGGTAATAAATTCCATTGCTCACCATAGACGTGCACTTTTTTGCTCTTTTGGCCATTATGACTAAAGAGCTGCCCTGCATGTGCCCATGCTAAAACACCACCTGCAAGATTATAGGCCTCTATATTTTTTTTCAGCAAGCGATTGACATAGCGCCCGCTGCGATAACCAATAGTACAATAGACAATAACAGTAGAACTTCGGTATTTTTCTATGTTTTGTTCAAACTGCTGTTGCGTCAACGCGCCCGGAATCATCGAAATTTGAGTCTCATATTTTTCTCTTACATCAACCAACACGCGTTGACTTTCACTTAACAAAAGTAACTCTGAAACACGGATTTCCGGTGTATTTTTGAGTGCTTCATCGCTAACATAACCAGAATAGAGATGCCATAACTGTTGCTCATTATCATTGCCCTGTGCCAAGTTCAATAGAGGGACAAAAAAACAGATCGCGAAGAGCAAGGTGCGGCTTATGCCCCCCTTTTTGCACTTATTATTCAGCGTTTTTTACCAGCGATACGCAGGCGCAACGCATTCAATTTGATAAACCCAGCCGCATCGGCCTGGTCATAGGCGCCAGCATCATCTTCAAAGGTGGCTATGTTTTCATCAAATAAAGAGTCACTGGCTGAATCCCTACCTGTCACGATCACATTACCTTTATATAACTTCATCCGAACCGTGCCATTAACGGTCGCTTGTGAGGCATCAATCATTGTTTGCATCATGCGCATTTCAGGTGACCACCAATAACCATTATAGATTAATTCTGCATAACGCGGCATCAATTCGTCTTTTAAGTGCGCGACTTCTCTATCGAGGGTAATCGATTCAATGGCACGGTGTGCTTTTAACATCACGGTTCCGGCTGGGGTTTCATAACACCCCCGCGACTTCATACCCACGTAGCGATTTTCAACAATATCAGCCCGCCCTATTCCATTGGCTCCCGCCACTTTATTTAAATAAAGCATCACTTCAGCAGGACTCATATTGTTATCATTAATCGCTACAATATCGCCATTTTTATAGCTCAGTTCCAACACGACCGGTTCATCGGGGGCGGCTTCCGGCGAGACGCTCCAACGCCACATACTCTCTTCGGGCTCGCTCCACGGACTTTCTAAAATACCGCCTTCATAGGAAATGTGTAACAAGTTTGCATCCATGGAATAAGGTGATTTTTGACCTTTTTGTCTATCAATAGGGATATCATGATCTTCAGCATAGGCCAACAATTTTTCGCGTGAGTTTAGATCCCATTCGCGCCAGGGAGCGATCACTTGAACATCCGGTTTCAATGCGTAGTAACCCAGCTCAAAACGAATTTGGTCATTACCCTTGCCGGTAGCACCATGCGATACCGCATCCGCCCCGGTCTCATTAGCAATTTCTATCTGTCTTTTGGCGATCAACGGTCGCGCAATAGACGTGCCTAATAGATATTCACCCTCATATATAGCATTGGCGCGAAACATAGGAAAAACGAAATCACGGGCAAACTCTTCGCGTAAATCATCGATATAAATTTCTTTTATACCCATCGCGGTTGCTTTTACACGCGCCGGTTCCACTTCCTCGCCTTGGCCAATATCCGCAGTAAAGGTCACGACTTCACAATCGTATTCATCCCTCAACCATTTAAGAATAATAGACGTATCCAAACCACCGGAATAAGCCAAAACTACCTTTTCAACATTGTTTAACATTCTTTGATCTTTACCCTACGACTAAAATATATATTATGACATGTTTGCAGCTAAGCACCGCAGATAAAAGTCTAGCAAAATCAGCACAATTCTACGATGTCGAGGTCCTGCTCGTAAAGTAACAATTTGTGTTAAAATTCTGAAATCCGGCGTTAATTTCTGTTATCTGGCCTATCTGGCCTGAGCAAAATCACGATAACACTAAATGAAATAACTCCTCCGTATTTTTAAAGAGGTTATTAAGCTATGACCCTGCAAATGCAGCCTGTTGATATTGATAGTGATGAAACCCACGATTGGATTGATGCTTTAGAAGCTGTCATTGCCAGCGATGGGGTTGAACGTGCCCATTTTTTGCTTGAGCAAATGATCGACAAAGCGCGACGCTCCGGCGCAAATCTGCCCTATTCCGCCAACACCGCCTATGTGAATACGATTCCACCCCACCTGGAAGCGGAGATGCCCGGCGATCAAGAAATCGAAGACCGTATTCGCTGTTATATTCGCTGGAATGCCATGGCGATGGTCGTCAAGGCGAATCGAACCAGCTCGGAGTTAGGCGGGCATATCGCCACATTCGCTTCAGCCGCAACTTTATATGATGTGGGCTATAATCATTTTTGGCGCGCCCAAAGCCATGAGCACGGTGGTGATCTCATCTACTCACAAGGCCATGCCTCTCCTGGAACCTATGCGCGTGCTTATTTAGAAGGCCGACTCACTGAAGAACAGCTCAATCACTTTCGCCAGGAAGTCGATGGCAAGGGCCTCTCTTCTTATCCCCACCCTTGGTTGATGCCTGATTTTTGGCAGTTCCCAACGGTCTCCATGGGTTTAGGACCCATCATGTCCATTTATCAAGCCCGTTTTATGAAATATCTGGCAGACCGGGGCTTGGCAGACACCAAAGGTCGTAAAGTTTGGGCCTTCCTGGGCGATGGCGAAACAGACGAACCTGAATCCTTGGGTGCGATTTCATTGGCTTCCCGTGAGAAACTCGATAACCTGACCTGGGTTGTCAATTGTAATTTACAGCGGCTCGATGGCCCGGTACGTGGTAACGGTAAAATCATTCAGGAACTTGAAGCCAATTTTCGTGGTGCCGGTTGGAACGTGATCAAAGTTTTGTGGGGCAGTTACTGGGATCCTCTCTTGGCCAAAGATAAAGACGGCTTGCTGCAACAACGCATGATGGAAGCGGTTGATGGGGACTTCCAGAACTATAAAGCCAAAGATGGCGCTTATGTACGTGAACATTTTTTTGGTAAATACCCTGAGCTCAAGGCCATGGTCGCCAAGATGTCGGACGAAGACATCTGGCGTCTTAACCGTGGCGGCCATGACCCCCATAAAGTATATGCGGCCTACCACGCGGCAACACAGCATCACGGTCAGCCTACTGTCATCCTGGCTCACACCGTCAAAGGCTATGGTATGGGGGCGGCGGGCGAAGCACAAAACCGCACCCATTCACAAAAAAAACTGGATAATAATGAACTGATCGCCTTCCGCGATCGTTTCAACATTCCGCTCAGTGACGAAGAGGCAAAAAGTGGCCAATACTACAAGCCTGCCGATGACAGCGAAGAAATGAAATATCTGCATGCGCATCGCAAGGCACTGGGGGGCTATCTGCCTGCACGTACCCATCATGCCGCCCCACTTGAGGTGCCTGAATTATCTGCTTTTGATGTTTTACTAAAAGGCAGTGGTAAAAAAGAAATGTCAACCACCATGGCCTATGTTCGCCTGCTGACCTTGCTCTGCCGAGATAAAAAAATTGGCAAGTATATTGTTCCCATCGTGCCTGATGAAGCTCGCACTTTTGGCATGGAAGGCATGTTCCGCCAACTGGGTATTTATTCATCGGTGGGACAACTCTATACCCCGCAGGACAAAGATGAAATCATGTTTTATAAAGAGGACAAGAGTGGTCAAATTTTGGAAGAAGGCATCAATGAAGCCGGATCCATGTCCTCCTGGATTGCCGCCGCCACCTCTTATAGCGCCCATGGTGTTAACACAATTCCATTCTATATTTATTATTCGATGTTTGGTTTTCAACGCATCGGTGATCTAGCCTGGGCGGCGGGTGACATGCAGGCACGAGGATTTTTGATTGGTGCGACAGCGGGTCGAACGACCCTGGCTGGCGAAGGCTTGCAACACCAGGATGGCCACGGTTTAGTCACCGCAGCAACGATTCCGAACTGTATCAGTTACGACCCGACATTCAACTATGAGCTGGCGGTGATTATCCAAGATGGTCTGCGGCGTATGTATGTCGAGCAAGAAAACGTGTTTTATTATGTCACCACTATGAACGAAAACTACACCCACCCGGCGATGTCTGAAGGCGCAGCAGCAGGCATCATCAAAGGCTTGTATCTCTTCCGTTCAACTAAAGCCAGTAAAAATAACGTACAGTTATTAGGGTCTGGTGCCATTTTGCGTGAAGTCATTGCCGCCGCTGATTTACTCAAAAGTGACTGGAATATCAACGCCAATATATGGAGTGCAACCAGCTTTAATGAACTCACTCGTGAAGCTCAGGCAACCGACCGTTGGAACCGCTTGCATCCCGAAGAAGAAGCCAAAGTACCTTATATCAGCGTTTGTTTGAAAGACCAAACCGGCCCCTTTATTGCCGCCACAGACTACATTCGTAATTATGCTGATCAAATACGAAAATGGATTCCTGGGCGCTATGAGGTGCTGGGTACCGATGGTTTTGGTCGCAGCGATACCCGTGCGCAGTTACGCAAGCATTTTGAAGTGAATCAATACCATGTTGTGATCGCAGCACTGCAAGGCCTAGCTGATGAGGGTAAAATCCCAGTATCTAAAGTCAGTACTGCTATTAAAAAATACGGAATTGATCCAGAAAAAATTAACCCCCTGTACGCCTAAAATTCAGAGGGAAGGAAAATCATGAGTAAAGAAATTTTTGTACCCGATATTGGCGACTTTTCTGAAGTCGAGATCATCGAAATATTAGTCTCAGCAGGCGATACGATTAACGCCGAAGACTCACTGATTTCAGTGGAATCAGATAAAGCTGCAATGGAAATTCCTGCGCCTGAAGGCGGCACAATCAAAGAAATAAAAGTTAACCTGGGCGATAAAATTTCTCAAGGCAGCCTTATTTTATTGCTCGACCCGGCGGCGGATAGCGCCACAGTGGCACCACCAACCAATGAAGAAACGAAGCCAGCCACTGCCGCACCGCCAGCGCCAGCGCCAATAGAAAGTAAACCCACAGAGAATAACTTGGCGCGATCCGCACCCGCACCGCATAAACCTTCCCCTACAGCAAAAATTAATGAAGTCCGCTTTGCCAAAGCCCATGCCAGCCCATCGGTGCGTAAATTTTCCCGTGAAATCGGGGTTGATCTGGGCCAGATTGAGGGCACCGGCCGTAAAGGACGCATCACCAAAGACGACGTACAAGATTTTGTCAAACGAGCACTGTCACAATGTGAAGCCAGCGGGGGCTTGGGTGTCGCCCCGATGCCAGAGATCGACTTTAGTCAATGGGGAGAAATAGAAAGTCAGCCGTTAACAAAGATCAACAAACTGACGGGGCAAAATTTGCACCGAAACTGGGTTACAATTCCGCACGTCACACAATTTGATGAAGCCGACATTACCGACCTGGAAATCTTTCGTAAATCAATGGCACCTGAATACCAAGACAAGGGCATCAAAATCACCATGCTGACTTTCTTGATGAAAGCCGTGGTCTCAGCACTGAAGGCCTATCCTCGTTTTAATTCTTCCCTGGATGCGACAGGTGAAAACCTGATTTTGAAAAATTATTTTAATGTCGGTATTGCCGTCGATACCCCTGCGGGTCTGGTCGTTCCGGTAGTTCAGGATGTTGATCGCAAAAGCCTGGTTGATCTGGCCGCAGAGCTGGGCGAAATCAGCAAAAAAGCACGCGATAAAAAGCTCAAAGTCGCCGATATGCAAGGCGGCAGCATTACCATTTCCAGTCTGGGCGGCATTGGTGGCACGAAATTCACCCCCATCGTTAATGCCCCTGAAGTGGCGATACTGGGTGTATCCCGTTCTAAAATGTCACCGGTATGGAATGGTAAAGAATTCGAGCCACGCTTAATTCTACCCTTGTCACTTTCTTATGATCATCGCGTTATCGATGGTGCCGACGGAGCCAGATTCACCTCATTTCTAAACCGTGTACTCTCGGATACACGCCGTTTGTTGCTCTGAATGGATGATTAATTGAAGGATAAAAATGAGTCACATTATTGAAATAAAAGCGCCCGACATAGGCGACTTTTCGGATGTAGAAGTCATCGAAGTCTTGGTCAATGTGGGTGACATTATCCATGCCGAAGACTCTTTGATTTCAGTAGAGTCGGACAAGGCAGCGATGGAAATTCCCGCGCCTCAAGCCGGTACGGTAAAAGAATTACTGGTTTCACTCGGCGATAAAATATCAGCAGGCAGCCCGTTGTTAAAGCTGGAGGTAAATGCCAGCAATAGCAAGTCGGCAACGACGACCAACACGCAGAACCAGACTACGGCTAAAATCGCACCCGCTGCACCGCACAGTACGGACATCGACATCCAGACAGAAGTCGTAGTTTTGGGTGCCGGCCCCGGTGGTTATACTGCCGCGTTTAGGGCAGCTGATTTAGGAAAAAAAGTCGTTTTAATCGAAAAATACGAACGCATCGGGGGCGTCTGCCTTAACGTCGGTTGCATTCCCTCCAAAGCATTACTGCATACGGCACAAGTGATCAACGAAGCCGCTGAATTCAGCGACATTGGCGTCGCTTTCAATAAACCGGAAATCAATCTCGACCAGCTACGGAATCACAAGGATAAAATCATTGACCGCTTAACCGGCGGCCTGAAAAAATTAGCCAAACAACGTAAAGTCAAAATCGTTCAGGGCTATGGAAAATTCACCTCGGCTCATACAATTGAAGTGCTTGACGATGCCGGTAAAACTAAAATCATTCGTTTTGAAAACGGTATTATTGCCGCTGGCTCTCGTGTCAGCAAACTGCCGTTCATTCCCTGGGACGACCCTAGGGTTATGGATTCAACGGATGCATTAGAAATAAAAGAAATACCGAAACGATTGCTGGTTGTTGGTGGTGGCATTATTGGCCTGGAAATGGCGACCGTTTATAACGCACTCGGCTCAAATGTCACCGTTGTTGAACTGTCTTCTGGGCTGATTCCCGGTGCTGATCGTGATATCGTCCGCCCACTTGAGCGACGCATTAAAAAACGTTACGAAAATATCTATCTCAATACCAAAGTCACAGCAATAGAGGCCAGTGATAACGGTATGGTCTGTAGTTTTGAAGGCAAAAAAGCACCGGCCAGCGATACCTTTGATCGTGTATTGGTGGCAATTGGCCGCAGCCCCAATGGTTTATTGATTGACGCCGACAAGGCCGGTGTTAACGTTGATGAACAGGGTTTTATTGCCGTAGACAAACAACAACATACTAACATTGAACATATCTTTGCCATTGGCGATGTGGTCGGTCAACCCATGCTGGCTCACAAAGCAACGCATGAAGCCAAAGTTGCAGCTGAAGTCATCTGCGGGATGAAATCATACTTCGATGCCCGTACCATTCCCTCGGTGGCGTACACTGACCCAGAAATCGCCTGGATGGGTAAAACCGAAGAAGAGTGTAAAGCGGAAGGCATTAAATATGAAAAAGGCGCTTTCCCCTGGGCTGCCAGCGGTCGCGCTTTATCCATAGGCCGCGACGACGGCTTGACCAAAATCCTCTTTGATGAAAACGAACGTATCATCGGCGCCGGTATCGTTGGCGTCAATGCCGGAGAACTCATCGCCGAAACCGTATTGGCACTAGAATTAGGCGCCGACCCACACGACCTAGGCGCCACCATTCACCCCCACCCAACCCTGTCAGAAACCATTAATTTCGCAGCAGAAGTCGCCACCGGAAGTTGTACTGATATTTATATGCCAAAGAAAAAATAAGCTCGCGAAAACGGGTTAGTTTAATCTGTAGTAGTTATAGTGCCCCCCCAAATTTTGACCGTAGTTTAAGATAGAGACACTGTCAAAAAAAAAGGGGTGAGATAAATCGCAAAAATCTAGTAAAAAATTTAGCATTCTGTGCCGGATAGCATTTCGTCTCCATGGCTCACGCCCCTTACCTTGTATGATGAGTTTAAATAACCAAAAAGGTTATTCGAT
>CAYQVF010000013.1:0-61868 GCA_964421045.1 uncultured Chromatiaceae bacterium
CTAGCGTGACGTCATCTGGAATTGCATCGCTCGCTGTGAGATCAGAGTGATTCGTTTCAAGGATGAAACTATTGAACCATCGATTTGGAGCGAACAAGGTAGAGCTAAATTTCAAGCTCACGACAAATGACGCTGTAGTTTAGTGTAAAGTGTTGGGCGTAAGTAAATAAAACTCAGGAATATTAGCATCAAAATGAAAGCCATCATCGGCAATCATTTGATAACTGCCCATCATTGAACCATTTGGCGTTTTCATTATGGTACCGCTGGTATATTGAAAGCCTTCACCCGGTTTTAAATGAGGTTGTTCGCCGACTACGCCGTCACCCTTAACTTCTTGAGTTTCGCCGGTTGCATTTTTAATAATCCAATGACGGGTGAGTAGGCGTGCTGGCTTGCGACCATCATTAATGATGGTCACGGTATATGAAAAGACATAATGCCCCTGCTCAGGACGCGATTGTTCTTCAATGTAATTAGGCGTCACTTCTACACTAATTTTGTAAGCGTTATTATTCATAAAATACCGGTATTGTCATTTCAGACAAGCTTAGCAAAAAAATACTGCTATTGTCGGTTTTTCTACGTAAATCTATTTATGAAAGCTTATGACGCACATGCAAGATATTTCAATGTTTAAAGACGTGTCCTTGGGGTACATTCGCATCCAACTACGTTTTCCAGGTTAAACATTCAGACAGCGTCCTCCTTATTCTGAACGAGGTTTGGAGTGTACTTCTTGTCGTGACTGGGGCAAAATGCGGTTCATGAATGATCAGGCACAGCAACTTCTCAACTCCATTTTTGGCTATTCTCAGTTTCGTTTTCACCAGCAGCAGGCCATTAACCATGCTATTTCAGGCGGGGATGCGCTGGTTGTGATGCCAACCGGCGGTGGCAAGTCGTTGTGTTATCAAATTCCGGCTTTAATACGCGAAGGAGTTGGGGTTATTGTTTCGCCACTTATTGCATTGATGCAGGATCAAGTCACTGCGCTACGCCAGTTGGATATCAAAGCCGAGTACCTGAATTCCAGTCTGTCTGCTGCGGAAGCCTATCGCGTTGAGCAGGCGCTGCTCAATGGCGATCTTGATATGCTATATATTGCTCCGGAGCGTTTGTTAATGGAGCGTATTTTAACTTTGTTGGGGCGAGCACAATTGGCGTTATTTGCTATTGATGAAGCGCATTGTGTTTCGCAGTGGGGGCACGATTTTCGACCCGAATATTTACGTTTATCTATTATAAAAAATCGTTTTCCGGGTGTCCCTTGTATTGCTTTGACCGCCACGGCAGATCCGCCAACGCAACGTGAAATTATAGCTAAACTGGAGCTTGATCACGCCGCCGCTTATATCAGCGGCTTTGATCGACCGAATATTCAATATCGTATTACCGAAAAAGAAAATGCGAACGCTCAACTGTTAAGTTTTTTGCGCAAAGAGCATGTGGGTGATGCCGGTATCGTTTATTGTTTATCACGAAAAAAAGTGGAGTCCGTCGCGAACTGGTTGAATCAAAAAGGCATCACTGCTTACCCTTATCATGCGGGTTTGACTCAAGAAGTACGTAAAATGCATCAGCAACGCTTTATTCACGAGCGAAATGTGGTCATGGTGGCGACCGTCGCTTTTGGTATGGGCATCGATAAGCCGGATGTGCGATTTGTTGCGCACCTGGATATGCCGCGCAGTATTGAGGCTTATTATCAAGAAACGGGGCGAGCGGGTAGAGATGGTCAACCAGCAACCGCCTGGATGGTTTATGGCTTGCAAGACATTATTATGTTGCGGAAAATGCTGGATGGCTCTGAAACAGATGAAGAACGTAAGCGTGTAGAGCGCCATAAGTTGGAAGCGATGCTGGGTTTATGTGACATTATAACGTGTCGTAGACAGGCTCTTTTACTATATTTTGGTGAGCAAACCCATGAAGCCTGTGGTAATTGTGATACTTGCTTGCAGCCGGTGCAAACCTGGGATGGGACTGAAGCAGCACGGATGGCCTTGTCGGCAGTTTATCGAACGGGTCAGCGTTATGGCGTGAATTACGTGATTGATGTGTTATTGGGTAAAAGCAATAAACGGGTTACCGAGCAAGGGCATCAATCATTGAGCACTTTCGGTATAGGCAAAGCCCATGACGCCGCGCAATGGCGAACCATTTTTCGACAACTTATTACCCAAGGGGTACTGAGTGTTGATGTTGAAGGTTTTGGTGGTTTGTATTTAAATGACGCGAGTCGACCGGTATTGCGTGGCGAGCAGCCATTGCAATTTAGAAAACAAATCGTGCAAGAGCGGCAGCGTAAAAAAAGCAAGGGGCCTGTTTCGTCTGGCGATGAAGGGTTATGGAACAGCTTATGCGAATTAAGACGGAAGATCGCCGCGGAGCAAGCTGTCCCTCCTTATGTTATTTTTCATGACGCCACCTTGATGGAAATGGTAGAAAGACAGCCACAGACAGAGTCACAATTTGCCGCTTTATCCGGGGTAGGGCAGCATAAATTAGCTAAATATGCGGATGTCTTTATGGGAAAAATAAAAGAATTTATCAACGATACTCATACAACAACAGGCAGCACCGCGGATGAAACCTTGATGCTATTGCAGCAAGGCTTATCTGTAGCGGCGATTGCGACCAGCAGAGCGCTCAAAGAAGAAACAATTTATACCCATTTGGCCGCAGCGATTGAACGAGGACAGGTTGAACTTCAGGATGCGGTTGCAATGCCAGAGACTGAGCGGCAGTTAATAGAAGACGCGATTTTGACACATAGAGATTCAGCGCTTGGTGAACCTTCAAGGTTACGTCCTGTTTATGATGCCTTGGATGGTACCTATGGTTATGGTGTGTTGCGCTGTGTTGCCGCTTCGTTATAAAAAAAGGTAAAAAATTAAAATGAAAAGGATTCCTGCACAATCCAAGTATGCTGAACAGGCTTATTCTCTGGTTGAAGCATTGCAACTCAGATTGGTAACGCAACTCAACAACCTCAGTGATCAGCTGGGCAAGAGTCAAGACTTTATACCCATGGAGTGGTTTCGTGATGCAGGTGCGTATGGGGGTGGCGTCCGTTTTGGTGCGACAGATACAAGCCTGTTCAATCGTGCCTCGGTTAATGTATCGCAGGTACAATATGATAACGATCCCAGTAAAAACCTGGCTTCTGCATCCGCAATATCGACCATAATCCACCCTCAAAACCCGTTGGCGCCTTCGGTTCATATTCACATTAGTTGGACAGAACTAAAAAGTGGAAAAGGTTATTGGCGAATGATGGCTGATTTGAATCCGGCGATTGCCAACACTGCCGATAAAACTCAATACGCGCAGCAACTGGAGCAGTCTGCCCCAGAACAATATGCAGAAGCATCGGCGCAAGGGGATCGATATTTTTTTATTCCAACATTAAATCGCCATCGGGGTGTCACACACTTTTATCTGGAAAACTATTCCACGGGGGATTTTTGTACGGATATGGCCTTGGCAACACGTGTCGGCGAAATCGCTATTGATGCTTATTGCGATATTTTGTCTTCGGCACTAACAACGCGCACGACACCCAGCGAGTCAGATTACCAGCAGCAATTAGATTACCATACACTTTATTTGTTCCAAGTGCTTACACTTGATCGAGGTACAACTTCAGGTTTATTAGTACATAATCAAAATGATGTCGGCATCTTAGGCTCACTCCCAGCACAAGTGAATCGGGATTTGTTGATCTCCTGGCGAAGTAAAATGCGCACACCACAAGATTTATTATTGGATGGTATTGTCGGTTGCTTTCCTGAAACAACAATTTGCACTATAGACGATGAAACCAAGCAATCGTTGGCTGATGCTATCCGGTATCATTATCAAAACAACCCGGCTGCTCTGGACATGCAAGCGACAGGGAATTCAGTTCCCACTACGGTTGATAATCATACATAAGGAAAGGTGACGCAAAAGCAAACGCCTTTGGGCTGAGTTACGTTGTGGGCAGAGACTGTGGCGCGATGATGTTGGGCAATTAAACGAACGACATAAAGTCCCAGTCCTAAGTGAGGCTCGTTGCTGCCTTGTTGACGGACGGAAACCATCGAGTTAAAAAGATCATGTTTCATGTTGTCCGGTAGGTGAGGGCCTTGATTGAATACACTCAGCTCAATTTTGCTTTCACTGTGTGAGAGCGCTATGGTTATAGGGGTGTTTGTAGCGGCAAAATCGATGGCATTGCTAATGAGTTTGTCCAATAATTGCGCGATAAGATCGGGGGTTCCTTTGATATTAAGTGTCTTTGTTGAGTTTGATAACGTTTCCGAAAAAATAATAACGTTATTGGGGTAGGCCAGTTGATATCCTGATACGCAGCTTTTGATAATAGGCGATAATTCAAAAATACTAAGTTTTTCTTGCTGTAAGGTTTGCTCCAGTCTCGTTGCTTCGCTCATTCGGGTTAATATTATGCTCAGACGTTCCAGACCTTTTTTGGCGCGATCGACATAAAGAGCGGCTTCTGTTGCTTCCTCTGCCTGATCAAAATTATCCAGAGAAGAGCGTATGATGGCAATAGGGGTGCGCAATTCATGTGATAGTTGGCTGGACATACTTTCCAGATATTGGTTGTATTCATTTAATCGTTTCAAAATGTCAGTAAAGCTAACGGCAAGATCACCAATTTCATCGCTGGCGGCGGTATAGGTGAGAGTGCTTTTAATCTGTCCATCAGGGCTGATGGCTTGCTCAGTTTCGTCTCGGAGTTTTTTAATGCGATAAGACAGTCGAGCGGCAATGAGTAACAGCACGGTTGCGGCGGTGATAAAGGTCAATAAACTTAAATTAACTACAATTTCCATCGCCCGGTTTTGCAATAAAACAGTACGATGACTGGTCTCTTCAATAGCAACGGCGCCAATGATCTTGCCTTGGTTCCATACTGGATACGAGGCCATTAATATATTGGTATTTTTATCTTGAGTACGGCGCCACTGCGTAGAGGGTGTACCTTGTAAAGTATTTGTTATTTCCTGGTTTTCCAGCTTCGATACGGTTGACAATGCGTCGTTAAAAAATTGCCCCGGTTGCGGTAACAGCAACGTATAAAAAATATTTTTAAGATTGTTGAAAAACGATTGTTTAGTTCTTTTTTCAGACTCATTCATCTGATCTGAAGGGATGTGATGGCCCTCAAGTTGCCCGGTTAGGGCGACAACTCTGCGGTGGTGATCAATTACCCAGGTGCGTGAAGAGGGGGTGTTCAGGCGCTGTAGTAGTGATTCAAGATCAGGAGACGGAATGACAATCGAGCTGAGTGAAACCGATTGAGTCTTGTTTGCATCCAAAGTTGCATAGTTTATGTCATGCGAATCTTGATCTATATCGCTGATGATGATGCCCAGGCGGTGACCCATTTCAGCAATCGGAATTTCAATTTCGATATTATAACCTGTTGCCGTTTCATGCCACACGGAATTAATGTTGAGTGCGTTGGACTCTAAGACGCGGAATTGATCTTTGGACCACGTTACTTGACGCGCCTGGACGCGGCCGGGTGCTGCAGTGGTAATGCGGTATTTTTCAATTTTCCCATTAGGTCGCTCTAAAATGAGTGTTAAAGCATCGCTATTATTGAGTGATTGATCCTCGTAAGGGCGGTAGATAACCTGATCATCTTTGATCTCAAAATACAAATAGAGAGCGTCCTGATCACTGCCAATCCAAAAGCGGGCATCCAGCGTGGTTTGTAGAGGGTCAACTGGTGATGTTTCATTGAGATGTGTGAACAGGTTATGGCCTTTTTCTGGGTATGGGTGCCACTCTTCGCCGTAACCATCAAGAGTGATCGGCAGGCTATGTGGTCGCACATATAAATGGTGAGCACCAGGGTGAGCAGATGACGTGCTGATAGTAAAAAGTTCGGGGCGCTCATGTAAGGTCGCGGCAACCATTTGCGCACGAGTTAACAGAGCTTGTTCTTGATTGTCTCGAAGATACTCAGACATTTTTTGTATCTGTTGATAGCCGAAAAAAGGAATGAGCAACAGGCTTAACGAGGCGAGAAATAGTTTTTTCCCAATGCTAAAAGAGGAGGAGCGACTGCTCAGCGTATTCATTTTTTATTAGTGATATCCTTTACGATTAAAATTTAACCTATATGGATGTCGGCAAAGGGGTGAGCCGTACGTGGACGCTTTGCCATGAAATTAAAGAGGAGGCACATTTAATGCCTTGTATGTTAAGGCCTCAAGTGTCACGGGTATGTAACCAGCGATAGCCTATGCCATAAACTGTCGCTATCGCGGTGAAACTAGGGTCTATTGCTAAAAATTTGTTTCTGATGCGTTTGATATGGGAGGTGATGGTCGCATCGTCGACGACAATTTTAGCATCTTGCATCAGTTGCTCGCGGCTGCGTACGTGCCCTGGGTAACGAACCAAAGCATAAATCATCCAGAACTCGGTCAGGGTCAGCTCTATTTCCTGCTGCTTCCATTTCACTGAAAAACGATTTTTATCCAGTTCAAGTTCGCCTCTATGCAGTATTGGGTCGTTGAGATCGGGTGTTTGATAAACATCCAGGCGGCGAAAAAAAGCACTTACCCTGGCGCAGAGATTAGGTATGCTGACTTCTTTACTGAGGTAGTCGTCAGCACCCAGTCGTAAACCTGAGATGGTATCGAGGTCGCTGTCTCGTGCGGTAAGAAAAATAAGAATCAGTGTTGCCGACTGTGCTCGCAGTGTTCGGCAAAGCTCGAAGCCGCCATCCGGTTCATCTTCAAGGCCGATATCTAATAGCACCAGGTCAGGTAAGTTTTGCTTAAAGGCCAGCATCGCGGTCTGTCTGTTGACGTAAAGCTGCACTTTAAAGCCCTGTTTTTTTAAGGCATCTAAATAATTAGCGCCAATGATCGGGTCATCTTCAACTATCGCTATTTCTTTGCTCACATTCATTCTCAGGTGTTTATTCGTAACCCTAACATACCTTAGCTGAAGTTTTCGGCATTGTTTTGGTCATTACAAAAAGCCTGTTTCCTACGGAAAAACCCTAACGGCTAACGCCATGGGCATAGAACAGATCATTTTTCAGTTTTTTAGGTTTAAGGGTTTGCTCGATCTCCTTGCCGCGCCTATACTTCGACTTTAAATCCAAGATTATAATTATTATGGCTAAAAAAAAATTAAAAAACAAAGGGAAAAAAGCGCTCGTTAAGACAAGCAGGGCGGAAACGGCTGATCGTCATGTGTTATATGAGCATTCGGTACAAAATACGGAAACTGAATACGAATTTATTGATGGGGTTTTTCGAAAACTGCGCAAACGCAAGGCGTTAACTCTACGCGAAGACTTTTGTGGTACGGCGAGCATGTGTTGTGAATGGGTGCGGCAACGGCGAAAAAACAAGGCCTTTGGGGTTGATCTGGATGAGGAAGTCTTGGCGTGGGGCGAGCTTAATAATGTAAACAAATTAAAGCCCGCCCAACAGCAACGAGTAGAGCTCATTCAGGGCGATGTGATGCGTATCAAGATGGATGATCCTGTCGATGTCACCATTGCGATGAATTTCAGCTACCAGATTTTTAAAACCAGGGTGCTCTTACGTAAATATTTCAAACGAGCGCATGCCAGTTTGGTGGGTGATGGGCTATTTATTCTCGATGTTTTTGGAGGCTACGAAGCCTACCAGGAACTTGAAGAAGAAACCGAACACGATCATTTTACTTACATTTGGGATCAAGCCAAATACAATCCGGTGACTGGCGATATAACGTGCCACATTCATTTTTCTTTTCCGGATCAATCCAGAATGGAAAAGGCGTTCACTTACGAGTGGCGGTTGTGGACCTTACCCGAATTACAAGAGCTGCTTGTTGAGGCCGGTTTCAGTAAAATTACTTTATATTGTCAGGAATTTGATGACGATAATGAACCCGCCGGTGATTTTTTATCTGTCACCGAAATGGATGCCGATGCGGGATGGATTGCATTTATTGTTGCTGAAAAATGATAGAGCCGTGGCGATTGAGATTCAGAGGTGAGGGAAGAGCTCTTTAAATCAAAAGCAGTCTTATTTTTATGTATCGATTAATGGATTAAGTGCTTGTACCCAAAAAGCTGGACATAAATGCTATGTGCCGCTGATCAACTGATTTAAAGGTCTGGGCGCGTGAATAAACAGGATAACAGGATGAAGGGAACCTTGTATGTAATTGCTGCCGCTTCAGGGGCAGGTAAAACCTCGCTGGTGACAAAATTAGTGACGGAAGTGGTGGGTTTACGGGCTTCAGTGTCTCATACCACTCGACCAAAACGCCCTGGCGAGCGGGATGGTGAAAATTATCATTTTGTAAAGCCAGAAGTTTTTGAGCAGATGATCGCAGATGATTGCTTTCTTGAATATGCGCAAGTATTTGACCATTGTTATGGCACATCTAAAGCCTGGGTGGCATCCCAGCTTGCAGAGGGTACGGATGTCATTTTGGAAATTGATTGGCAGGGCGCGCTGCAAATTACCTCAATGATGCCTTGTGTCACGATCTTTATTTTGCCGCCTTCTGTTGCTGAACTAGAGCGTCGTTTGCGTGGGCGAGGACAGGATAGCGAAGCGATTATTAACCGCAGAATGCGTGATGCTATTGCGGATATGAGGCACTTTGATACCTTTAACTACTTGGTTATTAATGATGTTTTTACTGTTGCCTTGCGCGAGCTGCGTACGATCGTGGAAGCGCAACGTTTGCTGACCTCGCATCGTTGTCATGCTTGTGCGAGATTAATCCAAAAGTTGCTTAATTAACAGTAATTTATTATCATTAGCGGTCAGGTTTTTGATATATTGAGGAGAGAGTAAATGGCTCGTGTTACCGTTGAAGATTGTTTGGATCATGTTGAAAATCGTTTTCAATTGGTTTTAGTTGCGTCAAAGCGTGCGCGTCAAATTGCGCATGGAAACGAGCCTATGGTGGACTGGGAAAATGACAAGCCTACCGTTGTCGCGCTACGTGAAATTGAAGAAGGTTTAGTTGGGCCCTCCATTCTGGATGAAGTCAATGCTAAAGAACATGCTGGTGAAAGTATTGTTGCAGAGGAAGAACTTCAGCCCAAAAACGAGGGTTGAGTTTGCTGAGATTTTGCCTTGAATACAACGGAGATTATTCCTGATCCCCTCGATGAAAATGCGAGTGCAGACTCGACCGATGATTTAGCCGAAGCGTTGTGCGTGATCCTGGCTCAGTATCTGGATGCTGAGTCGATTTCTTTAATCCGAAAAGCCTACTTTTACGGTGCCGAAGCGCATGCGGGGCAAACGCGTGCTACGGGTGAACCCTACATTAGCCACCCCTTGGCCGCAGCGGTTATTCTCGCCAAAATGCGCCTCGACTATCAGACCATTATTGCCGCTATCCTGCATGACGTCATAGAAGATACCAGCCGAACTAAAGCGCAGATCGCTGAAGCTTTTGGTGAAGAAGTCGCTGGGCTGGTTGATGGCGTAAGCAAATTGACGCAGGTGCAATTTGAAAGCAGGGCGGAGGCGCAAGCAGAAAACTTTCAAAAAATGATGTTGGCTATGGTGCGAGATATACGCGTTATTCTTGTCAAATTAGCGGATCGTATCCACAACATGCGCACCTTGGGTGCCATGCCCTTCGAGAAGCGACGTCGCATTGCGCGGGAAACTCTGGACATTTATGTGCCCATTGCACATCGTTTAGGTATTAATACATTTTGTTTGGAATTAGAAGAGCTCGGTTTTGCAACCTTATACCCATCCCGGCATCGTGTTTTATCTGATGCAGTTAAACGCTCAGGTGGTAATCGAGATGAAATTTTACAGCATATTAGACAATCAATATCTGAACGGTTGAATTCTGAAAAACTATATAATCATGTCGTGGGCAGAGAAAAACATTTATATAGTTTATATCAGAAAATGCGTACTAAACAGTTATCATTTTCTGATGTGTTTGATGTCTATGCTTTTCGTATCGTCGTTGATACCGTCGATGCCTGTTATCGTTGTTTAGGGGTTATTCATCATTTGTACAAGCCGGTTCCCGGAAAATTTAAAGACTATGTGGCGCTGCCCAAATCCAATGGTTATCAGTCATTGCATACCGTCTTGTTTGGTCCTTATGGTGCGCCGATTGAGGTGCAAATTAGAACTGAAGAAATGGATCGTGTTGCACATGCGGGTATTGCGGCACACTGGCAATATAAGACGGGAGAACCGCCTTATGGTGCGCACTCAAGAACACGGGAATGGCTCAGTAATTTGTTAGAATTACAGCAAAGTGCAGGTAATTCTTTGGAGTTTATTGAAAACGTTAAAATTGATTTGTTTCCCGATGTGGTTTACGTGTTTACACCCAAAGGAGAAATTATGGAGCTACCGCGAGGCTCTACTCCTGTTGATTTTGCTTATGCCGTACATACGGATGTTGGTAATACCTGTGTGGCGGTGAAAATAGATCGACGTTTAGCACCGCTGAGTACCGCATTGTGGAATGGCAATACGGTGGAAATTATCACCGCACCGAGTGCCAGACCCAATCCAGTTTGGTTGAACTTTATTGTCTCAGGCAAAGCTCGAACCAGCGTGCGCAATTATTTAAAGTGCCTAGAAACCGATGAAGCGATTGTGCTGGGGCAGCGACTGCTGGATCAAGCATTGAGTGCTTTTGCTATTCCGCTGGATTCCCTTTCACCGCATCGGGTTAATGTGTTATTGGAAGAGTTTCAAATAGAGAGTTTTGATGTCTTGCTTAAAGATATTGGTTTAGGCAACCGCATGGCTTTGTTGGTTGCCCGCCGAATAACAGAAATAACCCCCGATGTGTTGACGAAGGCCGCCCGTCCCGCTGCACGACATCGAGCCGCATTTAAAAATGTATTGGGTCGCTATGTACCGGATCGCTATGTGCCCAATTGGCTAAAAGGAGAGCGTCCGGGAGGGCGTCCCTTAGCGATAAAAGGGACGGAAGGGGTGGTTGTTAATTATGCAAAATGTTGTCGACCCATACCAGGGGATCCCGTCGTGGGTTTTGTCAGCGCCGGGCGGGGCATTGTCATTCATGTCGAAGCTTGTAAAAATGTTGCAGAATTTAGAAAGCGACCTGACAAATGGATTAATGTGCAATGGGAACCGGGTACGATAGAGGGCTATGCTGTTGATGTGCGTATTGATGTGAGCAATGAACGTGGTGTTTTAGCGACCGTCGCATCGGCTATTTCTGAAATGGGTGCCAATATTGAAAATGTGAATATAGAAGATCGAGATGCCAAATTTAGTACCTTGAGTGTGACAATAATGGTGCGAGATCGAAAACATTTAGCGACCATTATGCGCCATGTTAAAAATTTGGACCCGGTCTCACGAATTATACGTACTAAGGGTTGAAGCAGAATTTTTACAAGATAATCTTAAAGAGAGATGGGCATGACAAAGACAATAATTTCAACCGCGAATGCACCCAAGGCAATAGGTACTTATTCTCAAGCTGTAAAAATAGGTAAAACGGTTTATATGTCGGGACAAATTCCACTTGACCCGGCAAGTATGGAGTTAGTTGCAGGCGATATGGAAGTGCAAATTCGTCGTGTGTTTGATAATCTGCAAGCGGTTGCTCATGCTGCGGGAGGCGGTTTGCAAGATATTGTGAAGCTGAATGTGTTTTTAACGGATTTAAGTCATTTTCCGTTAGTCAATCAAGTGATGGCAAGCTATTTTACGGAACCTTATCCGGCACGTGCTGCTATTGGCGTGAAGGCCTTGCCTAAAGAGGCAGAAGTAGAGATGGATGCTATTCTTGAGTTAACTGAATAGTACATGGTTTCTATTCATTCTCGCCAGCATGAATCTGTTTTACTACAATCGGTTACGTCTTTGAAGGGGGTGGGGCCGGCAGTAGCAGAAAAACTGGTTCGTCTTCATATCTTCAGCATAGGTGACTTACTCTTTCACCTTCCGCTTCGTTATGAAGATAAAACTCGCTTGTGGCCTATGTCAACGCTGATCCCGGGGCAGTCTGTCTTGATTGAGGGTGAGGTGGCCAATACCCGCGTGGAAACGGCTCGACGTCGTGTCTTGGTGTCGACTCTTCGTGAAGAAGATAATGAGGTCACGTTACGTTTTTTTCGTTTTTCTCGATTTCATCAGCAACGTTTAGTGCCGGGCGCTAGAATTCGTTGTTATGGAGAGGTGCAGCGCTATGCTGGTGGTTTGCAAATGGTTCACCCTGAAACACACATTGTTAAACCCGGTGTTGTAGAACTGGATGTTCACTTGACGCCAGTGTACCCGTTGGTAGAAGGCTTGGGGCAGCCCAGCATTAGAAAAATAGTTGACCAAGCTCTCTTCCTGTTGTCCGTAGAAGGTGAGCAAACAGAGCTGGGGTTAGAGTTGTTACCCCAAGTGTTGCTGGCGAAGTTTTCAATGCCCACTTTGGCCGTAGCTTTAAATTTTATTCATCGACCTGATGTTGATACGTCATTATCGGAAATCAATGCAACGAGTCACCCCGCGCAACAACGAATTATCTATGAGGAACTGCTGGCGCATCATTTGAGCCTGCGTGAGTTGCGACTGCGCACTGAGCGCCATCAGGCTCCAGAGCTCAATGCCAAGCCGCGCTTGCGCACGCAGCTAGAAAACAGCCTGCCATTTAGCCCGACTGCGGCTCAGCGACGCGTCATTGCAGAAATTACAGCAGATTTACAAAAAAAACAGCCCATGCAGCGTCTATTGCAAGGCGATGTGGGTTCGGGAAAAACGTTAGTTGCAACCATGGCATTATTACAAGCGGTTGAAAATGGCTATCAGGCCGCGTTCATGGTGCCTACCGAATTGTTAGCAGAACAACATTTTCGAAACTTACAAATGGGCTTCGAGACGCTGGGTGTGCGCATCCTGATGTTAGGAGCCAGCATGAAAGCAGCCGACAAAACAGCGGTGCGTCGCCAGATGAGTTTGGGCGAGGTGGATGTTGTTGTTGGGACTCATGCCTTATTTCAAAATGACGTTTGTTTTAAGCGTTTAGGTTTGATTGTTGTTGATGAGCAGCATCGTTTTGGTGTCCACCAACGTTTGGCGTTGAGAGGAAAAGGTGTTGCCGGGTGTTGCGTGCCACATCAGTTGATTATGACGGCAACTCCCATCCCTAGAACTTTGGCCATGACGGCGTATGCCGACCTGGATCTATCAACGATAGATGAACTGCCCCCAGGCAGACAGGTCATTGATACGGTTGTGATTGCCGATACACGGCGTGCAGAAGTGGTGGCAAGAATTCGTGAGGCATGTGCTTCGGGTCGTCAGGCTTATTGGGTGTGTAGTCTGGTCGAGGAGTCAGAAGCATTGCAATGCCAGGCGGCAGAAGAAACCGCAATTTGTCTGGCTGAAATGATTCCTGAAGTTAATGTGGGTTTGGTGCATGGGCGACAAAAAGCGCAAAAAAAAGATAGCATCATGACGGCATTTCGTAATGGCGAGATTAATTTATTGGTGGCGACAACGGTTATTGAGGTCGGGGTGGACGTGCCCAATGCCAGTTTAATGGTGATTGAAAATGCCGAACGATTTGGTTTGGCGCAATTACACCAACTGCGTGGTCGTGTCGGGCGAGGTGATGTAAAAAGTGCCTGTGTCATGCTCTATCATGGGCCATTGTCTCGCTTGGCTCGCTCTCGCCTGGAAATTATGCGGAAATCCAACGATGGCTTTGAGATCGCGCAAAGAGATTTAGAATTGCGTGGGCCTGGCGATGTTTTGGGGGCGCGACAAAGTGGCTTGGCGCAATTAAAAATAGCCGACCTGACGCGAGACCAAATGCTTTTTCCAGCGGTAGAGCAGGGCGCGAAGCTCATTTTAGATAACCATGCAGAGCGTGTTCCATTGCTGGTACAACGTTGGTTAAAGGGTGGAGAGCAATATGGACACGTTTGAGTCTGGATTGTTGTAGTGAGTTTTTTGACAGAATCAAAATGGGGTCGTTTGGCGGGTTGGCGAGGGTCTCAGCCTGAGCCTGCTATCAAAGTTTGGTTGGCGGACAAACAGTCTTTAACTCAGCGACTGAAGGCGCACAGTCAGCATCGTTTTCGAGTGCATCTGGATAGTCAGCAATGGGCACGGCCTTTATGGAATGAACGGCAGATGTTAGCGATGCCTGACCGGAGTGTTGCGCTGGTGCGAAAAGTACATTTATTGGTGGATGAACTTCCTGTCGTCTATGCTCGCACCGTGATTCCGAAAGCAACCTTATCTGGACAATATAGGGGGTTGGGTCATTTGGGCTGCCGTCCATTAGGCGAGGTGTTGTTTGCTGATCCGGCTATGCGCCGTGAGCGTATGGCCTTCTCTTTAATCAAGCCGGGTCAAGCTCTGTTTGATGAGGCCATGGCAGGTATCGACTCGTCCTGGATCGATCTAAACCAAAAAAAAAATGGTTTTTGGGGGCGATGCTCCTTGTTTAGATTGAAGAGAAAGTGTTTGTTAGTGAGTGAATTTTTTTTGCCGGATATGAATGTAATGGATAGAAAGCATTAGGCGGAGTATGTTGCAACGAGTACAAATAACACAATATGCTTATCTGATGAGGTTAGATCGGCCTATTGGTATTCTATTATTGCTTTGGCCTACCTTATGGGCGTTGTGGATCGCAGGCGAAGGCATGCCTGGTTTTTCTATATTGGTTACGTTTGTTGTCGGTGTGGTGGTGATGCGTTCGGCTGGGTGTGTGATTAATGATTTTGCTGACCGAAAAATTGATCCGCATATCGCTCGTACGCAAAATAGACCTTTAGCCGCCGGTCTGGTGAGTCCGAAAGAAGCCATTATACTTTTTGTTGCGCTTTGTTTTATCGCGTTTATCATGGCCTTATTTTTTTTGAATACGCTGACTATCTTGTTATCGATTGTGGCGGTGTTGTTAGCGAGTCTCTACCCCTTTATGAAGCGGTATACTTATTTACCCCAGTTTGTTTTGGGTGCGGCGTTTGCCTGGGCGATTCCTATGGCTTTTGCTGCAGAGTTGGGTACGGTTCCCGCTATCGCCTGGTTATTATTTTTGATTACCGTGTTATGGACAGTGACATACGATACGATGTATGCGATGGTCGACCGGGTTGATGATTTAAAAATTGGAGTGAAATCCACAGCCATTTTGTTTGGTCGTGCAGATCGTTTGATTATCGGGGTTTTACAAGCTCTGGTACTGATTTTACTCGTTGTTGTTGGCTTGTTACTTGATTTGAGCACAATATATTTTATTACTTTATCTATTGCTTTAGGTTTGGTGATTTATCAACAAACTTTGATTTATGAAAGAGCAGCAAAGGGGTGTTTTAAAGCATTTTTGAATAATAATTGGTTTGGCCTGGTTGTTTTCGTTGGCATCATGTTAAGTTATTTATTTACAGTCCCTTAGAAGGCTATTCTCGAACAGCCTCCTAGATCACTCGCAGGATTTAAGTTTTACAGATAAGGGGTAGTACATGCTGTTATTTTGCGGCGCAATATTGCTGGGCATTGTCGCTCTCGTATGGGGCGCTGACCGGTTTGTTGATGGTGCGTCAGGGCTGGCTAGAAATTTAGGTATTTCTACTTTAGTGATCGGTTTGACGGTTGTGGGGTTTGGTACGTCCGCACCGGAAATATTGGTGGCCGCTGTTGCCGCTTTTGAAGGCAACGCCGGTTTGGGTATCGGCAACGCCTTGGGTTCTAATATTGCTAATGTTGCTTTAGTCGTGGGGATAACGGCCTTGGTGACGCCCCTTCTGGTGAAGTCAAAAGTATTGCGTCGTGAATTTCCTATATTGGTTGTTGCGATGGCAGCTGCATTTTTTTTGTTGATAGATAACCATCTGGGACGTTTGGATGGTGTCTTGATGTTGATCGGCATTACGCTTATTATTTTCATGTTGATCTGGATTAGTCGTCGATCAGACTCTGATGATTCTTTGCTTGCTGAGCTCGATATGGAAATTCCGGCAGAAACTCCGGTGACAAAGTCTGTGCTTTTGTTTGCTGCGGGATTGGTGGTGTTATTAGTGGGTTCACAAGCCCTGGTTTGGGGGGCGACTAATATAGCCAAAGAATTGGGGATGAGTGATCTGGTCATTGGTCTTACTATTGTTGCAATTGGTACCAGCTTACCTGAATTGGCCGCTTCGGTGACAGCAGCCTTGAAAAAAGAACATGATATGGTCATCGGCAATATTATTGGTTCTAATATGTTTAACCTGCTGGCTGTTCTGGCGATGCCGGGTATCATCTCGCCTAGCATACTTGCCCCCGAGGTTCTATCGCGAGATTATTTGGTGATGTTTGTTTTAACTATCGTTTTGTTATGGATGGCGCTAGGTCTTCATGGCAAAGGCAAAATTACTCGTGTGGAGGGTGGACTGTTGTTAGGCGCCTATTTCGGTTATCTTGGATGGCTGTATGTGGGCGAAGTGGCGACGCAGGTGATTTAGGGAGAGCGTGATGCAGCAGAAATTTTTAGTGAAAAATGTGAAGTGCGGTGGGTGTGCTACGGCCATAAAAGAGGCTTTAATGAGCTTACATGGCGTTACCGATGTGGTGGTTGACGTGCCGGCCGGTTCCGTCGTGGTTGAAGGTGATAATCTGGGTGCTGCTGCATTAACAGATAAGCTGCAAGCAGCCGGTTATCCGGTAAACTGAATTTGATTGTAGGATCGTAGGTGGAAGCAGATCAATTGAGAGCGTTGGGTTTAGCCGTTGTGCAGACAGAAATGTCTGCTATTGCTGCTTTGACTGCGCGCATTGATGACAGCTTTGTCGAGGCTTGTCGTCTCATGCTAGCTTGTACTGGCCGGATTGTCGTAATCGGTATGGGTAAATCAGGCCATATTGGCAGTAAAGTAGCTGCAACTTTGGCGAGCACGGGTACGCCTGCTTTTTTTGTTCACCCTGGCGAAGCCAGCCATGGTGACTTGGGCATGATTACAGCAAAAGATACGGTACTGGCTTTGTCCAACTCGGGAGAGACGGAAGAAATATTAGTTATTTTGCCGATCATCAAGCGATTAGGTATTCCTTTGATCTCATTAACCGGTTCGCCAGCCTCGACTTTAGCGCGAGGCGCGACGGTGCATATTGATGTGAGTGTAGAACAGGAGGCCTGTCCATTGGGCTTGGCGCCGACGGCGAGTACCACCGCTTGTTTGGTTATGGGTGATGCCTTGGCTGTGGCCTTACTGGAAGGACGTGGCTTTACCGCTGACGACTTCGCTCGTTCACATCCGGGTGGGCGTTTGGGCCGACGCCTGCTATTGCTGATCAGCGATGTTATGGTGACCGGCGAGGCGATTCCTGCTGTGATGGGGGATGCTGCGCTTTCTGCTGGGTTATTAGAAATGAGTAAAAAAGGGTTAGGTATGACCGCTGTGCTTGATGTGCATCGTCGCGTCATAGGCATCTTTACCGATGGTGATTTGCGTCGCAAGCTCGATCAGGGGATTGATGTGCATCAGGCGATGATGACGGAGGTGATGACGGAAGATTTCCAAACAATTAAGTCTGCTATCCTGGCAGCCGAGGCTTTGCAAGTGATGGAATCGCACAAAATTAACGGTTTGTTGGTCGTCAATGCACAAGGTGAGCTTGAAGGTGCGGTTAATATGCACCATTTATTGAAGGCAGGCGTAGTCTAGTTGAGTATAAAATTATGACAGATGATGATGTTTATGCAAGAGCATTAAAAATCAAATTGGTAATTTTTGATGTGGATGGTGTGTTGACCAACGGAAGTTTGCATTACGGCCATGATGGACAAGAGAGCAAGGTGTTTCATTCGCGCGATGGTCATGGCATGAAAATGTTGCAACAATCGGGCGTGATGATCGCTATAATTACGGCTCTTTGTTCTCAAGCAGTGACGCATCGTATGGCTAATTTAGGTATTGATTATGTCTATCAGGGGCAAACTGATAAACGAGTCGCCTTTGAGAGTTTATGCCAAGAGCTGGTTTTGTGCGCGGATCAAGTCGCGTATGTGGGTGATGATCTGATTGACTTACCCGTCATGACCCGGGTGGGTCTCTCGGTTGCGACTGCTGATGCGCACGATATTGTGGTGGAAAAAGCCCATTGGCAGACCTCAGCGGCAGGAGGAGTGGGAGCTGCACGAGAGGTTTGCGAATTTATTATGAAGGCGCAAGGCACCTTTTCTGCTTTGTTAGCAGACTATCTTGCTTAATTAAATATGAGCTGCACGTGACCCGTTTTTACTTCAGTTACAAGCTGTTTTTTCTGGTTATTCTTGTTGTGTTGTCGTGGTGGTTTTTGGAGCGCAGTCAAATGGCGACGCCGACGCCCGCCAGTGAGCAAAGCTCGTATCCTGACGCTTTTATGAAGAAATTTGTTGCGACAACGATGGGCAACGATGGCACGCCGAGGTATCGTTTGCAGGCAACGTCTCTGAATCACTATTCTTTGGAGGGCAGATCTGAATTGGAGGCACCGAAAATCACGTTGTTTCAGCGCGATGCAGCTCCCTGGTATCTGGTAGCTGAACAGGGTTTAATTTACAACAAGCTGGATAAGGTGTTTTTGTTAGGTCAGGTCTATATGCATCATCGTGATAAAAGAGGTCAGCTTGTTGAAGTGTTTACGAGTAATATGGAGTTACGTCCTAAGAGTCAATATGCAGCAACAGAATTTGCGGTTTTGATCAAGCATGTCCTGAATGAAAAAAGAGGAATGGGCATGCAAGCCGATTTGGGGAAAGCACAGTTTGCATTACTAGCGAGCGTTAGAGGCAGGTATGAATCTCCTGAAGTCCAGTAATTTGTTTTTCAGCCTCCTAGTCTTGATTTTATTGCTGTTTATGGGGCAGGCTTGGGCTTTGTCTGCTGACCGGGAGCAACCCATTAACATTGAGGCCGACCGTTTAGATGTGGATGATGCCAAGGGTCTTGGTGTTTATCGTGGAAACGTTGTACTGACTCAGGGTTCGGCCAGGTTGAACGCTGATGTGATACGGGTATATAGCAATGCGCAACGTGAGTTGAATCGTGTAGAAGCGATTGGGAAACCGGCTAAATTTCGTCAGCTTATGGATGAGACACGCGAAGAAGTCACGGGCCAGGCACTCGAAATTATTTATCGAGTTGCGGAGGAATACGTTGTGTTTAAGGGCAGTGCCTATTTTTGGAAATGTGGTGATGAATTTGCGGGTAATCGAATAGAGTATTTTGCCCCTCAGGCCTTGGTGAAAGCGAGTCAGTCCAAGCAGGGTGATGAGCGTGTGAATGTAACTTTATTGCCTCAATCTAAAGAAGGTAAAAATGGTTCTTTACCGTGTATGTCCCGATCAACCTCTCCCTCTGCTGTTCAGAGCAAATAATTGACGTATTCATGTGATGGACAGTTGTCTTGAAGTTAAACATTTAGTAAAACGATATCGTTCAAGAACGGTTGTCAGCGATGTTAGCTTGCAGGTTAAAAGTGGTGAAGTGGTTGGTTTGCTCGGGCCGAACGGTGCGGGAAAGACCACTAGTTTTTATATGATTGTGGGTTTGATTCCTTGTGGTGACGGGGAAATTTTGCTCGATGGCAAAGATATTAAAACCTATCCCATGCATTTGCGGGCGCGAGCCGGTGTGGGTTATCTTCCTCAAGAGGCTTCGGTGTTTCGCAAGCTCAGCGTAGCGGAAAATATTTTGGCTATTTTGGAAGGTATTCCAGGCTTGGATCGTACCGAAAGAAAGAGACGTGCGGATGCGCTGCTTGCTGAGTTTTCGATTGAACATATACGTAACAGTTTGGGTATGAGTTTGTCGGGTGGTGAACGTCGGCGTGTCGAAATTGCCAGAGCGGTTGCCACTCGTCCCCGGTTTTTGTTATTAGACGAACCGTTTGCAGGTGTGGATCCTATTTCGGTATTGGAAATACAGAATATCATTAAGCAGCTCTGTGCCAGTAATATTGGTGTTCTTATTACAGATCATAACGTTAGGGAGACATTGGGGATTTGTGAGCGCGCTTATATTATGAGTGAAGGGCGAGTTATTGCTGCGGGTCATCCAGAGCAAATTCTTGAGCATCCCCAGGTTAGAGCCGTTTACCTGGGTGAGCACTTTCGTCTTTAAGCTATAGAGAGGATGCGTATATCACACCCTAATGTAAAAGAGTGACCAAGATAGAGACAAAGACGCTGAATTACTTCAAGTTTTAGGATAGAATAAGAGACTATGAAACAGACCTTACAGTTGCGCATCGGTCAGAACCTGACCATGACGCCTCAGTTGCAACAAGCAATACGTTTGTTGCAACTTTCTTCACTTGAGTTGTCTGCTGAGGTGCAGGAGTTAGTTGAAGGAAACCCCATGCTTGAAATAGCAGAAGGGGAGGAAGGGGAAGGGGAAGAGAGGCATACCGAGTTGTCTTCAGCTAAAGATGAGACGGAAGTTGATGCCAATCTTACAGTGGAAACCGAGCAGCCCTCCGAATCAGCAGCAGTGGACAGCGAAGTTGCTGCGCTATCAGAAATTCCTGATGAATTACCCGTTGACAGCAACTGGGACGATGTTTATGAAGTACCTACTGCACCAACGGCGTCCTCTTCATCCCATGATCAGGAGGACTTTCCTTTGGATGTGCAGGGAAGTGGTTCTTCAGAATCGTTACAAGATCATCTTCTCTGGCAAATGCGCCTCAATCGTTTTAGTGATACGGACGAACTGATAGGCGAAGCCATCATTGATGCAATCAACGAAGATGGTTATCTATCCACGCCCTTAGAGAGCATTTGGGAGGGGATTAAAGATGAGGTTGAAGGCGGCATTGAATTAGATGAAGTTCAAATGGTGCTGCATCGTATACAAGGATATGACCCGATCGGTGCCGGTGCCCGTGATTTACGTGAATGCTTGTTACTGCAATTGGCTCAATTTGAAAGGGTTGATTCAAAATTACAGCTTGCTCAGCGTCTGGTCAGTGAGCACCTGACGTTGTTAGGCAACCGTGATTTTACGCAGTTGTTACGACGAATGAAATTAGACAAGTCCAGACTTCAGGAAGTTATCGACCTTATCCAGTCTCTTAATCCCCGCCCCGGTAACTTGATTGCTTCTTCTCAAGCTGAGTATGTGGTGCCTGATGTCCTGGTTAAAAAAGTAAAAGAGGCTTGGCGTGTTGAGCTGAATCCAGATGTCATGCCACGGTTACGAATAAATGCCGGCTATGCCAACCTGGTAAAAAGAGCAGATAACAGCTCAGATAACACCTATTTAAAAAATAACCTTCAAGAAGCAAAATGGTTTATTAAAAGTTTACAAAGTCGCAATGAAACCCTGCTTAAGGTCGCGACTTGCATTGTTGAAAGGCAAAAGAAATTTTTGGACTACGGTGATGAGGCGATGAACCCTTTGGTATTGCATGATATCGCGGAAGCTGTAGGCATGCACGAGTCGACCATCTCTCGTGTGACCACACAAAAATACATGCATACTCCGCTGGGTATTTTCGAGTTAAAATATTTTTTCTCCAGCCATGTTTCAACAGCAGAAGGTGGCGTTTGTTCGGCAACGGCAATCAGAGCATTGATTAAAAAACTGATCGCGGTTGAAAACGCACAAAAACCGCTCAGTGATAGCAAAATTGCAGCTGCACTTGCGGAGCAGGGGATCAACGTTGCTCGGCGAACAGTGGCAAAATACCGAGAAGCGATGTCGGTTCCGCCCTCAAATGAGCGGAAACGGCTGGCTTAGCGGAGGCTGTCCGAGAATAGAAATCGTAGCGAGGGAAAGCCATTTTGCACCCGCAAGGGGCATAGAAGTCAAATTTTTCGAATAAATGAGGCGAATAAGGGCTTTATTCAACGAATCTAATCGAAAAATTTGGCGAGAAGGGATTTTCCGCCGTCGGTCTTCTATTCTCGGGTAGCCTTCTAGTTTAACCATAGGAAATAAAGAGGGAGTAAAGATGCAAATACAACTTACAGGACATCATATTGATATCACAGAGTCATTACGACAATATGTTTTGAGCAAGTTTGAGCGACTTGAAAGGCATTTTGGACGAGCACATGATGCACATGTTGTCTTAACAGTGGAAAAATTGTCACAAAAGGCTGAAGCTACAATTCATATTAATAAGGGCAAAGTATTTGCGGATGCGGCGAACGAAGATATGTATGCCGCTATTGATGCGATGGTTGATAAACTGGACAGACAGATGATTAAGCACAAAGAAAAAAATACAGATTATCGCAGCCATGTTATTCCACAGCCTGAGCAATAATCGGGATGGAACAGTAACAACATGAAAATAGAAGATCTTTTATCAGTGCAGCGAGTCGTGCAGGGTGCTGACGTTGTAAGTAAAAAAAAGGTGCTGGAGTTGTTGAGTCAGTTACTCTCGGACTCTCTCGATGGCTTAACCCAGGGGAAAGTTTTTGACAGTTTGTTGAGTCGTGAACGTTTGGGTAGTACGGGTCTGGGGCATGGTGTGGCTATTCCTCATGGTCGTATAGCTGGGCTGAGCCAGGCAACAGCAGCCTTTGTTCAGCTTCGCAAAGGGATTGATTATGATGCCGTTGATCAGCAGCCTGTGGACCTGTTGTTTGCCTTGCTGGTTCCTGTTGACGCAACGGAAGAACATTTGCAAGTCTTAGCGACTTTAGCTGAAAAATTTAATGATATTGAGTTAAGAGAGCATCTACGACAGGCGACGTCAAATGAAGCATTGCAGGCCTTGCTACAAAAGCCGGCTTAACCGGCGGTCAGGTGATGTCTATCAAAAAATAGACTCTTTTTCTTGTTTTTTTGTCCGTATCTTGCGTGATAAAGACCGTTGTATAGTCTGTAGCCTATTATACGTCGTGTCTGTATTTTGTCTGAGGGCAAAAAATTGTCGCAATTGGTTCTGTGTTTTTTCGGAAATTACTTTGAACCTGAAAAAATTCGTTGATCCACGGCACATCGCACAAGTTCTGGATTCATCTCGCTCAGTGCAAAAAAAACTGATCATCATCAAGGTGGCGACTCTTTTCTCTGTTCCGTTATCTAAGTTCCTATTTGGCACTCTACTTCTGCGTTCAACTGAGTTTTCCAGGTTGAGTTCGCCTTATGAGCGTTTATGTTAGCGTCTCCCTCTGCGGGTGCTTTATATAAGGCGCTTAGTGATAAACTGAAACTGCAATGGTGCGCAGGAGAAGCGGGACATGGCCGAACCCTGATGTCCTCCATAAAAGGGGATGCTGCTGGGAGTTCATTTGTTGGTTATCTTAATCTGATCAGGCACAATCAAGTTCAAGTGCTGGGTGTCGAAGAGCTTGAATTTTTATCTGGTTTAGGTAAAAACTCGAGTACGGATACGATTTCAAATCTTTTTGCCAATGCGCCAGTCTGTATTGTCATTTGTGATAACAAAAAGGTGCCCGATGAGCTGTTGCATGAGGCGCAACACAGTGCCACTCCATTGTTTGTTTCTGCGCTTTGTGCCGAGTTTGTGGTCGAATATTTACGCTACTATTTAGCTGCGTGCAGTGTAAAACGTGACACTTTGCACGGCGTGTTCATGGAAGTCATGGGGATTGGTGTGTTGATTTCGGGTCCCAGTGGGGTCGGCAAAAGTGAACTTGCGTTAGAGTTGATTACGCGAGGCCACCGATTGATTGCGGATGATGCGCCTGAATTTTATAAGCAGTCGCCTGATGTTGTTGTTGGGCATTGTCCAGATCCTTTGCGCGATTTTTTAGAAGTGCGGGGTTTGGGTATACTCGATGTTCGTGCCATGTTTGGTGATAATGCTATAAAAACAGAAGAGACTTTGCGTCTTGTGATTAGCTTGAAAAGAATGAGCGATGGCGAAGTGATCCAATTGGATCGCATTCAGGGAGAGCGTCAACTGCGTATGGTCTTCGATATTGATGTACCCGAAATTACGGTACCTGTCATTATGGGTAGTAATATGGCGGTTTTAGTGGAAGGAGCGGTGCGTAATCATTTGTTACTGTTGCGAGGCTATAATGGCAGCGACAAATTCATTGAACGACAGCGCCGCTTTATTGTGCAAGGCAAAGAATGAAACTGATTATAGTCAGCGGAACATCGGGTGCGGGCAAGTCTATTGCTTTGCAAGCATTAGAAGATTTGGGCTTGTATTGTATCGACAACCTTCCTATTGCAATGTTGCCCGTATTTGCTAGGCAAATGGTGAGTCCAGCACAGCAGGTCTATGATTATGCTGCAGTAGGGATTGATGCACGAACCCTGGGCGGTGACTTCTCACAAATCCAAGATATGCTTGATGCTATCAAAAAAATGGGTATTGAGCATGAAATTATATTTCTTGATGCGGAAGAATCTATACTGCTTAAGCGATTCAATGAAACACGGCGGCGTCACCCTTTAACTGGAGTCGATGTTCCCTTATTTGAGGCGATTCGAGCGGAACGTGTCTTGTTAAGTTCTTTATCAAGTACTGCAAATTGGCATATTGATACAGGTATGACTAATGTGCATCAATTGCGGGAACTGATTAGCGAGCGGCTTAGACATCAAAAATCTCAGGCGCTGTCGATTTTATTTTTGTCTTTTGGTTATAAAAATGGAATGCCTGCGGATGCAGATATTATTTTTGATGTTCGTTGCTTACCAAACCCACATTGGGATCCGCAACTAAGAGATCAAACGGGGCGTGATCAGGATGTGATTCATTTTCTGGAATCCCAAATTCTGGTTCAGGATATGTTAGATGATTTGGGTGCTTACCTGGCCAAATGGTTACCGCATTATCAAGCGCAAAATCGCAGTTATATGACGATAGCGATAGGGTGTACGGGGGGGCAGCATCGTTCCGTTTATTGTGTTGAAAAAATGGCACAAATTTTTCGTAAAAAGCACAATGATCTGGTGGTGAGGCATCGCGAATTGTCATGACGGTTGCTGTATTATTGATTACCCACGACGATGTAGGTATGGCATTGCTGGAGGCCGCAACCTCTACTTTAGGGATGTGTCCATTGAATGCCGTAGCGATTGGTGTCAAGCAATCAGATGATCCGCAGGATGTGCTGAAAATAGCGCGGAGTTTGATCGACGACGTGGATTGTGGCAGTGGCGTTCTGGTATTGACCGACATGTATGGTTCGACACCCAGTAATATTGCAAATTTATTATTAAATGATGTGCGAGTAAAAACGATTGCTGGATTGAATCTTCCGATGTTGATTCGTTTATTTAATTATTCACACTTAACCCTGGATAAGCTATTGAATAAAGTTGTTGAGGGTGGGAGAGACGGTGTTTTGTCCTGGCAACGTGATGCTTAAAATATGATTCGTCAGCAAATAAAAATAATAAATAAACTGGGTTTGCATGCGCGAGCGGCGGCCAAATTGGTCACTACTGCGTCGGCTTATAAAAGTGACGTACAACTGGTAAAAGGCGAGCGTGTGGTCAATGGTAAAAGTATCATGGGCGTGATGATGCTTGCTGCTGCTAAAGGTAGTGTCTTAGAACTGGTGGTTGAGGGTGACGATGAAGTGGCGGCAATAGACAATATCGTAGCATTGATAAATAATCGTTTTGAGGAAAATGAATAGAGTTTTGTTATGACACTAGCACTCTACGGCTTGGGCGTTTCCAGAGGTGTTGCTATTGGCAAGGCTTACGTTTTGTCTCGCGATGAAATTAACGTCACTGAATATTCTATTAGTGAAAGTAAGATTGAGCAAGAAATTCAACGATTCAAAGAGGCCATCGCTCAAGCAGAGCAGCAACTTCACTCTGTGTTGAAACAAATTCCTGAGAGTACTCAAGGGAATATCAAGTCATTTATCACCACCCACTTGCTGATGTTGAAAGATGATGCCTTGGCACGTATACCGATCGATATTATTCGCGAGCGTGCTTGCAATGCGGACTGGGCGTTGAAGCTGCAGCGTGATGCTTTGGTGGCGGTGTTTGAGCAAATGAGTGATGATTATTTGCGTACCCGGCGTGATGATGTGGATTTTGTTGTTAATCGAGTTCTCAGAATTTTGCTCAAACGAACAGATAATGCCGTTAATTTATCACCAGATTCATTACGTGGCATGATCATCTTGGCGGATGATTTGTCTCCGGCAGAGATTGTGTTGATGAAAAATCAAAATATTGCGGCGTTTATTACGGAATATGGTGGGACCACGTCACATACGGCCATTTTGGCGCGAAGTCTGAGCATACCCGCCATAGTGGGGGTGCATAATGCCCGAACCACTTTGGTTTCAGGGGAAGAGCTGATTGTAGACGGTCGGCAAGGGGTTGTTTTAGCCAGTGCAGATCAAAATTTGATCACTTTTTATCATGCTCTTTGCGGCAAGCAGAGTGGTTTGATTCGTCAATTAAAGCAGTTGAAATTACAACCTGCTATATCGCAAGATAATATAAAAATCAGTCTTCGCGCTAATGTTGAATTACCGGGAGATTTTGCTGCGATACGTGATGTTAGAGCCGATGGCGTTGGTTTGTATCGCACTGAAATGTTGTATATGAATGGGGATGACTTACCAAGCGAAGAGCAGCAGCTGGTGATTTACCGTCAGCTTGTCGAAGCCGCCGATGGCGCACCCGTCGTCATTCGAACTTTGGATATTGGTGGGGAAAAATCTGTCGCCAGTATTCAGCAAAATGATGTGATTATGAATCCAGCTCTAAGCTTGAGAGGTTTGCGTCTATGTTTAAAAGAAATATCTATTTTTCGTAGCCAGCTCCGTGCCATCCTCAGAGCCTCGGTCTATGGGAAGGTTCGTTTGATGCTGCCTATGTTGAGTACTTTGCATGAGCTGTCTCAGGTTAAGGCTTTGCTGGTAGAGATTAAACAAGAATTAACCAACGAAGGCCATGCTTTCGTCGAAAATTTGCCGATAGGGGGGATGGTTGAAGTTCCAGCCGTGGCTCTGGCAGCTAATGTTTTTGCGCGACATCTCGACTTCATGTCGATTGGAACGAATGACTTGATTCAGTATACGGTGGCTGCTGATCGCATCGATGATAGCGTTAATTATTTATATGATCCCTTACATATTGGGGTGTTGCGCTTAATCCATATGGTGATTGAGGCGGGTAAAGAAACCAGTATTCCGATATCAATGTGTGGTGAAATGGCCGGCGATGTGCGTTATACCCGTTTGCTTTTGGGCTTGGGCTTGCGTGAATTTAGTATGCATCCCGCTTTTTTACTTGAGGTGAAGCAACATATTCAAAAAAGTCATGTTGCGAATTTAAGAGAGCAGGTTATCAAAGTGTTAGAGCATGGTGAGCATAGTGCTATTCATGAGCTGATGCTTAGTATAAACCATGATTGAAAATGAAAAGAGCCAAAAACGCTTAAAGATATTTCGTAAAAAACTGCACACGAAAGACTATAGCTCAGCTCGTGCGCAGCTCAAAGAATTACATTCAGCAGAAATTGCCTTGCTCCTGGAGTCCTTGCCAGTAAACGAAAGAAATATTGCGTGGAGTATGGTGGAGCCTGATCAGGGAGGGGATGTCCTGCTCGAAGTGAATGATGACTTGCGGGCTGATTTTATTCGCGAGATGCAGCATGCAGAGCTCATTATCGCAACAGGACATTTAGAAACAGATGATTTGGCAGATATTCTACCCGATTTGCCTGACTCTGTTACGACAGAGTTATTACAGTCCATGGACTTTCAGGATCGGCGTCGCCTGGAATCGGTGTTGTCTTACCCGGAAGATACCGCTGGTGGGCTCATGAATACTGATGCCGTGACGGTTCGCCCTGATGTGTCTCTGGATGTGGTTTTGAGATACTTACGCTTACGTGGCAGTGTGCCCGATATGACCGACAGTCTGATTGTTGTTGACCGGGATGATCGCTATTTTGGATTGTTATCAATTACAGATTTATTGATTAAATCGCCACAATTACAAGTGGCCGATGTGATGATGACGGAGCCATCCGTGATTCAAGTGACGGCTTTAGATGCTGACGTTGCGGTTTTGTTTGAACATCGGGACTTAGTTTCTGCGCCTGTTGTCGATGCAGCAGGGAAGTTAGTTGGGCGTATTACCATTGATGATGTCGTTGATGTGATTCGGGATGAAGCGGATCAATCGCTCATGAATTTATCGGGTGTGCAGGAAGAAGCTGATGTGTTTGGTCCTGTTACCGTGACGGCACGACGGCGCGGAATCTGGCTGGGGGTTAATTTACTGACCGTATTGGTGGCATCCTGGGTCATTGGCCTATTTGAAACCACCATTGAACGGCTGGTTGCTCTGGCGGTGTTGATGCCCATTGTGGCGAGCATGGGGGGGATTGCAGGCAGCCAGACATTAACCATCGTCGTGCGGGGGATGGCCTTAGGCCAAATTGGTCAATCCAATGCGCTCAAACTGATGTCAAAAGAATTGTGCGTTGGTTTGATGAATGGCTTGTTATGGTCCATTGTCATTGCCGCTATCGCCGTGTTTTGGTTCGAAGATCGTAACCTGGGTCTGGTTATTGCTTTGGCTATTATTATCAATTTGCTTGTCGGTGCTTTTGCCGGAGCGGCGATTCCCTTGGTCATGAGCCGACTGGGTGCCGATCCCGCATTAGGCGGTTCAGTATTATTGACTGCAGTGACCGATGCCGTGGGTTTTTTTGTTTTCTTAGGGCTGGCTTCGTTATATTTGGTTTAATCGATGCGATATTGTGGTTAGAATTAGACGTTTTTGTCGAGTAATAAATTTCCTGTCTGGTCTTTTTCAACCCGCCAACCCGGTGCGATATAGCTGGTTGACGTGCTTTCACTGACGAGTAAGGGGCCGCTTAATGAGGTATTTACAGGGATGGCATTTCGTAACCATACTGGCACAGCTTCATTGATTCCGTGTACCGCGACGGTTGTTTTGTTGAAAGGTGACGTTATAGTTGGTGATGTCGTTGCGATGTCTGGTGCGGGCCCTTTTGCTGAGACTCTGAAGGTGACGACTTCTACAGGCCGAGCCAGTTGATGACCGTAACAAGTTTGATGTGCTTGATGAAAATCTGAGCGTGTGCTCGCCAAGGCTTTCCATGGTACAGAAAGCGTGTATGACTGGCCTAAGTAGCGCAAATCAACGGTTCGAGTTAAAGTGATATCCTGGTTTGGTATGCCTTCATTCTTCAGCGCGTATTGACCCTCAGTTTCCATATCCTGGAATATATTTTCTATTTCTGCTTTCTGGTATTGATCAATTAAACCGGGTGCGGTACGCGAAAGATGACGTGTCCGTGGCGCGACTAACATGCCGAGTGCTGAAAGTACGCCGCTGTGTAAAGGAATAAGTGCTTGCTGCATCGCTAAAGCATCGGCCAGCGCGCAGACATGCAATCCACCGGCACCGCCAAATGAGACCAAAGTAAAATGATTGGGGTTAAGGCCTCGTTGTACGGAGATGACGCGCAATGCCCGTGCCATATGCTCGTTAGCGACTTGTATAATGCCTAAGGCGGTGTCTTCTATAGACAGTTTTAGTTGTTGTGCACAGCGATTAATCGCTTTACGTGCTGCCTCAACATTTATTGGCATACGTCCACCAAGGCGTGTTTCAGCGGGGATGCGGCCTAGAACGACATTAGCATCGGTAACGGTGGCGATGCTACCGCCTTGCTGGTAACAGGCCGGTCCAGGCTCCGCTCCGGCAGACTGGGGGCCAACATGGAGTAAACCTCCTTCGTCAACATAAGCCAGGGAGCCACCGCCAGCGCCAATCGTATGAATATCGATCATCGGGATGCCGACGGGATAGCCGTTGATCTGGTTTTCCGAAGTGAGTTGTATTTCGCCGTCGATCAGGGAAACATCGGTTGAGGTTCCGCCCATATCGAAACTTAATAATTTGTGTCTCTGGCTTTGTTGCGCTATAAATTGTGCCGCAGCAATACCGCCAGCAGGGCCTGAGAGCAACATATGTACGGCATATTGAGCGGCCTGTTTTGCCGCGATTGTTCCGCCTGAACTTTGCATTATGGTCAGGTTAGATTGGGGCAGTGCAGTGCTGAGTTTGGATAAATAACGTTCAACGATAGGGCCAACACTGGCGTTTAACCAAGTGGTGCTGGCGCGTTCATATTCTTTGTATTCGGGCAGAATTTGTGACGACCGGGATATGAAAATACCTTGAGGAACAATGGATGCAATGGCTTTTTCAAATCGATCATCAAGAAAAGAGAATAATAAATTGATAGCGACTGCTTGCGGAGCCAGTTGCTCAATTCTCATATTCAAATGTTGTAGTTGTTCTGTGCTTAAGGGTTCGATAATGGCACCTTGCGCGTCTAGCCGTCCTCCTGTTTCCAGGCAGAGTTCACGTGCAACTGGGGGGGGTATTTTTTTAGGTTGTAAATCGTACAAAGCTTTACGTTGTTGGCGACCAATGCTTAAAATGTCGCGCATGCCATGATTGCTAATAAATACCGTACGAACCCCTTTGTTCTCTAATACCGTATTGGTGGCGACAGTTGATCCGTGGATGATGGTGAGATATTCAGGTGAAATGCCGAGTTCTTTAATGCCCGCAAGAATCGCCTTTTCTGGTTCCTGGGGGGTGGATAAGCATTTGTGAATACGAATGGACGAGCCATCGTATAACATAAAATCAGTAAAGGTGCCGCCAGTATCAATACCCAGAAAAATAGAATTCATGACGAGCGTATAATAAAGCATGTATGACGGATCGTATAGGAAAAAATAATGCCAGAGCTGCCCGAAGTAGAGACAACTTGTCGTGGTATAGAGAAATATTTAGTCAGTCAAACTATTGCCGATGTTATCGTTAGGAATGCGAGATTGCGCTATCTTGTAGATCAAAATTTAAAAGGAATCTTAGTCGGGTTGGTGGTACAAAAAGTCTTTCGCAAAGGCAAATATATTGTTTTGTTGTGTCAAGGTGGCGCGATAGTTATTCATCTTGGTATGTCGGGATCACTGCGCCTCTCCTCGTTACAAGAAGAGCCGGGCTTGCATGACCATATTGATGTTTTGTTAACGAATGGCTGTTGTCTGCGCTATTGTGACCCGCGTCGATTTGGTTTATTTTTGTGGGCAGAGGAGCCTGTAGAACAGCACAAATTATTCTCTCGCATGGGCGTGGAGCCGTTATCTGAGCAGTTTGATGCGGACTATCTTTATGCTCAGTCGCGTCGTCGTACATTAGCCATAAAGCCGTTTATTATGAATAATCAAGTGGTTTTGGGCGTGGGTAATATTTATGCCAGTGAATCTTTGTTTCGTGCTGGTATTCATCCTCTTCGTGCCGCTGATCGAACCTCAAAGCAACGTTATCATATTTTGGTTGATGAAATTAAAAAAGTACTTGAAGAAGCCATCGCAGCGGGTGGCACAACATTACGTGATTTTGTTGGCGGGGACGGTAAGCCAGGTTATTTTAAGTTTGCACTAAGGGTGTATGGGCGAGCGGGATTGCCTTGTTCGCAGTGTGCGAGCCCGGTCAAATCTTGTCGGCAAAGTGGTCGTGCTACGTTTTATTGTGCGAAGTGTCAGCGCTAACCTTTTAGTTCTTCAAGTTTTTTTCTGGTGTGCTGCTGATTTCAGGTTGGCGTATACTGATAACGACACCGCCTGTTTGTAGCACGACTGTTTGTGCTGTGCCGCTTAACTCGGCAATGTTGGCCGCCAAGGCTTTGTTGCTTTCTTTATTGTGATCAAAAACTAGATGAGTGATTCCTTTAATATTTTTTGCCAAAGTGGAGCCATCTGCCGCAGCCTTAGGTAAGGGAAATACCACGCCACGACAGTTGAGCATGGTTTGTGCGGGCCATTGGCTGGCAACGACGAAGGGGGTTTCTTTGTCGTCAGCATCAGGAGAATGATCGAGACATAAGGTATTGATCAGTGTATCTCGAGCTGAATAAAGTTCCATGGTATGGTTATGTACATAAGCTTTATTAACCAGCATAAATGTTGTGGCGAGAAGGAACGTTATCACGATAACAAGGCCACGTTGGCCTATTAGCGATTCCGATTTTATTTTTTGGTTGAGTTCAATGAGAATGGGGATGCCTCGGTAAAGTAGTAGGGTATATGCAAGCAGTGCCCAGGTTCCATCTGCAGCAACGAGGCCAATAATCAACCCTAAAGCTAAAAGAGTGGTTAAAAAATCGGTTGCGATGCGTTGTCGGTCTCGATAAAGGATGCAGGCCATCAATGTTATAATAATTAAGCCTATAGTGATCGAAGCGGGTTCTCCAACGCCGGTAAGACCGTTAGCAAAAGCATCAGACAGCGTTTGTATCGGATTGCTCATCCATGCCAAGCCATCTTGCCATCCCATTCTGAAAGAAATGATTAAAGTTGTCACCATCAATGTACCGATAAGGACAGACTTTGTCTTGTGTATCTGATTTTCGTTTTTATTTCTGTGCCAGTGCCAAGCCAGTGCAAGAGGGTAGGCTAATGCGGCAGGGTGCAGGCTGACTGCAATCATTACAGTGAAAAGTTGAGTGAAATACCACCCCCCTAAGTGGCGGCCTTTCTCCGAATAAGTGCCGTGTAACCAGTGGGCAAATGCAAACATAAGTAAGAGGTAAGGCGCCGTACTCATGATGTCGATTTGCGTGATCGTTAGCGGTAAAATCAGCAACAATGCTGAAGCTAGAAGCGCCGCCTCCTGGTTTTCATTATTATCTTTGGTGCGCCATTGGAATAGCAAAAAAACCGCGCCAAACATAACTATCATCGTGAATACTTTGGCGGCAATAATACTCCCAGACCAATAAAGTGTGACCGGGAGCAGTAAAAGTGTGCGTAAATCTGGTGTACCAAAAGTGCCTACAGGGCTTGCTATTTTGTCTACAACAGACCATAGCATCAATAAATCTTTGGCTGCACCTTCTTCTATACCGATGGTATTAAAGCGCAGCAGGCCAAAAGAAAGTATGGCAGCGCCCCATACAACAAGTGCAGCAAGGACGTAATAGCGTCTTGAAATAGGCAGTATCATAAGATTGATTCTTTAAATTTCCAGTGCGTTATAGAAAAACTGGCCAGCGACCGTTTATTATTGTTGTTTTATTCGTGAGTTTGTTAGCTTGCAATATGATATATGAAAATGTTTGCTATTGGCAGGCTTATCGATAAATCTTAAGTGTGTCCCGAGGATCTTAAATGGGTGATGTTGGATATTGCACAATTTATAAGATGATTTATGTCAAGGAGGTATGGAGTCCGTGTGCTTAGTGACCTAGGGCTATCATTTATGGGAAGTGTTGTAACTGTAATAGTGTGTAGGTATAGCTATCATGTTATTCGTGCTAAGTTCTTCTAGGCAGGATCAAACGGTTTTTATAGCATGTTGTTTAATGGATAAAAAAACGAGCATGGTAAAAAATTTGCTTTCTATCATAAGCCGGGATTACTATACTATCAATATGCGTTGGGCTAAGCAATGGTCTTGGTTTGGCGTGTAAAACAGAGATAATTAATAATTGAATAGGTTCAAGCGCTTTGAAATGTGGTTTAGATTGCTCGGGGAAAAGCTGAAAATTTTAAGGTTTCCTTGGTTTTTTAAATATAGTACTTGAACTTATGGGTTGTGTCGTGTTAAAAATGTTCGATATGGGTGTTCGTTAAATTAAATGATCGCTTGAGGTTGATATGCTGGGGTCGGTAGATTTGGCTTATAAAGCGTCGGCAAATAGAGCTTAAAACCAAAACTGCTACATAACTAAGGAGCTTTGAAATATGTTACATACAAATGAAGTAGCAATACTTTATCTTTTGTGGTTTGTTCTTGCATTTGGTTTAGCAGCCTTAATGTTAAAAATGAATTCTTAGTTTATTTAAAGTGGAATGTTGAAAAAAACATCATCTCTTTTGAGAGGATGGGAGGAAAATCTATTGACATCGTTAGTGCTGCCAGAGAAGGGCTAGTGCATAGCAAGCGGTAATGTTAGGCGGGGTTTATTTTTGAAGTTCGTTTGATGAAAAAACCGTTTCGTTCGAGTTGGTAGTTTGGGGAATTTTAATTCGGGAGGGGGTCTTGAAATGCGTAAGTATTTGATTTCAGTGTCGGCTGTAGCGTTTATAACAGGCGTGTTTGCAACTGGCGCAGTCGCATCTGCACAATTTCCAAAAGGTGATGGTAACGTCGCTAGTGGGCAGAGTATTTTTGAAAACGGTAAGGGGGATGTGCCGGCATGTAATTCATGTCATGGCGCGGATGGGAGCGGTGATGACAATTTGGCGACACCTCGTTTGTCGGGTCAGTGGTTTAGCTTTTTGCTGAAGCAGCTAGAGGACTATGCTTCTGATGCGCGTACAGACAATACGATGTTCGTTATGAATGCGAATGCGAAAGGTTTAAGTAAGCAAGATCGTCGTGACGTGGCAACCTATCTGGCGCAAAAGAAAATAGATTTTAAAGGGTCAGATCTTAAGGCCGTTGCTGAAGGTGGTACGGAAGTCGGGAAATCACATTTTGGTAAAGGGATTGTGGAGTTCGGTAGTCCTGAGTTATCGGCATGTAAATCATGTCATGGCTATTCGGGTCGGGGTGCGCCACCGGTTTATCCCATTATTGGTCTGCAGCGTTATACTTATTTGGTGAATCAGTTGAAAAACTGGCGTGATGGTACGAGAACAAATGATCCAATGAGTCAAATGCAAAAAGTTGCCCAAAAAATGTCAGATGATGATATTAAAAATGCAGCTACCTATCTGACGAATGCAAGCCCGTACTCCGATGGCAATTTCTATACACCTTATGATTAACAGGGTGTTTGGTAGTGCTACGTGTAGCTACGTAAAAAATAATATCTGATTTAAGGAAAAGCGGGCTTTAAGCTCGCTTTTTTCTTACTGAATAAAAAAGTTCTTATGTGTTGCGCTTAACGCATTTATTTCTTTATACAATTGACATTGAAGACAATGAAAAAGCAACCTTTAAAGTCTGGTGAAAAAATTCTATTGACCGTTTTTGGCGCCTTTTTTGTGCTGGCTATGATTGGATATATTGTGCTTGAGGCGGTACGGTTAACTTCAGAAAAACCGATGTTTGTGCAAACAACATTTTTTAACTTGTCTGAAGATGGGAAGTTAGGTCACACGCTCTATAAGAAATATAATTGTAATGCTTGCCATCGAGCGATGCGCATGGGTACCAGTATGGGCTTGATCTTGGACGGAATTGGCTCCAAATATGACGCCGTTCGTCTAGAGGCATTTTTGACCAATCCAGAAGCAGTTTATGGCGCGGTTACGATTGATCATGGCCCGCAAAAAGAAGCTCAGTTTGTCGAAAGACTCCCTGCGGAAGAGAGGCATTTGCTGGCCGTGTTTTTGTCCGAGCTAAAAGCCATCGCGGGATCATCGGTCGCTAAGGTGCCACCACCAGAGCGATCAGAATTTGTTGATAATATGGTTAAGTCATGGGCGCCTGCAGACTGGAAAGAAAGGTTTGAGGACATCCGTGAAAAAGATCAGAAAAATAGCGATGAGGCTGCGCCATAATGAATAAGTCGTGGGAGCATCCTCAAGAAGTCGTTTATCGGCGTTACATGCTCTGGTTTGTTTATGCCTGTGTTATTTACAGTATCATTGGCTTTTCATGGGGAGCTATGATGGGTGGTATAGCGGAATTCCGTCACTTTGTTGATCATACTTCGCATGGACGCTTGATAGTTAGGGCGCATACCCATGTTAACTTGCTGGGTTGGGTTGAAATGGCTATTTTTGCGTCAGTTTATTATATTATTCCAAGAATAGTGCAGCGTCCTATATTTAGTTTGACTTTGGTGAAGGTTCACTTTTGGGTGCATAATGTTGGTTTGATTGGTATGGTGGTGTTTTTTACCATTGCGGGTGTGGCAGGCAGTACAGTGGCCGAAGGACAATCCGCCGAGGCCGTGGTTGCGCCTTTGTTAGCGACTATGGGGATATTTGGTACGTTAGTTTTGTTAGCAAATTTTATATGGGCGTTTAATATATTCCGCACATGTAAAGGCTGGGAGAAGAGTAATGTCTAGAAATGTTATTGTGCGGTTGTGGGTGGTTGTTAGTTGTCTGTTTTTAACTGTTGGGTGTTTGTTGCCGCCTGATGGTGCTTTGAGAGTGGGGGCTGTTGCACCAGAAATTGAAACAAAAACCCTGGCGGATGTGGGGGGGGATTTTAGTCGGATTACCAGTTATCGCTATCCTGATGAACGGATGTATCAGCACTCTATTAAAGATGCGCTGGCGATGGGAAAGCCTATTTTAGTTGAATTTGCGACGCCAGGGCATTGCACCGTATGTGATAAGCAGTTGCAGATGTTGAAAGCGCTGATGACAAAATATGAGGGTGAAGTGTTATTCATTCATATGGATCAATATTATAATCCAGAAGCATTTATTTCGTTTGATGTGCGCGGAGATCCCTGGACTTTTGTTATTGGCGCGGATCGGGTTGTTCAGTTTAAACGTGCGGGGCGCATGCTTTATAATGAGTTAACGGCAGTTATAGATGGTGCGCTGGCTGTGGACATAGAGCAGGGTTAAGGTTGAGTTGTGTGGTAAAGATTTATGGCAAAAGAAAAAAAAAGCGTTTTAGTACAAGATAAAAAAGGAATGTGGTGGGACTTGGCATTGTATGTGCCAACGGTCGTTTTTTTATTGTCGATCGGTTTTCAGATGTGGTTCACGTCGGATAGAAATTGGGCGTACCCTATCGTATTTATGGCAACGTTCTTTTTTTTGACGGGAGCCAACCGAATTCTTAAGACGCGCATGATGATATTACCTTCAGCTGCTATCTCCATTGATGCTAATAAGCAGCGTGTTGCGTTACAGCTACGCAGTGGCTTGACTTCTGAGTTGGTTAAAGGGGTCAGGTATTTTCCGGATATGGTAGGGAAAAGCTTCGCGTTAACGGGGTTTGACCTAAGAGGTAAAAAGCAGCAATTCGTATTTCATAAAGGGCAGTTTGAAAGTGAAGCGGAGTTTAAAGATATGCGCGATTTCTTAAGGGTTTATGGGTAAGGTTGCGGCGAATGTGAGTCTGTAGGCGGTTTTACTTTGACTGCTGCCCGTTGGTGCGGTTGTCTAGCTTGTTGCGGCGTACTCTCAGTACGTCTCTAACCATAAAAACCATAGCTGTTGCGGCCGTCAGTACAACACCGCCCATAATGAGCCGCTCTGTTTCCTTTTCGACTAGCCCCCCAACAAACATATGGACTGTGTAAGCGAGTATACAGAGAGAGCTAATTGAGACCAGTCCGTAGAGCAAAATCTCTTTTAAACCTTCTTTCATTGATTCATTCCTGCTTTTTATTTTTTGTCATTACTTCGTGTCTATTGTTGCTGTTTCTTTGTTTGAGTACAAGCTGTTCAATACTTCATTTTCCCCTAGGTTTTATTTCTGATTATATATTAATTGTTCGTCGGTAAGCGTGACGGCCTAAAAAATACCTGTTAGAGTTAAATGCGGGTTCGCTAAGCTAAAGTTTGTGCTGTAAATCTGGATCCATTCAGGTTCGTTTGAGTCATTGCCTGAGTTATTTTGATACGAGGTTAAATAATTAGCTCTTTTATCTTAATAACACCTTGACCTTGCGATACAGCCTGTGTCAGCATACGGGACTATCAAGGCTGCCTTTGCAAGTAGGTAATGGTTAGTTTTAAGGTGGAGTTAGCTGTGCAATGGTTTGCAGCTTGTTTGCTTGCCATGTATAGTGAATAAATGTCTAGTTCTTAGGTTTACTTAAGTTCTAGCTTCGCAGCATTTTTTGGTTTAGTGTCGCACTAGTGCGATTGTTCTTTCAACCAATTGGGGAGGGATGCTATGACAAATAAGTTAAGTATCGGTAATACCTTTATGGCCGGGATTATTCCAGCGTTTACGACTGGAATGGGCAACGGTTCTGTGTTTGGGGCAGCAGTAATGTGCGCTGTTGGGCGAGGGCCTTTTGAAAGTTGGGGGGGTTGGGGTGCAGAAGCCTACAATCCAGTCACTTTTGCAGGCTTCATTGACGTAATGATGCTAGTTTTCGGTGCAGCATTTACAATTATTTGTTGGTTAGCATGGTCGCGTCATGGTGCATTAGAAGCGCGTGGAGAAAGCAAAGCATTCTAAAGTCTTTGCATGTACGGTGATTTTTATACTTAAATTTTAAAGTAGGGAGGGGTTCTAGATGGCAACTTTTGCTGGTGCGTGTGGTATTACGCTCGCTTTCTCGAGCATGTGGTTCTCGTGGTATCTCCTAAACAAGATGGAAGAGTAAGATAATTTAGGGGTTCGCTTAGGGGCTATGTCTTAAAGTAATAAGCTTCGCGAGTTTGTGGAGGAGAGGAAAAATATGTTACTGAAACTTTTGTTTGCAAAGGAAGAGGATATTCCGCCAGGTTCGGCGACGATATTCTTCGGATATTCGGCAATATTTTGGTTTGTGGTTGGAACGGGTTTAGGCTCTTTCAATGCAGCCAAATTGGCGTTTCCAGACTTCGTTACGGGTACAGAAATGTTTGCGTTTGGCCATATGCGCCAAGTACATGTTCTAGCCGTAATTTTAGGCTGGATCTCAATGGCATTCGCGATGACCATGATGTACATGACGCCAGCTTTGGGTAATACCAAGCTGTGGTCTGAGAAGTTAGGTCTTTGGAATTGTTTTTTATGGAATATCGGTTTGAGCTTAGGTCTATTCTTATTATGGATTGGCATCACTTCAGGTCGTGAGTATTCTGATTTAATTTGGCCGGTGGATCTGGTTGTTCTTGTTGCTGTTTTGTTGCCGTTAGGGATCAATGTATGGATGACTATTGCTCATCGTCGTACCCAAGGTATTTATATCACTAACTGGTTTTTCGGTGCGTGTACCTTTATGGTTATGGTCACTTTTATAGTGGGTCAGGCGCCAGAGCTGTTCAACTTGACTGGGTTGACTGAAGGCTACTTAACTTTTTGGTTTGCTCATAACGTACTAGGGTTGTGGATTACGCCGGTTGCAGCTGCGATCGCTTACTATACTATCCCTAAGTTGACGGGTAATCCGCTTTACTCTCATCGTATAGGTCACTTGCATTTCTGGGCCATCATTGCTTTTTATTCAACTCCAGCGTCACATCACTTGCTGTCAGCGCCCTTGCCTGAATGGCTCAAGTCGTTTGCTTCTGTTGAAGGGGTATTGATCTTGATTCCAGCGGTTGCGTTTGTTGCGAATATTCTTCTTACTATGAAGGGCAGATGGAGTATGTTCGTTGAGAATATTGAAATTAAATTCTCTGTGACCGGTGTGCTTCTGGCTATTCCGTTGAACATGCAAGGTGGCTTTCAGCAAACGCGTGCAATTAACTGGTATGTTCATGGTACAGGTTGGATCGTGGCTCATGCGCATTTGGCTTTGCTTGGTATGTCAACCGCGCTAGAGATTGCAGCAGTCTACTTTGGTTTACAACAGATGCTACGTCGTAAGCTTTACTCTTTGGCCTTGGCTAATTTCCATTACTGGTTCTATATCGTTGGTTTCTGTATTTATTGGATCTCAATGACGATTGCTGGTTTAATACAAGGTGCAGGAAAAGTATATGAAGTGCCCTATATTGATGTTGTTGTTGCGGAACATCCATACATGATAGCTCGCTGGGTGGGTGGAACAATGGTGTTCACTGGCAACTTAGTTTGGTTGTATAACATGTGGATGACTGCTCGTGAAGGTACAGTTCTTCCAAAAGGACGTTATTCTCATGAGTTGGCGTACGAACGTTAATAATAGAGTGTATTCAACTGACTGTAGTAAGACTTATGCCAACTATTAAGCGACATAATATTTAGAAGCTTAATTAGGAGGAAACGGCTCAATACCCTCCGACCTCTGTGTCGGGGGGGGGGAGCTAAAGAAATTGGGAGGAGGTTTTGAAGTGGCAGGACAATTTCAAAAACACAAATTAGGGGCGGCTGGTATCGGGGGGATGCTGGGTTTGTCAATGTGTATAACACTGTTTTTCCCCAGCTTTGACTTTCGTTCGGGTGACTCAACTTGGGTTGGTTTAGATAAAACGTTATCGAATGGCCGTGTCATTGGTTTTAGTTATGAAGATCCATTAGTTCGTGGTGCGGGTAAGCCGATTACTGTGGTGCTCAATAAGGATCCAAAAACAGGTGAGGCGATTGATCCGCCGATTCGTGCTTATGTTTATGATGCGGGTGCGCCTTTATCAGCAGGGGTACGTCACCCTACAAATATGGGGCCTACAGTAGGTAAGCTAAGTATCGAAAAAGGTAAGATTGATCAAGCTAATGATGACGATCCGGTTGTTTTTACCATCGAAGCAACTGATATTGATGGAGAGGAATGGCATTATGTCAGTAATGCGACTGTTAATAATGGTTGGACTGCTGAGGCAGTATTGAATACTGCAGGTGCAGAGAGTCAATATCTGATCGGTCGTGGTAAAACAGTTTATATTACTGAGGGTTGTTGGTGGTGTCATACCTTGTTGCCTGAGCATACTCAGGATTGGCAAGTATTTGGTACGCCTCCTTTCTTGGGCGATTTTAATGGTGAAATGCCAACGGCGTTTGGCTCTGATCGTAAAGCACCTGATCTTTTGCATGTGGCCGCGCGTAACTCATCTAAAGAATGGATGACTATGCACTTTTTTAATCCTCGTTTGGTTCAGCCAAATTCGATCATGCCTCGATTCGATTATCTATGGGGTAAGACGGATGCGAATGGTAAGGCGATCGATTTTTCAAAATGGCGTGCCGAGTATAACGATTATGTCTCAGGAAAGACGGTTCATCCGCCAGAAGTTCCTGAATATGCACCAGAATCGGAAGCTCGGGCTTTGATCGACTGGGTCTTGATGAGCTTAAGATAGAAGGGGGAATTAAAGATGGGTTGGAAATTTGATAAACCACTACATGAAATGGCTAGCGAGGAAGAATCCGACGCTATGTTGCGCCAATGGGAATCAGAAAAGCATGGCGGGTTATGGGAGGGCAACAACCGCCTCCCTTTGCCTTTTACTTATTTGATTGCTTTGATCATTTTGACTGCATTTATGATCACGATGCCAATTTGGGGGCAGCGACCCAATGCTGAGCATTATGTTCCAATGGTGAATGAGATGGACTCTGCAGCGGTTCAGAACCTAGCAACGGATGAGGAGAAAATGAAGTATCTGACTGCCTTTGCTATGAAAGAGTTAGCTGCAGCTTCGGATCCTCGGGGTCCTGGCTTGTTGGAGCGTCATCCTATTACATGGGATGATCTTCAAAATATTGCTCCAGGGATACGTGAAGCGCAAACTTCAAAAAAATATCCTTTGGCGTTTTATAATATAGTCGGCGATAAAATTGCTTTAGCTAATTTTGAAGGCAATAGAACGGTGAACGGTGATTTTTTTGGTGAGCCAACAAATTCACCTGCACGTGTGCAACCTTGGTTTGATAAAGGTATGATTATTGACCTTTTCTATGTGACTTATTTTTTGATAGTTGTAACATTAATAACTAAACGTTTGCCTAGCTTTAAACGTAAGCCTAACATGTCAAAAGCATCATAAGGTTATGAAATAAATAGGAGATTAGCTTATGTTCGATATTGATTATGCGCCTGGAGTGTTTGCAGCCATCATTGTTGGTGTTTTTATTCTGCCTGCTTTATATGGTATGTTCTTCGTAGATGCTTATTATGAGCAGCACCAGAAAGAAGAAGCAGATGATGCATTTAACTAGGTTGTTGTCGACCTGATGCATGATTAGCGGCAGTTAAAGTATTTATAATAAAAAGCCGTAAAATCAAACACATGAGCCGCCCTCTTGAGAGCGGCTTTTTTTTTGGGAGTTCATGCTAGTCAAAGTAGAGTATAATGCATGGGTTATTTAATTAACTCGGCAAAAAGTCAGCTCAGGCGCGGAACAGTCACTTAAGTTGACTGTCCTATTATTATAAGATCGAGTGAGGAGAGCTAGTGAAGCCATGTTAGGCCGATATTCTGAATATACCGCTGATTGGATAACAGCGACACTGAGTAATATTCGAGATACTGCTATTGTTGCTGTAGCAGAAAAAGATATGCTTTTTGGTATTGATATGAGCATCGAAGGTTTACGATCTCAGAAGTATAGTCAGGGTATATTTGTTTTTTTGATTTTGTCTCTAATTTTCTTCGCATTTATTATTTATTTGTATATTCCAAAAAATGGAAGTCTGAAATTAGGCGAGAAAATTATGTTTGGATCATTAATCGCAGGTATTTTTATCGCAGTAGGGATGGGATATTTGCAGCTGATTGATGGCTATTTATTATAGGAGAGGATAATGGCAGATTATTTCAACAGTTTACCTGACGGCTGGACGATTTACGTATGGTTGATAGCGGCGGCAGGCATATTGATTGGTGCCGGTTTTTTCTTAAGATGGGCAGTGAAGAATTTTCAATTTGATGAAGATATAAAATACTTAGTGTTTGATGAGACTGATAAAGATAAAATGTCAGATGAAGATTATCAGCAGGCCAAAAAAGTGACAGAAGAACAGGAAGCACTGAGAAACAAGGTGCTTAAGAAAAAAGCAGAAGCACGAGCTGCTAAACATGCGCAAAGGTGAAAAAATATTTTTTGCGTCATTAGCGGCTCTAGCAGTGGTGCTAGTGGCTTACAAGGGGTGGATTGTTGCGAGTGACACGGAAGAAGATCCTGGAATTCCGTTTTATACAACAGCAGATGTCCTTGTGCAAAAGCAAGCTTCTCAGTTGATTCGTGATCTGAAGTGCAGGGAATGTCATACGCTATGGGGGACACGTGATATGACGGCGAGTGTACCTTCTCCGCCATTGGATGGGCTAGGATCACTGCGCACGGAGGGCTGGTTTTTTGACTATTTTTCTGCTGAAAACCCACAAGACATTCTGCCATCCAGATTAAAGTTGAAATACAGGATGCCCTCTTACTCGCACCTAGATGAAACCGATAGAAAAATACTTGCCAGTTACATGGCAAGTCTAAAAGTAGAAGATTGGTATTTGGAAGAAGTGAAAAAAAAGGAATATGAAAAACTAACAGGAAAAACATATAAACCGACTGATCACTAAGGGGTTATTATTGTGAGTGACAAATTAAAATATCAAATGACTGCAGTTTTTTTTGCAACGGTTGCTGTTTTTGCCGGAGCTGGAGTTATCCATTTTGGAGATCAGTTTTTAGGTGTTAATTTAGCTGTATTTTACGGTGTATCGACTTTCAATCCGACTTGGGTTGTTGCTTTGATCCTGGTTCCTTTTGTTGGTGGTTTTGTGGTTTCACTGATTTATGGTTTGGGGGGTAAGCTATTGGCTTATCTTCCGGCTTTAATCGTGCATGGTATGGCTTATATAGAGTTATCTGCCAATCCAGCCTTACTTCCTGCAGGCGTTAGTTTGTTACCTCTGGGCTATTGGATTTTAATCGTCATCGTTGCTGTTGAGGCGGCAGGTATTGGTGGTATTGTTGGTGAGGTTATGGTTAAAAAAACATATGGCCGCTCAGACAAACGCAAGCTTCATAAAAAGTACCAAAAACAGTCTGGTGTTTAAGCAAATTCAAGTTTCAAACATAAAAATAATAAATAGTTTGTCATTACTATCTTGTCCGAACTTGATAGAGACGTTTTGATGACATATAGCAAGTCAATTTCATGAGTTAAATGTGGCAATGAAAGCATCTATGCATTCCAAGCGTCGTGTTCCTTTGACAGCAGAGCAGATGGCGCGTCGTCGTAGCTATTTAGGTGCGACTTTAGTGACGTGTATTGTGCTCTCCTTGGTCGGTGGGACGATACATATTTTAGAGCTGGGTTCTAATCGTATGTTAGATATGCGACATCGAGCCAATATCGATTTAGCTAAAGAAGAAACCTACTATCGGGCTGCAGGTGAAGAGACGTTTCGCCAGACCATTCATGAATATGGTCCGGAGGATATAAAAACATATACAGTAGAAAGTGCTACCGCATTATTGACACCGGAATTATGGGCAGAAGTGAACTCCATGATTTCAATTCCTGCTGGATCTTTTACGATGGGTACGAATAACCCCAAATCAGATGACTATAATGGCCCTGAACATGAGGTGACCACTCAAGCTTATAAAATAGATAAATATCCCGTTACGAATGCGCAATATGCACTTTTTGTTGCTGAGACGGGCTATCGACCCCCTTTAAAATGGGATAATGGGCGGATACCGCCAGGCAAAGTGTTGCATCCTGTGATTATGATTTCCTGGGCTAATGCGACAGCTTATGCTAAGTGGGCCGGAAAACGTTTGCCTTCAGAGGCTGAGTGGGAAAAGGCCGCTCGCGGAACAGATGCTCGACGATGGCCGTGGGGAAACAGGATGGAGCCAGCACGCTTGAATACTTATTATAATATAGGCTCGACGACGGATGTGACTCAGTTCCCACAAGGAGCGAGTCCTTATGGCGTTATGGATATGTCAGGTAATGTCAGTGAGTGGACGGTCGATAATTTTGAACCTTATCAAGGTAGTGAGGCTGCTTCTGAGGTTTTTAAGGTTAAGGTAGCGCAAATTCCTCAGTCTGCGAGTGATCGAGGCAAAAAGATGGTGGAGTTTGCGTCCGTGAAAGATGAGCAGTATAAGGTGATGCGGGGTGGTTCTTGGAAAGGTGATCCCTTTTCAACTTCGGCTTATCATCGAGGCTTTGCTTGGCCACAAATGGCATCAGATTTTTTTGGTTTCCGATGTGTGTCAGATGATGTGGAGTAATGAATGTGATGAATATAAAAATCAATGAGAAAATAATTTATTTATTTATTGGGCTGGTTTTTTTGCCTTTCGAGGCCTTTGCAGCGGATAGTTATCGCTGGCTACGAGTGAGTCCTGAGACGCCATGGGCTATTTTTGTATTTTTGTTGCCGATGGTGTTGATCCCAATTGTATTAATGGCGATCTTGCATTGGCGTTACGCAGGTAAGTCTAAACAAGCGCAGGCAGATAAAAAACCTGTAGAAGCACGCGATAGTACAGCGTCGTTATGGGGTAAAAGATGAAGATGCCAAGTTGTATCGAAGGAATAAAAATAAAAATATGAGTGCCCGTATCAAGTTTGTTTTTTTATTATTCATTGTTGTCACTATTTTTGCGCTATCCCCCATGCTCTCAGCTCAAGAACTCAATAGTGGTTCGAATGATCATGAGGTGGTTGGGGTGTTTACTGAAGTGTTGAAAGAGCCTGGTGAAGCCGTCAAAATAGAGGATAAACAAAAGCACCAGATTTTGTTTATTATGGGGATTTTGCTTCTTGTTTTGATATTAGCCACAGCCACGCTCGGTATTCGCATGGCGTTATTTGGTAAACAACTTTACATTTCTCATATGGTTTGTGCTGGAGCGACGGTGTTTTTGTCTTTAGCTCATGCCGTAACGGCGATAGTCTGGTTTTATCCATTTTAAATAATTAAAGAATAGTGCGTTCGTAGACCTCAATATAATAATCATTATTTTTTTCAGGTTATCGAAAAGCCTAACGGAATAATTTCTGTTTTTGATTGCCGCTTGGGTGGTGTAAAAAGTGGTCAACCTATGAATAAAGTCATGCGTCGTTGGTCAGGCGTGGTGGTTGCTCTTTATTGTGTGTCAGGTGTCACTGCGCTTGCCTATCAGGTCTTGTGGGCTCGGATGTTGGCATTGCAGTTTGGTGTCAGTATATTCGGCATCGTGGTTACGGTTGCCGCCTTTATGTTGGGGCTGGGTGCTGGTAGTTTAATTGGCGCGCGATGGCGGCTGAGTTGGCAACCTCTTTTTCTTCTTGCTTTGTTAGAAGCCAGTGTTGCGCTTTTTGCAATTGCGATTCCCTTTCTGTTTGACTTTTCTGGTGGTTTACTGCGTGCCGGAGACCTCACGTTAGAAGCTTGGTATGTATACGAGTTTATTGCTGCGCTGATTTTATTGATGCTGCCGGCGACATTGCTTGGTATGGGGTTTCCATTAATTTTGCGTGCTTTGTCGAATAGTCGTATCAGCTTGGGTACCCTCTATGGGGTGAATGCGCTAGGGGGGGTGGTGGGGGCGCTGATTCCTTTGGCGCTGCTGCCTAGCGTGGGTTGGTTGGCTGCGAACTATAGCATTGCTGCCCTGGGGTTTTTCTTGGCTGTCTCCTTTATGGTTTTGTCGTGGCGGGTTGAGTGCCATGTGACTTGTTCTGGCGCAGTAAAAAGTATAGCAGCACGGCAGGTGAGTCATTGGGGGAGTTATTTGGCTTATGCGGGTGTGGGTGCTGCAGCTTTGATGCTAGAAATTGCCTGGACTCGTTTGTTTGGCATGATACTTTTGCGTACTGAGTATGTGCTGGCGGTTATTTTGGCGGTATTTTTGTTGGGGATTGGTGTTGGTAGCCTTTTGGCCAAGCGGCTGCTGTTGCTGCGCAATACCTTGGTTATATTGCCTGTTTTTGCGAGTCTTTTTGCCGTGTTGAGTTTATGGGCGATCCCTTGGTTAGCCGGTTGGGCTGAGTCTTCGCAATACGCTTCATTGACCACCGCGTTATTGTCACAAGGATTGGCTATTGTGTTACTGACCGCGCCTGTGACTTTGGCGCTGGGGATGTGGTTGCCCGTATTATCCAGGCATCTGGAAAACACGATGCCGTTGGCGGGTGCAAAACTGTATGGCGTTAATGCACTAGGTGCTGCATTAGGCGCTTGTCTGGCCGGTTTTGTGATGATCCCGTTTTTAGGTACGGCTTTGACTATCTGTGTGGCCGCAGTATTGTTGTTTGCTGCGGGGATGTATTGGGTTGCGGCACCTCGCATTAGGTTGATTGGTCTATTGTTGCTGCTCTTGGCTTTTCCCGTTGCGATGTTGCCCCAGGTCAATGTTCTTTTGCCACACAGCTTGGGCGCCTCCAGGGATCTCTATTTTTATGAAGATGCCGTTTCAATCAGCCATGTTGTTGAGCGACAAGATGGTCAGCGATTATTATTAGGCGATTTGCAACGTATGGATGCTTCTTCTGAGCCTTCGGCTGTTGTTGCACAGCAAAACCAGGCGCGTTTGCCTTTGTTATTGCATGGAAACCCCCGTAGTGTGCTTTTTCTGGGCGTGGGTACGGGTATATCGGCATCAGGTTCGTTGCCCTTTCCTCGATTAGAGCGTGTTGGGGTAGAGCTGTCTGCAGGGGCGATTCATGCAGCAGAGTATTGGTTTACGCAGGTCAATCATGATGTGAGTTCGCAGATGAGGGTGGTTCGTGATGATGTGCGACGATTTTTACAGCGAGATACAAAAAGTTATGACGTGATTATTGGCGACCTGTTTCATCCCGATTTGGTGGGTCGAAGTGCGTTACTTTCAGTGGCGCAGTTTCAGCGTGTTCGGGCACGTTTAGTACCTGAAAGCGGGCTTTATGTGCAGTGGTTGGCGTTAAATCAGTTTGATATAGCGTCATTACAGGTGGTGTTGCGAACCTTTCGCCATGTTTTTCCAGAAGGGGAGTTGTTTCTTGATGGGTTCAGATTAGCCTTAGTGGGCTATGCTGGGCAGCGCGCTGAGACGGCTAAATTATTACATTACCTGGCGGGTGTGGATGATGTTCAAAAACGTCAGGCGATGACGGGCGGCGAAGGTTTGTGGACCTGGTTGGGCCGATATTATGGGCCATTACCTGATTTAGGCTCAGGTGCTATGCAAATGGAGCGTTCACCTTATATTGAGTATCGCTTGCCTAAAATACGTTTCAGTGAAGATGACAGTTTGGTCTCATTGCTATTATTTTTGTTGGATCATCGTCCGTCAGTAGAAATCGCTGCAATTAAGCTGGGAATTTCCGGTAGTGTAGAGTTTGAACAGTTTGAGCGTGCTTATGCCGCAGTGGGTTTGGCGACCAAAAGTTGGGTTGCGGCAGTGCAGGGGCAGAATCAAGAAGCAGAGCGTCTGATACGCTTTGCTTATTCGGCGAATGAAAAAGATCGTTGGATTGGCTTTGATCTTGCTGATCGTATGTACGCTTCCGTTTCGCAAGCCGTAGCCGCAGGATATCAACGTGATGTTGTGCTACGTCAGATATTAACAATAAGAGCGGATCATGAAGGTGCGATAAAGGAATTGTGGCATTTAGCAGAACGTGCGGGCGACCATGAGCAGGCTGCAAAGTACCGGGCGCGCTTAAAGCAGCTCAGCCCTTTGGCTAAGGAGCTACGTTAAGGAGTTTTTGTATCAGTACTTTTTTGGCTTTTAGCTTTTGCCTTATTTTTTCTGGCGTTATAATTTCAGGGCAAAAAAAACCTGGCAGAGCCAGGTTTTTTTAACGCATTTTGCTTGCGTTTATTCTTATTTGTCCGCAGCGCGGCGCTCTAATACGTCAATTAGTGCCTCATTAGAGATCATGTATGCGCCGATAATAATGACAAGAAATACCAGTATTGGTACTATAATGTTAATTCCAATCTCTTCAACCATCGTCCTCTCCCACCGACCGAAGTAAAATACCTAATCAGCATGCTATCTCTAGCCTGCTGCGCTAAACCAAAATATATAGGATGTTCTCCTAAATAACAATAGCCAGCTCATATTGTTATTTAGCATTAAAGCAATTTATATTGCTGCTCGAATATATCTAAGTCAAGCATAGCATTGTTTGCTTGGTCTGTGTCAAGTATCGAGATCTTACGACTAGGGCTCTTGAAATTAATCTTGTAAAAGACAGGATAACGTGCTAGGTTGATGTTACCTCTTTTAAAGAGAGGTAATTGACTAAAACAATCAACTATTGTTATTTTAATAAATATCAATAGGGAGGAAATCTCATGGCGAACAGAGAAGCATCTGCGGATGATAATTTCGTAGTCATTGCGATGACTGTAATCATAGCGTTACTTTATTTTGTGGGGATGAGTTTTTAAATTTTTAAAGTATCCAAATAAGCTGGGGATCCTGAGTGTTGACCACTGTAGTTAGGGTTCTTGGTTTTCTGCATGTCTCTTTAAGTTTGTTCCTTGTCTGTCTTCCTCTCTCGCTTGCTTCAATATGTTATTCTTGATAAAGATAGAATCGATTTGAGTGATTCCACTTGTTGATGGCTTTAGGTTTGTCAAAGAAGAAGCAAAATGAAATTATTAATAAAAAAAATATTGTATTTACTCTTGATAGGGCTGACGTTCAATTTTGTTCTAATGGGGTGTTCAAAAGAAGTTGAAGGTGAAGTGGTTCTGCCTATGGCGAATGAGTTTTTTACCGCAATTCAGGATAAAAATTACGACAAAGCGTTGACTTTTTATAGTGATGATTTTTTTAACCTTCAAACGCCAGAGGATTGGCGTGCGCATTTGCAAGAGATACAAGAGAAGCTGGGGGGGTTACAAAAAGTTAAATTGAAACTCCAACAGACCAATACGGTCTTGAGCGGTCGGCGCTTTATTTTCATATTTACTAACCAATATGAAAAAGCGCGTTCAAAAGAAACCGTGATATTTTTTCAGCAAGTACGCAGTGACGATATTAAGATTCAAGTACATAAAATTGAATCTGAAGCTTTGCGTAAAAAAAGTCTTTAGTTTTATTTGAATTGTAGATGGAGCATCAACCCCCCGGTTTTTTCCGCGAGCAGTGAATATTCTCGGGTTGTATTGGGGTCAGAGAGCCCTAGTGGTAGGGTAAATACAGGGCGAGGTATATCTGAATAATAAATGCGATCATCTGAAGGTTCATCACCAATTAACACATAGGCGCCAGGAAGGTGAGGTAGTTTCGCTGCTTTAGTGAGGGCTTGGCCTATGGTTTCATTATTACCAACAAAGGGTGCCCCCTGGAGGAGTTGATCGAACATGGCACCCATTGTGCCTTGATAGGTGTCTGTCTCTCCATCAGAAAACCAGGTAATAGCGCTGAGTTTTTTGCCTGATTTTACGACCATAGCACGCAATACGGGTACTAAGAATGTTGCTACGCCGTGCATGGAGCCGGTGGCATCAATGATCAGATGAATATCCTTTCCGGGAATTTTTTTAAGGCCATCAATAAATAACTCAAAATCTTTTTTACCCACCCCTACTGATTTTAGTACTTGTTCTATTTGAGTTTCGGTGGCCATGCCCAAAAGCTCTCCCAATTCGGCAAGGAGGCGCTCTTTATCCTTCAGGGCTTTATCGAGTTGTTCGTTGGACGCTTGCAATTCTTTTTTCAGTTTGGGAACTTGGTAAGTTTCGGCTACGCGGTGCGTGATGAGAATAGTGACCAGTAAAAATATAAAAGTGGCTAACATCAACAAAGCAACATCTGAAAAGCTTTCATAGATGTTGTTTGATGCTGATGATTTACCGCGATGACGCATATTAGCGTTTACCAAAAAGCCACATTAAGCGTGCCCACCAGCTTCGATTTACAGCGTTGATTAAATGAATTTCATCTCTTAAGACTTCACAGTAGGCGCGATGACGTTTAATCATTTCATCTAGTGATTCGTCATTATCACCCTCACTGGCACTTTTGCGAAAGCGGTTAAGCTCTTCCTTGAATGCTGCCATGGTTTCTTGAGATGCAGCGAAGCCGCGATTTATTTTGTTTATATTTTGATCGAGTAATTTCATTTCAGAATTGAGCATGCGTGTTTCACGGGCGAGGGTGGGTTTGTAATCTGCTGAACAGTAAATCAGGCAGATGCGCATTAAATTATCATAGAGTTGGCTGACACCGTTTTCAGTGATTTGTGCGAAAACACGTAATAATATACCGCCTAAAACTGCACCCAGTAAGGTGGTATAAAAAGCCGTACCCATTCCCCCCATGGCTTTACGAAGGCCCTCCAAAAGAAGTTCTTGGTCATGTCCTAATGCTTCTAGTGAACTGGTGAGGCCGGTTAACGTTAATGTCAGCCCCATCACGGTACCAATCAAGCCCAAAGTAATTAAAAGGTTACCCAAAACTGCAATAGCATGACTGATACGGTGAAGTGCCGCGAGTTCAATGTTGGCGAGGACTTCAACATCGGGTTGGCCGTTCGCTTTAAGTGTATCTTGAAGTGCACTAAAAAAACGGAGGCTAGCGCGATTGATCGAGGTGAGGGAAATCCCAAACAATCCTTCTTTAGCGGCCGCTTTTTGTATTTTGCCAATGACTAGGCCTTCGAAGGTGATCATCAGAACCAACGCTCCGCTCCCTATAACACCGATAACGAATAGGCCCACTATAAGCCAGGTAATGCGGCTGGGGTCGTTTTCCATAAACGTCCAGACTTTGGCGTCAATGTAGAGAGTAAGATAGACGGCAATACTTATAAAAGCCCATGCCCCCCAGAGTGTCAGTGTCTTGTACGGATGTATTTTCATAATAATGGCAGGGCTTTATTATTATATTCAGATTGTTATTAAACCCTATTGTTTAACTTATGGCCACTTTAATTTCTCCTGTTGCCAAAAATGTGGGGAAACACGAATTGCAAATATGGGAGCGGGTTGTCGTATTGACGTGATACACTGCGAAGCAAATTAATGAAGATGATCTGTGTTCCTTAGCCTCTGAATATCGAGCGTCATGGGTATATAAGGAAGAGGGTAGGGTTGGTCAAAGCTTCCATCTAATGGGTGGACATGACTGAAAACACTGGAATATCGTCTCACATAATGACTCGAGTCTTCGGCGGTATATTCTTTATTTGGCGAGTACCACAAGAGCAACTGGCAAATTGCGTTTTTTATAATGATGAACGAGTGCAAGATGCCATGGTGGCATCAAGAAAACGGATGCGTTGTCAATGTAAAAAAGCAGGAAGTATAAATGTTTAAGCTGTTACAAAATACACAAATTTTAACTTGGCGTACTCCCTATTTTCGAAGAGCGGGACGTGGCATTCTACTTTTTATCGTTATGTTGTTGATACTTGGTTGTGATAAACGAGAGCTGGAGCATGACATTGCTGATGTCTATAAAGTGCTGGAGCAGCGAAAAGAGGCGATAGATAACAGGAGTTTGCAGAAATTTGATGCAATTTTGTTTGCCGATTACAAAGATGCGGGCGTGTCACGTAAGGATGTTATGGAATATATGTCTATGGTGTTTGAGCGCTACGAAAGCATCACCTATAGTTATCAAAAAATTCGTCCCGATGTGAAAATGAATACCGCACGGGTGGTGCATAACATTGAATACAGTTTTAATAATGACGAAAAAGTTTATCGGACTCAGGAAATAGTTATTTTTCGCTGGTACGAGGGAGAGTGGACTATTTCAGGCGGTATAAAACTGGGTTTTTTGTGAGGAAATGATAGATTTATGAGTAGCAGCATTAATACGCCCGCCCATTTTATTCGTAACGCCATTGATCAAGATTTAGCTGCAGGTAAAAATAAGGATGGCATAACAACGCGCTTTCCTCCTGAGCCTAATGGTTACTTGCATATTGGTCATGCGAAATCAATTTGTCTGAATTTTGGTTTAGCAAAAGATTATAATGGTCGTTGTAACCTGCGTTTTGATGATACCAACCCGCATAAAGAAAATGCCGAGTTTATTGACGCGATTAAACGTGACGTGGCGTGGTTGGGTTATACCTGGAACGGTGAATCTCGCTTTGCCTCCGATTATTTTGAGCCGCTCTATCAATATGCCGTTGAGCTGATCAAAAAAAACAAAGCTTATGTGTGTGATTTAAGTGCAGAAGAAACACGAGCGTATCGCGGAACGTTGACCGAGGCAGGTCAAGAAAGTCCTTACCGGAATCGTACCGTCGATGAAAATATTGACCTCTTTGCACGCATGCGGGCAGGAGAGTTTGCCGATGGTGTGTGTGTTCTGCGCGCCAAAATTGATATGGCATCGCCTAATATTAATCTGCGTGATCCAGCAATCTATCGTATTCGTCATGGTGTCATTCATCACCAAACTGGTGAAGCGTGGTGCATGTATCCCATGTACGATTTTACGCACTGCTTATCTGATGCGATTGAGGCGATAACTTATTCGCTTTGTACCTTGGAATTTGCAGACCACCGCCCTCTCTACGATTGGTTTCTTGATACTTTGGCTGTGTCTTGTCATCCACAGCAAATAGAATTTTCGCGGTTGGAATTGCAGTACACTATTACTAGTAAACGCAAATTAAGCCAGCTTGTCGATGAAGGTGTTGTTGCCGGTTGGGATGATCCGCGGATGCCAACAATAGCAGGTTTAAGGCGGCGTGGTTTTACGCCGGAGTCTTTACGTGAATTTTGCCGGCGTATTGGGGTGACGAAGTCAGACAATAATGTTGAGATGGGGGTGTTGGAAAGTTGTATCAGGGAAGATCTGAACGACAACGCACCACGTCGCATGGCGGTATTGCGCCCGTTGAAAGTCGTGTTGACAAATTATGATGAAGGTAAGACAGAAAAAATTTCTGCTGCAAACCATCCGCAAAAAGAAGAAATGGGTCAACGAACCGTGCCTTTTTCTCGCGAGCTTTATATTGATCGCGAAGATTTTCGTGAAGAGGCGCCTAAAAAATTTAAACGACTCGTTCTCGGTGGCGAGGTGCGTTTACGCAATGCCTATGTGATACGTTGTGATATGGTGGTTAAAAATGCTGAGGATGAAATTATCGAATTGCATTGCAGCTATGATCCGGATACTTTGGGTAAAGCACCAGCAGGTCGTAAAGTAAAAGGGGTCATTCACTGGGTTTCTGCGGTGGATGCCATACCCGCAGAAATTCGCCTATATGATCGGCTGTTTACGCAAGCTCACCCCGATGCCAATAGTCTGGAAGGTGGTTTTCTTGATTATTTAAATCCAGATTCTTTACGTACCCTGACACATTGCTATGTTGAAGCCAGTCTTGCCTCAGCTCAGGTGGAAGACCATTTTCAGCTTGAACGGGAAGGTTATTTCACGGTAGACCCAGATAGTCACCAAGGTCATCTGGTTTTTAACCGGACGGTGACACTACGTGATTCTTGGGCGAAAATTGAAAAAACGGGGTAAAAAACCACTTAGCTTTTAAAGTTTTTTAGGTTGGGCGAGCGCGGCATTTCTGTCGCAATCCAATCTGCAATCGTGGTTAAAAAGTTGTTTCTACGATAGAAGTGCCTCGTTGAAATCCATTGTCCCACACCGTTGGTAAATCGGCAGGAAGGCGGGGGAGTCGGCCGAGCTCTGACCATGGGGTTGCCGGGTCGTGGAAATCCGAGCCAATGGAGGCGCGCAATTCAAACTGTTCAGCTAATTTGATATTGTTAGCCGTCTCATCCCGGTTGCCGTTACCGTGTGCCACTTCAATTCCCACACCACCTTGGTTTTTGAAATCTTGTAATAATCGGCGCATTTTGCTGGCGGTGAATTTATACCGTGCAGGATGCGCAAGAATCGCTATGCCCCCCGCAGCTTTGATCCATTGCACCACTTTTTCAAGGATGGGCCACTCCGTTTTGACATAACCAGGTTTGCCTTGGGCAAGATAGTGTTTAAATACGTTGGAGATAGAATGAGCTTGACCTTGATCAACTAAAAAACGTGCGAAATGAGTTCGAGTCAGGTTTTCTTCTTTGGTGTATTGTAAAGCGCCTTGATAAGCGCCCGGAATCCCCTCTTTGGCCAGGCGACGCCCCATTTCTTGAGCGCGCGTGATGCGTAAAGTTTGCAGTTGCTGTAACTGAGCGAGCAGTTCATTTGATTGGATATCAATATCCAGGCCGATGATATGTATACCGGCATTTTGCCATTGAGAGGAAATTTCCACTCCGGGAATAAGAGATATAGCGTGCGCGTTCGCTGCGGTTATTGCTTCCTCAATGCCTGCTACCGTGTCGTGATCGGTCAACGCGAGGACATCGACATGTTGTTTTTTAGCGCGGTGTACCAGCTCGGTAGGGGTTAGCGTGCCATCAGATGCGGTAGAATGCGTATGTAAATCATATTTAATCATAATGATTCGCTTATTTAATTTAGAATCAATAATGGTATCATCTCGTGGTGTAGAGTCCCCATTCCCGTAAAAAAAAGATGGAGGAGCCTTTTGTTTTGGGTTCCAGGTTGAATATTTGTTAAATTACCCGCTTTGGTGGGTTGATCTTTGATTATTGAAATAGGAGTTAGAACTTATGAACAAAACTGAACTTTTTGCAGCGGTCGCTGAAGCGAGTGAATTGAATAACGCTGATGCGACAAAGGCCGTGAATGCCTTTGTGGAAGTTGTGACTCAAGCGCTGTGTAAGGGGGATACCGTGACATTGCCGGGGTTTGGTTCATTTACTACCAGTGTACGGGCTGCACGAACGGGAAGAAACCCCAGTACGGGTGATCCTATTGAGATTGCTGAGGCGACTATCCCTAAATTTAAAGCTGGAAAAGGGCTAAAAGATCAAGTGAAAGCGGCGAACCGCTAGCTTTCTTTTATCAAGTTCGGTGGTAGAACTAAAATCAGAAAAATACATGGCTCTTGAATTCGGTATGAGCAGTACGCCTCCGTCCCTAAATGCCATTCAGGTTGAACGTGAACGTGCTGTGAAGGATAGAGCCATCTTTCGAGGGAAAAATATTCGCTTTCTGATTTATTTTGTAACTGTATTAGTGACCTATGTTGTTACGATGCTGATCTTTATTATTCCACATTTGAATGATCCCGACTGGGGGATCGGCTCGTATTTTTTGCCCTATTTGACCTTTGTGATTTTTGTCTTGGGTAACAATTTACATACTAAATATATCGAAAAACCTCGAAAAATGGTAGACACGGCGATTGCAGAGTTGCAAGCAATAACCTCGGAAGAGCTTTTAGAGCTTGTTGGTTCTGGAGAATACTCTGTTGAAATTACGTCTTATCTTGATAAGATCGCCGCTCACGAACGACTCCCCGTACGTGCAGAAATAAATGTAATACAAAAAAGGATGGCCGGTTAGGTGGTTGTTCAGGCTGTAGAAAAACCTCGGCGAATAAAATTTTCAAAAAATCGGGTGGAGCGCGTATAGATGACAAGTTGTACAGGGGCATATTTTTTGATCAAAATTGAGACCAATTTTCAAAAGAGGGGTTTTTATACCCGTAGCGTTTGAGATTTAGGTGTTGATAGTGTGTCCTATTCATTTCCTGGCTCCTGCGCCCATGCAGTCGTTGACGCTCAGCATCCCTGTAGGCAAGGCGAAAGTTAGCGGGGCATTGCGAGGCGTTTGCAACGCAGTCAGGGAATGATAGGGTGTGTAATCACACCTGAATTTTAATTTTTATGGGGGTATTGTACACAGACTATTTACTTGCCTCCTTCAGTTACACGACAGCTCCAACTTGTGGACTTAAGCTTGGCCGATAAACAGCAAGGTCGTTATATGTCGCCCTATACCGCCGCCCGGCTGGAAAACTTAATCATAAAGAAAAACCTCAATACCTTTGCATTGAAAAGCAGATTTTACATGAAGTGATCAGGCTCGCTTTTGAGGAATTACAGCCTTCTCAAGAAGGCCAGCGCGTAACATCAGTGACTAATTAGAAAAAAACATCAAAGGAACGAGATGCTAAAAGGTATTCCAGTTTTGGAGACGAAAAAACTCTCGTCAAGTCACCGCTATGACGCTTGAATTCGTCTGCTATACCTTCGCTTCGGGTGCTTCTCTTTTCTTGCTGGCAAGAGCTTTTTTGGTTTGGCAAGGTCAGCTTGATCTTTTTTTGTTTATTATTTGTGTTTTTTTTAGCAGCCTGTGGTCAATCATGACCTTAGTTATCGGCATAGATGTGACGTATAACGCTGCAATAATCAATTTTACTGAAATTTTTCGTTATGCTGCTTTTTTCTTATTTTTATATTTTTTTGCGTTTACAAAAGATAAAAATACGGATCATCGTGTATTAACCCATTATAAATTGTCTGTTGCGCTCAGTTTAACAGGATTCATTCTATTGGTAATCTCGGGTGTTTTACCCGCCAATACGAGCCATGAATTATTAACAGCATTCGAAATTAATCATATAGGTTTGTTCTGTTTGGCCTTAAGTGGATTAATTATGCTCCTGATTATGTATCGTCGCGTCACTACGGAGCAAGCACTGAATGCGCATCGTTTTTTATTTTTTGGGATGATTTTTATATTTTCTTATGATGCTTTTTGCTTTGTCATAAGCTATTTTTTTACTGCATGGGCATATCATTTATTCGTTGTACGCGGCATAGTTTTGGGACTGGTTTCAATCTTGTTTTTATTTATTCTTAAAACAGATGTTTGGAGTAAGCGTATTTCAGTTTCGCATAGTGCTGCACGCCATACCCTGTTGTTGATTTTAAGTCTATGTTATCTATCGTTTATGGTCGGCATAGCTTATTGGGTAGAACAAAACCAGGGCAACAGCAGTGGTCTGGCACTAACTTTTATGCTGATTATTGCCAGTTTTTTTCTTGTTACGCTCTATACATCCGAGCAAAAATGGGCACATATTAAAGTTTTTTTAAATAAACATTTTTATAATTACAAATATGAATACAGAGAAGAATGGTTGCGATTCATTCGTACGCTCTCACGAGGTGGGCCTGGAGCGCACTTACTTGAAACCGTGATTGAGGCCTTGGCACAAATTGTAGGGAGCCGGGGTGGTTTGCTCTGGCTACGTTCAAATACGGGTCATTATGATCTTGTTACTTATAGCGATTTTGATCCTCTCGACTGTAGACGAGAAGTCAATGATTCTTCTCTCGTTCAGTTTCTTAAAAACTGGCAATGGATTATTGACCTGGATGAATATGAGCAAGACAGAGCGCTTTATCATGATTTGCAGCTGCCTGACTGGATTGCCGCTGACACGCGCATTTGGCTCATCGTACCCTTGATGCAGGACGTTGAACTGCTCGGGTTTGTTGTGTTACCTCACCCTGAAGTAAAACATGCTATCAATTGGGAAGATCATGACTTGCTGAAAACAGCAGGGCGTCAGGCAACGACCCATATTGCACAACTATTGGCGGTACAAGCACTCGTTGAAGCCAGAGAATTTCAAGCATTTAGTCAGCTTGCGGCCTTTGTTATCCATGATTTAAAAAACCTAGTTGCACAGCTTTCGCTGGTTGTTTCTAATGCTAAAAAACATAAACATAACCCAGAATTCATGGAAGATGCGATTCATACTGTTGACAATTCAGTCTCGAAAATGAATCGTTTATTGGCACAACTGCGCAAAGGACAGATCCAGCCTGCCGTCAGCAATCAATTAGACATCATTGCTTTGCTGAGACAGGTTGTTGATGAAAGATCATGCCAAGAGCCTAAGCCCATTTTTTATTCTGCCATTAAAAAATTGAATATCACAGCAAATAGAGATCGTCTTAACGCTACATTTGAGCACCTGATTCAAAACGCACAGGATGCGACTCCTACTGATGGTGAGGTCACGATTAAAGCAGTTTATGACAATGAAAATTTCATTATCACCATCACTGATACGGGTTGTGGTATGGACGCTATTTTCATAAGAGATCGTTTGTTTCGCCCATTTGACTCGACTAAGGGGCAGGGCGGAATGGGGATTGGTGCTTACGAAAGTAGAGAGTATATACGAGAGCTGAGTGGTGACATCGCCGTACACAGTATTCCCGGGAGAGGTACAACATTCACGCTGACTTTACCTGAGATGATATAATTCCTGAATTCAAAATAATGGCTCTCTCATGAAACTACTGATACGTAATCTTGCTCGTACCACGACAGAGGCTGACCTTCGTACTCTGTTTGAAATCTACGGTAGCGTACAGTCCTGTGACCTGGTTCTAGATAAAAAAACAGGCGACTCCAAAGGATTTGCCTTTGTTGAAATGCCTAAAGTAGGTGAGGCCAAAGCGGCAATGAAGCAGTGTAATGGCAAGGAAATCGACGGCCAAAAAATTCGCGTTAAAAAATCCGAACAAAAAAGGGGCGATGAATGACGATATACAACAGCCGAAAAGAAGTATTTTTCTGCAGCTAAAGTGGGCTCCATAAACCACGAATGGCGGCGATGCCTTGCGCACCGAACTGCCATGCTTGTTGCGTGTCGTGAGCGGTTAGACCCCCTAATGCATACACCGGTACGGTGGATTGTTTTACATGGCGTTGGAAGGTTGGCCAACCCATTGCTTTTGCATCGGGATGGCTTAGTGTGTTTTTGACGGGAGACAGTACGATAAAATCTACGTTGAGATTACACGCATGAACGATATCGGCTGTGGTGTGGCATGACGCGGCCAGCCATTTGATCGTGGGAGGGCGTGTAGATAACTTATGTAAATGCGAGCGATTAAGATGCACGCCGCTGGCATTTAATTCTAGCGCTTGGTCTATAGACGTATTAAGTAATACCTGGGCTTCATATTTTTGGCAGAGCTGCATGACCTCAATGGCGGCGGCTTGATATTGATCAGGGCTGAGGGTGTGAGCGCGAAATTGTAGCAGTCGGTTGCCTCGTGTTAAGGCTCTTTCAAGCTGTAAGAAGAACTGAGCTGTTGATGTTTGCTCAGGTTCCGGTGTAATTAGGTAGTGTGAAGGCAGTTGTAACGCCGTCACGATGGCATCATTTGCGGCGGGCAGTGTCCATTGTTTGAGCTTTTTTATGGCGACCCATGTTAAAGCCTGGCCTTCTTTGCCATAGGGTACGCCATCGTATGCCGTAGCTTGCCATACATCCAGGGTAATCTGTCGATCTGGATAGCGGTGTGCTATTTTAATTAAAGGGCGGGCGTCACTCAGTTTAATGCCTAGTTCCTCTTGAAGTTCTCTTTTCAGGGCGGTGACAGATGATTCATTGGGCTCAATTTTGCCACCGGGGAATTCCCAGAAACCGGCAAGATGTTTGCCCGGCAAACGTTGTGTTAGTAAGACTTCATTTTGCCTGTTAAACAATGCAGCGGCGACAACATGAATGTCAGAATGTGGCATAGAGTGAATGCTGGCCGCTCTTATGCAAAATAATCTATTTGCGCATAGGGGGGTTGATACTGGGGTGTTGCCAGTAAAATATTGCTTTGATAAGCCGCGAGTGCTCGTGAGTTATAATCCATATAGTGCGCTTCGGTACTTTGTGTCTGAGTGCGAAAATTAACCTCATTTTCACTATATTGACGCTGTCGATGACGGTCGAGTATTTCACCTTCAATGGTTTGTTCGACGGGAGGCACGGCCTTAGAGCGAGACACCTGCTCTTGTGCAATATCATCAGACGTAAAAACCTCTGAGCTGCGCGTATTTTTTTCGGCTCCATAACTATAAACGTCACGATAATAGGGAGTCAGTCCCGTTCGCACAAGCATTTAAGCGCCCTTCCTGGCCACTATGGCCGTATTTTTAAAATCCATTTTCTGGGGGTCAGGGGAGGTTTTTGAGGCTTAAGAAAAACCATCGCCAGAAAAGAAAGTAAATTGATAAGAGGGTGACGCGACCGTCAGACCCACAAAAAAATTAAAAAGTAAGATTGACCCCTATATGCCATCCTTCATCAATGGTGACATCCGAATTAGGTTGATCCTTGATGCCGACCTGGATATTTCTGTAGCCAAGATAAACATCGGCATTGGGTAAAATTTCATAACCCAAGCGAGCCACGGCCAGAACCAGTTTATCGGCATCATTAAAAGTGACAATATCCGGTGCATATTCGACCGCTAATTTTCCGAAAAAACGGCTTAACGGAGGGGGAGAATATCGCGCATGAGCGCCAAGGGGGAGAGCTATGAGCTCATAAGCTGCAACCTCGGCAATATAGGTATTGATGCTAACACCAAATTCTAGGCCAGGTACATCCGTACCCGCTTCCCCAGAAACAGAAAACCCACCGCCGACCATCCAGTTGTTATCGACCTCTTTATCAGAAAACAAAACACTGATTTGATAGGCGCTTTTACCAAAGCCGGTACTTGCAAACGGTGCGAATAATGCCGCCTCAGCAGTATCATTGCTTAGGTTAAAATCCAGTGTTTGAGCATGTAAACCGCTACACGCTAATAATCCCAAAAAAGCACAGCCAACCTGCTTCAGCACAGAACCCCCCTCCTTTAAACCTGAATTAATAAATTGAAAATTTGTAGTCGATTTCAAGACTATAAAAGTTTAACACATATGAGTCTTAACTCTGGTAATAGGCAATAACTATCTCTTTAAATTTAGCCCCTTGAGCCAATACACCGCTTGCACCCAAAAAACCGGGCATGAATACTGTATATTGCGGAGCAACTGCATTTTTTAGGTTTTAAGGTAAGCCTAAGAAGGAAGGCTCAAATGAGTATCAATCAGCTCCAGCGGACTGGCTAAAGTGGCGTTACGTGTTTCCGGTGAGCTAGGGAGGCGTCATGTATCAAGATATTTTAAAATTTTGGTTTGAAGAAATTGATGAGTCAAAATGGTGGTCTAAAGACGATGATTTTGACAGGTTAATTTATGAAAAATTTTCGGGAGTTCATGTTTTAGCCACAAAATGTGAACTGTATGAGTGGAGAGAAAGTCCTGAAGGTAGACTGGCTGAGATTATAGTTTTAGACCAGTTTTCTAGAAACCTGTGCAGAAATTCGCCATTGTCCTTTTCCAACGATGCACTGGCATTGGCGCTAGCTCAAGAAGCAATTTCTGTAGGTGCAGACGATCATTTAGATTTAACCAGAAGGAGTTTTCTATACCTTCCATTTATGCATAGCGAATCCCAAAAAATTCATGATATTGCATTAAAACTGTACCAGAGTACAGGTGTTGCGTCGAATATTGAGTTTGAAATGAAGCACAAAAAAATAATCGATAAATTTGGTCGATATCCTCATAGAAATGATGTTTTGGGTCGAAAGTCTACAGAGGAAGAAATATATTTTTTGAAACAATCGGGAGCTGGATTTTGAAAGTGTTGAAAAAATACATAACCATATCTGATTACCCATAATGCTCAGCCATACTTAAACTTGTTTCCGATTAACCATAATTTCCCAGTGTAGTAGCTCAGACCTGATCTGACAGTTACCCGTTTTTTAGGGTGTCTGTTAGTTTA
>CAYQVF010000014.1:0-52590 GCA_964421045.1 uncultured Chromatiaceae bacterium
TATATATTAAAACGACTTACAGTAGACTATCATTAGGAAAGATAAATCAAAGTTAGGCCGATATATATCCGAACAAAACTGGGGAAGTAAGTAATGACGAAAAGACACCGAATACAATTTCCGAAAGGTGAATTAACCAGCATCAATCAAGACGAAGCCTATTTCTACCTTCAAGGCTCAGGTGGCAAGAGAAAAATAAGGTTCCACGACTACGATGAAATTTATCAAGTGCCAGGTCTGTATGAACAAATATTTTATGACCGCCTTAAATGCACATCTCCAAGTAAAGTAGCATCAATTCTCGAATCAGCGGTAAAACAGTATCAAAATAACTTTTCTGAGCTTCGTATATTAGATTTAGGTGCGGGCAATGGCATGATGGGAGAAGAGCTAAAAAAGCATGGAGTTTCTCGCTTAATAGGCGTAGACATAATCCCCGAAGCTTATGATGCAGCAATTCGAGATAGGCCGGGAATCTATGATGCATACTATGTTGAGGATTTCACCGATCTAGATAAGGATACAAAGGAAGAAATAGCATCATGGCAATGTGATTGCATGGTAACGGTTGCTGCACTAGGTTTCGGTGACATTCCGACGAAGGCATTTTTAGAGGCATTTAATATAGTTAGGAACAAAGCGTGGGTTGCTTTTAATATTAAGGATACCTTCTTTGATAGAAGCGATGAATCAGGATTTTCAACAATGATAAGGGAATTAATTTTCTCTAAATATCTTGATATTTACTACATCGAGCGCTATCGACATAGACTATCAATTGAAGGTGAGCCACTGTACTATTTCGCGATAACAGGATGGAAAACATCAGATGTACCTGAAGATTTTTTGGAGGAAAAAGGCATAATGGCCTAAATCGGGTAGCTGAGGGTTTTTCTCCCTCAGCCCCCACACCACCCATCATGCGGGGGGCATTGGGCAACTAATGTTTCTACCGTGACTGCACAAAAGAGAATTATATGAACTGGGATACTTTGGCTTCCATAGCAACAGCAATTGGTGTTTTGTTTGCTGTATGGCAATTTAGGGAAAGTGCCAAACTTGCTCAATCCACATTTGAAGACTCACTAGATCAACAGTATCGAGTATTGTCGATGGCCATTCCAGTAGATGCTCTGATAGGGAAGTCGATACCCGATAACAAAAAAGATGAGGTTAGAGAGCTAATTTACAACTACCTTGATCTTTCAAATGAACAAATATTCTTGCGAAAGAAGAAACGTATAAGTAAAGACACTTGGGTTGACTGGAATCTTGGAATCAAATCAAACTTGAGAAAAAATGCATTTAAAGAGGTATGGGACGAAGTTAAACGGGAGTCACCGTCGTCGTTCAGTTTTCTAGAAGAACTTGAAAAAAAAGAATTCAACTCCGACCCAAAGCAATGGTAGAGAAATGTGCATAATCATATGTTATGCATAAAATAGAGATCAAACTTATATGGCAAGATTAATCCTAGTTTGTGGTTCCACTGGTGCTGGAAAAACTACATATTCCATATCCCTTGCTCAGGAAATAGAGGCTGTGAAATTTTCTATTGACCCTTGGATGCAAACGTTATTTTTAAAAGACATGAAGTCACTTAATTATTCATGGATGATAGAGAGAGTTTATCGGTGTTATGAACAAATTTGGGAAGTAAGCAAACAAATCCTTATGCTTCGTGGTAATGTGATTTTGGATCTTGGTTTTACCACGAAAGCACAGAGAGAAATCTTCATAACTAAATCAAAAAAACTAGGTATTAACTCAGAAATGCATTACCTTGATGTACCGCTGGATGTTCGTAAACAAAGAGTAAAACAGCGAAATGTTAGTAAAGATTCCGACCTTTACTCTTTCGAGGTTACAGATATGATGTTTAATTTTATGGAGTCAAAGTTTGAAAATCCAGACACTGAAGAGCTTGAAAATGGTTGCACAATAATGTAATTAACGCAGACTTTCTGCCATGTTTTGTGTTCAAAGAGCCTAACATAAAGCGTTCTGCAATCTGGTTATTACGGCGTGTGCGAGGTCAAAAGATCTCACTCTAGCAACAGAAAGATGTTGTTACACCCATTGCCTTTTACGAGTGTATAGGCTGGAGGTGGGCTTGTGCAGTAATGTGTAGGTTGAACTTGCCTCGACAATGTGCTGGGAAGGCATGTGGAAATGTAAACTAAGGTGCGGATTGAGACACCGGCATCGGTGTTTTTCAAGAGAGTTGTCGCCTAAAGGTTAAATTTATTATACGAGTTCACATGCACCGAGGTTCTACTCTACTATATTTTCCCGGAACATCCACGGTTTTCTCATAAAAACTTGACGAGCTTTTTTATAGGTTTGTATTGCTGGTAACCTTTAATTTATGCGTATTGTAGAAAAATTTTTTACGTTGGGTGATTTTAGAGATGGGGCTTAATTTCTTCTGAATTCCATTGCTTACAAACAATCAAAAGTGTTGCAAGTTTTTATGAAAAAATTAGGGGCAAATACCTCTTGCTAAAGCGTACGTATAATCGTACGATATAGTTAATGAAGGAGATCTATATGTCAGTACTTAAAGCAACAGAAGCACGAGCCAACCTATATAATCTGATTGATGAAACGGCAATTTCTCACCAACCGATTATTATTACAGGAAAAAGAAATAATGCCGTCTTGCTTTCTGAGGAAGATTGGAACGCTATTAATGAAACTCTATATTTGGTTTCTATTCCAGGTGTTCGCGAATCCATCAAAGAAGGACTTGAAACAGATCTTACCGAGTGTAAAAAGGAAATTGATTGGTGAGCTGGGAATTATACTATACGAAGCAAGCCCAAAAAGACGCTAAAAAATTAAATCAGTCAGGATTGAAGCAGAAAATTAAGAATTTATTAGAAATAATTATAAAACATCCTTATCAAACTCCACCACCTTATGAAAAATTGGTAGGCGATCTTTCCGGTGCCTATTCAAGAAGAATTAATATCCAGCATAGACTTGTATATCAAGTTTTAGAAAAAGAAAATGCAATAAAAATCCTTCGTATGTGGACGCATTATGAATAAAATAAATATAACACATATGAGCCATAACGCTGTCAATAGGCACTAGGTATCTTTTTCAGCTCTTTTAAGAGCTAAAATAAAAAACAACTTATAAAATCAATTACTTCGTCTGTCATCGTCGCTGATAAAAAAATCACTTACAGCAAACACACACGAGGGTCTCTTATTGTGGTCTCACCGCTGCCTGCATCAATACTAAGAAAACCAGTATCCAGGGCCACTACGACCCCAGAGAGCAGGGCATAAAGGCACGCAGGATGCGCCAAAGTCGAGACATTCATCGGTAACCTTATGCTGGGGCTTTCTCATAAGAGAATCCAGTTAGCTTCAGGCTCAACTAAGGTGTAAGCGACTTTACAACTTGTATTAATAATGCACGCCAATGAAGTGTTTAATCAAAGCATCTGGCTTTGGTGTTAGTTGTGATGTATAAATCGATATCTCGGTTTGAAACCAATAATTGATGGATCGATTTTTGTGCACATTCCACCGTGTTGTCCAGTTAGGTTTCCAGCTCACTCCATTGCGTGACTAACCCTTTAAAAACTTTTTATCATCGAATACAGCCTCGTTAGCTGTAAAACCACACACTACATCCACAAGTTTTTTTCACTGATTACAAAATTTAAAAATTCTTCATGTAGATAGCTATGTGTACGGCGTTTTTTATAACCCAAGTCAATAGTCAACGTGATTGCTTTGCTCTTTTTAGGAAGCAACTGGATGATTGATCCAGTAGCGAGTTCTTCTTTAACAATTTCTTCTGGTAAGAGCGCCATCCCATGCCCCTGTCTGACTAATTCTTTTAATACTAGATCGTTCATTACTGTGACAAGCGGAATTTTCTTCTTGGCCTCGGGAAGTAGAGAGCGTGCATTCTCCTTAATCCAGGCTGCGTAAGAGGCATAGTCCTGAGAGTAGTCAACAAGACTCAGGGATAAAGTATCTTCGATGGTTTTTACGGGCTTCTTTTTTAGAAGATATTCATTTGACACTACTAAAATTAGTTTACGGCACAATACTGGCTGGGTCTCGATTAGCTTTTTATTTCGTACAAAAACATAAAAACCAAAGTCAATGCCGTTGTTGAGTAGCGCCTTTTCCAGGTCGACATCAATGCCTAGCAATACTTCAAATTTGACCTTAGGGAATTTTTTTTTGAATGCGGTAACAATATAAGGCAGATAACCGGTACTCTGCTCCATCCACAAGCCAAGTCGTATCGTTCCTGTGGCTGAAGTTTTGTCAGACTTCATGCGATACACCGAACTTTCCATTTGAAAAAAAGCAGCTTTAAACTCCTCATACAGTTGCTCACCCTGTTGAGTTAGCACAATCCTAGATCCCTGTCGGTCAAAAAGTGTCAGTTCCAACTCCTCCTCCAGCGCCTTAAGTTGTAACGATATAGCTTGTTGAGTACGAAACAAGCTATTCGCCGCTTTGGTGATACTGCCGGAGTTAACTACTTCGATAAATGTTTTTGCTTTATTGAAATCCATGACTGAGCCTCGATTTTTAATAAAATTATTATCACAAGTAATTTTCATTTATGCAAATAATATAACTCGTTTTACTTGTGCTTATAGATTCCCGATAATTTAGCCTCACTATGTAACTGAGGAATTTGAGAATGAACAACACTTTAAAGAATACAAGGACATTACTTTGGGTTGAGGTTGCAAGTTCACCTGACCGTGAAGCAGCAAAAACAGAGTACTTGCAAAAAGCAGGTCCAATTACAGCCAAACATGGTGGTCAACCGCTTAATACTTTCAAAGTGACTGACGCTTTGGGGCATCGAAATGCGCTACAACTTGCGGTGCTCTTTTCGTTTCCGGACGAACAGGCTATCCATAATCTATTCTCTGATCCAGAGTACGAAAAACTGCTTCCCATTCGTGCTAAAGCGTTTAGCGAAATTCGCTATACCATTCTTGAAGAAATTGAGACATAGAGGAGAAAATCATGAAAAAACAACGATACAATATATTTGTTATTGTCACCGCTATCGTGCTTCTGAGTGCATGCGCGACTCCAGATAACTCGGGGCTGACGAAATATGATTCCGTACCACTACCTCAGAGTGCCAACCAAGATAAATTTTACAACGTAATATTATTGGAAGTGACAGATGAACAAGGATACACCGAATATCGACGACTTAATGAACCTGTTTTTGCAAATTCTGGATGTTATATAGAGAGGGAATTACGTCTTGCAGGTGCTGGCAAAGGCCCTCTTAAGATAGGAACCCCCAATAGAGCAATCATTACTTACTGCGACACACCCGATGCCTTTGGTGCTCTTGGCAAGAATGAGGCATTTTTAAAGATTAAGCCAATGATGCTGCAATCCACATCAGGTTTTTCATTTATTTCTGGGAAATCGGTTTATTCAGAAACATCCGGTAGCCGTGTTGAAGATAGGCTTTATGTAATCAAGATCAGCCGTTTCAATGATAAACCACGCCAGGCTGAGCTTCAGCGTATGAAGCCCATGCTTGCATCATACGGTTTTCATGCAGAAAATGTAATAGTTGCTGAGTATGCTCATGGTATTGAGAGCCCTAGTGAAATCGCAATTTTTTATTTTGATCAACCTGGGTTACAAAAAGAATTGAATAAGGATAATACAGTAATGAAGGCGATTGAGAATTTCAATAATACATACACAGATGGTTTTGTTTATCTAGGAGGTGTGGCTATGTAAGTGCGTTAAATTAATGTACTTATCCCTAAAAACATGGTTTTAGGCTAACAAGGAGCTGCTTGCTAATATCCACTCTGACATTGATGATTGTTTTACTCTTTTTTCGGTTTGCCATAAAGACTCATCCCTGCTAAGTTCGGGCTTGAAGCCTATTCGACTGTTCGAGTTAAAAAATCGGGTCGGTTCAGTGCCCCCGCTTGTTAACGGACTTATAAGACCGGGCAATTATCGGGCTACTGAACCGGTAACTTGCTAGTAACAGGTTACCGGCTTTACTTTAAAATAAAATAATGGGGAAATTTAACCATACAAGACCAATTTCGTGTCAAAATAAATCTAAATCGGAGGGATTATAGTAGCTCAGTCCTGATCCAATATCTCCAATAATTATACGGTTGAGTCTTTATTAATCGTATCCGATTAGATCAATGTCATTTCCATCGTTTCGACATTAATCGCACCATGCCAATTTAACCTTTGACGACCACTATTTTTTTTAGTTTTCAATTTTCTCCTTTCTTTATCCCGCCATAACCCGCCATTTAGCCGACTAGGCCTGTGTTTTTTCTCAATAGGAAAAACCGCGAATCGAAGGGATATCTGCACGCGCTAACACTTAAATCTATAACGCCATGGGTATATCAATATATTTCCTCTTATTTAGGTTGAATACGACCTTTTCTCTGATTCGAAATATAAAGTTATTTTTACAGGTCCTAATCATGGTTTTTCAGGTTAAAGATTTAAAATTGCTCGCCGATAGTTGAGGTTGAATATACAGAGAGTTTAACGTCTACATAGACCGGCAGGATGATAAGCAATGACAACTGGGGATGAAGTTATCAATATTGAAGTGGATCTGGGCGATGCGCTGGATATATCCCATGTTAGAGGGATATGGGAAAAATTGAGCAAGGCGATGGAAAGTGCAAATTCAATAAGTTTGAAGGCCGGTCAGGTCGATGTTGCTGATACCTCTGCTTTACAGATGCTGAGTGTCTTTTTTCTCGATGTAAAGGGTCAAAATATTGTTGTGCGTTGGGATGGAGTAGCAGAAAGTATATACAAGGCAGCGGCCTTGTTGGGTTTGACAAAACAGCTGGATTTGTGATTTTTTGTTTTTATTGAAATGGTAAAGGGATAGCCTAATGGCAAAGATACTTACAGCAGATGATTCGGCATCAATGCGACAAATGGTTAGCTTCACCTTAAAAGGAGCAGGGTACGACGTGGTTGAGGCCGTCGATGGTATGGACGCGTTTAATAAAGCGGAAAAAGAGAAAGCGGATTTGGTGATCACGGATGTGAATATGCCGAATCTTGATGGCATCGGGCTTGTTAAAAAATTACGTGGTTTGCCGACCTATAAATTCACGCCGATTTTACTACTGACAACCGAATCAGGAAAAGAAAAAAAATCTGAAGGGCGCGCGGCTGGTGCCACGGGGTGGTTAGTCAAACCATTTAATCCGGATCAACTTTTAGCGACAGTGAAAAAAGTATTGGGGTAGTCTGCTATGTCGTTCGATATGGAACAATTTCTCGAAACTTTTTATGAAGAGAGTTTCGAGGGGCTGGATATAATGGAAACAGAATTGCTGAATCTCGACGTGGGTGCCACTGATCCGGAGACAGTCAATACTATTTTTCGATCTGCTCATTCTATCAAAGGAGGTGGGGCTACTTTTGGTCTTACGGATATTGCCGAATTTACACACGGCTTAGAAACTCTGTTGGACGAAATGCGAGATGGCCGCAGGGCTGTGACGCAGGAAGCCGTTAGTTTGCTGCTGCGTTCTGTTGATTGTATCCGTGACATGTTAACCGCAGCCAAAACAAAATCTGATTTTAATCAAGATGAAGTGACGCTGGTTGATCAAGCGGTTAAAACCATGTTGGGTTCTGAACAAAATATTAGCGAATCGGGTTCGACAATAACCGTGGCTGAAAGTACTGGTTTTGATCATAAAAAAGACTCTGGTGAAACAGGTTGGTTGATTAATTTCAGACCTCATGCAAATTTATTTCATACGGGGAATGATCCGGTTCGTATGTTTCGTGAGCTGGAGTCATTAGGCTCTCTGACTGTTGAAGCGGATATGAATTCATTACCTGCGTTTGTTGATCTGGTTCCTGAAGATGCTTATATGGGTTGGACTATTACGCTACTCGGTAATGTGACGCGTGAAGATATTGATGACGTTTTTTCTTGGGTAGAAGATGAATGTGACCTGACCATTACAGCACTTGACGATCAGACTGTGACAGCGATAGAACCTGTTCCTGAACCCGTCGTTGTTGATCCAGAAGAAGAAAAAATAGAAGTTGAGGAAAAATCGGCCGCAGTAATAAAAGCGGTACCGCCTCCTGAAGAACAACGTCAAGGGGATGATCGGCGTAAGATCAATGAACGTCGCCAAACAGCAAAGCCTGCTGGGGAAAGTACCTCCATTCGAGTGGGTATCGATAAAGTCGATGCCTTGATCAATATGGTAGGTGAATTAGTTATTACTCAATCTATGTTGAATCAATTAAGCAAAGATTTTGATATGAATCGCCTTTCTAAATTGCAAGAAGGGGTGGCACTGTTAGAGCGCAATACTCGAGAACTTCAAGAAAATGTGATGCGTATTCGCATGTTACCGATTAGTTTTGCTTTTAATCGTTTTCCCAGAATGGTACATGATTTGTCGCAAAAACTGGATAAAAAAATAGAATTAAAGCTGTTAGGCGAGCAAACCGAACTTGATAAAACGGTAATGGAAAAAATTGGTGACCCTTTGGTTCATTTGGTTCGTAATTCCCTGGATCATGGTTTAGAAACACGGGATGTACGTAAACAGGCAGGGAAGTCGGAAACCGGAACACTACAGCTTAATGCTTTTCATCAAGGTGGCAATATTGTCATTGAAATTAGTGATGATGGTGCAGGTTTGAATAAAGAGCGCATCCTGAATAAAGCTAAAGAAAAAGGCTTGGTCGGAGCTGATGAGGTTTTGAGTGATGAAAAAATTCATGAGTTAATTTTTCGCCCTGGGTTTTCTACTGCCGAAGTCGTTAGCGATGTATCGGGTCGTGGTGTGGGTATGGATGTTGTAAAACGTAACATCAAGGATTTGAGCGGAACGATTGAGGTGGTTTCAGAAGAAGGTGTTGGCAGTACGTTTACGATTCGTTTGCCACTCACTCTGGCCATTCTTGATGGTCAATTAGTTAAAGTAGGTGAGGAAACTTACATTATTCCCTTGGTTTCGATTGTCGAATCACTACAAATGAAAAAAGAACATATCAATATCATTGCCGGAAAGTCAGAAGTTTATAAAATGAGAGAAGATTATTTGCCTATCGTCAGGTTGCATGGCTTGTTTGATCATGAGAAAGACGAAAGTATTTTAGACAATGCTTTACTCGTGGTGGTTGAAGGTGAAGGCCAACGAGTGGGCTTGGTTGTCGATGATTTACTCGGCCAACAACAAGTTGTGATTAAAAGTTTGGAATCTAATTATCGAAAAGTAGATGGTGTGTCTGGCGCGACCATACTGGGCGATGGAACCGTTTCATTGATTCTGGATATTGCAGGGTTGATTGCGTGTGCTGAGCGTATGAATTATGGACAAAGCGAGTGTGGCGATAATAATTATATAGGTATGGGATAGGAGTAAGGCAGTATGAATATTGAGGAGGCAGTCAATTCAGGTGGTGTACATGGTGCCGCAGAAGGTATGAACCAATATCTGACGTTTATTATGGCTGAAGAAGAATATGCAGTTGATATTTTACGTGTTCAGGAAATAAAAGGATGGGATGTCGCTACTGCGCTGCCCAATACACCAGCCTATGTCAGAGGTGTGATAAACCTGAGGGGTACGATTGTTCCTATTATTGATCTGCGACAACGGTTTGGTCTGGACTCTATTCAATATGGAGCGACAACGGTGGTGATTGTGTTGAAAGTGCTTTCTGATGCTGGGGAACGAATTATGGGTGTGGTGGTGGATGCGGTATCTGAAGTCTATAACGTCTCTCCAGATGAAATGAAACCGGCACCCAGTTTTGGCGAAGTTCGAAAAGAAGTTGTGAAGGGCTTGGCTACCGTTGAAGATAAAATGATTATTATTCTCGACATTGATCAGCTTTTAAACGAGCGAGAGTTACAAGTGGCTACCGCCAGCCAATAATATTGTCGATAAAGGTTTGTGTGTGATGAATAAAAATAAATTATCAACAGATCATTTTTCTCTGAATACGACTTCCACAAAGAAGCAAGAACAAGGTATGGCAAGGGACAAGTTTTATATGTCGAATAAAATTGTACGATGTCCTGTTCTGACACCACTGGAGCGCTTGGCAGCAGACCTGGCATGGAATGGATAAAAGGATTTTGAAATGAAGACTGGAGTAAATGAAAAGAACAATATCGATCCTCGTTTGGCTGAGATTGATTCGAATTTACTGAAACAAACCTTTGAGGTTTTGATCCCACAAGGAGAAGCTTTGTGTGTGCGCTTCTATGAGGACTTATTTGATCAATATCCAGAGGTGAAACCCTTTTTTGAAAAAAGTGATATGGAGAAGCAGAGTCAAAAATTGTTATCTGCTCTGTCATTAGTGGTTTCCAGTTTTGTTAAAAAAGAACTTCCGGTTGATGCGCTCAAACAATTGGGTGTGCGACATCAAACTTATGGAGCATTAGAAGGGCATTATCAAGCTGTAGAAGAAGTGTTGTTAGGGGTGATGAAAGAGTTTTCTGGAAAACTCTGGACGGGTGAAGTAGAAAAGGTATGGCGCGATGCATTAAATATCGTCGCGACGACGATGATAAGTGCATACAGTATAACGGAGGGTTCATCAATGGAATCAACTAAACAAACAGTACAGGTGGAGAGCAAGGAAGTGAAAAATAAAGAGACGCTGCGCATGCAGGCAGCAGTAGATAATGCGATGACCGCAATTATGATGATTGATCGCGATTTAATGATTACCTACGCCAATAAATCAACCCTTTCGCTTCTACAAAAACACGCCGATGCGTTCAGTGTACTCTACCCTGGGTTCTCTGCTGACAATATCGTGGGTACTTGCATTGATATTTTCCATAAAAACCCAGAACATCAAAGAAAATTATTAAGTGATCCTTCAAACCTGCCTTATTTAACAGATATTCAGGTTGGGCCGCTCAAATTTTCGCTTAATGTGACAGCGCAAATCGATACTGTGGGCAACTATATTGGTACGACCTTGGAATGGTCGGATGTGACAGAGTTGCGCCAACAAGAGAGTATCAATGCCGATTTTGCTAGTCAAATCGCCGCCATTAGTAAGAGTCAAGCAGTGATCGAGTTCAATATGGACGGTACCATTATTCAAGCTAATGATAATTTTCTAAACACCTTGGGCTATCGTTTAGAAGAAATACAAGGTAAACATCACCGAATTTTTGTTGAAAAAAACTACGCGCAATCAGTGGAATATAGCCGTTTTTGGGACAATCTGAAAGCGGGTGAATACGATTCAGGACGTTATATGCGTCTGAGTAAGGATGGAAGAGAAGTTTGGATTCAGGCTTCCTATAACCCGGTTTTTAATAACGAGGGTCAACCCGTTAAAATTGTGAAATATGCGACTGATGTCACGGCTACGGTAGAAAAAGAAATAGAAGTTGCTCGCCTACAGTCAGCCATTGATGGCGCACAGACCAACATGATGTTATGTGATCTTGATTTAAAAATCACTTATGTCAATCCATCTGTAGTTGCGATGCTGACCAAGCGAGAGATAGAACTTAGGCAATCATTTCCTGGCTTTGACCCGAGAAATTTAGTTGGTCAAAACATAGATCAGTTTCATAAAAACCCTTCGCATCAACGCGCCTTATTAGGTAATAAGCATAGCCTGCCTACCAAGGCAGAAATCAAGGTTGCCAATCTGGAATTTGAGGTTAATGCAACTCCTATTCTTGACGGTGATGGCAATTTGATGGGCAACATGGTGGAATGGCGTGATATCACGGAGCAAAAAGATGCCGAACACCAGATGCAGGCATTAATTGAGGCCGCTTCTGCGGGTGATTTATCAAAACGCATAGATGCATCTACTTATAACGGGTTTATGAAAACACTTTCTGATGGTATCAATCAAATGCTGAATGCTGTAGTGGATCCGATTAAAGAAGGGACTCGGGTGATGCAAGCGCTTGCCGAAGGCGATCTTACGCAAAATATGCAGGGTGAGTTCGCAGGTGAATTTGCAATATTGCGTGATGCTATTGATACATCAATTAACAATCTACGTAATATGGTGGGCGATATCAGAACCTCGGCATCGGCCATTACCTCCGGTGCGGGTGAAATTTCGCAAGGCAATCAAGATTTGAGCCAACGCACTGAAGAACAGGCTTCTTCTCTTGAAGAGACGGCTTCCAGTATGGAAGAACTGACTGGCACGGTAAGACAAAATGCAGATAATGCCAAACAAGCGAACCAACTGGCCGCAGGGGCACGGGGACAGGCTGAAAAAGGAGGCGATGTCGTTGGTAATGCTATTTCAGCAATGTCTGAAATAAACAGTAGCAGCAAAAAAATCGCTGATATTATTGGTGTTATTGATGAAATAGCCTTCCAAACTAATTTGCTGGCGCTTAATGCCGCCGTTGAAGCGGCTCGAGCAGGGGAGCAAGGGCGAGGCTTTGCTGTGGTGGCTGCCGAGGTGCGCAATTTGGCACAACGCAGTGCTGCCGCAGCCAAAGAGATCAAAGGCTTAATCAAAGACAGCGTTGAAAAAGTGGATGATGGCTCACGTTTGGTAAATGAGTCAGGACAAACTTTGCAAGAAATTGTAACCGCAGTGAAAAAAGTAAGTGATATCATCGCTGAAATTGCGGCGGCCAGTCAAGAGCAGTCTACAGGTATTGAGCAAGTTAACAAAGCAGTGGCGCAAATGGACGAGGTGACGCAACAAAATGCAGCCCTGGTTGAGCAGGCCGCTGCGGCGAGTGAATCGCTTGATGAGCAAGCAAGAGGATTGGATCAATTGATGACTTTTTTTAACTCAGGAAATGATCAACCCGTCGTAGAAAATCAACGATCTGTCTCTCATTCGAATGGTTTCCAACAGCAAAAACGGCCAGCACCCATGCGAGCCAAACGTCAATCCGCCCCGGCCGTTGCTGCAGATGCAAATGACTGGGAGGAATTTTAGTCGGTCATCTGTGTTTTCTTATCAGGGTACGATTTCCGTGCCCTGTATTTAATTCAATCTAAGTCAGCCTTAAAAAAGGATTTTATTGTGCATGCCGCTGTACCCAAAGAATTTGAATTCAGACAGTCCGACTTTGATCAAATTAAAAATCAGATTTTTGATCTCACTGGAATCAGTTTGACAGATGCCAAAAAAGATATGGTGTACAGCCGTTTGTCGCGGCGTATACGTGACCTGGGACTGACAAACTTTAAGCAATATTGTGATCTGATTGCAGAAGATGATTCACCTGAGTTGGTTAATTTTATCAATGCAATAACGACTAACTTGACTTCCTTTTTTAGAGAAGGGCACCATTTTAAATTTCTGGTAGAAAGTGCTTTACCCGATATTATGCGGCGTAATAAAGAGACGCGTCGGATTCGTATCTGGTCTGCTGGTTGTTCTACTGGCGAGGAACCTTATAGTCTTGCTATTACTTTAAAAGAAGCTTTGCCTCGTAAACATAGCTGGGATATTAAAATACTGGCGACGGATTTAGATACCGAGGTATTAGCCAAGGCACAAAAGGGTGTGTATGACCTGGATCGCATTAACGGCTTGGCAGAAGCACAACAAAAAAAATGGTTTAGCCGTGGTACTGGTAGTCAAGCAGGGTTAGTCAAAGTTTCTGACGAAATTAAAAATTTAATTAGTTTCAAGCAGTTGAATTTAATGGCGGAGTGGCCGATGAAAGGGCCCTTTGATATTATATTTTGCAGAAATGTCGTGATTTATTTTGATAAACCTACCCAGAAAATATTGTTCAAACGTTATGCTGATTTATTAGCCGAAAATAGATATCTATTTGTGGGGCATTCCGAATCTTTGCTTAAAGTAAGCACTAAATTTGAGTTGATTGGCAATACGATCTACCAGAATTCTGGAGCAAGTTGATGGCTATTGGCAGTCGATCTGCACGTCATACAAATAAGGTTATTTCAGGGTTTGAACATATACATCGCTATTATGATGCAAAGTTTGACTCTGATATCGCTAAAATATTACCAGGTGAATATTATGTGACCACTGAAGACGAAGGGATTCTTACCGTTTTAGGTTCCTGTATTTCAGCCTGTATCAGAGATCGTCTTTATGGCATAGGGGGCATGAATCATTTTATGCTGCCTCTTAAAATGGAAGGTGGAAATATACAGCCGGCCTCGGATATTGTCGGCGCAGCAGAACGCTATGGTAATTTTGCAATGGAACATTTGATTAATGATATTCTCAAAAGTGGGGGACGTAGGGAAAATCTTGAAGTGAAAATATTTGGTGGAGGCAGGGTACTTAAGCATGCAACAGATATCGGTTTACGTAATATAGAATTTGTTCGAAATTATTTATCTATGGAAAATCTGAAAATTATTGCAGAAGATGTGGGAGACACTTGCCCGAGAAAAGTTTTTTATTTTCCTGCTACAGGTGTAGTAAAAATGAAAAGGGTGCGTGCCTTACAAGTTTCCAAGGTTGCGACGATTGAAAAAACTTACCTGGACGGGCTTAAGCAGCAGCCTGTGGAAGGGGAAGTAGACTTATTCTAATTAAAGAATGTGACCGCTCAGCGGTAGTTACAGTAAACAGTAACCATTCAGTTTCCCTCCGAACTTTGTTATTTCAAGGGTTATCTCAATCGTTACAAAAGGATATGAAAATCAGATGGCCATGATTAAAGTACTAATTATTGATGATTCGGCATTGGTTAGAAACTTGCTAACAGAAATTTTGAGCAGTGATTCCAATATAAAAGTTGTTGGAACAGCTCAGGATCCCATTGTTGCCAGACAAAAAATAAAGGACCTTAATCCTGATGTTTTAACATTGGATGTTGAGATGCCTCGTATGGATGGGATTACTTTTTTAGAAAAGTTAATGCGCTTGCGACCTATGCCTGTTGTGATGATTTCTTCACTGACAGAAAATGGGGCAGAGGTGACATTTCAGGCTTTAGAATATGGTGCAGTTGATTTTGTATCAAAGCCAAAAATTGATTTAGTACACGGCTTACAAGAGTATGGAAAAGAAATTATCGAAAAAATAAAGTCAGCGGCGAAGGCGAATGTTAAGGCACTAGAAAGAGTGCCGGTTGACCGGCTTGAAGTACAAGAAAAATTAACAGCAGATGCCATTATTTCTGAAACACCCAAGATTCGACAATTTAAAACGACTGAGAAGATCATAGCGATTGGTGCTTCTACAGGAGGGACTGAGGCAATTAAAGATGTTTTGGTCGCTTTACCCGAGGCGATGCCTGGTATCGTCATTACGCAGCATATCCCAGCAGCATTCAGTGGACCCTTTGCGAAGCGTATGAATGCGTCTTCCCGGTTAAATGTTTGTGAGGCCGAAGATCATCAGCAAATATTGCCAGGGCATGTTTATATTGCGCCGGGCCATAGTCATTTGTTGGTTGAGCGCAGCGGTGCCCGCTATGTGTGTCGGCTCAACGATGGCCCCCCTGTTAATCGACATAAACCTTCAGTGGATGTGTTGTTTCGTTCCGTAGCCCAATACGTGGGTCCGAATGCTATTGCTGCGATTTTGACTGGCATGGGCGCTGATGGAGCCGAAGGTATGAAAGAAATGCATGATTGTGGAGCCTATACCATTGCTCAGGATGAAAAAACCAGTGTCGTTTGGGGGATGCCGGGTGAAGCGGTGAAAGCAGGTGGCGTAGACCAAGTTTTGCCGTTACACAGTGTCGCCCCCCAAATTTTAAAGCAAACTAAGAGATGAAAAACGGATTAAACTACCCTGTTTTTTGTTTTTTCTCTATTTTTTACAATATGATAATGAAAACGACAAACAAAAGTTTTACGTAATCTAGATGCTTTATAATAACCTCATCCCTAAGCGCTAAAGAGAATAAGCTGATGTCAATAAATACAATGGTAAATAACAGCGGAGCAACCGTGACGATTGCAATAAGTGGCCGTTTTGATTTTGGTCTCCATAAAGAATTCAAAAGCGCCTATGAAGGTGTTGTAACGTCAACGTGCCAAGTTAATTTTGTTGTTGATCTTTCTGAAACGGATTATATGGATAGTTCAGCATTAGGTATGTTGTTACTCTTAAGAGAGCATGCTGGTGGCGAAAAATCTGAAGTGAAAATTGTTAATTGTCGTCCTGTGATACGAGAGATATTGGATATTGCAAATTTTGGTAAGTTATTCAGCATTCAATCAATAGATTGAATTAAAATGATGGAGATTAAAAAAAATATTTATTTGTTTCGCTTTTTGTTCGTATCTTACGTTAAAAAAAAAGCGGCATAATACATGCCTACTCCTAAAAACCAAAAATCGGTACTAATTGTTGACGATGAATCGATTAATCGTAAATTTCTCGGAACTATTTTAGAAAAAGAAAATTTTCATTGTTTTTTTTCTGAAAATGGTAAAGAAGCTGTAAGCCTGTTTCAGAAAACCCCCCCTGATCTTGTCTTGATGGATACCATGATGCCGGTGATGGATGGTTATGAAGCGGCTAAACAAATGAAGGCGCTGGTGCGCCATCGCTTTGTCCCCATTATTTTTTTTACTGCGGTGACTGACCATGAAACATTGATTCGTTGCGTGGAAAATGGAGATGATGTTCTTGAAAAACCCTGCAATCCTGTTTTGTTATGTGCAAAAATTAAGGCCATGGATCATTTTCAGAGGCGGTATGCTCAATTGAATCAACAAAAAGAGTCTCTTGAATTGTATCAATCAGAAATCCGGTACGAACTGGAATTTTCAGAACAAATTTTTAAAAAGATGATTTCCCGAGCGACTTTTGAGCGGCCTTATTTAAAATTTTGGACCTCGGCGATGTCTAAATCGCAATTTAGTGGTGATTTGTTGTTTACTGCACGTAAGCCAACAGGAGGCTTGCATGTTCTGTTATGTGATTTTACCGGGCATGGTTTACCTGCCGCAATGGGTGCTTTACCCGTATCAGATATTTTTATTGCGATGACTCATCATGGTCGTGCACTGCCTGATATTATCACTGAAATTAATAAAAAAATTAATGAGGAATTGCCGACTGGTTTTTTTTGTGCGGCTGCATTTATGGATGTTGATGTGTTAACCGAGACGATTCAAGTATGGAATGCAGGTTTGCCTGACGTTGTTATTTTAGATTCTAATGAAAATCAATTACAGCGTATTACTTCTCACTATTTACCATTAGGCATTATCAATCAACTCGTAGTGGATAAAAATGCTGATATTTATCCCATATCAGAAGGTCAAAAATTGTTCACCTATACCGATGGTTTGATAGAAACTGTCAATGACGATAACGAAATGTATGGTTGTGAACGTTTGGAGCGATGTTTACTGGACTCAGGGAAGAACGATAATTTTATGAATGAAATAAAGCAAGATGTTCTTGCTTTTCGCGGTTTTTCAGATCCGCATGATGATCTCACCTGTGTCCAGTTGGACTGTTTTTCTGCGATATCAGATTTGACCTCGGATCAATTTTATAAACAAAAAAAAATTGAAATATAAAACATATTCGCTATGGTGCAAATTTTGCTTTGTTATTCTTGATTAAGTTGGTATGGAGATCAGTTAATGCAGAATTTTACGAAAAATTTAGTGACGGGCGCATTAGCGATGGGCGCTCCAGTGAGTGCGGACCTGTCAAAATCTCAATCAATTGCCCCAGCAACTTCGTTTTCAGAAGCGCTAGGCAGTGCGGTGGTAGAAGAACAATCGCAGCTTTTGGAAGGACAACAAACAGCGGGTGATAGTAATACCGATTTTTCTCAGCTTGCTCTTTCTGATCCATTGCTTGCTGAAAGTGGCGAAGCGCTTCCTCTAGAGGGACAGGAAATGCCGGTTGTGGCTGTCAATGTACTGAAGCCTAATCAACAACGGGATGAAACGATTCAGGGACTTGTTGAAGGTTCTAAAAACACGGTTGCCGCTGCTTTAGAGGCAGTGAATGAGCCCATAGGGGTTAATTCAATTCAGATACTGGCTCAAGAAAAAATCAATGATGTACGGACCTCTTCTTCTGTCTCGTTGAATGGCACCGTAACCGAAGGGCTTCAGCAGCAAATACGTAGTCAATTAACCCCGTTTAGTGTGGGCGGTGAAAAGAATACGGATACCAAAATGCCAATGATAACAGGTTCATCGTTGTTTGATGAACCGCTTTCTTTGATGCCGAACTCCGCTAAACTTCTTGATGGTCAGCTCCCGGTAAAAGGAGAATTTCCTGGTGATGTGAAATTAATAGCGAATGATCTGGCGCTATCAGTACAAAATTTATCGGTATCTCGTTCCGGAGCAGGGGAGCAAAATTCTTTTCTTGGCGTAATAACGCCGCAAAATATTGAAAAACCGGTCGGTCTGGTGGAGATTAAAACACCGATCAATAGCCCTGAATGGAAGTCGGATCTTGGTGAGCGAGTGGCTTGGATGGCTCAAAATAAAGTCCCGGCAGCAGAAATAAAAATTAATCCAGCACATTTAGGGCCCATAGAGATTAAAGTATCGCTTAATAATGAGCAAGCTACGGTATCAATGATCGCCAGCCATGGCGCGACACGGGAAGCCCTGGAAGCGGCGATTCCACGACTGAAAGAAGCTTTTTCTGATTCGGGTTTGCAATTGGCTGATGCCGATGTCAGTTCGTCGCATTCAGATTCGGGACAAGACGAGCATCAAAAAAATGAGTTTGCCGATGCGATGAAAGGATCATCACAAAACGAGCAAGCGGACGACACAACAGATGAGCCTCGCATCACTTCCATAAGCCGCATTCAAAATACTGGCGTTGATATTTTTGCGTAGGCGATTAGTAAAAGCAGATCAGACTCCCCACCCAGAAATAGCCTAATTTTAGCTCTATACCTATGCTATTAAGTGCCCGGCCATAATTATTTTAACTCAATTTATGCAGTATTTTTCGCTTTAATCAAGGCGCAGAAAAACGAGCATAGTGCGTTATATGACTGGAGCTGCAACGCGGAATTATGTGAAAAAGACCAATGTAGACGTGTACGGAATAACTTTCGGGTTTGGCGCTCAGGTTTAATTAGTCTTTGTTCTTTTTGATTGCCTACAGGGAGGTAGGCAGAATGCGGCAGCTTTGAGTAAAAGTGCAGGAATAGTTGCTCTTATTTCGAGCTTTTGTGATTGAAAAACGGACAAAAACGGATTGAATTTATAACACCATGGGTATCTACCCGTGGCGATTAAAGTCTAGGTGTGATTACACGCCCTATTCATTCCATGGCGGCGTTGAAATTCCTCGCAATAGCGGGCTACATCTCGTCATTTCGCCTGCGCCACAGATTAATCAAAGTGACGAAAAATAGGCCTAAAATAATGGTTAAATTAACGACGCCACCGCCCTGAGACTCGTTAAGAATAGAGGGTTTATCCTCATTGACTTGAACGGGATTACCCGCATTTCCGTCTAAATTATTAGCTGCGGGTGGCTCATCATGATCAACGTCGCCTTGAACAACCGCTTCGACGGATTCGACAGTACCAATTTGGCCTGGGTCTTCAATCACATGGTTGGCAACACCATCCGTATCATTAGGGCCGCCGTCTTCAATGGTCAGTTGTACACAAAAATGCCCCGGTGTAAGACCCGGTATGTAGGCCGTATCGCCTGGCAGAGGACAAATTCCGGGGATACCCGGCGCAGAAGCGAGCACATTACCGGCATTTTCAACAAAATCATTCCAGCCATTGACGGGGTGATATTTACGATAACGTGCACCGCTCGGGAGTGCTTCGAACTGTGGAATAACCACGTTTGCTGATGTACCCGCCACAGGCAGATTGGCGATTTCAAAGTCAAAATACCCCCCGATATTGGGGATGATATCCTGAGCGGTAGCACTTCCTGCTCCCCCTTCGCCGTCGCCAAAGTTAGCGATATCAGCAACACTGACCTGAGCTGCATCACTACCGGCAGCAAAAGCGATGTCGCCCAGGCGTAACGCCAAGCCAGGGTCTGTCCGCATCACATAACTTCTGAAGTGAGCGGGTAACTGCTGCAGCGCATCAAGCGGCAGGTTTCTATCAGGTTGTGAAAATATGTAGTTTGGATCAAGGTAATCGGGAATACCATCGTTATCGCTGTCATCATAAGATTCTGTTTTATCATTGCTAAAATCACCATCGCTGTCAGTAAACCCTAAAACAGGCTCGGTCGCGACGACCTCAAACAATAACTCATTTGCTACCGCCAGTACCGGAGCGCCGTTATCGGTGACGGTTACGCGTGCTTTATACACTCCGGGCGTCAGTCCGCTGGGGTCAAAAACAAAAGTGGCCGGATCACCGTCCAGATTGTCATCGACCAGGTTGTTATTGCTCAGACTCCAGTCATAGCTATGACTGTCCTCTGGGTTGGGGTCTGTCACACTCGCCGTGAGCGTGACCTTGCCGTTACCAGCAACGACTAAGTGCGTTTGCTGTCCGCTTTGCATAGCAGCGAGATTGATCACCGGCTGTAGGTTCGATTCCGTAATTGTGACCTTATGGATGATTTTATTACCGGGAACCCCTTGACCCGTTGGTGACAAAGTTTGAAGGGTAAATATAACCGTCTCATCACTTTCTGATAGACCATCGGCAATCGTATTAAAAGTGATATAACCCTGGGTTTCAGACCAAGCGAGCACAATACTGCCATCTGCCGCATTATGATCGGTAGGGTTCATGGCAGAACCACTCACCGTATAAGTGACTGTGGTGTTGTAATCTCCATTATTTTTAATCACGGGCACTCTGATTGTAGCGCCTTCGGCAACAATTTGGTCGGGACCAAAATTCACTGGAAACGAAACGGGATCTCCTCGAATAATAGCGGTGTCAGCTCGGGGTGAGCTTACGATATAAGTCGTATCATCATTCAATGAAAGGATCACCGTTTCATCCCCTTCCGGGTCAATATCATTAACGGTATTCACGTTTAAGTCACGGTAACTCTGTCCGCCAAAAATAGTCACACTGCCACTCGGGGTGAGATAGTCGATACCGTTGGTGGCTGTACCGCCAATGACACTGTAGTTGACTGTCAAATTGGCTGCCGTGCTACCCGTACGTGAGACTCTGAAAGTAGCGAATCCTCCTTCGTTAACACCGTCAGTTCTGGTTACGATATTCACCACAGGTAAGTTATCATCATCCCGATTAGTCACCGCGACATCGTCAGGGTTGAGCACATTGTAGCTGCTGTCACCACTGGTCACGCTGGTGACAATGTTATAAAGCACATCGCCATCCACCAGCGTATCATCCTGACCCACCACAGTGACCGTTTGTGGGGTGTCCCAATCGACTGTCGTAAAAATAACGCTATCAACCAGAGGGTGACCCTCACTCGGAGTGTCGCTGGAAAAGTTAATCGTGACATCCGCCGTCGGTAAACTATTTAGCACAACGCTGAAGGTATCATTGCCGCCCTGTTCGGTGGTCATCAACCCACTGGTCGGGCTGATCGTGATACCGTTAGCGGTACCGTCGCTGATATTCGCACTGGCATTTGCAGTCCCTACGGTATAAGCAAGGTCAGCACTCAAAGTTAAAATCACCGTTTCATTCGGCTCGAAAAAGCCATCCAACAGGGGAATCAGCGTGATAGCAGCATTACTGTTGCCTGCGGCAATAGTGACACTCCCCGCCAGGTTTTGATAATCTAAACCGTTAGTCGCCGTCCCACTGAGAGTATAAAAAACCTGTAACGGAGATGGGCTCCCACCCGTACGTGACACGGTAAAAGTACCGGTATTTGAACCGGTTTCGCTGGCCGCATTATCGGTTGCGGTGATACCTACCGTAGGCTGTTCATTATCCAGATTTATCACTGCCACATCGTCCGCATTTAGGCCGCTGTAACGGTTATCAGCACTGACTGCCGCCGCAGTAACGACCGCATAGGGGAAATTTCCATCCACATCGCTATCATCAACGCCGGTAACGGTAACGCTTTGTGAAACAAACCAGTTTACTGGCGTAAACAGCAAGGAAGTACTACTGAGGGTTCCTTCCGTCAGGTCACTGGATAAAGCAATGGTGACGTTAGCGCTGGGAGCATCAGTGAGCACCACACTGAAGCTGTCACTGCCACCAGTCTCAGTGGTCACTAGTCCGCTGCCGGGATGAACTTTGATCGCAGCCTCATCACTCAGATAGAGAAAGGCCGCACCTTCGTTGAAGAGATCACCATCATAAAGGGTTGCGCCAACAATAAAATCGTCATTACCGTCGCCATCTACATCACCCACTCCGTCTACTGCCGTGCCAAAATAAGCAGAGGGTTGGTTGATCTCACGTGTCAGCGGATTACCCGGCCCTGTGGCAGAACCAAAATAAATATAAACCCGACCCTCATCCGTTTCGCCACTGTCGTATCTATTAGATCCCGCTATGATGTCGGCAAAGCCGTCGTTATTGAGGTCGCCCGCGATAGCGGAGGAAATGCCCAATTTGCTATTAGCCTGATTATTTTCATGCGTCCATGATGGGCTATTAACAAGGCCGGTTGGTGAACCATAATAAACATAAATTTGCCCTTCGTTATTTTCTGAAACTGGGAAAAGCGTACTTTCGTAGCTGTCGGCACCGATAATGATATCGTCACAACTATAATTGCCATTCATGTCACCGTTAATGTTACCGGCCCCTCCTACTGAGCTACCAAAGCTGGTGCTCGACTGAACTCCTAGCATCGTCCAGTCCGCGTTACCGTCACTACGCAAACCGCCAGAACTTCCATAATAAACCCAGACTCGCCCCCATAACCCAGCCGTAAAAGAAGTTAAATTGTATTGCGGCGCACCGACGATAATATCGGCAAAGCCGTCACAATTGACATCTCCTGCGCGGCTCAGAGTTCGGCCATATTTGGCACTAGAAATGGCATTGCTCCCCCCGGTTTCTCCTTGCCAGGCAACGTCACCGTCACTGAGATGGGCTATTCCATCGGGAATCGCATCTGATAAGCCCGTCGCCGAACCATAGAAAAGAAAAGCGGCCCCTTCCTTGATGAACTGCGAAGCCCCTGAACTGACAAAATCAGCGGCATAATAATTATCTGCGCCGACGAGAATATCGTCAAAACCATCCCCATTAACGTCACCGGCACCACTTACGGCAGCGCCAAAATTGGCGTTAGCCTGATCGATTTCCGCCATCCAATCAGGCGTAGCGGGCAAGCCCGTTGCGGAACCGTAATAAACAAAAACACGGCCTTCGTCGGTCTCGCCGCCATCGTATTTGCGAGCACCGATAATAATATCGTCAAAGCGGTCTCCGTTAACATCACCGGCAGAGGCGACCGACCAGCCAAATTCGGCACTGACCTGGTCGTACTCCGCACTCCAGGGGGTAGCAGAAAATCCAGTGGGTGCACCAAAATAGACATAGACGCGACCTTCGTTGGTCTGCCCATTATCGTGTTTGGGTGCGCCAACAATAAAATCGGCAAAACCATCCCCGTTGATATCACCCGCACGACTAACCGTTCGGCCAAACAGAGAGCCGAGCTGATCACCTTCAAGGATATTGAGGCTCGTTTGCAAGTTATTGTCATGATTGGTAACGGCGAGATCAACTGCGTTCAGATTATTGTAACGGTTGTCCACGCTCATCGCTGGAGCCGTGATAATAGTGTAAAGAATATTGCCATCAAGAATCGTATCGTCAACCCCTGTGATGGTGACTTGTTGAGGGGTTCTGAAATTAACCGGAGTAAAAGTAACTGCAGCAGGAAACACAGACCCCTCTCCCGGATCACTGCTGGAAAGACCAATAGTGACATTGTCGGTCGGTTGAGCATCCAGCACGATCGTAAAAGTATCGGTGCCAAGGTCTTCTGTGGTAATCAAGTCTGATTTCGGTTCAATAATGATTCCTACAGCATCATCATCCTGGTTGGTGACGTTGACGTCATCCACCGTCACGCTGCTATATTCAGAGCCACTGGAGACTATGGTGATACTGATGGTATATTGAATATCACCATCATCCAGCGGGTCATCTATACCGGCGATATTAACCGTCTGAGGTACATTCCAGTCGCCCGTTGTAAAAGTTAGAACAGCAGGCGATACAACGCCTTCAGCCGAGTTATTACTCGTTATGTTGACCGTGACCTCAGCGGAGGGTAACGTATCCAGCACAACGGAAAAAGATGACGTTTTGCTTGTTCCATCTTCAGACGTGACGTGAAAATTGCTGTAACTTTGCGGAGGGTCTATTGTGATATGCGCTGGTGAGGATCCGCTAAGATAAGCAAAGGCAGTGCCGGTTCCTGATATCGTGCCGCCAAGGGCAATAGAATGGGAAGGCGCACCGACAACAAAATCATCTAGCAAATCACCATCGACATCTCCGGCAGTGGAAACAGAGGTCGCAAACTGAGCGCCCTCCTGGATACCATCCACGACTTCATCCGGGTTAATGGCAGGCCCACTGGCACTGCCATGAAAGATATAGAGCCGCCCCAGATGACCCGTTAAACCGCCATGATAAACCGGCCAACCCACCATGAAATCGTCATAACCGTCGCCATTAATATCGCCCGCACGACTGATCGTGGAGGCAAAACCGGAATCTGAACCGTGCGAGTGCCCTTCACTGGGTACCGTGTAACTCCAGTCGGGGTTACTATCAGTTCGGGGGCCGCCCGTAGCACCATAATAAAGGTGAACGCGTCCCCCATTACCCGCTGACTGACCAATGATAAAATCGGCGATGGTATCCCCATTGACTTTGCCCGCTCTGGCGACGGCGCGACCAAAAGTTCCACCGCCCATATCCGACCAGTCCGCTGACGTGTTTGGAACGCCGCTGGCGACACCATAATAAAGATAAACATTGCCATTGCGAGAGCCGACAAGAATATCATCGACCGTATCGTTATTGACATCACCAATGCCGGCTACCGCCTGACCCAGGTCTCCAGAGGTGCTGGTAACTGACCAACTATAATCGCCAGGATGAGCCACACCATCGGAATCTGCATCGGGTAACCCGGCAGAATTACCAAAAAAAAGGGCGGCTATTCCTCTACCCGAACGCCGTCCACCGACCAGAAGGTCATTACAACCATCTTGGTTGATATCACCCGCACTGCTTACCGACCAACCAAACCAGGCAAAATTGGTATCGCTTTCAGCGCGCCAATCCGGCGAACCAGAGAGACCCGTTACATCACTACCATAGTAGACATAGACCTGCCCTTCGTTGGCAGTACCGCCTGAATAGGCACCCACGGCAACGTCGTCAATACCATCACAGTTAAAATCTCCAGCGGCGAGCGCCCGACCAAAGTTCCCCGCACTGACCGTATCCTGCCAGTCCGGTGTACCGACAGAGCCGCTTGCCGGGGTAAATTGACCGCTGGCTGAGCCATAATAAACATACAATGTTCTTGAGTTGGGTTGACTGACAATGATGTCGGAAAAGCCATCGTTGTTGACATCGCCAGCGGTATTGACCACTCTGCCAAAATCGCTAAAAGAAGTAGCCAGCCCTGGGGTTAATTGGGTTACTCTGTGTTGAGCCGCGCTGGCGGGTGCCGCGACTAATATCATAACCGTCAGTAAAAAAAACCAATTAAAATGCGTGTACATTTTTATTTTGACGAACTTCATAACGTCATACTCCACAAACTATAGACAGCTGCCAGCAATAGCGCCGCTATCACACTTGCTTTCATTACCCGGCCCAGGGGAAAAGTTCTGTGCCGGGTCGTAAAAACTCGCCCAATTTTGATTAAGCTGATCCGCCCCGCCATCAATATAGCTATAGCTGCCCTCATCATAATCCCAGGTTTGATAGCCAGAAGCAGTGCCGGTATCGACCCAGCCCGCACCGGGTGCGTAGGTATACTGCCCCCCAGTCACCGTACTGTTTTGTTTATCTACGGCCATGTCAAAATTGCCTGGAGCATTGCCATCCAGAGAGACGGTATTGACAATAATGCCTGCCGTGGTGTTATCGGAATAAGTGCTGTTGCTCATATCCAGGTCAAAGTAAGCAGAAAACCCACCGGAGACATCGTTAATTGTTTGAGTGATTCTGGGTTTGGCATCAAAAGCGCCTTTACTGAAATCCAAACAGAATTCTGCTGTACCGCAACTCCAGGTATTATTCGCTGAATTCCAGGTTCCCCCCAATATTTGCCGCATAATCACCCGGGTCGGATCAGCGGTGCCGTTGCCCGTTGTCTTATAGTCTATCGCGGGGTTAAGTCCAAGCGGATCCCAGCCGTTGCCACTCTGTACATCCAGCTCTTGTCGGTAAAGCGCAATGCCGGGAAAGTTGGAATTACGCCCCCCGCTTTCTGACATAAGGAATCCTGCTGTCCGGGTATAGACTTCCATAGCAAAGCCCTGCTCAGGATCCCCTATCACCTGGTGCCAATAATTCACACCGTCGATAGTAACTTGTTCTTGAGTGTATGGTGTTGTATCTGGATCGATTTCCTGAGCGGTACCCGCAGTTGGACAGAAAGAGGAATTATTGAAACCCATGTTACAGGGGCCGGGGAAACCAGACCCGGGAGTATCGGCACGAAGATCCAGAGAGAACTCAGCGGCGCGAATAGAGCAGGCACTGGCCAGACACAGGAGGCCCAGAGTAAATATGAAAACTTTTTCCTGGATGCGACTCATATCGACTAACAAGCTTTTATTCTCTTTTTAGTAAAGTATTTGGATTTTCCTTATTAACTATCGGCCGTTGGCCCATGAGTATTAATTATTCCTGACTTACGGAAGGTAAAATCTCTAAAAAGCGGCACTTTTATATGCCGATGTTTTTAATAAATCCTTATATATAAATTAGTTATATTGGTTTCACCTCAGAAATAGAGGTACACGTTACAGAGAAAAAGTCAGCAGAGCTTACGCAAAAATGGGAATTTTGTAGTTGACAAATACCGTCAACTACAATAATGTTTTTGTCAAAATACCTGAGGTCAATTCATTACGTAAAGATACCTACATATAAACATGCAGATAATACGGGGCAAAGGATTGCCCCGTGTCCTTAAAACCTGCAAATAAAAGCCAGAGAAAGGATTCTCCAACATTAAGGCGGGGAGAATATGCATTGTCAAAAAAAGGGATCCAGTCAATTTGGATTAGGGGTTCTGTTTACCTATTTCTCGTTAATATCAACCACCATGGGTGCAACGTTTAACGTTGATAGCTTTATAGATCAACCCGACATCTCACCAGGCGATGGTTTTTGTGTGTCCATAGTGGGGGGGCTTTGCACTTTACGTGCTGCCATTCAGGAGACCAGCGCGCTAAGCAGCCATGATGTTATCAATTTAGCAGCCGGAACGTATACGCTGACTCTAACCGGTTCAAATGAAGACGATGGCATAACAGGAGATTTGGATATTACCGGTGGTGGTGATTTGATTATTCAGGGGGACAGCAAAGATACGACTTTTATCAGCGGTAATAAAACCAGAGGAACACGAGACAGAATTTTTCATATTCTAGCCACTGCGGGGAATGTGACCTTTAACAATTTTACTGCAGGAAACACCTGGGCCTATTTTCAAAATGGCGCAGGCATTTATAACTCTGGCCCCAATACCATTCTTAATGAAATAGAGATTTCAGACAACTATGCAGTCCCAAATTTAAATCGTGCCGTATCGCCACCAAGATCAGAGTATGGTGTTGGCGGAGGGATATATAACGATCTCAATGCTTCCCTCATACTTGATCGCAGTAGTGTCATATACAACGCATCGGGTAACACTGATTTCTGGGATGCTGCCAGTAGAACCTTTTCCGGCGGAGGGGGGGTTCGTAATTTAGGTTACCTGGAAGTACGCAATCAAAGTCATATTGATTATAACCGAGCCAAACTCGGTGGTGGTATCAACAACACAGGGGTCACCGATATCATTGATAGTACGGTTCTGGGCAACAACGCATTTGGCACCGGTTCTGGTGGCGGCATCAGCAATCGAGAAGGCGTACTTTCAATTCGTCGCAGTTACATTGGAGATAATACGTGTCAATTCTGCGACGGAGGCGGTATTGCCAATCAGGAAAGTGGCCCCAGCCCTGCAGTTATTATCATTCTAGAAAGCGCAATAGATAACAATCAAACGGTCTTAGGCATTGGCGGTGGGATCAGTAATTTTTCGAATATGTACATCGGTTTCAGTTCCATTTCATGGAATTCTTCACCCGGTTTAGGGGGGGGGCTGAGCAACTCAGGTCTTGCTGCACTGACCATTGAAAATACTTCTATCATTGGCAATTCCGCTGCCGTATTAGGTGCATATGGCGCAGGAATACATACCACTGCCGCGATGACGCTCAATCAAGTTACGCTCACGGGCAACTTCGCTCATTCAGAGTTTGCTGAAGATCTTTATATTGATACCCAGGAATTTGATGCCAATGATCCCGCTGATTGGGTTACCATTAAAAACTCAATTATTGGAGATGATGCTTATCGTCGAAAATTATTTCAATCTCCGGCTGCTATAGAAAATTTCAACACCTTTCCAGATAATTTTTGTGGCGGCGGCTTCTCAACCGGTACCGGCATAGGTGGAGAAAATTTTTCAACAACGGACTATCTGAGTCTGATCAAATCACAGGGTTATAATATCGCTAACGGCTCAACATGCGCCTTAAACGGAACAGGCGATCAAATCAACACCGCACCGGTATTATTAGATGCGGGGGCTTATGGAGGGGCGACATTACCACCGGGTCCCTATTTACCCAATCCAGTGACTCGCCCTTTGGCTCCTACAAGCCCGGCTAGGGATGCCATTCCTGTTTCTAGTTGTAGCATAAGATTCGATCAAAAAACACGGGATAGACCTTCAGGCAGTGCATGCGATGTCGGTGCGGTGGAAGAGGGCGCAACCACTTCAACTTATGCCGACCTTGAATTAAGAGCGATATTGGTGCCTACAAGCCCCGCCAGAGGGGGGGCTCCGGGTTCCGGGAAGGCAACGACAGCTAAATCTGGCAATTTTATTGCGCCTGATCAAAGCATTTTGTATACCCTGTCCGTTAAAAATCATGGCCCAAGCGACTCTGATGAATTAACCGGTGGAGTATTAACCAATATTAAACTCGAAGGAATGTCATTAATTCATTCAAGCTTTACTGCACCAAACGGCCTCGGCGAAGTGACTTGTACACAGCGTGCTGTAAACAATAGGGAGAACAATGTGGACTGCAATTTTGACACGCCATTAGCTGCGAACACGGAATTATTGATCTATTTGACCCTATCACCCAGCGGATCGAATACTAAACGCAGCGCCAGTGCTCAAGTTAAAGCAGGCCGCACACCCGATATTTTTGTACAGAATAACAGTAAAAGTGCAACCTTGTTTTTCAGCGCGGATAGCCCGGTTGAGCCGGAACCGGCTCCGGCTCAACCGGCCAATGAAAACCCTCAAAATGGGGGAGGAGGGATTATGAACTTATTTGAATTATTCTTTTTTTCCGCACTCGCAATAGTTTTTACTCTATTCAGATCAATGACAAGGAAAAATAAAGTCTTCGCTGGTTCTTTGTTTCTCTTTTTTTCCACCAGCCATGCTGCTGTGCCAACCATTACCAATATAACACCGAATACCGGTTCTGCTACGTCAGCAACCGTCGTGACCATCACTGGTACCGGTTTTGATTCAAATATTACAGTCGGGTTACTCAATGATCCCGCTGTCAGTTCTGTTGTTGCCAGGGTCGGTTCTGAGAATGCATTTTATGCTGCAGCAAAAAATAATTTATTGTACGTGGCTCGTGATACTGGCGGAAGTACGCTTGAGGTGTATGATGTAACTGATCCCTCGGCACCCATACTCCAAGTCTCTAACATGCGAGCGCTTAAATTAAGAACGCCTGGTGGAATAGGGGGAACAACAAGCTCTCGCCTAAATGGCTTTGCTATCCGTTCGGATAATACCGTATTCATCCCTCTGTCGGGTCTTGGGTCACCTGCTATGGTAGCTTATGATTTTAATACGCCGACAACACCAACCCTCTTACAAGTCTTTCCTTTTTTTACACGAGCAGATGGTCTTCACCCACGCACGGATACTATCAAAAGCATTGATGTAGATGATGACATTCTCTATATGAGCAAAGGACAGGGGGGCAGCATTTCATTATTCAATCAAACCGGTATATTTATTATCGATACATCGAAAGTCAATGGGGCAAACATATTGAGTTTTATTCCACTACTCAACCCAAGTGGTAGTCGTCGCATAAAAGTGGTATCCGTACCCACCTCGGAAGGTATTCGAAAATTTCTGCTAACCGCCGGAGGCCCAACAACCGTCAATATTGCGGGTGTACCCACCCAAGGCGAATTAATTATTTTCGAAGTCACTGACCCGGAAAATCCGATTGCTGTTTATGCGGTGAATGGTCCAAGTACAGTAGGACATCGTGACCGCATCGAAGATGTTGATGTTTGGCTGGATACGGTAGGCTCTATCACTAAAGTCTACGCAATAGTAGCCAGTAGAAATACGACTTCATTCGGACCTGCAGGTTTGTATATCTATGATGTGGGACCTGATACGGGTTTCAGTAATCTGGATCCAATTGGTTCTTATGGCAACTTGGAAGATTTTAGTAGAATTTCAATAGAGGGTCACATCGCAACGGCCTTGGATTTGCCCACAGGGCCATATCATTATTATGATTTTGATCTCAGAGACCCTACCGCACCAAAATTAGTCGGTGGTCCTTATTCAACAGGAACAGAAATTGCTTCTTATTACCCCTGGAATTCAACAACAGATAACGGTCATATTTATGCCAGTGGCGGCTTTATATATAAACGAAACCCACCCATTACGGTGTCTAATGTGACGGCAACGACCATCACGGCAACAATACCAGCAGGCTATATTCCGCAACAGTATGATCTGGTTGTCACTAATTCATTAGGTGAGACAGAAGAAGTTATATTGCCTGATGCTTTTACGATTCCATAGCTTAGACATTATGTATTGACCTGTCTAGCCTCAAGCGACGTGAGTGGAGGTGCGATCAGCAAACACTCACACGAACACCTAGCTCAACGTATAGCGTTAGACTTATGAATCACAAATGATGCTTTATATCCATGCTTTGGTGAAAATCGCGAACAATATAAGTACCATCGTTTTTTAAATTATAAAAATCGTATGCTTCGCGTGTTTATGCCTATAGTAATCTTCTCGAATATCGAATCAGCTTTAATTATGCTATATACTGGCAATCTTTGCCAATTTTTGAGCGGCTCGTTAATTTTCATGTAGATGTTAATGAGTTCAAAAAAGATCAAAAACAATTGGCGATCCTAACGAATAAAGCCCTCCATTTTTTATGCGACGATAGGGTAAATAGATGATTGAGAATCACCGATGAAATTCAAAGACTTCACACAATTGGTTTATGCGGATCTGTATCGATATGAGGGTAAAACGTCTCTGCGGGCTCTGTTTCGGGAATTGCTTACAGGTGAGGGATACGCATATTGTTTCTGGATGCGATTTTGTTGTTTCACCTATGAACAATCCCTACTCAAATATAGTGTACATATCTTTGGGCGTTGGATGTTGCGCCACTATCGATATAAATTGGGAATTTCAATTCCCTTTACGACGAAAATTGGCCCAGGGTTTTACATCGGTCACTTTGGTGGGCTTATTGTCAATGCTGATTGTTGTATAGGGCGCAATTGTAATATTTCTCAGGGGGTGACGATTGGTATCTCTAATCGCGGCGCTCGGCGGGGCTGTCCACGGGTAGGTAATAATGTTTACATTGGACCTGGTGCAAAAATAATAGGTTCGATCATGGTCGGAAACGATGTTGCTATTGGTGCCAATGCGGTGGTTACTAGAGATGTCCCGGATCATACCGTTGTTGCTGGAGTTCCCGCACGAGAATTATCCCAAAAGGGATCGGCAGGGTATATTAATTACGCTTGTTAAATACGACAATAAATTGAGATTGACTGAGCTCGCTTTGGGTTGGCGTAGTTGAAGACGTTGTAGCCGTTGCTTGATCTCTTCACTCATTTGGTGAGCCATGTTACGAGCTGAATTCCCCTTTGTGATACCGCCCCTTGCGTTGTACGCTTTGATCTGTAAAAGCATATTTCACTTGCCCAGCAGTGAAACTCAGGTTAAAGCATAAAAACTGTTTTACAATGAAAAGCAGTAAAATGATTAAATTTTTAAATAAAGGTTATCTATGTCTCTACCAATCAACGCTTATCGAGTAGGTGGGTATGTAAGGGATACCTTGTTGGGACTGAACCCAAAAGACCGAGACTGGGTGATTGTTGGTCATACCGAAGAGGAGGTGTTGGCGCTGGGGTTTACCCGAGTCAGTGCTAATTTCCCGGTGTTTCTCCATCCAGAAACTAAAGAAGAGTATGCCTTGGCCAGGACAGAGCGCAAAACAGAATTAGGGTACCAAGGTTTTCAGGTCTCTGCGCAGCCTGAGGTTACTTTAGAGGAAGATCTTGCACGTAGAGATCTTACAATTAATGCTATTGCCATGACGTCTAATGGAGAGTTAATTGATCCTTATGGCGGCCAGGCAGACCTTGAGGCTGGTCTATTACGCCATGTGACGGAAGCCTTTTCTGAAGATCCAGTGCGAATTTTACGTGTAGCCCGATTTGCTGCACGCTACGGATATACGATTGCGCCGAAAACGATGACGCTGATGAAAGACATGGTTCAGCGTGGCGAAGTTGATGCCTTGACTCCTGAACGAGTGTGGGCTGAGTTATGGAAAGCATTAAGCGAACTACAACCCTCGCCATTTTTTCGCACCTTACATGATTGCGGTGCGCTAGCGCGATTGTTTCCAGAACTGGCCATACTGGATGGTGTACCACAAAGAGCAACATACCACCCAGAAATAGACACTTTTGTTCACGTGATGATGGTTGTCGATATGGCTGCACAATTGACTTCGGACCCAATGACGCGTTTCGCCGCGCTGGTGCACGATCTGGGCAAAGGCGTTACGCCACGAGAGCAGTGGCCCCGACACCATAATCACGAGAACTTAGGGGTACCGTTGGTTCACGCGCTGTGCGATCGATTGAAATCACCAAAAGAATATCGTCAATTAGGAGTCTTGGTCTCGCAGCTACATCTTGATGCTCATCGTGCGTTGGAGTTGAGGTCAAATACGGTGTTAAAAATATTTGAACGACTAGATGCCTTTCGTAATCCTGGTCGGTTAGATCGGTTTTTAATGGCGTGCGAAGCGGATTTTCGGGGTCGCCTGGGATTTGAGGATAGAGACTACCCACAACTCAATTATTTACGTGAGTGCTTTGGTGCCGCGTGCACTGTTTCTCCAAGCGATATTCTGGCGCAGGGGGTTACGGGAGCTCGCGTTGGCGAAGGGCTACGTATGAAGCGTATTTTAGCGGTAAAAGGCATCAAAAACCGTTGGCGAAAAGAATGCCCCATGTGACCGCAGTGGCGATTAGCTTAAAATGCAGTTGATCTACGATGTATAGCATTTTATGCCCGGTTTCTTAGGTACGAAGCTCTTGATCCTAGATTTTGCAGTTGACCGCTCTCATTGAGGTGTAATCAACTGTTATGTAGGCTGTAACAGTAGGTTCGTTGCTTCACCGAATGGGTGAGTTCCGCTACGAGCTAAATGGCACATTTGTGGCAGCGCAGCTCTACGTTGTAACTCCTTAGAAAATAGCTTGGCTATTCCGCGTACCCGCGGAGCAGGCTGTGGCTGTAAAGCCGCAACAGTCACGCTCTCGCTACGCCTTGACCTACAACACCACAAAAGCACATTTTAACTCGTCCAACTGCGTTTTCTAGGATTAAGTTTAATGTGTCTCAATCTGTTGTACTTATTGATGTTGTTGTTTGTTTTCTTCAAGTAGGGTAATTAGGCGTTCAGCGGGTACATAGCCTGGGATTAAAGTGCCATCTTCGAAAATTAGGGCGGGGGTTCCTGTTACGCCCAGTACACGAACCAACTCCATGTGTTCGCGTACGGGGTCTTTGCAATCTTCTATCTCTTTCTTGATTTTCTTTCCTGCTTTTGCCAGTGTCATTGCCGCTTTAGGATCTTTTGAGCACCAGGCAGCAACAATTTTGTCATAAGATTTGGATCCTATTCCTGCTCTTGGGTACGCTAAGTAGCGTATTGAAATTCCCAGCTCATTATATGCGGCCATTTCGTCATGCAGTTTACGGCAATAGGGGCAGTCAATGTCGGTGAAGACGGTAACGGTATATTTCACTTTTTCTGGCGCGAAAACAATCATTTCTGATTCGTCTAATGCTTCAATTAATTTAAGACGACCTGTTCCGCGAACATGTTCAGTGAGATTGATACGCCGTTCTATATCGACGAGGTCGCCTTGCAACATGTAAAGGCCATCTTGAGAAATATAAACAACTTCAGCTCCAAAAGTAACTTCATAAAATCGAGGTGCTGCTATCGGTTTAATACTGTCTGCTTTTAAACCCGGGGCGAAGGACTCCAGTGCTTTGGTAATAGCAGCGGTATGTTGTGGTTCAGTCGTTTTCGCAACCTCTGCAACTTTTGTTGTTGAAGGGGATTCAAAGCCAGAGGTAGATGGTGACTGCACCGTGTGTTGGTCTGCTTTAGTAGCGAATCCTAAGCTCATCATAGATAAACTTAACAGATAAATAATGCTTTTATTCATAATTACTCTCTAAATTGAAATGACAACACAGTAAGCAAAACCGTGATGATGATCCTTTGATCGTTACCGATTAACCCTACGTTCTAGGTTTGAAGACACGGAATAGCCTAAAGAGTTCATGATTATCATAACAGAGGTTGTGAGTTTAGCTAAGCTTAGAAAAATACTTTAAGCTTTGCATAATAAAGTTATGTTAAAAACTTATGGTTTTGTCTCTAAAAAGGAACGTTCTTACATTGAAGTGAATTTTTTTACTCACTTTTTTATCTCTATATTTTTGTTTTTTATCTGATTTTACTTTTTGGTCTAGAAATTGCTTTTTCTTTTAGTATGTTGACCACTTGTTGTGATCGGCAGGGATATGACTTTAACTTTAAGATTAAAGACTAAATTAACAGGGAGTTTATTATGAAGAAAACAATCATTATGGCCATGGTATTAGGTTTTGCAGCAAGCAGCCATGTATTTGCACAAGATGATATGGCGCCGGCACCGACACAGCCTGCTGATCCATTCACCTCGTTAGATGCAAATCAAGACGGCAACCTCTCTCCTGCAGAAGTGCAGGGGCTACAAGGGATAGGTGACAGGTTCAGCGAATTAGATATTGATGGCAATGGTTCGCTTCAGCCATCTGAGCTGGCTGCGGCACTACAGCCATAAATTTTCGGCCACATTTATAGAGAGATAGCACAAGGTGGCTATAGCAAGGTAATTTAGATGTTATAGCCACCAAAAATTATAAGCAAAGGGGAGTAAAGAGATGAAAAATAAAATGAGACCAGCGGTAATTGCATTCAGTTTATCCTTGTTATTGCTTGCAGGTTGTGAGCAAGCGGATGAAACCGGGTCGGATATGGAAAAAATAACCAGCGGTGTTGCTGATGAACTCAAAAATGACGCCATAGAAATAAAGGAAGAAACCAGCTCAATGATAGAAAACAAAACTGAAGCTTCGCAAGAGGCGGCGGCAGAATTGCTTGATGCTTCCAAGGAGGCTGTTGATCAGGCCATGAATTGAGTTAAGAAGTTTTTTAGGCTATTTTGCAAAAAATGGGCACGAAATAACGTCGTTATTTCGTGTACGTTCCTGATCACCGAGGGTAAAATATAATCACTGACAAAAAATAAATCGTAACGGGGGAGACCTCCCCCTGTGTCAGGCTACAGCATAGGTAATGAAAGTAGATCATGAGCTCACAACGAACATTTGCAGCGATTCCTCGCGATTATGCTAACAGAGAAAAAGCGAAAATATATCTCCAATCTATTCCTTACGACGGAACAAGTACATGGGGCAAAGGGGCTGACCTCGCTTATGAGGCGTTTCTGGAAGCTGCCGAAAATATGGAGTTGTACGATATTGAAACGGACAGCGAGGTTTATAAAAAGGGTATTTACCTGCTGGATGAAAGTCCGCCTTTCAAAGATCCTTCCGACATGTTCCATTACACCTATAATTCAACTAAGAATTTACTAAAAGAAAAAAAGTTTCTTACTTTTTTGGGTGGGGAACACAGCATCAGCATTGGTTTAATAAAAGCGCATTACGAATACTTTGAAAATCTGACCGTTTTACAAATAGATGCTCATGCTGATTTGCGACCTAGTTATAACGGTACCCCATACAATCATGCCTGTGCGGTTTATGACGCGAGTAAAAATTGCAACCTTGTTCAGGTGGGCATAAGAAGCATGGATGTTTCTGAGAAAGAGCATATGAATTATGATCAGACTTATTTTGCAAATGAAATTCAGCATGATGAAGAATGGATGGTGTCGGCACTAAAAAGCATGACTGAAAATGTATATATTACTGTAGACTTGGATGCGTTGGATCCCTCTATCATGCCTGCCACAGGGACACCGGAACCGGGCGGTCTGGATTGGTACACGATGACAAGACTTTTGAAGTCCACTTTTGACAGCAAAAATGTGGTGGGGTTTGATATTGTAGAATTGGCACCTATTCCAGGTTTGCAATCACCACAATATTTAGCGGCCAAATTATATTATAAAATGCTGTCTTATAAATTTTATAATACATGAGGGTTGCTTGGAGAGGCGTCAAAATTAAATGTTACGGTTCAAATTACCCCTGAAATGGCAAATTTCAGGGGCGTAGTTATCGTTACAACTTTTCTTTAATGCGAGCCGCTTTGCCTTGCAGTTCACGCAAATAATATAATTTTGCACGACGTACCAAGCCACGACGCTTGACGGTAATGGATTGAATAACAGGGCTATGTGTTTGAAATACCCGCTCTACACCTTCACCGTGCGAAATCTTTCGTACTGTAAACGCGGAATTCAAACCTCGGTTCCGTTTGGCGATAACAATCCCTTCAAATGCCTGTAAACGTTCCCGAGTACCTTCTTTCACTTTCACTTGAACCACAACGGTATCACCTGAACCAAAGTCCGGGATATCTTTTTTCAGTTGGGCGGCTTCAATTTTTTCAATTACGTTGCTCATTCGTTCTATCCCCAAAATTACAATATTGCTGGTTTTGTTTTTTAAATTCCTCTAACAGCGTTTGTTGCTCTGCTGTTAGTTTTATCTTGCTTAATAAGTCGGGACGTCTTTGCCAAGTGCGACCGAGCGCTTGTTGACGACGCCATCGGGTGATCGCAGCATGATCTCCACTCAGCAAAACCGGTGGCACATCACCCCATTGCGAAGTCTCAGGGCGCGTATAATGTGGGTAGTCTAACAAACCATCCACAAAAGAATCTTGCATTGCTGATGCTTGATGCCCCAAAACGCCGGGGGTTAATCTCGCAACGGCATCAATCACGACCATAGCGGCCAGCTCACCTCCGCTCAGTACATAGTCACCGATGGAGCATTCTTCATCAACTTCGGCTTGAATGACTCGTTCATCGATTCCTTCGTAGCGCCCCGCAACCAGAATGAGTCGCGAGGCCTCACTAAATGTCCTGATTTTTTCATAATTCAAGCTTGCTCCCTGGGGAGACAGATAAACTGTTTTTACTGTGCCACTATAGCGTTTTTTCGCTGCTTGAATCGCTGCGATCAACGGTGCCGGTTTCATTAGCATCCCCGGCCCGCCGCCATAGGGACGGTCATCTACAGTACGGTGCGGATCGTTAGTAAATGATCTGGGATTCCATATCTGCAGGTCAATTAAGCCGCGATTCAGTGCTCGCCCCACCACGCCTTCTTCCGACAAAATACGAAACATATCGGGAAAGAGTGAGATCACATCAAAGCGCATAAACTAAAAATCGGGATCCCAGTCGACCTGAATCACCGCCGTATCTAAATTAATTGAGACCACCACTGAGTCTCTAATGTAAGGGATCAGCCGCTCTCGCTCCCCTGTTAACACCAAGACATCATTGGCTCCGGTTTCAATCAGGTGGTCAACTTGACCCAGAGTGACGCCATTCGTATTGATGACATCCAGCCCGATAAGGTCTGCCCAATAATATTCACCTTCTGCCTTCGCTGGCAGTTGATTTTTTGACACCGCAATGTCAGCACCCAGTAAGGCGGCAGCCTGGTCTCTGTTTTCGATACCTTGAAGCTCTGCAATAACGGTTTTTCCGTGTCGCTGTCCAGACCGCAAATTATACGTTAGCCAAGTATCACCACAATTAAGCTGCCACGGTGAATAGTTAATAATGTTTTCGCGAGGGTCGGTGTAAGAAAAAATCTTTAGCCCGCCCTTAAGGCCGTAAAAAGTGCTGACTCGGCCAACCAGAACGCGCTGTTCTTCCGTTTTAGCCATATCTTTTAGTCTAACGACCGACCCTGGATTCTGTCGGGTTATTCCGCAGCCGACGCAGCAGCTTGTTGCGCCACTTTAGCCCCTTTTAACAAGCTCGCGACCCGATCTGAGGTTTGAGCACCTTGCGCCAACCAATGATCAATGCGAGTGGAATCCAGGCGTAACTTTTCTTCGTTACCTCGTGCCACGGGGTTAAAAAACCCCAGGCGCTCAATGTAACGACTGTCGCGACGACTTCGCGAATCTGTAACCACTAAGTGGTAAAATGGCCGTTTTTTAGCGCCGCCTCGTGCAAGTCGAATAGTGACCATACTTTTAATGAACCTTTAACTTATATTTGGAATATCGCACCCAGGACTCGATCCCGGAAAAAACAGCGTATTCTACGAAATATTATCTTAAAACACAAATGTTATATTTTGCTAGCATGAGGTGCGGTTAGCCTAAAAGGGCATGCCGCCTCGTGGCATACGGCCTTTCATGCCTCTTAACATGTTTTTCATTCCCCCTTTAGACATTTTTTTCATCATTTTTTGCATTTGGGTAAATTGTTTCAGCAAACGGTTCACATCTTGTACCTGGGTGCCAGAGCCCGCAGCAATACGCCGTTTTCTCGACCCTTTGATCAGTTGGGGGTGGACTCTTTCTTTGGGCGTCATGGAGTTGATGATCGCCTCTTGCCTGTTGAATTCCTTGTCATTGATTTGATCTTTTACCTGGCTGGGTACGTCTCCCATTCCTGGTAATTTATCGACCAGCTTGGAAATCCCCCCCATGTTTTTCATTTGCTGAATTTGTGTACGAAAGTCTTCAAGCGTAAATCCTTTTCCCTTTTTCAGTTTTTTCGCCAGCTTTTCCGCTTCTTCCCGGTCAACTTTATGCTCAGCTTGCTCTACCAGGCTGAGAATGTCACCCATACCTAAAATACGTGAGGCGACCCGATCAGGATGAAAGGCTTCCAAAGCATCCGTTTTTTCGCCTATACCAAGAAATTTAATGGGTTTCCCTGTGATTTCCCGTAAGGAAAGAGCGGCACCACCACGAGCATCACCATCTGTTTTGGTCAGTATCACTCCAGTTAAGGCTAAGGCATCATTAAACGCTTTGGCTGTATTCGCCGCATCTTGCCCGGTCATGCTATCAACAACGAATAAGGTTTCTACGGGATTAATCGCTTGATGAATATCCTTGATTTCGGACATCATATTTACATCAATATGCAGACGTCCGGCCGTATCTATTATAACCACGTCTATCATATGTTTTTTCGCATATTTTAAAGCGGCTTTGGCTATTTTTACCGGTTTTTCTTCTGTTGTGCTGGGAAAAAACTCTGCACTGACTTCATCGGCCAGGGTTTTGAGCTGGTCTATCGCTGCTGGGCGGTAAATATCGCAACTCGCTACAAGTACGCTTTTCTTTTCGCGTTCTTTTAAAAATCGTGCCAATTTGGCCACACTGGTTGTTTTACCTGACCCCTGAAGACCCGCCATCAAAACAACGGCAGGAGGCTGGGTGGTCAGGTTCAGTGATTCATTGGCCTTCCCCATAACAGTAACCAATTCATCATTCACCACTTTGACTAAGGCCTGTCCCGGAGACAAACTTTTCATTACCTCCTGCCCCACCGCCCGTTCACGCACCTTTTCGACAAAACCACGCACGACGGGCAACGCAACATCGGCTTCCAGCAAAGCCATACGTACGTCACGTAAGGCCTCTTTGATATTGTCGTCAGTTAATCGCCCCTGACCTCGCAATCGTTTAATTGTTTGGCCTAAACGATCCGACAAATTATCAAACATAACTACAATTTCCTTACTGAGTAACTGAATAAACTACATTGAATTTAGGATTATAACTCAAGTTTTAGAGTGAAGCGTTAGGGAACGGGAAGATATTGTCTAGATCCTGTAAGTACGAGCATTTGCAGGATCTAGGTATTATTTGAGGTGAAACCTTTCTCCCACCTTGAGTAGATGCAGTTCTCGATCACCAAAGAGTTGTTTGCACTCTGCAAATATAGTCTCTTCTTCTCCGGGCTTGGTATGGGTTAAATAAACAGGTGGCTGATGTTGTAGTTGTACAATGTCTTCCGCCAAAGTTTTTGAGCAGTAATGCCGTGCCTTTTTACTCAATGCTTCATCTTTATTGGAAAATGCGGCCTCAATAATCAGTAGGTCTAAAGAGGCGTGGCGGTTAAGAGCGGCCCAAAAGGTATTATTATTAGCGGTATCGCCGCTGAACGCGAAAGATCCGCCCTGGTTGGATTCGACTCTATAACCCACCGCCGGTACGATATGGTTAACCGGTATCATTTCTATAGACCGGCCCGCAATTTCAATCACGGCACCGGGCGCCATTTCTTGGTAGGCCATAACGGGCTTATTGGCCGTGGGCAAAGTGCTAAAGTCAGGCCAGATATCCCAATTGAATATATGATCCTTGAGCACTTTGAGTGTTGCAGGTTGCGCATGAACAAGGACTGGCGAGGAGATGCGATCAAAAATGCTATCGACCATTAATGGCAGAAAATTTAAATGATCCAAATGGGAATGAGTAAGAAAAACATGGCGAATGCCGGCCATTTCATCCAGAGTCAGGTCACCTAAACCACTTCCTGCATCAATCAGGATATCGGTATCGACAAGAAAAGAGGTCGTTCGACGCTTAACGCCGATCCCACCACTACATCCTAAAACACGTAGTTCCATCTATTTGTTTTACCATGCAATTCGTTGTCTGAGATGCTAACAGCAAGCACTACTAACAACAACCCCAAGAACAAAATTATTGCACTCTCTGCTTCGTTCGCGTACTCTTTTGACAAACAGAAACCTGCAATCATAAACGTAAAGTCACATCAATTAAAGAACATGTCTATTGCCAAAAAAGGAAAATTACGTGTTCTTTTCAACCAAAGAGATCGATGTACCCTGAGTCTTACAGCGTACAAAAAACAGAAAATATGAGTACTATTTTTTTTGGCGCAACAGCGGTAATCCTCTATTTTTGGGTGACATTTCGTCTCGGTGCTCGACTATTGAAAGGCATAGACGGCACGAAAGATAAAAAAATATCCATTGCTGTAGGGATGGGAGCCACAACACTTCATGGGCTTGTAGTTTACGCTACAATCATTACCGGGGCGGGTCTTAATCTTAGTTTTTTCAATGCCTTATCACTTTTAACCTGGCTAGGCGCATTTCTTGTCTTGGTTGGCGCCATTACTAAACCAGTAGAAAATCTAGGACTGGCTATTCTACCTTTGGCGGCAATATCAGCCGCCCTTTCTTTACTTTTCCCTGCAAGTAATGCGCATTTAAATGATGCCAAGGTCGGTCTGGATTTACATATTTTAATTTCAATACTTGCCTTTAGCTTGCTTAATATCGCGGCGATTCAGGCGTTGTTGCTCGCCATACAAAACAAACATTTACGTAATCGTCAACCGGGCGGTTTTATTCGATCGTTACCGCCATTACAAACCATGGAAAAATTGTTATTTCAAATGATAGGCGTTGGTTTTTTTTTACAAACCCTTTCTTTGGCGAGTGGTTTTGTCTTCCTGGAGGATATGTTTGCTCAGCACATGGTGCATAAAACCGTACTGGCTCTTGCTGCCTGGCTATTTTTTGCGACCCTACTATGGGGACGCTGGCGCTATGGGTGGCGGGGTAAAATTGCCGTACGTTGGACTCTAGGCGGTTTTTTTATGCTGTTGCTGGCGTATATTGGCAGTAAACTTGTATTTGAACTGGTATTAGGACGATAAGCTTTCCCCTGTTATGCATGATATTCCCTTAGCCACTTTATTTATTACGATTTTTATCTTGATTTTGCTCTCTGCGTTTTTTTCTTCAACGGAAACAGCCATGATGAGTATTAATCGTTATCGTTTGCGTCACCGTGCAAAAATGAACCATCCTGGTGCTTTGCGGGTACAAGCCTTGCTTGATAGGCCGGATCGATTAATTGGCCTGATATTGTTGGGTAATAATTTTGTTAATATTCTTGCCTCGTCTATTGCCACATTAATTGCATTGCGCCTACTGGGTGAAAGCGGACTCGCGATGTCTACGTTGATCCTTACCGTTGTTATTCTTATTTTTGCTGAAGTGACCCCTAAAACGCTCGCTGCGATGTACCCTGAACGTTTCGCTTATCCCGCAGCTTATATCTACGTTCCCCTTCTAAAAACATTCTATCCTATAGTCTGGCTTATCAGCATGATCACCAACGGCTTGTTTAAAATTTTAGGCATACGAAAAGGTGAAGGCGCGATGCAACAACTGAGTCGTGATGAGCTGCGCACCGTAGTCAACGAAGCAGGTGCATTGATTCCACAACGTCATCAGCAGATGTTAGTTGGTATATTAGACCTTGAAAAGGCAACAGTAGAAGACATAATGGTACCCCGCGCTGAAATTATTGGCATCGATCTAGAAGATGATTGGGGTACTATTTTAAAACAATTAAGCACCAGTCAGCATACCCGCTTGCCTATATATTATAATGACATTGATGGTGTTGTCGGCATGGTTCATATGAAAAATATTTTACACCATCATACTCGCGGTGATCTCAGCACTGAAATATTGATACAATTGGCTAATAAACCTTTTTTTGTACCCGAAGGCACCTCACTCAACAATCAATTACTTCATTTCCAAAAAAATAAGCACCGAATCGGCCTGGTTGTCGATGAATATGGTGATATTCTCGGCTTGGTGACATTAGAAGACATACTGGAAGAAATTGTCGGTAAATTTACAACCGATGCTTCCATTACCAGTCCGGACATACACAAACAAAATGATAGTTCTTACTTGGTGACGGGAACAGCAAATATTCGCGAAATTAACCGAGCGATGAAATGGTCTCTTCCCACTGATGGGCCAAAAACAATCAATGGGCTGGTGTTAGAGCATCTGGAGTCTATTCCGGTGCCGGGCACCAGCTTGCTCATTGATCACTATCCTTTTGAAATTGTTCAAACGGCTGAGAACGCAGTAAAAATGGTTCGTATATTACCTCGACTCCAACCTAAGTCAACGCCCAGAAAATAATAATTATGGTGAGGTACTTACCACTTTTCTCTTGATTATGTCCATGGCATTTGAGATTTATCTGCATGTGCTCTCCATGGCGGCCAGAGTTTGAAAAAAATGGCCCGCTCGAATGGATTCGAACCATCGGCCTGCCCCTTAGGAGGGGGCTGCTCTATCCAGCTGAGCTACGAGCGGTCGTGCATATTATAGCAAGTTTTGACTGCGCTCAAAATTTTACTCATCATCCTGGTTACGTTTTATGGCTTCACGTTGCAATGTCATAATAAAGCGTTCAAGTAAAGCGCGTTGAGCTGGGTTTAAGTTAATGAATCGGTATCCTATTTGTAGTTTTTTATTTTTATCGTCAGATTGTATGTGGCGTAGCTCTAGTTCACTGCTTACAAAATTACCATTGGGCAGGTGAATTTTACAGAAATATTTTTTGTCATGTTCTGTAAACTCATCATTGCTTTCTATATAAGCACCGATTCCTTGTGATGACAGATCCACCAGGTAGGCCGCATAAACATGTTCTGTTTCAGTGCTAATGCTTACTGGGATCTCAGTCTTTTCATCGACAGGAACACGAAAGGTTTTTCTTCTTTGCTCATAAAGAATGCGAGCAGGGTATTGGGTTACGTACGATGCGATATTATTTTTTGTATTGACGGCTTTGAGTACAGATTTAAAATGTATGCTGATGCCTTCTATACGGGCAGTTACATTGAAGTGTTTGAGCATGACCAGCGTGTCATGGCCCTCCACAGGTACACATTCATCAAAAATAAGGGTGTCATTTTCAGGGTTTATTTCAAGAATTGCGCTGTTAAATTGCTTGGTATTGCGCGCAAAATGAATCGAGACTGAACCTCTTGCCTCTTTTATCCGAGAGAGTAAGGTGGTAATGCGTTCTTTAGTAATAATGCGTTCAAATGAAGAAGTGTTTTCTATGGCTGCCATGATTTCTGCCGTTGATGTCATTTTGACCTAGGGTGATTTTAATTAATAGTAGTAAGTATATACCCATGGCGTTATGAATTCAGAAGGGTTTAATCACTTAGTTTTAAAGTTTAAGGAAGTTATTTCGTGTCTGTTCATTAGGCTGTTGTCAGGTTATTATGCTTTATTTTGGTTTCAGTTTGCCCGTTTCGGCCATAGATAAGCTGACTGACTTCAGCAGGGTTTTGGCCATGTAATATGGCTAATGCTTTATCCGTAAATTGCTGACCCATGCTAATGACAATGCCATTGATCTGATTTTGTTTATGGCATTGCTCAGCCAGTTTTGTCAATTTTTCGTTAAGGGGAGTCAGTGTCTTTGAGTGCTGAGGTGCCATGCTCGCGATGACCCTGGTGACGTTAGGTTTTTCTTGTTCAGAAAAAATGGAGCTGAGAAATTGTTGCTGTTCTTTTTCCAGATTTTTTAATTCATTAAGTAAACGATTTTTTTCTAAAGAGATTTGCTCTATTTCATCAGTATGGCCTGCTCGCAATGCTTGATATTCCTGTAGCAGTAGCGTAGACAATGCGGTGACTTGCTGAATATGACGTTGCAGAAGCGTGTTGAGTCTATCGCCCTTATTTATGTCATCCATTTTTTTGCTCCGTAAACTCGCTTATCTTAGGGCTGTTTCGAAAGTAACAAATTTCTCTGCAACTTGGCTTGGGTTAATAGTAAAGCGACCGTCAGATAACTCTTTACGTATACCTTCAATACGTTGTAGGTCAACAACGGGAAGTGACTTGGTTTCACTGTGTAATTGTTGTATTTGATTTGCTGTATCTGTGATGCTCACTGTATCCAACGACGACGGAGTGCCGGTTTCATCCTGAGCGACCGTAGGTTCATTTTGCGTAACTTGAACAGTTTCCGAGTGTGGTGTTGGCAGTGATGTTGCCGTTTTACCGGCGATGTCGATTGCCATAATATTAAAACCTCCTAACTCTACATTTAAGTTAGCGGTATAGAATCTAATTTCTTTAAATTGAGCACGTGTTTATTCCTTACATTTGCACTGTTACTGTGCTGTTATTAGTGATTCTTGCTTCAATTGTTCTTTTGCTCTTAGTATTTTTAACGAGAATGATGTCGCCTATTTTTCCTGATGCAAGCGCACTTCCTGGAGCGCGAATTTCAAGTAATCCATTTTGAGCAAGAATCGTTACTGGGTCTCCTCGCTTAATAATTTGAGGTTCAATTAATACGCGTTGGGTTAAGGGTGTATTGGCACGTATGGTTTGTTTCGCTTTTTTACCAATGGCAAAGGCTATTTTTCGAAAGTAAGCTCCATTTAATCTAGAGGTGTCTTGCTTCGCAAGTATTAAATCGGATTCACTCACTATGCTGCCTCGGGGTATCGATCTTTTTGCGACCACTATGGATTCAAAGCGCTGAATAGTCGCATTAACGTATAAGGTCCAAGGTTTATCATGATTACATTTAATCCCTACCGTCGTTCGCCCTGATAAACGTCTGCCAGGTGGCAAAAATGACTCGAGTGTTTGTTGGCAAGCGGCAAGACGTAGCCGTTTATCTAATTTACTAATGGTGATTTTTGTCTGTACGTGGGTGTCTAGCTGTGCGTTGAGAAAATCATAAACGTGTGACTCAAGGGTGGCTAAGTTTTGATACTGTGAGTCTGAGAGTGCTTGATTTGCATAAAAAACAAAAAATAATACAAATAGGATTTTAAATATTTTATTGTTGTTGAGAAGTAAATGGAGCATGCACCTGTCCTTTGTCTTGCTAGTCTGTTTAAGAGGGTGTTGCAAATAAAGTGCCATATATGGGTTGAAGTATAAGATTGCTTGGCCGATATCATGAGGACGGGAAATTATCTGTATGGTTGTGATTATATTTTGGAGATTGAAATGGCAAACATCCTGGATGGTGTGGATCAGCGTACACAACTGGCTGGGCATAATCGTTTAGAGTTACTACTCTTTCGTTTGGTTGGAAAACAACGCTATGGAATTAACGTGTTCAAAGTTAGAGAAGTAATACAGTGTCCGTCTTTGTCACATATTCCGCATTCCAATCCTGTTATTCGTGGCGTGGTTACCATCAGAGGCAGCACTATACCGGTTATGGATCTGAGTATGGCAGTGGGGCTGACACCGGTTGAAAATATTGAAAATACATTTATAGTTATTTCTGAATATAATCGCTCAATTCAAGGGTTTTTAGTGAACGCCGTTGAGCGTATTGTTAATTTGGCCTGGAGTGATATCAATACACCTCCTCGTGTCGCGGGAACGGGAAGCTACCTTACTGCGGTATGCGAAATTGATGACGAACTGGTTGAAATTATAGATGTAGAAAAAGTGTTGTCGGAAGTCGTGGCTATGCCTACTGACGTTTCGGAGGACTTGGCTGAAGAGGTCAAGGGTTGCACGAAAAACCAATGGCATATATTAATTTCTGATGACTCTTCGGTTGCCCGTAATCAAGTAAAGAAAACGGTAGAACAGTTAGGTTTTGAAGTTACGATTGCACGTGACGGCAAAGAAGCTTTGGATATATTGAAGCAGTGGCACAATGAAGGGGCCGCAACTTTAGATCATTTACTCATGGTTATATCAGACATAGAAATGCCCGTAATGGATGGATATACTTTTACTTCAGAAGTGAGAAAGCTGGAAGGGTTATCCGAAATCTATATCTTATTACATACCTCTCTTAGTGGTGTATTTAACGAAACTTTGATAGAAAAAGTAGGTGCAGACCGGTTTATACCCAAGTTTCGTGCCGATGAATTGGGTCAAGCCGTACTCGATCACTTGAAAGAGAAGGAAGGTGTAAAGAATAATGAGGTCTGATTTTCTAAGCATTAGAGTCCATAATTAAAACCATGAGAAAACCGGACTCTTAGGATGAAAAATAATGAAATATCTAACGAGGAATATGAACAATTCCAACATACCTTGCAAGAGTGTTGCGGCATCGTTTTAGGCAAAAATAAACGCTATCTTGTTATGAGTCGTCTCAACGCGGTAATACGAGAAATCAATATTGATTCTGTTAGTGCCTTACTCAATCAACTTAAATCAGATGTCGCGTTAAGAATTAAAGTTGTTGATGCCATGACAACGAATGAAACTTACTGGTTTCGTGACCAACACCCCTTTATCATTCTCAAAAAAGAGATTTTTCCATCCCTGGAAAAACGAGGGATCACTAAAGCTCGCTTATGGTCAGCAGCTTGTTCATCAGGCCAAGAACCTTATACATTAAGCATGATGGCAAGCGAATATCTCTCTGGGTACAATAAACTAAAAAAAATAGAAGTGATGGCAACAGATATTTCTCCCTCGGTATTAAATAAAGCCAGGCAAGGTTGCTATGATGAGATGGAAATTTCCAGAGGGCTAGAGGAAGATCAAAAAAAACGATATTTTGATGTCAGGGATGGAATGTGGAATATTAAAAACGAACTCAAACAAAGAATACGATTTACCGAGCTTAACCTAATGAAAACTTATAGCCCTTTGGGAAAGTTTCATGTTGTATTTTGTCGCAATGTATTAATCTATTTTTCCACAAGCTTAAAAAAAGACATTATTTCTCGCATAGCGGATACTCTAGAACCGGATGGTTATCTATTCCTTGGTGGATCCGAATCTATGGCGTCCTATAGTGATCGATTCGAAACGGTACGTTATCAAGGGGGTCTAGTTTATCAACTCAAGCGATAAAGTTACTTGCAACAAACCTGCGAGTTGTACCTAAGGAATGGGCACGTAATAACTCTTTGACAGGTAAGCCACTAGTTTAACTAGTGAGACTTTCAAGGCTTGGCCTGCATATTTAGTGTAGGTTTGAATGACATGTAGAATATTTTTTCATGGCTTGTCGACCCATATAAAGAGGAAATAAACACATGTCATATCAGAGCTTAAGTCATTCAAAATGGGACTGCAAGTATCATTTAGTATTTGTACCGAAAGGGCGAAGGAAAGTGCTATATGGAAAGATAAGGGAGTATTTAGGTCCGGTGTTTCACGAGTTAGCAGGACAAAAACAAAGCCGGATATTGGAAGGGCATATGGTACAAGATCATGTGCATATGCTTATAGAGATACCTCCGAAACATGCGGTGTCGACGATAGTAGGCTATTTAAAGGGGAAAAGTGCGATCGCAGTAGCACGCCAGTTTAGTGGGCGGAAACGGAATTTCAATGGAGAGGTTCTATGAGCAAGAGGGTATGCAGTGTCGACCGTTGGTTTTGAAGAAGGTCAGATAAAGCGCTATATACGAAGCCAAGAGCAACTGGATGGTAGAGGCTCGGATGAGGAAGGTGATTTTTAACCTGAAAATATCAAGTCACACAAAACTTTAATTTTGGCAGCCCTTGGGGCTGCTACCAGTCGTCAAGCCTCCCGCTCTGTGGGAGCGTTATGACTTCCCGTTTTGGAATCTCATCTTCAACTCGTCTTTGCCCGTTCTTCAATCTCAAAACCTCGAAATAAGAGCGACTATTCCTGCGCTTTTGCTCAATCAGAACGAACAAATACAAGCTAAACCTGAGCACCAAAACGGGAAGTTATTACGTGTGCCCATTCCTTAGGGGCTGTAAAGAACTCAAGTTTCGGAGTTCAAAATCGGGATTTCCCAGTAAAAATCCCCACTATTTGAGTTCCAGCTCCATTGTGAATTTGTCGAGCTGAAGCGCTTGAGTGAAAAAATAATCAATCCGCTCATCTGTAGTCGCTCATCAATCTCAGCCAATATTGTACCTGCCGTTTTTCCAAGTTTCTTTTTAAAGCCATCTATTGTCCCATTGATCAACGCCCTGAATATATGGCATAAGCGGTGTGCAAAATCCAGCGTAGTAAGTTGTTCTTTCATTTGGCTGCGAATATCACAAATACGGAGCCCTTCATTCTCGCGCTTGACATAAACCAACATCAAGTAACGTATTGCTGTTAGATGAATGGAGGCGGTATGCGATGTAAGTGTCCAGGTTTGCTCTTGAAGAAATCCAAGGTGTTGTTATGCTTCTTTGAAATAGACCTCAATACTCCAGCGTAGCGCATAAATTTCCAACATCTTTGTCGGACTCATCTCGGGAACCGTTGTCAAAAGTAGCGCCCAGTCTTTTTTTCCGAACGAGTTTTGCCGTCTGTCGCTAATCCGCGTACAAATAGTAGCCGGAGTTTTATTCTTGTTTCGCGTCAATTACTGTGTCCGGTTTGGCGATAATTATGATGGCCGGTTAAGGTTTAACTTTTTTTGTATTCTGGATTTTTTCATTAGGTTGCCGCAAGTTTGCATTGAGCACCATCGCCGGTTTTGAGGGCGTGACTCGTCAACAAATACCCCCCTGCACTCTGGGTTTGCACACATTTTCACATGCTCAGCGAGAGGGCTTGTTGCCAGCTCTACAAAGTCACGGGAAATCATCGATAGAACTGATCGAAGTTCTGATATCTTCCATATAACTCGTCCATTCACAGAAAGTTGTGGTACTGGCGGCGGAACAATCATAATAGCGTTAATTTTATCTAGGTCTTTTCTTTCAAATGGACGGCCAGACGCCAATGCCTCACCTGCACTCTGAATAGCTTCACGAATACATTTCGTCATAACAAGATCATCTTCACTAAACTCTAAAGGGAGATTTGAGAAACCTAGTTCAGTTAACCAGAGAGCTAAGTCTTCCGGTTTATTCAGTCTCTCATAAGGTGTTTTACCACGATCGCCAAGAGTAGCTGGAAGCGTGAAACAGAGCCTCGTAACCTGAAATCGAAAATCTTTTTTTGTCCGACGTGCCTTCATATTTGCCTCATGTTAATAGAACCAGTTTAACTGGTTGACAGGATTAATCCAACATAATATACTTTGAACCGGTTTAAGTGGTTCAAAGTGTTTTCATCAATATACAAGGTATATAAAATCATGAGTCTTTTAGATAATAAAATTGCTCTAATTACCGGTGCAGGCTCAGGCATAGGTCGTGCGTCTGCACTGCTTTTTTCCCAAGAAGGGGCCAGAGTCGCCCTTTTTAGCCGCACAAAGGAAACGGTCGAGGAGACAGCCGACCTAATCAGAGATAAAGGCGGAGAGGTCATCGTAATTGTTGGCAACGTATCGAACTCTGATGATACTAGTCGAGCTGTATCTACCATCGTAAGCACATATGGACAACTCGATTGTGCTTTTAACAATGCAGGAATAGAAGGTCAGTTTGGGCCATTAGCCACACTTGATGAATCTGTTTATGAAGAGACGCTTTCAATAAATCTCAAAGGCGTTTGGCTTTCCATGAAGCATCAGATACCCGCATTACTTAAAATCGGAGGCGGCGTAATTATTAATATGTCCTCTGATATATCAACAATAGGCATGCCCGGTACCAGTCTTTATACTGCAAGTAAAGCAGCGGTTGATGGGCTCACTCGATGTGGTGCAATGGACTATGCCCAGCAAAATATTCGTATTAATGCCGTTGCACCAGGAAGTGTCGAAAACACAGCAATGACCTCTCGTTTATGGACCGAAGAACAACAGCAAGTTAATCGTGCAAGTAGTCCGACTGGACGTTTATCTACGCCTGAAGATGTAGCAGAAGCAGTCGTGTGGCTTTGTTCCGATAGGGCAAAACATATTAACGGACAGGTTTTAAATATAGACGGTGGTTTTATAACTCGCTAGGAGGAAAAAATGAAATCTGTGACAATGATCGTCATTAACTGGGTGAAACCTGGCTGCGAAACTGAATACAGACAGTGGGTCGAACCTGTTCTTGATGCTATGCGCCATGAACCAACATTCATAAATACTATTTTGCATCAGGACGAAAATGATTCTACACGATTTATGCTTTATGAAGCCTGGGCAGACCGCAATGATTTTTTTGAAAATCAGATGAAAAAACCATATCGCTCTAAATACGAACGAATATTACCCGATTTACTTAGAGCGCCTCGCGAAATTACTTTCTTTGAAGCACTGCGCGCAGACTTTAACTTTTACCTGAATCACTGAAAGTGATCGTGTTTCCGCAGTGCAAGATATTGACTTGTAGAGCGAATGATAACTTTGAGCTAACGCTGACGGCCATTGAGGTAGGCCTGACGGAGTGCAGCGAACGAAGAATGAGAGAGGTTATACGCAGTCGTGCCGGATGCAGGGCAAGTCGGGGCAAAAGGAATCCGTTGTCGCGTAAGCGAGGCGATTTTTGGCAGGGACGCCATAAAATCTATACCGAGGTAGCGATACTATCGATCCTTTTTGTGATTGCCGAAAAGTTTCATATCGCTCTACAGATCAAGGGCTTGTGCTGAGTGAATGCGAGTACTTGCAGGATTTAGATTTTATATCTAACGAGTTTGTAAAAACCCCCAGACAGGTAATCGCTCTAGTTTTTAAATTCTTTTTGCATGGTAATCTTTTGAAAATTAGCGGTGCTCAAAAGTAAAATTTTCTCGTAATCTAAGAGCGGGAGATTTTTCACTCAGATAGTCAAATTTTGGCGATCCTAAAACAAGCCGAAAATGGTATGCTGTCCTTTGGGTTTTATGCGAATAGCGTTTATACTTCCTATACTTGGTGATTACTTTGAGCGGAATACCTGCCAAATTTATTAGACCACTACACTGACATGACATAGGGGGGCTCTACAGTTAGTTGGCTCCTTATTAATTTACAAAATTCTTCAACCGCTTTTTTTCGTACCCTGTCTTTAGCCATAAGAAGCCCGATTGTTCTTGGAGAGAGTTTGGGTTCTAAATTAAACAAAGCTAATTTATGATTTGATTTTAATACAGAAAACGCCTCTGGAAGAATACTAAAAGACGCTCCACTTTCCACTAAATCAAGAATAGAAGATATAGAATTCACCTCTGTTAAGCTAGTGTATTTTATATTATTATCAGCAAAATAATTGTTAATAATTTTTCTTGTTTCAAAGTACTCTGGTAATAAAATTGCTTTTAAATTGTGAGTTTTTCCTCTCATAATATCCTTAGCGAGTCTGGCATGAGAAGGTGATAACATAAGCTTCCAGTTTTCATTAAACAACTTTTCAAACTGAATGTTCTGATACTCTTTTTGTAATATAAATCCAACTCCAATATCTATTTCACCACTAGAAA
>CAYQVF010000015.1:0-49448 GCA_964421045.1 uncultured Chromatiaceae bacterium
CTAGGTTTACCTCGCCATCTGGAAACAACCCTTGTCCAACAAGCAATTTTTAACGAGTATCCATTATATGCTCAAACTTGCCATTACAACAATGAAGCATTCACCCTATCGTTGCCTAAATTGTAGGCTCAGAAGCTTTATCGAGTCTTAGATGTTGCCTATAAAAATAGTGAAACGATTCTGAGTCAGTTTTTTATGCAACTATAGGGTTAAGGTATACATCTTTTCTTTTTGCCAGTACACTAATATTTTTTTAAGGGATATCTTAAAGAGATGCAAGATGAAAGAATTGAAATTCACGTTACCGAAACCGAACAAACTATGGATGTTGTTGTATTAAAAAAACGAGTGCATCAAATTGAAGTTGTTATTGGGGAGGGTATTCATAGCGTTAAATGCCAGCTTACGCCGACTCATAACAAGCTCGCTTATGCTGGTAGTGTCATGGGGCGTGAAATTATTTATAATCGAACGCCAGAGCAAGTGCAAAACGATATAGACCTTGCTGACCCGGCTAACCGAGAGTTCAAACGATAGAGTTTTTTCATTGTGCTATGGGTATGAATATGGCTTACCTTAATTTTACACTCTGTATCCGCTCCATCTGAGTTTTTAGGGCAGCGGGACGTCTTGTAATCATTCAAGTATAGGCCGGACTTTTTTGTGAAACACTATATTTTTAATATTGTAAATAAAATAAAAGAAATGAAGTCAACGGGTCTAAATTAGGAGGCTGATACAACTAGGATGTTGATTCGTTTATGTCAGGTATGTAGCTTAGGGCTTATTTTATTTGTCGCATTAGTTGGATGTAGCACCCCAAAAAAATTAACGCCCACTCTTGATACGTCCCTTGCTTATGTCTCTGGCCAAGGAAAATCCGATCTGCATCGCTTTGCACCGGTCATTGTTACGCCCGGTAAACTGGCACATAACCGTATTGGTGACGTTGTTGCGACCCAAACAAAGGGGCAAAAACCCCATATTTCAATCAACCCTGATAATCCAATATTCTATACTTTAGAACAAGAATTTCGCACCGAAACCCAAACCTACCGAAATTTAATTTATCGTTTTCATTTCGCCTATGTTCCTTTTAGTTTGATCCCCTTCTATCTCACTTCAGGTGAAAATGTGGGGTTGATGGTTATTGTGACTTTAAATGCGTTATCACAGCCTGTTTTAATTACAACGGTGCATACTTGTGGCTGCTACTTCGCTATAACAGCAACAAATTATTTGCCTAAATCCGCTTGGCCCGATAACTGGACTCATGAGCAGTCCGTTTTTGGTGAAGTTCTTCCTGGCATTTTACATTTTCCTGTGACGGAATTTCATGATGCCAGGCCCGTTATTTATCTGCGTCCCGATACGCATCGTGTTATAAATATTTCCATAGAGCACGTTAATTCACTTAAGGATGTATATCACGTACAAACAATTAACTTTAAGCCCATAAACATGCTCAAACAACTCCCTCTGGAAGATGGAACAAGTATCTCTTTTTATCATGAGTCAGGATTTCATAAAGGTTATGTTAAAGAGGCATTTAAGCCTTGGGAGTTTTTCCTCATGAGTTGGTGGGCATTAGACTGGCATGTTGGTGTAGACAAAGAATATGGGCCAAAGGAACAAACAGGTACGGTTTTTTATACCAGTTTAAAACCCTGGGCCAGAGAGGATTCCAACCTGTGGAACTTTGAAAAATTTCTTCGCCACTGGGGTTGGAGGTTGTAAGTAATCAATCCCTATCACACAGTCATTGCAGTTACCGTTATAATTCAGCCACGATCTATGTTTAACAGCAATCATTTACTGCAGGCCACCACAATTTTATGACACCCGATTGGCTCGACCCCATCCTTGAGTGGCTTACGCTCAATCCTGACTGGGCTGGCTTTATTATTTTTCTTGTTGCTTTATGTGAATCGTTGCTTATTGTTGGCGTTCTGGTTCCGGGAGCGCTATTGATGTTAGGTGCTGGAACATTGATTGCGCTTGGCGCACTTGATTTGTGGATTACGCTGGCCTGTGCTATTGCGGGTGCTGTTGCAGGAGATAGTATCAGCTTCTGGATCGGTTACCATTTTAAAGAGCGTATTCACAAAGCCTGGCCGTTTCGTTCACATCCCAATATTTTGTTGAAAGGGGAACGTTTTTTTCTTAAGCATGGGGGTAAAAGCATCGTTTTAGGACGATTTGTGGGGCCCATCAGAGCGGTTATTCCCACTGTTGCCGGCATTATGGGGATGTCGCCGAGACACTTTGCCTGGGTTAATGTTCTATCTGCTATTGCCTGGGCACCGGCTTATATCTTACCGGGTGTGGCTGTCGGTGCCTCGCTGAGTCTTGCCGCTCAAGTTGCGACTCGTCTGGGTATCCTTGTTTTGCTGCTTATTATTGGCCTATGGCTAATTTTTTGGCTTATTCGCCACAGCGTACTTTGGATACAGCCTCGCCTGTCTATGTTGATTAAACCTGGCCTTCAATGGCGTCATCACCATCCAGTTTTAGCTTATACAAGCAAAATTTTTTTGGATCCGCAGCAGCCAGAAACACCGACGCTCAGCGGGTTCGCGGTCATCTTGTTCAGTACGCTCAGTGTTTGGTTGTTTGTTGTTGCTTTGCTTCATGGTACGAGTTCAGAGATAAATTATAATGTTGATGGTATCTTCTATCAGTTGATGCAAATTATTCGCACGCCAGTGGGAGATGATTTTTTTGTTAGTGTTTCGTTGCTGGGTTCAACCGCATTCTTAATGGCTTGCAGCATCAGTGTTTTTCTATTTGTGCTGTTCAAAAAAAACAAATTGGCGATAGGCTGCTGGGTTGCTGCATTATTTTTTTCCTTTGCCGTGGATCTCATTATTAAGCATGCAACTATTTGGATTTACCCTGCTCGTTTTTATCCCCATGCTGAGTTTATTGCTGTCTCCAGCCAGAACAACTTTTATATTGTAATTTACGGTTTTCTTGCCGTTTTACTTGCTCAAGAATTACCATATCATCGTCGCTGGATCCCTTATGCTTTTGTTGCGTTAACGATAACGAGTATTGCGTTGTCACGACTGTATATTGGTGCTCAATGGTTGTCTGATGTTATTGCTGCCCTGGCTATAAGCATTGCTGGAGTGGCTCTACTGGCTATGGTCTATCAGCAACAAAAACGTACTCAATCTCTGCGTTATCTGGGTTGCGTTTGTCTTATAGTATTAGGCTTTATGGCGTTATGGGAAATGCCCAGGCAGCATTCTTCGTTGTTAGCACTCTACACTCCAAAACCAAGCAAGATAACAATGACAGAGAACACCTGGCGCTCTACCGGTTGGCAGAGCTTATCCGCCTACCGTATTGATATTCAGGGAAAAAACTCAGAATCTATGACCATTCAATGGGCGGGACAGCTCACCAATATAGGCGAAAAACTAACAAAGTTGGGGTGGTCTCCCGCAGCGAAATTATCGACTCAAACGGCATTGATGTGGTTAACCCCGGAGCCTGATTTTGAGGTATTGCCTGTGCTGCCGATGGTACATAATGGACGCCATGAAGCACTTATATTTTATAAGCTCGCAGAAAATGAAAAATATGTACTGAGACTTTGGTCAACAAACAGGACGCTGCAACCTGGCGGTAAGCCGCTATGGTTAGGTTTTGTACAAAAACAAATACACACACAAAATTTTATTTTTACTCATGCGATTAGCCAACCTGATTCCAATCCAGCCTTACAAAATTTTATCGATATGATAAAACCTAAGACAATATTACATCGCGAACAGTTATTACCAAAAAGTAGCGCTGTACTGAGGAATGGGACAACGATTTTGCTGGATTCATAACGCCATGGGTATATGACAGGTTTCATTCTAGGATCTAAAGCAATGCATTTGGTATTGACATCTAACTGACTCCTGTATAATAGCCATTTTCATAATCATAATATTAAAAATATGGTGCTGATTTCGGGTCAGTGGCAAAATTTTCATGAAAAGATAACCCGTGCTTTTTCATGACGCACCAGGAAAATAATTGTGGATATAGAACTCTCTACTTTTAATCAAGTGATCTTTTTTATTATAGGCTCTGTCTTTTTTATTGCTGTATCCAGGCGGGCATTGTTAAATACAAAGAGCCATGGTTTCTACCGTTTTTTTGCCTTTGAATCGATCTTGGTACTGGTGCTGATCAATCTCTCTTATTGGGTGAAAGATCCATTTTCTATACAACAGTTGTTTTCCTGGGTATTACTCCTGTTGTCTATCCTGTTCGCTATTCAAGGGTTTCATTTATTACGAAAACTAGGTGGGTTGTTGAAATACAGAGTCGATTGTGTCGAAAACTTTGAATTTGAAAATACCACGCGTTTAGTAACAAACGGCATTTACAAATACATTCGACACCCGATGTATAGTGCCCTTTTGTTGTTAGCATGGGGGGCCTATCTTAAACATTACTCGATTCTTGGCGCAGCAATGGTTGTTTTTGCAACGCTCTTTTTGTTCTTGACGGCAAAATGTGAAGAACGTGAAAACATCCAGTTTTTTGGTGCCAGTTATACGTCATACCGCAAAAAAACAAAAATGTTTATCCCCTACCTGTTTTAAAATAATGGCTCGGACATAGCTCAGTGAATAGACCCCTATCTGTCATTATTATTACATATAATGCAGCGACCCAGCTTGAACTCTGCCTGCAAAGTGTTGGTTTTGCAGATGAAATTGTGGTGGTCGACTCGGGTAGCAGCGATAATACGGAAGTTTTGGCGCGAGAATACGGCGCGAAATTTCTACATCAGGACTGGTTAGGTTATGGTGCTCAAAAACAATTTGCCGTTGAGCAGGCGCAGCATGATTGGCTGCTGTGTGTGGATGCTGATGAGCGCATTAGCGAACGACTGAAAAAAAGCATTTTAGAAACATTGCAAGCGCCTCGGTATGATGCCTACGAAATGCCACGTTGCAATCGCTTTATGGGTCGTTGGCTTCGTTTTGGTGAAGGCTATCCTGATTATAATCTGCGTTTGTTTCACCGAGCGTATGCCTTTTGGACACAAGATACAGTACATGAACATGTTGTATTGAAAGCAAGCGGCCGACAAAACAACAAAGAAACAGGTCGACTAGCAGGTGATTTACAGCATGAATCACAGGAAAGCTTGGAGCAATATCTAGAAAAACAAAACCGTTATACCAGTTTGCAAGCCGAAATCATGCTACAACGTGGTGTCAAGGTGGCTCTTGCTCGCCTCGTTTTAAGCCCATTTATTCGCTTCATTAAGTTTTATTTCTTGCGACAAGGTTTTAGAGATGGCTTGCCAGGTTTAGTGCATATTTTGATTGGTTGTTATAACAGTTTTCTGAAATATGTGAAATTGATTGAATTTCAACAAGGTCAGCGCAAAACGAAATCAGCCTCATCTCAGGGCTGAGGTAAAAATTAAAAACCAGTCAAGTGTGCGTCTTATGTCTATCAAAGCCAGGTGGTATTCATTACGCCATGGGCAAAGAGTATATAACCATGAAGCGACGACATTTTTTGAGCGTGGGTGCAGTCAGCTTGCTGGGGATGGCAGGGTATAGGGTCTGGCCTGACGAGGGTGTTTTTAATCCCTGTCGTACTGAGGCTTTGCCTGATGCCTTAAAGCAACATGACTGGGTACAACAGGCTTGGGAGGGGATTGATGCGACTCAGGTTTGGGACTGTCATTGCCATTTGATTGGTGTGGGTGATAATGACAGTGGTATTTGGTTGAACCCAAAAATGCAATCGATTTATCATCCGTTACAGTATGTTCAATTTCAGTTTTATTTAAATGCAGCCTGTGTACGTCGTAACAATAATATTGACGCGGCTTATGTCAGAAGGGTGGCAGCTTTACTCGATGATTTTCCAGTGGGTTATAAAGCCATGTTACTTGCTTTCGACTATCATTATGATGAACAGGGGGGGCGCCAAACTGAGCTGAGCACGTTTTATACGCCCAATGATTACGCTGAAAAAATAGCGCGTCAAAATACCAGGCAGTTTGAATGGATCGCATCCATTCACCCTTTACGAACGGATGCTATTGAAGCCTTAGACAAGGCAGTAGAGCAGGGTGCTCGGGCAATAAAATGGTTACCTCAAGCTATGCGCATCGACCCGTCTTCTCCTGCATGTGATGCCTTTTACGATGCCTTAATTAAACACCAAATTCCTTTGTTATCACATGCCGGTTCTGAGCATGCTGTTGATGCTGCTGACCTCCAGGCTTTGGGCAACCCTTTATTATTACGTCGTCCTCTTGAGCGGGGTGTGAAAGTTATTGTTGCGCACTGCGCCAGTCTGGGTTCCAGTTTGGATCTGGATGCGGGTAAAAGTGCAACAGCAGTCGCCAATATAACGTTATTCAGCAGGATGATGAATGAAGTGCCCTATCAAAATACGTTGTTTGGGGACATCTCGGCATTAACTCAAATCAACCGTTCCCGTGAAACGATGGAAACGATACTCAAAAATCCACAGTGGCATGATCGGTTGCTCTATGCCAGTGACTATCCTCTGCCCGGTGTGATGCCCTTATTTTCTCTGGACGCGATGGTAGCCTATAATTTATTGTTACCGGGGCAAGCAAAATTGTTATCTCAAATTAGACAATATAATTCCATTCTTTTTGATTTTTTACTCAAAAGAATGATATCAACAGGAGGACAAAAGTTGGCGACAAGTGTCTTTCACACTCAACGCCATTTTTTAAATAACTAATGCCTGAACCATGTCATTTGGTAATACGAGCAGTTCACCAATCAGCTGGATAGCTATTTTTTCATTAATTTCAGTACGTTAATTACCTCTTTGTCTGGCTGATTTTTAACGCACAGCCTTCTAATGCGCCAATTTGGCTTTCTAAATGTTCGATTAACAGCTTTGCATCATCAATGACTTGCAAAGGCGTGTGAATCGTTACTTGCAGTGCATGTAATTGATTTTTTGCTTGCACTTTCATTTTGGTTAATGCTTACCACGGAGAATACGCTGTTTTTCCCGTTGCCAGTCTTTGTCTTTTTCTGCGGCTCGTTTATCGTGTTTTTCTTTCCCTTTGGCGAGGGCGATGTCTAATTTGGCACGGCCATTTTTCCAGTACAGAGCCAATGGTACTACGGTATAACCTTTGCGTTCGACGGCACCGACGAGCTGATTGAGTTCTTGGCGATGGAGTAATAACTTGCGGGAGCGTGTTTGACTGGGGCTGATGTGGGTGGACGCTGACAGCAGTGGGCTGATATGGGCGCCAATTAAAAACGCTTCGCCGTTTCTGATGAACACATAACTGTCATTGATTTGGACGCGTCCGGCTCGCAGGCTTTTGACTTCCCATCCTTCCAGAACCAACCCCGCTTCATAGTGGGTTTCTATAGTGTAGTCGTAGCGCGCTTTTTTATTGCGCGAAATGGTATTACTCGGTGGTGATTTTTTCTTTTTCTGTCCCATGGCGGGATTATAGCTAAATTTAAATGGGATGTTTTGAAAAATTGAGAGCAGGTGCATTATGTAACTGAAGCGGTTAGAATCGAAAACCAATTTAGTCAGGGAGTTACTATGTCTATGCCACGGATGCGTATATCCGCTTTTTTTCTGTTTATCGCAACAGCAGTTATGTTGAGCGTTTCTCCATTTGCCTTTGCCGAGGAAGAGGTTGCTATGGGCTTTGATGCTGCAGTGGATGCGCAGTTTGGCGTGTTGGTTGGCTATTTATATGCGGTAACCTTCGTCGATGTACTGTTTTTTATGGAAGATTATACGCTACCGCTGGCTGTTGCCTGGTTGGTTGTAGGCTCACTTTTTTTTACATTAAGAATGGGGTTTATCAATGTCCGAGCTTTCCGTCACGCTTTCGCGTGTGTGCGCGGCAAGTATCATGACCCCAATGATGTGGGTGAGACCAGTCATTTTCAGGCGTTAACAACCGCATTATCGGCGACGGTGGGCTTGGGCAATATTGCAGGTGTGGCGATTGCCATTAGCATCGGCGGGCCGGGTGCGACATTTTGGATGATTGTTGCGGGCTTTTTAGGTATGACAGCGAAATTCACAGAATGTACGCTGGCTCAAATGTATAGAACGATTCGTCCAGATGGGCGGGTTATGGGTGGGCCGATGGCCTATCTCAGTCAGGGTTTGGCTGAAAAGGGATGGGGACGTACGGGCAAAGTATTGGCTGTTCTGTTTTGTATTTTATGTATTGGTGGTTCCTTTGGGGGGGGTAACGCATTTCAGGTGAGCCAGTCTTTCGGCTCGATCAAACAAGCTTTTCCGGAGATGGCGGATTATTCATGGGTTTATGGACTGATCATGGTTGTCTTGGTGGGCACGGTCATTATTGGCGGGATAAAACGCATTGCCCAGGTGACACAGTCGATTGTGCCAACAATGTGTGGTTTGTACGTGTTGGCTTGTTTATGGATTATTTTGACGCACATTAGTGCGGTGCCAGGGGCATTTGGCGCAATAATAATGGGTGCTTTTTCACCCGAAGCGGGGTTGGGTGGATTGATTGGTGTGTTGGTGGTGGGCTTCCAGCGTGCGGCGTTCTCTAATGAGGCCGGCATCGGCTCGGCGGCGATTGCGCATTCAACGGCTAAAACCAAATATCCGGTACGCGAAGGCATTGTGGCGCTGTTAGAACCCTTTATCGACACGATTGTTGTTTGTACTATGACCGCTTTAGTGATTGTGATCACCGGAGTTTATAATAGCCCCGAAACGGCAGATTTAGTGGCCAATAAAGAAGGGGCGGCCTTAACTGGGGTTGCCTTTTCTACCGTCATTTCCTGGTTTCCGGTTTTTTTGAGTATTTCCGTAGTATTGTTTGCCTATAGTACGATGATTGCCTGGTCTTATTACGGTGAGCGCTGTTGGTCTTATCTATTTGGTGACGGGTCAGCGCTGGTGTATCGTCTTTTATTTTTAGTTTTTGTTTTTTTGGGGGCGATTACCAGCGCAACTAATATATTGGATTTCAGTGATTTATTGATTTTATCCATGGCATTTCCTAATTTGATTGGTTTGTATTTTCTTCATGGAAAAGTGCGTGAATCCCTGCGTCTCTATATGCTAAAATTACGCTCGGGAGAGTTCGAAAAAGAATCTCAATACTGAATTTAAACTGAGTGTGAGGTGGTTTATGCAGACGATTAGCCGTTCTGCACTGGTGCCGTATTCGGCGAGTGAGATGTTTTCATTGGTAGATAATATTATTGCCTATCCTGAATTTTTACCATGGTGTAGCAAATCTAACGAAATAGAAAGAGACGCTGATGAGGTGCATGCCTCGATTGAAATCAATAAAGGCGCATTAAAAAAATCATTTTCGACTTGTAACCGGATTCAAAAAAATAAAATGATTGAAATGCGCTTGAAAGAAGGCCCTTTTAAACATTTGCAAGGTTTCTGGCGTTTTGATCAGTTGGGTGACGAGGGTTGTCGCATTTCGTTTGATCTCCAATTCGAATTTTCAAGCCGTTTGTTGGGGCTGACGATAGGTCCAATATTCAGCAAAATCGCAAATGATATGGTTGATGCATTTAATCAGCGAGCGCATCAAATTTATGGAAAACGGTGACCAAATTAAGGTTGAAGTGGCTTATTCGCAACCGGGCCATCAAACCATCATCCCTGTTGATATTGAAAAAGGGATGACGCTTCATGATGCCATTAACTTGTCTGGGGTATTGGATCAGTTTTCAGGCATTGATTTAGCAAAAAACAAGGTGGGTGTTTTTGGTAAGCTGGTTAAATTAGATCGTGAGTTGCGCCCTGGGGATCGGGTTGAAATTTATCGTGCCTTGATTGCGGACCCTAAAGAGGTGCGTCGTCGCCGAGCTGCCGAGGCTAAGGCAAAAGCAAGTAAAGAAGAGTCTGTCCCTTAGGAATGAGACACAATAACGTATGCAAGTGGAGAACCCAAACTGGGTTTCTATTTGAACGTTCTGATTGCCTACAGGGATGTAGGTAAGATGCGTGAGCAGAGGACGAAGAAGCTTTGAGATAAAACGCAGCTCTGGTGAGGCTAAAGTGCGTGTTTTTTGATTGAAACACGTTCTAAAGAGGAGCCGAAGTCATGGTGTCAGATGCACAAGTTATTTTATTCTCATTCCTGTAAGTTGTTAAGGAATGGGAGGTGTTTCCGTTATGTCAGTTGTCGGTGCAATATCTGTTAATACCCGAATTAAATTTCCGTCTTCAAAAAATACCGTAATTTGCTTTTCCTCCGGCGCTTCATTAGGTTTGACCATGGTGTAAACATAGTCCCATCGGTTTTTGTGGAATGGGTCGGTGATGGGGGGCGTGCCCAATATTTTGTAGACCTCTGTTTGTGTGATGCCGAGTTTGAGTTGTGCGACATCTTCAGCCGTAAAAACAGTGCCTTGTTGAATATCAATACGATGTATGCTGCACCCGGTTACGAAAAGGTTTGCAATGATAGTAGATGTAATGAGAAGCTTTCTCATATATAATAACTTTAGTAATTTAGTCAAGTTTTCGTGATATACGTGGTGAATGAAGTGCCGTAGTTTACATTGTCAGTCAATAAATCGCCATAAGGATTTTAGAGCAAATTAGGCCTGAATCCTGCGAGTGCTCAAGCTACTCAGCACAAGCTCGTGATCCGTATGGCGATATGACATGTTTCGGAGCGCACAATAAAGATTCTGTCACGTTGTCTTCGCTCTGCGAAACGAATCTCTTGTGTTGCATCAATACGATCACTTGCAGGGGTAGGCAAGAAGCTGGCGCTGTTATGGGGGGTAAATAAATGTGCCAAACGCGCAGAAAAAGGGGTAAACCAACGTGGAAAGTTTAGACTTGAAAACAGCGGGGCTAAAGGTCACCGCCCCAAGAATCAAGATTCTAGAGGTTCTTGAGAGTAATAAATTACGTCATGTCAGCGCGGAAGATGTTTATAAATATTTGCTGGAGCTGGACGAAGAAATTGGTTTAGCGACGGTGTATCGAGTCTTAACTCAATTTGAAGCTGCGGGCTTGGTTACGCGCCATCATTTTGAAGGTGGGCACTCTTTGTTTGAGCTGAATCAAGGTGCGCATCATGATCATTTACTTTGTGTTAAATGTGGCAAAGTAGATGAGTTTGTGGATGATGTCATTGAAGAACGTCAGCGTGAAATGGCTGCTCAAGCGGGGTATAAGATGACCGATCACAGTTTGTGTATCTATGGTATTTGTGCTGCTTGCCAGAATTAATTTTTTCATAACGCTATGGGCGTATTTAGCTCACCCTTGAGATTGATCATTTCTGCATTTGCCCTCAAGGGGCAGTCACCAAGAAAAAACGATCATTTACCCATGTAAACTCACGCCATTGCCTTGAGCAGACGAATTTCAGGGGCAAAAGATGAATATGCTGAGTAGTTACTTGAATAGTTACCTTTTTTCTAACATTTCTTTGGCATGTGCCCGTGTCTGTTGTGTAATTTTTTTCCCGCCTAGCATGCGTGCAATTTCTTCGTTACGTTCGGTTCTATTCAGCTCTATAATATGAGTTTGTGTCTCTTTTTCGTGCCAAAGCTTTTCGATTAAAAAGTGACTGTGTCCCTGGGAAGCCACTTGTGGTAAATGGGTGACGCAGAAAACCTGATGCGTGTTGCCTAGTTGGTGCAGGTGTAAGCCAATTGATTCGGCAACAGCACCGCCTACGCCGGCATCGACTTCGTCAAATATGAAGGTTGGGGTATTGCCTTCGCGTGCTGCGACAACCTGAATAGCTAGGCTAATGCGTGCAAGTTCGCCACCAGAGGCCACTTGAGCCAGTGCTGCGGGGGCTTGTCCTGGGTTGGCGCTGACGCGGAATTCAATTTGTTCTTGTCCTTGGGGGTGAGGGCCTCCCTGTTTACGAGCTAATAAGGCGATTTCAAATCTAGCGTGAGGCATGCCGAGCTGCTGTAAAACCTCGGCAATTTGCTGTGCGAGTTGCTTTGCGCCTTTTTTGCGTGCGGTCGTTAATTTTTCGGCTTGGGTAAAGTAAATTTTTTCCAGGTTTTTGAGTTCAATTTCTGCGTTGGCGGTTTTGCTTTCAATGGTTTGTAGCGTTTTTAGTTCGGCGTTCAACGAAGCAAGCTGTGTGTGTAGTTGATAGGCCGACAGTCCGTGTTTGCGAGCTAGAGTGTAAAGGCTATCCAGGCGCTGTTCTGTCAATAATTTTTGTTCTGGGTTATGTTCGAGAGTCTCGCTGTAGCGTCTTAATTCAGAGGCGGCTTCGTTTAACTGAATGCAGGCGCTGTCAAGCAAATCACAGACCGGGTTCAATGAAGAGTCGATGGTTTTCAGGTGTTGTAGTTCATTGAGTTGCGCAGTCAGTTGCGTTATAACCGCGTGTTCGCTGGCTTCTCCGTTAATAAGTTCTAGTGCGGTATGGCTTGCGGTTGCCAACTGTTCGAGGTTTGCGGCGCGCTGCATGTTTTGTTCCAGGCTTTCAACTTCGTTTGCTTGTACATCAAGTAATTCTAGTTCTTCGGTTTGGTAGGTAAGCAGCTCAATACGCCCTGCGCGGGATTCTTGTTCCCGTTGAAGTTGTTGCAGCTCATCCGTGAATGTTTTCCAAGACTGATAAGCTTGTGCGACTTCGCCGACAGTTTTGCTGTTCATTGCTCGTATATCGAGTAGGGTTCTTTGTGTATCTGTCTGGGCGAGGGATTGATGTTCGTGCTGACCATGGATTTGTATCAAGTGGCGACCCAAGTGACGTAATTCCTGTACGGGTACCGTACTGCCGTTAATGTAGGCGCGTGAGCGACCTTCTTTGCTGATGGTGCGGCGGAGGATACAGTCGTGATCGTAGTCCAGGTCATGCTCAATCAGCCACTGTTTTGTCATTTTTTGTTTCTTGATATCGAAGTTTAGAATGATTTCTGCTCGTGCCCCGTATATTCCTATAGAGTGAGCGTCGGCGCGATCTCCCAGTGCCAAGCCGATGGCATCAATGACGATGGATTTTCCTGCGCCTGTTTCGCCACTGAACACAGTAAAGCCTGACTTAAGTTCTAGTTCCAGGTTCTCGATGATGGCAAAGTTTTTAATGTGGAGATGCGTTAACATCCGCTTACCCCCAGCCTAATTTGGCGCGCAGGATTTCAAAATGGTTATGATCTGCCGGATGGATTAAGCGTAGCGCCTTGTTTTTTTTGCTAATCACTATTTTGTCGTGGTCATGTAGTGCAATGCTGACTTGTCCATCGCAGGCCATTTGTGCGTGATCATAAAAACACTCTCGAATATCGAGCACAATCGTGCTGTCCCCATTGACAACAATCGGGCGATTGCTTAACGTATGAGGGCAAATAGGAACGAGCAGTATTGCGTCCATTGAGGGGTGAATCAAGGGGCCACCACCGGATAACGCATAGGCTGTTGAGCCGGTGGGTGTCGAAATAATAAGGCCATCGGAGCGCTGGCTATTGACGAATTGATCGTTGATGTAGGTATCAAATTCGATCATTCTAACGGTATTCCACTTATGCAAAATGACATCGTTGAACGCGTTACTTTCGCTGATGCGTTCGCCATCGCGTAGCAACTCAGCATGTAGCAGGCTGCGTTCTTCAATTTTAAAGTTACCATTGAAAATTTCATCGAGACGTTCAGGCAAATTGTTGGGTGAAATGTCAACGAGAAACCCCAGTCTGCCTTCGTTGACTCCGACAAGAGGAATGTCGTAGTCAACGAGGTTACGCGCTGCAGTTAAAAAACTACCATCGCCACCGACGACGATCGCAATGTCACAGTGGTTGCCAATCTCGCTGAAGTCTCCGGGTGTCACGTCAGGCCGGGCTAATAGCAGGGCGGTTGCTTCGCTGGCAATGATTTTGATTTTTTTGTCAGCAAGATAGTCAACCAGGCGAGGCAAGGTGTTGTTGATAATGAGATCATTCGTTTTGCCAATGACGCCAACGGTGCTTATTGTTTTGTTCATGTTTGACTTCCATTGCCAGAATTTTATTGTGGATATTCAAATTGCTGATAATGGATTATAGAACGAAGCGCCGCTTTTGGGGCAGCTTGTTTTTACAGGTTCGTCAGGTTTTATTCATAATTGCTTTAGCACTCAGTAAAAAAGAGTGCTAAAATTCGGGGTTACTCGTTTTACTTATGACTTTTTGAATGGTTTGGTCTGTAATAATGAACTGACGTATGATGTGAAAAAACGAAATCAAACACAGGCTGACAATGGAATAGAGCTGAACGAACGAGCGCGCCGATTATTGAAGTCGCTCATTGAAAATTACGTACGAGAAGGGATGCCCGTTGGCTCAAAGGCATTAGCGAAGGATTCAGGCCTGGATCTCAGTCCGGCGACCATTCGCAATGTAATGATAGATCTTGAAAAGCTGGGTCTTGTCAGTTCTCCTCATACTTCAGCAGGTCGTATTCCTACGAACAAGGGTTATCGCATATTTGTTGATAGTTTGATTACGGTAAAGGCCCCTTCTGAAGGAGATTTGGCACAATTGCGTGCAGAGCTCAATGTGACAGAGTCGGTTGATCGGTTGATGAGTTCTGTGAGTAGTGTTTTATCAGGGATGACCAGCATGGCTGGGGTCGTTTTGGTTCCCCGTCGTGATTATAGTTCACTTCGCCGTTTGGAATTTTTGCCCTTGTCTGAGGGGCGTGTACTGGCCATATTGGTTGTTAATGATCATGAAGTTCAAAATCGTGTTATTCATACGTCAAAAAATTACACGGAAGCAGAGTTACAACAAGCTGCAAATTATTTAAATACCCTATTTGCTGGCTCAGATATTCGTCAGGTTCGCCGTTCCGTGTTGCAAGACATGGTGTCAGTAAAAAATAGTGTAAATTTAGCGATGCAAACCGCAATTGATATGGCTGATCGTGTGTTTGATCAGAATGAAAGTGACCCGGCAGACTATGTTTTGACCGGGCAAACAAATTTGATGCACTTTTCTGATTTGGCTGATATTGACAAATTGAAGCAACTCTTTGATGCTTTTAATGAAAAAAGAGATATTTTGCATCTGTTAGATGAGTGTTACAGTGCGCAAAGCATGCAAATATACATTGGCGAGGAGTCCGGTTACCAGGTCTTGGGCGATTGTAGTGTCGTGACGGCACCCTATGAGGTTGATGGACAAATTTTGGGTGTGTTAGGCGTGATTGGTCCGACTCGCATGAATTATGAGCGCGTTATTCCGCTTGTTGATTTAACTGCAAAAATGTTGGGAACAGTATTGAATCAGCGAGATTAACCCCCATATTTTTGGCAGGTTGCTTATTACATATACATTTAGGACGAGGAAAGGCGATGAGTGCAAAAGAAAATGTAGCAGATGACGGGGCGGGAACCCGTGAAGAGCGAATTGTTGAAGCCACGCCGGTTGATCATTCTGAAGCACCCGATGATAACGTGTTGCCACAAGCAGAGGGTGAACCTCTGGAAGCTGAACTGATAGATCAATCGAATTTGAGTTATGAAGGAATGATTGCCGCATTAGCCTCTGCAGAAAAGCGAGCTGATGAGGCTAAAGAACAGTTGTTGCGTGTGCATGCGGAGATGGAAAATTTACGTCGACGTACCGAGCGTGATCTTGGCAATGCTCATAAGTATGCATTAGAGAAAATAGCTAATGAGCTGCTTCCAGTGAAAGATAGTCTGGAAATGGGTGCAATATCAAACACCGGCGATGACATCAATATAGAAAAACTCGCTGAGGGCATTAATTTAACATTGACGATGTTGTCGAATGTTATGCAAAAACATGGGATTACAGAAATTAATCCCGTTAGTGAAAAATTTAATCCCGAGTTGCATCAGGCCATGTCCGTTCAGGAAATGGACGAAATAGAACCCAATACCGTAATCACAGTATTCCAAAAAGGGTACTTATTGAACGAGCGCTTAATTCGCCCTGCTATGGTCGTGGTTTCAAAAGCGGTGAATGGCGGTGATACGGAAAATACAAAATTGGATGAAATGGCTTGAATTAACAAACGGTCATCCCCATGTTAGTGAATAAGCATAGATTGTTAGATTCAAAAGTTGATACGGAGAAAGTAAACGATGGGCAAGATTATTGGAATAGACCTGGGAACCACCAACTCATGTGTGGCTGTTTTAGAGGGGGGCAAACCTCGCGTTATTGAAAATGCTGAAGGAGATCGAACCACGCCTTCAATCGTTGCTTTTGCTGATGACGGTGAGGTTTTGGTTGGGCAAGCTGCAAAACGTCAAGCGGTAACCAATCCGACGAATACCTTGTTTGCCATCAAGCGACTTATTGGACGTCGTTTTTCAGATGATGTGGTGCAGCGCGATATAAAAATGGTTCCCTATAAAATTATCGGTGCGGATAATGGTGACGCCTGGGTTGAGGCGCAAAACAAAAAAATGGCGCCCCCTGAAATAGCCGCTCGTATTTTAATGAAAATGAAAAAAACGGCTGAAGATTATTTAGGCGAAGCGGTTACCGAAGCGGTGATTACGGTTCCTGCTTATTTTAATGATTCCCAGCGTCAAGCCACCAAAGACGCGGGCAAAATAGCGGGGCTGGACGTCAAGCGAATTATCAATGAGCCCACTGCAGCAGCGCTGGCTTATGGTATGGATAAAAAACGAGGGGATTCAAAAATAGCCGTGTATGACTTGGGGGGCGGTACATTTGATATCTCAATTATTGAGATTGCCGAAGTCGATGGTGAACATCAATTTGAAGTGTTATCCACCAATGGTGATACTTTCTTGGGTGGGGAAGATTTCGATTTACGATTGATAGAATACCTTGCGGCTGAATTTAAAAAAGATACCGGGGTTGATGTACATAATGATCCTCTCGCCCTGCAACGTCTAAAAGAAGCGGCAGAAAAAGCAAAAATAGAACTGTCTACCGCGCAACAGACGGAAATAAATTTACCATATATTACAGCAGATGCTTCGGGTCCCAAACATTTGAATATGAAGCTCACTCGAGCAAAGCTTGAGTCTTTAGTGGAAGAACTGGTTGAGCGTACTATTGAACCTTGTCGTGTTGCATTGAATGATGCCGGGCTCAACACTTCAGAAATTACCGATGTCATTTTGGTCGGGGGGCAGACCCGGATGCCGAAGGTACAGGAGACGGTTGAAGCCTTTTTTGGTAAAGAGCCGCGTAAAGATGTTAATCCCGATGAGGCCGTTGCTGTGGGTGCCTCGATTCAAGGGGGGGTACTAGGCGGCGATGTTAAAGATGTCTTATTGCTGGACGTGACGCCTTTGTCTCTGGGTATTGAAACCCTCGGTGGGGTGATGACCAAGTTGATCGAAAAAAATACAACGATTCCAACTAAAGCGTCGCAAGTCTTCTCCACGGCTGAAGATAACCAAAATGCGGTGACGGTTCATGTCATGCAAGGTGAGCGGGAAATGGCATCAGCGAATAAATCTTTGGGACGTTTTGACCTGTCTGATATTCCGCCTGCACCACGAGGCGTACCACAAGTTGAAGTTGCATTTGATATTGATGCTAATGGTATTTTAAATGTATCAGCCAAAGATAAAGCGACAGGCAAAGAACAATCTATTGTGATTAAAGCGTCGAGTGGTCTGGATGATGCCGAAATCGAAAAAATGGTAAAAGATGCAGAAGCACATCAAGCTGAAGACAAAAAATTTCACGAATTAGTCGGCGCTAGAAATCAGGCGGAAAATTTGATTCATTCGACAGAAAAATCGCTCAAGGATTCAAATATCCAGGTTTCTGAAGATGAAAAATCGAGTATTGATGCCGCAATTGGTGCCTTGCAAGAAGTGCTGCGAGCGGATGATGCTGAGGCTATTCAAGAAAAAATAGCGGCTTTAAGTGAGTTGTCTGGTAAAATTGCAGAACGTGCTTATGCGCAGCAAGCGCAAGCTGAGCCGAATGCTTCTTCAGAGCCGGATATTGGGCAAGCTGAGGATGCGGCAGGTTCCGGTTCCGATGCGCGTTCATCAAATGATGATGTTGTTGATGCCGAGTTCGAAGAATTGAAAGAAGAAAGTGGTAAGAAATAATTTAGTTATTGGTTAAATCGTGCAAAATTATACCTGACGGGTATCTCTAAGGGTGGCAAGTGTTGAAAGGCAGTTGTCACCCTTTTGCATGTGAAAAAAGCGATGTAAAAGGTATAAAACAGGGTTTGGTTTAATAGATGGCACAACGAGATTATTACGAAATATTAGGTCTTTCCCGAGGGGCGGCCGAAGGTGATATAAAAAAAGCATATCGTCGTTCTGCAATGAAATATCACCCCGATCGCAATCCTGACAATAAGGAAGCGGAAGCAAAATTTAAAGAGGTTAAAGAAGCTTACGAGGTCTTGTCGGATAAACAAAAACGGACGGCTTATGATCAGTTTGGCCATGCGGGTGTTGATTCTTCAGCAGGCGGGGCAGGTTTTAGTGGCAATGCTAATTTTGGCGATATTTTTGGTGACGTATTCGGCGATATTTTTGGTGGAGCCAGAGGGGGTGGCGGTAACCGAAGCCACAGAGGCTCGGATCTTCGTTACAACTTAAATTTGAACCTGGAAGAAGCGGTACATGGTACGACAGTCAAAGTGCGTGTGCCCAGTATGGTGAGCTGTAAATCATGTAAAGGTTCCGGTGCGCAAAAAGGGTCTCAGCCCTCAACCTGTGGTACCTGTAATGGGCAGGGTCAGGTGAGAATGCAGCAAGGTTTTTTTTCACTGCAACAAGCTTGCCCACGATGCCGCGGTACCGGGAAAATAATTTCCAATCCTTGCGGTACTTGTTCCGGTCAGGGGCGAGTTCAAGAACACAAATCTCTTTCGGTGAAAATTCCAGCGGGTGTTGATACAGGTGACCGCATTCGCTTGTCTGGAGAAGGTGAAGCTGGCGAATCAGGTGGGGGGGCCGGTGATCTTTATGTGCATGTGAAGGTTCGCCAACATGCTATTTTCACACGAGAAGATAGTAACTTATTTTGTGAAGTGCCGATTACTTTCTCTGTTGCTGTTTTAGGGGGGGAGTTAGACGTCCCCACACTCGATGGCCGAGTTAAGCTGAAAATTCCGGCAGAGACTCAATCGGGAAAAGTTTTTCGTATGCGTGGCAAGGGCATCAAATCTGTTCATGGGGGTGAAACGGGAGATTTGCTCTGTCGTGTTGTTGTTGAAACCCCGGTTAATTTGAATCGTAAACAAAAAGAGCTATTGGCTCAATTTGAATCGTCCATGCAAGAAGGCGGCGTGAAACACAGTCCCCGATCCAGTACCTGGTTTGATGGCGTAAAAAAGTTTTTTGAAGATATGAAGTTCCCTCATTAAGGAGTGAGGCACAATAACTTATGCAAATGGCGCACAAATGTTGATTTCTATTTGAACGTTCTGAATTGACGACAGCATGAATGCAGAAAAATCGTACTCAAGGAGCCGAGCCTAAAGGTAATGCAGGAGCAACGTACCGAGAAAGAACGTAGCTCTAGAATGGGCTAAAGTGAGTATTTTTTGATTGATGCCCACAGGGATGTAGGTATTAGTGCAATGCAAAGAAAGCTTACCGCAGAACGCTCAAAGAAGAGCCGAAGTTGTGATGCCAAATGCACAAGTTATTTATTTACAGTCCCTAAGGAAAAAATATGACACGTATTGCAGTCACAGGCGCTGCGGGCAGAATGGGGCGCGCAATAATAGAAGCAAGTCAGTACGTTGAAGGAATCAGCCTGGGTCTTGCGCTCGAACGAAAGGGGTCCGACTTGTTGGGCGTCGATGCGGGTCGGTTGATCGGTGGGGAAGCCTTGTCTCTCGTAGTGACAGACAGTCTAGAGCAGGCTGAAAATCAGTTTGATGTGTTGATTGACTTTACAACACCCGCAACAACGGTGCAAAATGTTCTGGCTTGTCGTGAATTAAAAAAAGCCATCGTTATTGGCACTACGGGGCTAACAGATGAGCAACGGTGTCAGGTCGTTAATGCAGCCGACGATATTGCGATTGTGATGGCACCGAACATGAGTATTGGCGTTAATCTATGTTTTAAATTACTAGAAACAGCGGCAAAAGTGATGGGCAATGAGGTTGATATTGAGGTCATTGAAGCGCATCATCGGCACAAAATTGATGCGCCCTCAGGGACTGCGCTGCGTATGGGTGAAGTTGTGGCAGAAGCGCTAGGGCGTGATCTCAAGACCTGTGCCGTATATGGTCGAGAGGGGCAGACGGGTGCCAGAGATCGAGGGGAAATCGGATTTGAAACCATTCGTGCGGGTGATATCGTTGGTGAACATACCGTGATGTTTGCTGATATAGGTGAACGAATCGAAATCACACATAAAGCATCCAGTCGCATGACCTTTGCTAAAGGTGCACTGCGAGCCGCATTGTGGGTAAATAAAAAAGAAAAAGGGTTGTTCGATATGCAGGACGTGCTGGGGCTATAATCTTGTTGGAAAAAACCGGTTTGATTAAGGCCATATTAGCTTTGGCTGATGGCACCATTTTTAATGGAGATGCTATTGGTGCGGTAGGACATACCGTAGGTGAGGTTGTTTTTAATACCTCTATGACAGGCTATCAGGAAATTTTAACGGATCCCTCCTATGCAAGGCAAATTGTAACGCTTACTTTTCCGCATATCGGTAACGTGGGTGTTAATGCCGAAGATGAAGAATCCGCCCGTGTATTTTGCAGTGGCTTGGTTATTCGTGATGATTCAATGATCGCCAGTAATTGGCGCAGTAGTGAATCTCTGGGTGATTATTTATTACGTAATAATGTTATAGCTATTAGCAATATAGACACACGAAAGTTAACGCGTTTGTTACGTGAGTCAGGGGCTCAGGCCGGGTGTCTGGTCACTGCGAATTCAGCGGGTGTCATTGATGTCGATTGGGCGGTTCAGCAAGCCCGTTCATTTTCGGGTTTGCAGGGGGTGGATCTAGTCAAAGAGGTGACAGTAAGTCAATCTTATGACTGGAGCGAAGGCATTTGGACTCCAGGTAAAGGTTATTCTTCCCGCTCTGAGAATGATGCAACAGGCAACCATGTTGTTGCTTATGATTTTGGTGTGAAACGCAATATTCTACGTTTGCTGGTCGACCGGGGTTGTACCGTGACCGTGGTACCTGCTCAGACACCCGCAAGCGCTGTTTTAGCGCTCCAGCCTGACGGCATATTTTTATCTAACGGCCCGGGTGACCCGGAACCTTGTGATTATGCCATTGCCGCAATTAAAAAACTCATTCTTACAGGGGTGCCGATATTTGGTATTTGTTTGGGGCATCAATTGTTAGCGCTTGCCAGTGGGAGCAAAACCATCAAAATGAAATTTGGTCACCATGGTGCCAATCATCCGGTGCAAGACTTGGAGTCAAAAGAGGTGATGATTACCAGTCAAAATCATGGTTTTGCTGTCGATGAAAAAACCTTGCCTGAATATATGGAGGCGACCCATCGCTCCTTGTTTGATGGTTCATTGCAAGGCATTCGTCGCACAGATTATCCTGTGTTTGGTTTTCAAGGCCATCCTGAAGCCAGTCCAGGTCCTCATGACATTGTTAAATTGTTTGATCATTTTATGGCATTGATTGAGCAGCACGTTAAAAATAAAACTTTATAATTATTAATCGTAATATGCCAAAAAGAACTGACATCCAAACTATTTTAATCATCGGTGCGGGTCCTATCATTATTGGGCAAGCTTGTGAATTTGATTATTCAGGTGCCCAGGCGTGTAAAGCGCTGCGCGAAGAAGGCTATCGTGTGGTTTTGGTTAATTCCAATCCAGCCACGATCATGACCGACCCCGATACAGCCGATGCGGTTTATATTGAACCGATTACCTGGCAAACCGTCGCGCAAATTATTGAAAAAGAACGTCCCGATGCCCTTTTGCCGACGATGGGGGGGCAGACTGCACTCAATTGCGCGCTTGATTTGGACAAAGAAGGCATTCTTGAAAAATTCAATGTCGAAATGATCGGTGCCAGCAAAGAGGCGATAGATAAAGCAGAAGATCGTGATCGCTTCCGTATTGCCATGGCCAAAATTGGTCTGGAGTGTGCCCAGGCTGCGGTCGCACACAGTCTGGAAGAAGCCTTGCAAGTTCAAGCCACCGTAGGTTTTCCGACCATTATTCGTCCTTCCTTTACCTTGGGAGGCAGCGGCGGAGGCATTGCGTATAACAAAGAAGAATTTGTTGAAATCTGCGAGCGTGGCTTGGATTTATCTCCGACCAATGAATTGTTAATCGAAGAGTCTATTCTGGGGTGGAAAGAGTACGAAATGGAAGTGGTACGTGATCATACCGACAACGTGATCATCATTTGTTCTATTGAAAACCTGGATCCCATGGGGGTTCACACGGGGGACTCGATCACCATCGCGCCAGCACTGACCTTAACCGACAAAGAGTATCAGATTATGCGTGATGCTTCATTGGCCGTTTTGCGCGAAATTGGTGTTGATACCGGGGGGTCTAATGTCCAATTTGCATTAAATCCAGATGACGGTCGCTTGATCGTCATAGAGATGAACCCCAGGGTCTCACGTTCCTCGGCTCTGGCTTCCAAAGCGACCGGTTTCCCTATTGCTAAAGTTGCGGCAAAATTGGCCGTTGGTTTTACGTTAGATGAATTAAGCAATGAAATTACCGGGGGGGCGACGCCGGCTTCCTTTGAACCAACGATAGACTATGTCGTTACAAAAATACCTCGTTTTACTTTTGAAAAATTTCCGCAAGCGGATTCGCGCTTAACAACTCAAATGAAATCGGTTGGAGAAGCGATGGCGATGGGTCGTACTTTTCAGGAGTCCATTCAAAAAGCCTTGAGAAGTATGGAAACGGGGATAGATGGTTTTTCCGAAAAGTTAGATCTGAACGAAGAAAATATAAAAGAACGCCTAACACGCGAGTTACAGGTTCCAGGGCCTGACAGGCTGCTTTATGTTGGCGATGCTTTTAGAGCCGGTTTTGATCTGGAGCATATTCACGAATTATGTAAAATAGACCGTTGGTTTCTGGTGCAGATAGAAGATTTGATTAAAACAGAACAAACAGTAAAGATGAGTGCTTTGCCCGATCTGGATAAGGTATTTTTGTATGCGCTTAAGCGAAAAGGGTTTTCAGACAGTCGGCTTGCCAAACTTTTGGCAGTGGATGAAGCTCAGGTCAGAGCGCGACGCCATCAGTACAATATACGTCCAGTCTACAAGCGAGTGGACTCCTGTGCAGCAGAATTTTCTACCTCCACGGCGTATCTCTATTCGACCTATGAAGAAGAGTGTGAGGCTGCCCCCACTGACAAATCAAAAATTATGATTTTAGGCGGCGGCCCCAATCGTATTGGCCAAGGTATAGAGTTTGATTACTGTTGCGTGCATGCGGCTTTGGCTCTGCGTGAGATGGGCTATGAAACCATCATGGTTAATTGTAATCCTGAAACCGTTTCAACCGATTTTGATACGTCTGATCGACTCTATTTTGAACCCTTGACACTGGAAGATGTATTAGAGATTGTTGCCATTGAGCAGCCGAGCGGTGTGATTGTTCAATATGGAGGACAAACTCCGCTGAAATTGGCTCGCGCATTGGCAGCAGCTGGCACACCTATTATCGGGACTTCTCCAGAATCTATTGATTTGGCTGAAGACAGAGAACGATTTCAAAAAATAATTAATGATTTAGGTTTGTTGCAGCCGCCAAATCGTACCGCCAGAACGGATGAAGAAGCTGTGGCTCTGGCGACTGAAATTGGTTACCCCTTAGTTGTCAGGCCTTCTTATGTCTTAGGTGGGCGGGCGATGGAGATTGTTTATAAAGAAGAAGAATTGCGTCGTTATATGAAAGAAGCTGTTTCGGTTTCCAATGATTCACCTGTTTTGTTAGATCGGTTTCTTGATAATGCAATTGAAATTGATGTGGATGCGGTGAGTGATGGGACGGATGTTTTAATCGGCGGTATTATGCAGCACATTGAGCAAGCTGGCGTGCATTCAGGTGACTCTGCCTGCTCGTTACCCCCTTATGATTTGAATCAGGAAATTCAAGCAGAAATTCGTTTGCAAACAACGAAAATGGCAAAGGCTTTATCGGTTATTGGTTTGATGAACGTGCAATTTGCCGTACAAAAAGATAAAATATTCGTGTTGGAAGTGAATCCCCGAGCCTCTCGTACATCCCCCTTTGTTTCAAAAGCCTGTGGTTTGCCGCTGGCAAAAATAGCAGCGCGATGTATGGCAGGAGAATCGCTGGCCAAGCAAGGTGTTGTTGATGAAGTGGTACCCCAATATTTTTCCGTGAAAGAAGCGGTATTCCCCTTTTCAAAATTCCCTAATGTTGACCCCATTCTCGGCCCTGAAATGAAATCAACCGGAGAGGTGATGGGGGTGGGTAAAACGTTTCCAGATGCGTTTGGTAAAGCCCTGTTAGGCGCGGGTGTGATTTTACCTGAAGGGGGGCGGGCTTTTGTTAGTGTGCGCAATGCCGACAAGGATGCGGTGGTCGCCATAGGTCGTCAACTGGTGGAGCTGGGCTTTGAGCTGGTTGCGACACAGGGAACCTATAAAGTGATGCAAAAGGCAGACATCCCTTGCGAATCTATTAACAAAGTGACCGAGGGTCGGCCACATATTATTGACTTGATTAAAAATGATGAAATTACATTTATTGTCAATACCACAGATGGGGCGCAAGCCATTGCTGATTCGGGTGAAATTCGCAGAATGGCTTTGCAGCGCAGAATTGTTTACACCACTACGGTGTCTGGAGCCGGCGCAATGTGTTTAGTCATGGCTCAAGACTCACTGGGTGATGTTTACCGGTTACAAGATTTACATAGGGAGTTGGCGATATGAGCGAAATACCGATCACGGCTGAAGGTGCGAAACGCTTGAGAGAAGAACTGCATCAGTTGAAAACCGTTGACCGTCCGCGCATTACTGAAGCGATAGCTGAAGCACGTGCACATGGTGATTTAAAAGAAAATGCAGAATATCACGCCGCCAGAGAGCAGCAAGGGTTTTCAGAAGCGAGAATAGGGCTGTTAGAAGGCGTTCTGTCTAATGCACGAGTGATTGATATCAAAAAGTTGAATGCAAATGGTCGAATTGTCTTTGGTGCAACGGTAGAGCTTATTAACGAAAAAACAGGCGATACGGTGAATTATCAAATTGTCGGGGACGCTGAATCGGATATCAGCCAAGGCCGTATTTCGATTAGTTCGCCCATAGCAAGAGCGCTGATCGGTAAAGAGCAAGGCGATATCGCTGAGGTCAAAGCACCAGCAGGAACCACTGAATATGAAGTTGCTGCAGTTCGTTACTAGTTAAGTTAGGAATAAGACACAATAACGTATGCAAGTGGCGCCCACATTGGGTTTCTATTTGAACGTTCTGATTGCCTACAGGGATATGTAGGTAAGATGCCTGATCAGGACGCGGAAGCTTGGAGAAAAAACGCAGCTCTAGTGAGTTAAAGTGCGTATTTCTTAATTGAAGAACGTTCTAAAGAGGAGCCGAAGTTGTGATGTCAGATGTACAAGTTATGTTATTCTCATTCTTTATGTCGAGTCCCTTTCTAAGGAAAATAAATGTTAGCTATTAGCGAGCGACTATTTTTAACGCTATGGGTGGGTGGTGTTTGGGCTATTGGTTTTATTGCCGTTCCTAGTCTTTTTCACATGCTGGATGATCGACAATTGGCGGGCATGCTGGCAGGCCAAATGTTCAAAGCTATTTTTATAGTCAGCCTGATATGTTGTTTTGCTTTGTTTTTGTCTCAATGCAGTCAGGCGAAAATGGCGGTAGTCAAATCCTGGCGAGCATGGCTGGTTGTAATTTCTATTTTATTTGTTATGGTCTCATTTTTTTATTTACAACCGTTGATGGCCGAATTAAAAACATCCGGTTTGTTGGAAGGCAGTGAACAACAGCAACAGTTCAAACTGTTTCATCGTATTTCATCGAGCTTGTATTTAATTGTCAGCTTGATAGGTTTGAGCTTAGTCGCGTTTGGGATTCATAAAAAACCAGGTTAGTCTTTTTTAAGTCGGTAGATTAGAGCCATGTTGCCAATGCGCTGGATGAGTTCAGCGCCCAGGTTTGAACAAATAAGATCGATCAGTTTACTGCGGGTCTCACGGTCTTCGGCAAGTACTTTTATTTTCATTAACTCATGGTGGTTAATAGAGAGTTCGAGTTCGTTGTTGACACCCTCAGTTAAGCCAGCACCGGCTATGGTGACAATGGGTTTAAGTTTATGGCCGCGTGCGCGAAACGCTTTAATTTGTTGGTTAGATAAAGGCATATTGTTTGTCCGAAAGTAATTTAGAGTCGGAGTGTAAACGATCCGTTTGGCTGTTCGCAATGTGTTTAAACCCAAAGAGGGTTAACGATAGAGTTTAGAATCGAAAATTAGGTGTTTATTCGTGGCAAAAGGCGCTAGGGGTCAGTGGATGCAACGGCATCTGGATGATGAATATGTTAAACGTGCGCAACGTGATGGCTACCGTTCTCGTGCCGTCTATAAGTTATTAGAACTTGACGACCAGTACACTATTTTGGGTGGCGGGCGTATTATCGTTGATTTAGGCGCCGCTCCAGGAGGGTGGTCGCAGCTCGCCGCAAAAAAGGCAGGAAAAACGGGTGAGATTTATGCGATAGATTTGTTGTCCATGGTTGGAATTCCTGGTGTTCATTTTTTTCAGGGCGATTTTCGCGAGCAGGTCGTTTTAGATCAATTACATTTAGCATTAAATGGGAAGGCGGTAGACCTTGTTTTATCGGATATGGCCCCCAATATAAGTGGTATCAAGGCGATTGATCAGCCTGGTGCTATGTACCTTGCTGAATTAGCTTTAGATTTTTCTCGCCAGGCATTACAACCGGGTGGTACGATGTTGCTAAAACTGTTTCAGGGAGAAGGGTTTGACCGCTATTGCCGGGAGGTAAAAACCTTATTTGGTCAGGTTGTGATCAAGAAGCCAAAAGCATCGCGTGCAAAAAGCAGGGAAGTTTATCTCTTGGCAAGAGCTTATAAAAAGAGCTAATGTTTGATAATCTATAGATTACTGGAAAACAGAGTAATTCAGGTGGGTGTTGAATGATTTACCGAATTTGTTTTGAAATAAATTTCATTGGTGACAATTGAGGCAGTTTTATTGTGAGTGATATGGCAAAAACATTAATATTATGGGTTGTTATTGCGGTGGTTTTAATGTCCGTATTTAATAACTTAGGGCCGCAGCAGGCGACGAATCAACCCTACCCCTATTCTCAATTTCTTGCAGATGTAAAGGCAGGCCAGATTAAAAGTGTAATGATTGAAGGGCGTACTATTCGAGCCTACACTCACACAGATGATAAATTAGTCACTTACAACCCCGAAGATTCAGGGTTGGTGGGTGATTTGCTTGCATCGGGCGTGGTTATCCGCGCTCGTCCACAGGAACAGCAAGGTTTATTGCTGCAAATTTTTATTTCCTGGTTCCCTATGCTGTTATTGATTGGGGTCTGGATATTTTTCATGCGTCAAATGCAAGGGGGCGGCATGGGGGGTCGCGGAGCGATGTCTTTTGGTAAAAGTCGGGCGCGCATGCTCGGTGAAGATCAGGTCAAGATTACGTTTAATGATGTGGCGGGAGTGGAAGAAGCCAAAGAAGAAGTCGGCGAACTCGTCGAATTTTTACGAGACCCAAGCAAATTTCAAAAACTCGGTGGCAAGATCCCAAGCGGTGTGTTGATGGTGGGTTCACCCGGAACCGGTAAAACACTCTTGGCCAAGGCGATTGCAGGCGAGGCTAAAGTGCCCTTTTTTACTATATCAGGTTCTGATTTTGTTGAAATGTTTGTCGGAGTGGGTGCATCCCGTGTTCGCGATATGTTTGAAAATGCTAAAAAACATGCACCTTGCATTATTTTTATTGATGAAATTGATGCCGTTGGTCGTCATCGTGGCGCTGGTTTGGGCGGGGGACACGATGAACGTGAGCAAACCTTGAACCAGCTATTGGTAGAAATGGATGGTTTTGAAGGCAATGAAGGTGTGATTGTGATTGCCGCGACCAATCGCCCTGATGTCTTGGATCCGGCATTGCTGCGTCCTGGCCGGTTTGACAGACAGGTTGTTGTGCCCTTGCCTGATGTGCGTGGGCGCGAACAAATTTTACGTGTTCATATGCGTAAAGTGCCACTGAGTGATGATGTGAAAGCCAGTGTGATTGCCCGTGGCACCCCCGGTTTTTCCGGTGCGGATCTGGCTAACCTGGTGAATGAAGCGGCTCTCTATGCGGCACGTTTTGATAAACACACGGTCGGTATGTATGAGTTTGAACAAGCAAAAGATAAAATCATGATGGGGGCGGAGCGCAAGTCCATGGTGATGAGCGAAGAAGAAAAACGTTTGACAGCCTACCATGAAGCGGGGCATGCCATTGTCGGTCGTTTAGTGCCGGCTCATGACCCGGTGCATAAAGTTACCATTATCCCGCGTGGACGGGCGCTCGGTGTGACGATGTTTTTACCAGAAGAAGATCGCCATTCTTATAGTAAAGAACGCCTGGAAAGCCAGCTTTCGACGATGTTTGGTGGGCGGATTGCAGAAGAAATCATATTTGGTTCAGAAGCGGTGACCACGGGGGCCAGTAATGATATTCAGCGCACAACAGAAATTGCTCGCAATATGGTGACCAAATGGGGTTTGTCAGAACGTCTAGGTCCTCAAACCTTTGGTGAAGAAGAAGGTGAAGTATTTTTAGGTCGCTCTGTTACTCAGCACAAGGTGGTTTCCGATGAAACAGCCAATATTATTGACGAAGAAGTTAAGGCGATTGTTTCACGCAATTATGACCGCGCCACGCGACTGCTTGAAGAGCACAAAGATAAGCTCCATACGATGGCTGAAACACTCTTGAAATATGAAACGATTGATGCCGATCAAATTGACGATATCATGAACGGAAAAGAGGTTCGTCCACCCAAAGACTGGGACAGCCCAAGTGATGATGATAGCTCTGCTGGAACATCACCGACAGTTGACAGCGCCGAAAAAAAGGATAAAAAACCTGAAAAACCAATATCAGGGCCTGCTGGCCAGACGCCTTAGGGCTACAAAACAACGCGGGTAAAGCCCGCGTTTTTTTTCGCATGAATAACCCGCTTATCGACGTATCTAAGCCCGTCGTCATGGGCATTCTGAATTGTACGCCCGATTCGTTTTTTGACGGAGGCCGTTTCACAAAACCAGATTTTGCGTTACGTCAGGCCATGAAAATGGTTGAAGAGGGCGCTGCTATTATTGATGTGGGTGGTGAATCAACCCGCCCAGGTGCCGCTGCTGTGTCTCTTCAAGAAGAGCTGGAGAGGGTAATACCCATTATCGAAATGATTGTTGCTGAAGCTGAGGTTGTGGTCTCGATTGATACGAGCAAGGCAGAGGTGATGCGGGCTGCCGTCAATGCCGGAGCAACGTTCATTAATGATGTGAGTGCACTGAGGCAACCGGGTGCCTTACAAGCCGTGGCTGAGTTACACGTTCCAGTTTGTTTAATGCATATGCAAGGCCAACCCCGGACGATGCAAGCACAAGTACAATATACTCATGTCGTGCACGATGTCCTGGCCTTTTTGGAAAAACGGGTCGAGGCTTGTCATGCAGCAGGAATAGATAAAAATAACTTGATTATTGATCCCGGTTTTGGTTTTGGCAAAACACTGGAGCATAATACATTGTTAATGCAGCAACTGCACCAATTTGTGCAGTTAGGTTTACCCGTGTTAGTGGGGCTCTCCCGGAAATCGATGATCGGGGCAATATTAAACAAAAAAATCGGCGAACGGCTGTCTGCCAGTCTGGCGTTAGCCGCATTAGCCACTTGGCAAGGCGCTCACATTATTCGTGCACATGACGTTGCCGCCACGGTAGATGTGGTCAAAACGATCTATGCTATAAAAATAGCTGAATAAGGAATGTACACGTTCCTAAGCAAGCAATGTAAACGATAGTGTCACGACCTCGTGACAGACTTTTGATCTGCCCTGTTAAAAATTGATATTACAAAGTAGTGATATTATGGATCGTTTTTATTTAATGGTGACGCTTAAATCCCACCGTGTTCAGTTTCCGGAAAACAGTTCGGAGCTATACCCGTAGCGTTTGCAACGTAGCCAGGGAATGAAGAGGGTGCGCAATCACATCTAAATCTTAATTGCTACGGGTATATAACAAAAGGAAATGAAGGATATGACGACTCAAACAGAAATCAGAAAGACTCGAGGCCGCAAAAAGTTATTTGATAGCGTTTTGGATACCGTGGGTGATACACCCTGCATTCGGATTAATAATCTGTCACCTGAAGGGGTGCGAATTTATGCGAAAGCCGAATTTTTTAATCCTGCCGGATCCGTCAAGGATCGGCTTGCACTGAACATTATAGAAGAAGGTGAGCGTAACGGAACCCTCAAACCGGGGCAAACGATCGTCGAGGCAACCAGCGGCAATACCGGTATTGGGCTTGCTATGGTTTGTGCACAAAAAGGGTATCCACTGGTTGTGACTATGGCGGACAGTTTCTCTATCGAACGGCGCAAATTGATGCGCATGTTCGGGGCTAAAGTTGTTCTGACGCCGCGGGCTGAAAAGGGCGTGGGGATGTATAAAAAAGCTGTTGAGCTGGCAGTAAAAAATGGTTGGTTTTTGGCTCGTCAGTTTGAAACGAATGCGAATGCAGATATCCATGAGGCGACGACGGCGCGCGAGATCATGGCTGACTTTGAAGACGAGCGGTTGGACTATTTTGTCAGCGGCTATGGCACTGGCGGCACGATTACCGGTGTTGCACGGGTGCTGCGAAAAGAACGACCGGACACAAAAATAATTTTAACTGAACCGGCCAATGCCCAGCTTGTAGGTAGTGAACAGGCACAGCAACGTAGTGAAAATGGTGCTCCGGCAGTCAGTCACAGCGCGTTTGAGCCGCATCCTATCCAGGGTTGGACGCCCGATTTCATTCCGCTGGTCTTGCAGGAAAGTTTGGACTCGAAAAATTATGATGATCTTGTTCCTATATCTGGAGCTGACGCGATTACCTGGACGCAGAAACTGGCGAGGGAAGAGGGTATTTTGACGGGGATTTCGGGGGGTGCATCTTTTGGCGTTGCCATGCAGGTTGCTAAAAAAGCGGTGCCGGGTTCCGTTATTTTATGCATGTTACCCGACACAGGTGAACGCTATATGACCACCCCCCTTTTTGAGTCTATTAGCGAAGAGATGGACGAAGAAGAAAAAGCGCTTTCTCTGTCAACTCCGGGTTTTCAAATGAGTTGATGAATATTCTGTTGCTTGCTTGGAAAATGTTGCTTCGCGACTGGCGTGCAGGCGAGGTGCGAGCCTTGTTTGTTGCTGTTATTGTTGCAGTAACCAGCGTGACTGCGGTCGGGCTGGTTACTGATAAAATCCGGCAGGCATTGGAATTACAAGCCAACGAATTATTAGGTGCGGATTTATTGGTTTCGGCAACGAAACCCATCAATAATTTGGTTCTGCCTGAGGGGTTAGCAACGGCAGAGACTTTACAATTTCCCAGTATGGTGATGTCTGCTGAGCAGTCTCAGTTAGTGGCAGTCAAAGCGGTGAGTGAGACTTATCCTTTACGTGGCCAGCTCAGAATATCGCCTTCCCTGTTTGGTGTGGACCAGCTTGCAGCAGGTATACCTGAGCGCGGTGAAGTTTGGGTAGAAGCCCCCTTGCTCACTGCTTTGTCATTGACCGTGGGGGATGATATTCAGCTCGGACAAACGCAATTGACCATTACTGCGGTCGTCAGAGTGGAGCCAGATAGAGCGGCAGGCCATCTTTTTAGTATCGCGCCCCGTTTGTTGCTTAATTTGGCCGACTTGGAAAAAACTGAGTTGGTGACGCCTGCCAGTCGTGTGCAGTATAACCGGCTGTATTCAGGAAGAGCTGAACTCATAGCCGAATTTCGTTCTCAAATAGAAAGCAATCTGGAGCAAGGGCAACGCATTCAGGGTATAGAAGATGCGCGGCCAGAAGTACAAACAGCCGTAGAGAAAGGCGCTCGTTTTCTCGGGTTGGCGGCTCTGGTGAGCGTGTTATTGTCTGCGGTTGCGGTTGCCATGGCAACACGGCGATATGTGCATCGACATCTGGATGAGTGCGCTATTTTGCGTTGTCTGGGCAGTCGTCAAAGTACTATTTTCTGGGTTTTTTGTCAGCAGATGATTATGCTCGGTGGCTTGGCCAGCATCGCTGGTGTGTTGCTGGGTTACCTAGCGCAACATATCTTGATCCAGTTAATAGAAAGTATGAATACCTTAACTTTGCCAGCGAGTTCAGTTTATCCTGCCGTGGTGGGTTTGTTGACGGGTATGGCAACGGTTCTTGGCTTTGCATTGCCGCCGTTGAGGCGGCTAAAAGAAGTGCCTACGGTCAGCGTGTTTCGTCGGGAGTTGGGTGCTCTTCCTCTTGATACCTTAGGTATGTACGTCATGGGTGTCTTGCTTTTGTCTGCTTTAGTGATCTATCAAGCTGGCGAATTAACTTTAGGATTTTTGGTTGTCGGGGGGTTTATCATGGCTCTGGCCGTGTTTGCTCTTTGCGCAAAATGTCTTTTGTTTTTAGTGGGTTTGTTAGTGAATCAGGTCGGTGCAACATGGCGTTTCGGTATGAAAAATATAATTCGTCGAGGCTATGCCAGTATGGTTCAAATTGTTGCTTTTGGCGTCGGTTTTATGGTGTTGTTGATGTTATTTATCGTTAAAGATGACCTGTTAACGGAGTGGCTGAATCGCCTACCAGCAGATATGAATAACCGGTTTTTAATCAATATACAAGAAGAACAGGTGCAACCTATTAATGATATGATACTTGCTGCCACGACGAACAGCCCCAGTATTTACCCTATGGTCAGAGCACGACTGACCGCAATTGATGGTCAATCTGTCGATATGGAGACCTATCAATCCGAACGAGCAAAACATTTGTTACAACGAGAATTTAATATGTCTTGGGGGGCGGTGTTACCCGCCGACAATAGAATAACAAAAGGCAGTTGGTGGCATACAGGAGAGCAAAACGGTGCTCAGTTTTCTGTAGAAAGCAGCTTAGCTGAAACATTAAGCATAAAGCTAGGTAGTACGCTGACGTTTAATATTGCAGGCGAAGATGTCATCGCAACCGTATCTAGTTTTAGAGCGGTTGATTGGGACTCATTCAATGTTAATTTTTATGTGATCGCCTCTCCAGAAACTTTGCTTGATGTCCCTGTCAATTACATCACCAGTTTTTATTTGCCAGAAACAGAACATCAACTGCTTAATAATTTAGTGAAGCGATTTCCCAATGTTACGGTTATTGACGTGTCTGCAGTGCTTGATCAAGTGCGGACGATTATTGATAAAGTCAGCCAGGTGGTGGAATATGTATTCTTTTTTACGTTATTGTCTGGTTTAGTCGTGTTGTATACCGCTTTATCTTCGACCCAAGATGAACGTATTAGAGAAACAGCGGTGCTGAGAACGCTGGGTGTTTATCGTCATCAAATTATGAAAGGCTTATTGATAGAGTATCTTGTTTTAGGTTGGGTTGCGGGGGTTGTCGCGGCAACGATCGCCTCTTTTGCGGGGTATATTTTAGCCGCGAAAATTTTCCATATACCTTATTATTTCAACCTGGAGTTATGGCTCGTCGCGATGGTAGTAGGCACAGGTGCTATTGGGTTGGCAGGATATATAGGTATTCGTCCTGTTTTAGCCATGCCACCCAGTCATAGTTTGAGATGTTAGCGTTCCTGCGGCTCAGCATTGTTCGGAATGGGCTCTTTTTGCGCTTTTAATTCTGTTGGCATAGGCATTGATTCAAAATCCCATTCACCTGTTGTACGCGCTTTGTGTGCAGCGGTTTGGTATTCTTCGAAACTGAGAGCTTTCATTTTTAAACACTGTGTATAGACAACGCTATGATCTTCTGGATCCTCTCTAACAAGAGAAGAGGAGCCTAATGAGGCCATTTGATTACAATCTGATTTTTGTAGTTCTTTATAGCGTGTGTGATCATGTTTTTCTGCTGTGGGATCAAAGCCACAACCGCTGGTGAATGCAAAAATACTGATTAGCACTGTGCCGGATAAAAATAGTGAGTATTTCGGTTTTTTCATAGTTGTGCGTTCTATCGTTTAATGATGAGTGTGAACATCTTGTTGATGATTCATGTTGTTGGCTTTTTTAACTTTGGCAAGAATCTCTTGCTGTTTGCCATTTTCGAAACGAATGTTGATGATGACTGAATCGTCTGTTTTTAATTTTAAATTGGGCTTAAACAGCATCAGGTGTTTTTGTCCAGGTTCTAAAATCAGTTCACCGTGAGCAGGAATGCGGACGCGTTCTAGCTTACGCATTCTCACGATATTGTTTTTCGTTGTTGTTTGGTGGACTTCTATCTTTTTAAATGCAGGACTGCTTATGTTTGTAATAATGAGGTCAGTTGTATTGGGGTTTAAGATACGCATATAAGCGGCCAGTGTCGTTGAACTTGGCGGTGCTTCCCGTATCCAGGCATCCTCGATCTGCGTTACTGCGGCATGACTGCTTGATACGAGTAGAGCAAACCCAAAAATAACGGCGGGTATAGGCCCGTAGTATTTGCTCAAGTCGTGAAACATATCTCTATTTCTCGTGATCGCTAAATTGTAAATAATAATTATACGCGTTCGACTATTAAAGCTCCAGTTCAAACATGTTTACTCAATCCATTTTTTTAGGTGAAGTGCTACGGGCATATTTCACTATTCTTTGCAAACGCCTCGTCATTTTTCCTTGCCAGAAAATGAATAAGGTGCACACTCATATATCTAAATCTCAAACGCTACGGGTATTATAGAAATGATCATTGGTATTGGAAATGGCTGAAGTTTGTTACTATGTGTTTGTCTAATGGAGGCTTTTTGACATTATATTTATGACTGTCGTCTGATTTTCCGGCGGTGTTGGATAAGGGTTGCGAGTAGTGTGGCTAAATAAAGCGAAAGAGGTAGCGGGGTCTATCGGTTGTTATTATTCTTCGTTATCGACAGCAGAGTTGCTGGCGGATGAATATGTATTGTCAGTGCTAGAGTTTAACCATGCTTGTCGGGCAACGGGCTACGCCCGCAATTTTTCGACAGGATTAATGACATTGGAAGAAAATTCAGCTAAAGAAGTGTGGTATAGCACAACGCCAGTTGACTATGGTATAGAGCGTGATTTGTATTGGTCAGCCAATGAGGACATGATGTTTGTTGGTACGTGGGTTTGTGAGGGTGATTATGTCAATTTAAGACAGGCTATTTCCTCTGCCTATGCTGAACTTATTCATTTTATTAGACAGCGTGGTTATCAGCATATTGTCCGCATGTGGAATTATTTTGCGGATATCAATTTGGGCGAAGAAGATAATGAGCGTTACAAGCAGTTTTGTTTGGGTCGGCATGATGCGTTTGAGCAGTGTGATTACCTGTCCTATCCTGCGGCTACCGCCATTGGTCATGCGGGTGGTGATGTCCTGATTTATCTTCTTGCTGCAAAAAATACGCCGCTGTTTTTTGAAAACCCTCAGCAATTGAGTGCCTACCGCTACCCTAGAGAATATGGCCCACGAAGTCCTTCTTTTGCTCGTGCGGCAGGTCTGCAAGGGGTCGCCGGAGCACTTTTGTATCTTTCAGGTACGGCCAGTATCAAAGGGCATCAATCACATTACGAAGGTGATTTTGAACGTCAATGGGCGTTGACGTGGGATAATATTCTTGCTTTGCTGGCGAGTATCTCAAATGAGGGAGGGACGAGTTCACAGATGGTCATGCTTAAAGTTTATTTAAGAGCGCCTCGCTATTTACCACAGGCTGTGCGTTTGATGAATCATCGTTTTCAGGGTCAGGTTGACGTGCTGTATTTACAAGGTGATGTCTGTCGTGAAGAGCTTTTGTTGGAAATCGATGGTGTCGGTGTGTGGCTATAGTCTTTTCTTTAAATTACGCGTGGAGAGTTTTTGCCACCGGGCTGGGCTTTGTTCTATTTGGTTTTGGGGGATTGTTGTTGTCCTTGCCCATGTTTCTTTTCATTTATTTTGTTCCGTGTCATGACAATATTAAGTGTCAGGTCATGAGGCAAGTAATTTCCATCTCATTTCAGGGCTATATCTGGTTTTTACAGCGTTGTGGTTTGTTCACTTATGAAGTTGAAGGTCGTGAGCGACTGCGAGGGAAAAGTAAATTGGTCATTGCCAATCATCCCTCGTTGCTGGATGTGGTTTTTCTCATTGCTTTAATTAAGCAAGCGAACTGTGTTGTGAAGGCCGAATTGTGGCGCATTCCAGTGACTCGGGGACCCGTAACGGCAGCACAGTATATTAATAATCATTCAACTGAGCTGATTAGTGAGTGTGTCGCTTCACTGGACAAGGGGGATACGCTCATTATTTTCCCCGAAGGAACGCGTTCGGTGCCGGGTGTGCCGCCAAAATTTCATCGCGGTGCTGCCAATATCGCTCTGCTGGCCAAAAAAAATATAACGCCCGTGGTGATTGAGTGTGTACCAGCTACTTTGCTTAAAGGAAAGCGGTGGTACCACATACCCGCAACGTCACCTCATTTTCGGATTCGTGTTTTGCCTGAAGTGGACTTGCAGCATTACCTTGCTTCAGATGCTATGCAAAGTCGTAAAGCGCGGCGCTTGAACACGGAGCTGGAAAGCTTATTTATGGAAAAACTACAATTTGAGTCGTAATCATAATTATGTAAGATGATGATTGTTAAGTGTATTCGTTAAAATTTCCGAGTGGTTATGGTATAGTGCAAGATTTAGATGCTCTCTTAATTTAGTTATTATATTCGCTATGCATACAAAAGACTCTATTTACGAATATTTAGTCTCTATATTTGTCGACCTGTTTGAAGTTGAAGCGAGCGCGATTCGTTTAGAGGCTAGGCTCTATGAAGACTTAGATATAGACAGTATTGATGCGGTAGATATGGTGATTAAATTGAAAGAACTGACCGGGAAAAAAATTCAACCCGAGGCGTTCAAAAATGTCCGCACCGTGCAAGATGTGGTTGAAGCGGTCTATGAGTTAGTCAACGAGGATTAATTCTCCATGTCTGAGGCGATGTTGCCAAAAATAATAGATCAAATTGTCGAAGGTGAGCAGGCTTATTATTCTCTCTATATCTCGCCAGATTTGCTTTGCTTTGAGGGACATTTTCCCAGTGTGGCTATTGTACCTGGGATTGTCCAGATTGAATGGGTGGTGGTGCTTGCAGGAAAATTAATCACTTTAGGCGAATTTAAAAGTATGGTTAGGGTTAAATTCAATCGTCCTATATTGCCGAGTATCACATTAAAGTTACATCTAACTTTTGCCCCGGGCAACGGTGAGGTGCAGTATCGATTTTTTAACGACGATGGGGGTTTTTCCTCAGGTCGATTGATCTTCGTTTAGATGGACGGGTTTCGTCCTTGCATTGTTATTCCGATTTATAATCATCATCACGGTATTGTGAATGTTATTGAGCAATTACGTATTTATCAATTGCCTTGTTTGATAATCGATGATGGCAGTACCGCACCCTGTAAAAAAATACTGAATGCGTTGCAGGCGCGTGAATCATTTATTACCTTGTTGTCCTTCAATGAAAACCGAGGTAAAGGGATTGCTGTCTGTGTAGGTTTAAGGCATGCACAATCTTTAGGGTTTACGCATGCCTTACAGTTGGACAGTGATGGGCAGCATACTTTGGCTGATGTCCCGACCTTTCTGGACAAAGCAAAAAAAAGACAAAACGCGGTGATCACCGGGAAGAGGGCGTATCGAGATATGCCTGTTACAAGACGTTATGGCCGGAGGGTTACCGACATCTGGGTTTGGATACATACGTTATCTACAGAGATAAAAGACTCAATGTGCGGCTTCCGGCTGTACCCGCTTAAAGAAACTATAACACTTTTGAATACAACTTCAGTTGGTTCCAGGATGGATTTTGATACTGAAATTTTGGTTAAACTCTATTGGGAACAGATTGTCATTGAGCAAGTTTCTACACGTGTTGAGTATAACGACAAAATCATCTCTCATTTCAATTTGTTGCGTGATAATGTCCGTATCACGCGAATGCATACCCGGTTATTTTTTGGCATGTTGAGGCGTTTGCCAGTGTGGTTATTTGAGCGTTTAAGGTTTGGAAAAAATGCATAGTGCAGAAATCGAGATAACCATTCCCTTTCATGATGTGGATGCGATGCAAATTGTTTGGCATGGTTGGTATGCAAAATACTTTGAGTTGGCTCGTTGTGCGTTATTGGATCAAATTAACTATAGCTACGAAGAGATGTTTGCCTCTGGGTATTCATGGCCGGTGGTGGATATGCGGATTAAATATATAAAACCGATTCGTTTTAATCAAACCATAGCGATTCAAGCTCGCCTGGTTGAATGGGAGCATCGTTTGAAAATGAACTATGTCGTTTGTGATGTTGAAAAAAAAGAGCGACTGACCAAGGGTCATACCACGCAGGTTGCTGTTGATCTGGCCAGTGGTGAGATGTGTTGGGAGTCACCGCGTATTTTGTGGGAAAAATTAGGCTTAAATGAGGCGTGAGCGTGATTAAATCTCAGTTGTTATTCGTTGTTCTATTTGCATTGATAGCGACATCGTTGTCGGTTGTTGCCGATAAGCGGGAAGGCGATGCGACAATGAATCAAATTTTTCAGAAATTACAAACTTTTAATGTGTTGCAAGGCCAGTTTGTACAATATAGAAAGTTAGTGGGTATCCCTAACGATCTGAAATCTTCCGGCCACTTTGTGTTTTGGCGTTCACATGGTTTGTATTGGCATCTTGAAAAGCCCTTTTCACATGCCCTGACTTACACGCCAGATGAGATTTTGTTTTGGGAGGAGGCTGGAAAAGCAGCCCAACCGGGACGACAACAATCGAAAATACAGCAGCAAACCAACCGAATATTGCTTGCCATTTTCGGTGGTGATCTCAGCCAGGTGCAAGATATATTTGAATTAACCTGGCGTTCTACCGGTTCGTCGTGGGAAATTGAGCTGCAACCCAAAACGTATGCGGCAAAAAAATCGATAGACAAGGTGTTGGTGAAGGGGGCACGTCATATTGATGTCTTGACGATCTGGGCGAAAGAAGGTGACGAAATGCGCATCCTGTTTTCTGACGTTACCGCCGTTGCGCGTGTTCCTAATTCAGTCTGTCAATATTTTCCTGAACCGTCTTTGGCATTGTGTCATGCCCCATGAAAGGGTTTACCAAAAATGACAGTCAATTCTCTTGCTTGGTGGATCGCTTAGCGTTTACGTTGTTGTTTTTGACCGGGATTGTGTTGTTGGTGGGTGTTTTTCAGTGGCAATCAGGGTGGCAGATCAATACGGATTTACGCGCACTTTTACCCGTAGACCCAGATAACGGCTTGTTGCAGTTAGCAGAAGAACGTTTGCAACAAAAAATAGATAATAAAATAATATTGTTGTTGGCTTCGACAGATAAAAAACGCTTGAATCAGGCCGCCGACCATGTATTCAATATTTTGAATAAACAATCGAACTTGAAAATGAATAAGGGGATGGGTTCTCGTGCAGGGTTACAGGCATGGTTTGATGCGTTAAAAATAAACCGTTTTAGCTTGTTAACAGAACAGCAGCGTGCCTTGCTGCTTGCAGATAAAGCAGCGGTACTGGTAGACGAAGCTAGGCGAAATATTTTCAATCTCCAGAGTATCGGTAACATCGGTTTGGTACAAAATGATCCACTGGGTTTGTTTAGTCAATATATTAAGGAACAATCTTCTCCCCGTTCTAATATTACAGTTGAAGGTTCACGTGTTTTTATCAATGCGGATACCGAATTCGACCCAGGTTATATCGTCTTGCAGCTTGATGTATTGGTGAATGTTTTTAGTCTAGCGGAACAGGAAAGTATAGTTACGGTGATTAAAAATCTTGAGGCGGATTTAAGCCGGCGCTATCCCGATGTCAGTTTACATAAATCCGGACTCATTTTTCATGCCGCCGGTGCGGCCGAAACAGCAAAAAAAGAAATAACTCTGATTTCGGTAGGCTCATTAATCGGTGTGATAGGCCTGTTTCTGATGACCTTTCGTTCTTTTTTGCCATTGATGCTGAGCCTGACTTCGGTATTGTTTGGTGGCTTGCTTGCTTTTATTCTTTGCCATGCCTTTTTTTCCAGCGTGCATTTTATTACTTTGGTGATTGGGGTAACGTTAATTGGCGTGTCGATTGATTATTCCCTGCATTATTTTGCCCAGTGTATCGAGCCTGGCAATCGAACGGTGCGGTTTAGGCCTATAGCGATTATTTTTTCCGCCATCGCCCTCAGTTTAACGACCAGCGTGTTAGGTTATAGCAGTTTATTACTGGCTCCTCTTCCAGGTTTGCAGCAAGTGGCTACATTTTCCATTATAGGGCTAATTTTTTCCTGGTTGTTCGTTGTGAGTGTTTACCCCAGGTTCTCCTTTTCAACTTTGTCTCAAGCACCAACAAAAGTGTTGGCACTCGCACTTATGCCTCAGTGTTTTTGGAATTTTTTGGGAAAGCGTCATATTATTTTGATTTCCGTGTTGGCTTGTTTGTCGATGAGTGTGTTGTTTATTGCTAACGTGCAGTTGTCAGATGATGTTCGCCTTTTGCATCAGCCCGACCCGAATTTGATGCGTGATGATGCCTTGATTCGAGGAGTGTTAAATAGCCCAGCACCCAATCAGTTTTTTATTGTCAAAGGTCAGTCCGTTCAAGCGGTGTTGGAGCAAGAGGAACGCTTTAGAAAAACCCTGGACGAGTGGGTTACAAGAGGTATGATTGACCGTTATCAGGGAATCAGTCAGTTTGTTTCATCATTGGCCCAGCAGCGCGATAATTATCGTTTGATTGCGGATAAATTGTATTTCTCTGGTGGTCCGGTGGCGCGTTTTATGGGCGAATTGGGTTTTACTGATGCCGTGATTTCTGCACATTTTCGCCTTTTTACAGAAAGTAAAAACCAGCATTTGCTCTTGTCGGAAAAATTGTCGCTGACTGCGCCTATAGATTTGATGTGGTTGGGAAAAGTTGGCTCTGAATACGCCAGTATCATAACGTTATCTGGTGTGGATAATTTGGCCATATTGGCGGCGGCTGCACAGCAAGAAAACAATATTTTATTCGTGGATAAAGTTCAGCAGTTGACCCATGTTATCGGGACTCAGCAGCGGTTCGCGGCTTTGTTATTGTTTGTTGCCTATGGGGGGATCATAGTCATGGTGGTGTGTTGGTATCGGAGTATAACGGCAGTGATGTTAGTGTTGGTGCCCATGCTTTCGACCTTAATCGTCGTTGCCATATTGACCCTGCTAGGCCAGGCTCTTAGCTTATTTCATCTGTTTGCCTTCTTTTTGGTATTGGGTTTGGGTATGGATTATAGTATTTTTATTCGCGAATCAACTCGAGAGGAGTCCAGTAGCTACGTGGCTATTTTGTTATCTGCTGCGACGAGTTGCTTATCCTTTGGTTTATTATCGATCAGTAGCACACCGATGGTGAGTCATTTTGGCTTCGTCGTTCTCCTGGGATGTTTATTTAATTTTGTCTTAGCGCCACTGGTTTCTCAAACTTTAAATAAAAGTGGGGAGCAGAGAGTTGCAAAAGCCTAAAATAGTTGGCATTTTGCGCGTGTTCTTGTTGTTGATCAGCATCGTCGCATGTTCAGGGCGTTGGCCATTTCACCCCCTCGTGTCACAGCCTAGTTTACTGACACCGGCTTCATTGGGGCAGAGCGTCACTTTGTATAATAGGGTGCAATATAGTGATGCCAGTGGCAGTGAACATTTTGAGCTGGTTTTAGCTGTCGATACGCAAGAAATAAAGTTAATTATTATGGGGGAATTGGGGCGACGGCTTGTAACCGCAAGTTATGATGGTATGACCTTGGATGTGCAAGAAGAGCCAGGTCGTCTCGCTTATCAATGGGGGTATAGACAGTTGTTGCTGGACTTGCAATTTATTTTCTGGCCTGAGAGGGCATGGCTCAAGAGCCGTGAGCAAGCCCATTGGCGTATTGAAACCACGGGCTTACAACGCCGGTTTTTTTATAAAAATAGACTGTATACGTCAATTGATCAGCAAGTCGATGATACTAACGAATATCGGTATTATAATGCCCATTTAGATTATCATTTGGTCGTAAAGACAGCTTCGGTGCAGTGAAAAAACCATAAAATGAATTTATATAGTAAAATATCTGATGTTTTACCTCATGAAGGACGGATGGTGTTGCTGACAGACATCATCAATTGGGATGAAGCGTGTTTAGAAGCCACTGTTGAGATTAATCGCGACAGTGTGTTTGCCGATGAAGATGGGCATGTCCCGTCTTGGGTTGGTCTGGAGTATATGGCTCAAGCGATTGCTGCGCTCGCGGGAATAAAGCGAAAACTCGCAGGAGAGGCCGTGAAAATAGGCCTCTTGTTAGGCACAACTAAATATAGTGCTAATATTGGGTGTTTTAAAGCGGGGGTTTGTTTATCGATTCGAATTAAGCAGGTCTATGTTGATGAAAATAACCTGGCTCTATTTGATTGTGAAATTAGTGCCGAAGGGCAGGTACTGGCAACCGCCCAGGTCAAAGCGATAGAGCCAGACAATATTAATGACATTATTGAAGCATAAATAAATAAATGGAAAAGAAAACGATCTTGGTGACCGGTTCAAGTCGGGGTTTGGGGCGGGCTATTGCCAAAAAACTGAGTGAAGATGGTTTTACTGTGGTGGTGCACTGTCGGAGTGGCCGGAGTGCAGCGGATAACGTATTAGCTGAAATAAAAGAGCGCGGAGGCCAGGGCAGGATAGTACAGTTTGATGTTGCGGATCGGCAGCAGGCCGCTGAGGTATTATTAGCGGATATGGAACAAAATGGTGCTTATTATGGGGTCGTGTGTAATGCCGGAATTGCACGTGATAATGCGTTTCCAGCTTTAACGGGTGACGACTGGGATCAAGTCATCGATACCAATTTGGGTGGCTTTTACAATGTGCTCCAACCCGTAGTGATGCCGATGGTGCGGCGTAAAGCACCAGGTAGAATTGTGACTTTGGCCTCTGTTTCAGGCTTGATGGGCAATCGGGGGCAGGTCAATTATAGCGCGGCCAAAGCCGGTATTATTGGGGCGACGAAGGCGCTGTCTATAGAATTGGCGAAACGAAAAATTACAGTGAACTGTGTCGCTCCAGGTCTGATTGCGACGGAGATGCTTGACAATGTCCCTATAGATGACATGCTTAAATTAATTCCTTTGCGACGTATGGGTGAGCCTGAAGAAGTGGCAGGTCTGGTGAGTTATTTATGCTCGGATAATGCGGGCTATATCACGCGACAGGTGATATCAATCAATGGTGGATTGTTTTAGTGAGTAAACGTGTCGTCGTGACGGGCTTTGGTGCCATTACTTCTTTGGGGCATGACTGGGGTTGTTTTAGCACCGGCTTGAAAAATAATGTGAGCGGCATTCGTCACATGCCAGAATGGGATGTTTATCTGGATTTAAATACGCGTTTGGCGGGGCCCATTTTAGATTTTAAAGTCCCCCCCCATTACACCCGAAAAAAAACACGCTCCATGAGCCGGGTTTCTTTGATGGCGACACGGGCAAGTGAAGTCGCGCTGGAAAATGCGGGTCTCCTGGGTGATCCGGTAGTGCAAAGTGGCGATATGGGTGTGGCCTATGGTTCGTCAACGGGCAGTGTAAGTGATATTAGAGATTTTGCCAAGCTGGGCCTGAGTCAGGATATGAGTGGCATTACGGCAACCAGTTATATTCGAATGATGGGGCATACGACAACGGTCAATATAGGCACGTTTTTTGGTTTGAGAGGGCGCATTATTCCTACCTCCAGTGCCTGTACTTCTGGTAGCCAGGGTATTGGCTATGCTTATGAGGCCATCAAACATGGACAGCAAAAGCTGATGATTGCCGGTGGTGCTGAAGAGTTGTGTCCTTCAGAAGCGGCTGTTTTCGATACGTTGTATGCGACCAGTACTAAAAATGATCAACCTGATCGTACTCCCAGCCCATTTGACCAACATCGTGATGGTTTAGTTATCGGCGAAGGGGCGGCGACCTTGTTGTTGGAAGAGCTGGATCATGCAAAAGCAAGAGGGGCAACTATTCACGCTGAATTACTGGGTTTTGGTAGCAACTCGGATGGCACACATGTCACGCAACCAAATGCGGAAACAATGGCGATTGCGATGAACCTGGCGTTACGAGACAGCAAGCTGGAGCCGGATGATATCGGTTATGTTAATGCCCATGGGACGGCAACCAGCCGCGGAGATGTTGCTGAAAGTCTGGCGACTTCAGCGGTATTGGGTTCGAAAATAGTAGTGAGTACGCTCAAAGGACACCTTGGACATACACTGGGCGCGTGTGGTGCAATTGAGGCCTGGGCGGCCATTTTGATGATGAACGAAGGCTGGTTTGCGCCGACTTTGAATTTAACAACACCCGATGAAGCCTGTGCTGATCTTGATTACATTATGGGTTCGATCAGGGCGCTGGAATGTGAATACATCATGAGCAATAACTTTGCATTTGGTGGCATTAACACCTCTCTTGTTTTTAAACGCTGGCAGGGCAACTAGGCGGTTGTTATGGTCGCCGAAAATGTTGAAATATTTTTTTGTTTTAAGTGCAATTTACAGTTCTGGTTTGCTTGCAGAGCAAACCTTGCCGCAGTGGGAAGCAGGTATTTGGTTGGGCGGGATCAGTCTTCCCGATTACCGGGGTTCTAATGAACGGCGGGAATATGCTTTGCCGCTACCGTATTTTATTTATCGCAGTGAGCGTTTTCAGCTTAGTAGAAAGGGCGTCAAAGGTCTTTTATATCAAGCAGACAATGTTCATATTGATATCGGTGGAAAAGTTAATTTGCCTGTCGATAGTGATAAAAATGTGGCCCGTAAAGGCATGTTCGATCTTGATGCCGCGTTATCAATAGGTCCCACAGTTCATTACACCGTTTATAAAAAAGAGCGTCGTACCTTGAGTTTTCAATTGCCGCTGCGCACGGTTTTGTCTACCGACATAAGACATACTGCATATCGTGGTTTTACATTGAACCCGGCAATAGTACTGCGACAACAAACACAGTGGAATAGCGCTTTTTTGCTGGCCTTTCTTTTTTCAACCCGACCTTATAACGAGTATTACTATAACGTATCAGATAATGATGTGCGTCCAGGCCGTGCTCGCTATCAGGCAGACAGTGGCTATGGTGGAATCAGGTTGAGCCTGATTACGCGACGAATCTTTAAAAAATATAGTTTAGGCGGCTTTGTACGCTACGATAACTTAAAGGGGGCGACTTATGAAAAGAGTCCCTTAGTCGCCAACCTCGAAAATGTAACCGTGGGTCTCTATATCACTTATCAATTAAAAAAATCACGACGACTTATCCGTTTTTTGCCTGATGATTTAGAGGAGTAGGTGTCGTTATCTTCAGTTTGTTATTGCCTATTTTTTTGATAAAGCAATGACGACTTTTCGCTATGCCATTACGATAAAGGGGCGAGATCTGCTGAAGATTGAATCTTTGTCAGGTCGCTCAGTTTGTAAGGTTTTTCAATTCCATATCCTTGGGCATAGTCGACCCCTATTTCTCTCAGCATGTCGAGGACGGTTTCATTTTCCACGTATTCAGCGATAATTTTTTTACCCATAAAATGTCCGACTTCAGTAATCGATTTTACAACCGCGTAGTCACAAGGGTTGTTGTCCATATATTTTACAAAATTGCCATCTATTTTTAAATAATCGATGGGCAGGTTTTTTAAGTAGCCATAAGAAGATAAACCACTACCAAAGTCATCCAATGAAAACTGGCAGCCGGTTTTTTTTATTTCTTCTATAAATTCTACCGCATTGGATAAATTGGCTATGCCCGCCGTTTCTGTTATTTCGAAACAAATTTTGTTTGTGGGTACCTTGGTGGTCTTTATTTCATTCAGTACAAAATCCAAAAAAGTATCGTCATTCAACGAGCTTCCAGAAAGATTAATGGATAAACTGCCTGTTTTTTTAAGCTCATCATCGTGTTTTATCATCCAGTTAAAAACGTTGCGAATCACCCAACGATCAATGGCAGGCATCCGGTGATATTCCTCTGCTGCCAATATTAACTCCTGTGGCGACATTTCGTTTCCTTGCTCATCGGTAACGCCTAACAAAATTTCAGAATGAAAGGGAGGTAATGTGCTATCACTTTGAATTAGTGCGATACGTTGGCAACGTAATTCTAGGGTATTTTCATCTAAGGCCTGGTCTATGTGGGCAGCCCACTCCAGAGTTTTTTGTCGTAACGATAACTCCGCATCGTCGTGACTAAAAACCTGAATACTGTTTGAGCCTTTTCTTTTAGCGGCTTTGCAACTGGATTCGGCGGATTGTAGCAGTGTTGCTGCACTGGTTTCCTTGCCATTTATTTCTACCATGCCGATTCTTACCGCAACAGACAATCGTTTTTCTTCCCAAATTAAGCGATACTCTTGTATCATTTTCTTTTGCTGTTGAGCTATATTGAGAGCCTCATCCAGGGTGCAATCAATAAGTAAGATGGCAAATTCATCACCACCAATTCGAGCGAAAATTCCATTTTTCCCAATTTTTTTCTGTAGCAACGTGGTGACTTCAATCAGTAACTTGTCACCCGCATCATAACCACATGTGGTATTGACGACGTTTAAATGATCCAGATCTAGGTAATACAAGATATGTTGCGTATTTTTTTGATGCGCAGAGGAGTATGCTTTATACAGGCAAGATTCAAATTCTCTGCGGTTGATCAGCCCGGTGAGTTGATCATGTGTCGCTTCGTGCAATAACTGGTGATGCATGTTTTGTAACATTTGGTACTGTGCCCTGTCCATTGCTGGATCATTTGCATTATCAAGGACGATGGCTGTTCCATTACGAAGTTGTTGGGCTATTTCTGAAATATCAAATGAAATTTCTTTGAGACCTCTTAAATTGACAAAAACATATCTGGTTTTATCTTTTGCTGTCCAGGCCAGTCTGAGTCGAGTAGGATGATTTGAATCAGAAGAAAAAAGTAACCAGCTTCCTATTTTAATGCGGCGAACCTGTTTGATCCATTGCTGCAATAGAGGGTCGATTGGTGTATTTTTAGTGCAAGGGTTAATGTGTTCCTTTTCACATTCGGTAACAACTTCTTTTAGGTTTTCTGTATAAGCTTTATTTTGTATTTTAATCAAGAAATCAACTTCCTTGAGGACTTGCTCAAAAATATCAGGTGTTTTACCCACTTCGTTGACAATGCGATCTAGTAAGCCATTGACCCGGGTTGTGATTGGATTATCTTCTCCATAGAGTTCTAGCTGGGATATTTTGTTAACAACTTGACGAGCGACATGAGATTGGTTGTTGAATAGAGAATCATCGACGATGGCCAGTTTAAGCATGGGTATTTCAAGTCGTTTGAGCCATGAGCGCACATTATCAGAGACCAATCGATCTCGAAACAAGGAAGCGAACAGGTGTCCTCCAACTTCCATGATGCCCGTTTCACGATCACTGATCATTTTGTTATTTTTTTCGCTTTTTCCTTGGGATAAAATACTTAATACTTGCGAATTGATGTTGCTGTTTTCTGTGTGTTCGATAGGGGCATCGTATTGTGATGATGCCTTTTCCTGAATATGATTGAGTGCATTTAATATTTCTGTTGGTCTGTAAATAGCCGGTGCAGCAGCGACGGCAGGATCAGTTAGATTTGTTTCAAAGGGGAGGTCTGATACCTTTGGGTGCGAGTTTGATTTCGATATTTTTCGGTTATTATTTTTACTTTGGGTATGACTTGAATGCTGTTCTGAATTAGGGATTTTTTTTAAGTTACGCAGTGTTTTTACAAGTTGATAAATATCTTGATCACCCACACGAATCTGAGGTTTGGGTTGTTTATCGGTAGATTCAAATGATCGATTTTCTAACTCTGAGGTTGGTGTTTCTTCAAATGGTCTGTGTGCCTCGGTTTCTGAGTCGACAACGGGTTCGTCATCAATTTGAGGGGGGTGATCTGTTGAGATTTCTTCAGGTTGTAATAGCGCTGAGGGTTCATTTTTTTCAGCTGTAATGTTTTTTTCTGGTAATGTAATCTTGCTTAAAAAACTCAATATTTTTTTATAAATTTCAGCCAAAGTCGTATTTAATGTGCCTTTGAAAACGGTATAGCATAACTGATCAGCAATATGATTTAATGCAAGGTGCTGAATGCCATCCTCAAAGGCTTGTGCAAATAACATGGGGCCGAAAGGATTATTTTCTTCATTAATTTCGATCTGATATAAAGCGCTAAGATGTTGCTCAATGGTACTCAGTTCTTGATTATTCTTGGCTTTAGCCAGATTGGTTATTTCAGTGATGGCAAGCCAGTCTTCTAATACATCTTCTTCAATTAAAGAAAGTGTTATTTCGCCATCGTTGGTATAGTCCTCAGAGGACTTGTTGATGCTTTTTGGATCAGCACAATAGGTATTCAATTGTGTTAATGCTGAAGAGATGAAAATTTCTTTTAACTTGTCTTGCGAACGATTGAATATATTCAAGCTGTCAAAATAAGCATTTTGCTGGGTGATATCCTTTGATTTTTCAGATGCCTTGAATAAGGCATCAATAATATGTTCTTGGGAGGTTTTTATTAAAGGTTCGAGACACTCGTTGATTATTTTTTGACATGAGGCCAGTATTTTTTTTGAATATTGATTAATTTGAATTTGGTTTTCAGATGAGCCTTGCTCGTGAGTGATGGGCTTTTCTTGTGCTGTGACGGGTTGGGTATATTGTGTTTTAATGTAGGCGTTTAAAGTTTGTAACGAATCCAGGTCGGGGCTGAGTAGTGCAATGCCCGCACCTCTTTCATCAGGGCGTACGATCCGTCCTTGAAATTGAAGAGGCTTGATCTCATCTCCGGTAGGAACCGACAAAAGCAGTTCTATGACGGTATCGGCAGTCATGGCGCTGGTATATTTTTTATAGTTTTTATCAAACATAAAATACATACCCCCAACGCAGACGTTGCGGACTTCACAAGGCCATTCTCCTAGCCCGGGGAAAATACATACGGCTTTTATATTTACGGTATGACGAAGAAAAGCACGTTGTTCCTTTTGATTCGAGTTCACTGGCGTCTCGTGTTGTATTAATACTATATTTGAATGAAAAAAAGAGTCTGAACTTTTTATCGGCTAGAGGGACATTAATGTGAGTTTTCTAAATTGAAACGCCTGGGTTTGTTTATATTCACGCATTTTTTGTTTTTGAGCTGTCTGTTTAATTCAAAAAAGTACCTGATTACCCACAACTCTCAGCTAATTTCAGCAATCTATTCGGCATTGGAG
>CAYQVF010000016.1:0-48243 GCA_964421045.1 uncultured Chromatiaceae bacterium
ACCGGTACGTTTTTTAAATCCTGATCTCTGGATCAGTTTATTCAGCTTTAGCCCGTTCCAAACACCAGCGAAAACATTATCAACACATTGTCCAGGATGGCTGAGCACATCTTCAATCAGACTTGGAAAGTGGTGCTTATTCGTGTCATTATGCATACAGGCCTCCGGTTGGTTTAATGTTTGGCTTTAGATACCTACATTATACCTTCCGTGAGGCCTTCTTTGTTTTGTTTTTCAGTTATTATAGTAGCCATTTTTTTACGAATTTGAACTCCGAAACTTGAGTTATTAAAATAGTCCTTGACCCTCAGGTAAGGAATTAATTGATACTGAGACATACTCATGGCGTTTGAAATTTAGGTATTCAGTGTGCGTCCTATTTATTTCATGGCAAGTCCAAATGACGAGGTGTAGTTGGCTATTGCGAGGAGTTTTAATGCAACCAGGGAATGAATAGGGCATGCAACACTACCTAAATCTTAATCGCCACGGGTATATATACGGCATGGACTTATACTGTACCGCTTTAGTGACATGATCTGAAAAGGGGTCGATTCACATGGCAGGGCAATCGCTCTATGTTTAAGTATCGTTGTTAGAGACTGTTATATTAATCTATTTTTCAATATCGTAATATTATACCGTTGGCACAATGATCAACAGTCTTTACAAAGTTATGTGCTAAAAGGTGAAAATTTAGCTAATTGGAGCGAAATGATTCGATCATGCTTCGATTGGGTGGTGATTATAGAGCGATTACCCTGATTCACATGGCGAAACTGTTTTACGAACAATTCACAAAAAACCTTGTCAATATTTTTTGCTTTTTTTATTAAAATTACGCTGAGCCGTTACTCTTCAAGTTCACTAATTTTTTGATTATAATCAAACTGCAATGTGACCTTAATTTTCAAACTAACAAAATAGAATGCCTGAATGATCACAATACAACAAAATTCAAGTAAAAAAATAGGGGTATTGTTGACGAATCTGGGAACACCAGATGAACCTACACCCGCCGCAGTGCGACCTTATCTCGCTGAGTTTTTATGGGATCCAAGAATTGTCTCAATTCCCAGACCGCTGTGGTGGTTTATTCTCCATGGCGTTATTCTCCGCAGGCGACCGGTAAAGTCTGCTCAGGCTTATGCGAAAATATGGATGGATGAAGGCTCGCCGTTAATGGTGTATGCGCGAAAGCAGGAATTGGCGATTAAAGACCGCCTCAAAGCGGCAGCACCAAACGTTCATGTTGTTTTAGGGATGCGCTATGGTCGTCCTTCCATCGGCAGTGCTTTGGCCGAATTGCAACAATCCGGTTGCCAGCGTATTTTGCTTTTTCCGCTCTATCCTCAGCAGTCAACAGCAACGACTGCCTCGACATTTGATGCCATGGTAAAAACACTTTCTCAATGGAGTGCATTGCCTGATTTACGTATGATTGCCCAGTATTACGCTGACACGGCTTATATTCAATCTCTGGTTAACAGTATTCAAGAATTTTGGGAGCAGAACGGCCAAGCGGAGCGTTTACTCTTTTCCTTCCATGGTATGCCAAAGAGAACGAGAGCGGCGGGAGACCCTTATTACGATCAATGCCATGCGACGGCCAAATTAGTTAGTACCGCGTTGAATCTGGAAGAGGCTCAATGGCAAATTGTTTTTCAATCCCGTTTTGGCAAAGAAGAATGGCTTACGCCTTATGCCGACAAAACCCTGGCGACACTGCCGTTACAGGGTGTAAAAAAAGTTGATTTAATCTGCCCCGGATTTTCTGCAGATTGTCTCGAAACCTTGGAGGAAATGGCGATGGAAAACAAGCGGCTATTTTTAGACTCTGGCGGAGAGCAGTATCGTTATATTTCCGCATTGAATGTTAGAGATGATCACATTGACGCATTGACAAATATAATACAGAAAAATATTGCAGGGTGGTAGGACGTGATTTTTTACCCTCCCCCTTGGGGTTTTTGAAATATAAGAAAGATTCAACGTCAATAAAGTGGTATCCGTTTTATTGGGGAAGGTCGATCAGTTTGATAGCAAAGAGGTTGCTGGCGTTAAGATTTTAAAAGTCTATTTCAGAAACGAATTAATTTACTTTAAACATGATGATTATGTATCATTGAGTCGTATCAATTGAGAGCATGATTGATTACTATACCCATGGCGTTATGAATTTAGGTCTTAGCGCGTATAGCTGTGCCTTAGGTTCGGTTTTTCTGATTGAGAAAAAACGCAGGCCTAGCGGGCTAAGTCGAGTTTTTTCGATTGAGGAAAAGCCGAAAATGAGATGCAGATGTGCGTGAAAACACCTAAATTCATAACGCCATGGGTATATAAGTTTCAATGTTGAGAACCTATCAGAGCAATGACCTTACGAGTTTAGCCGCTTGTCTGGCTGAAGTTTTAAAAATGGACTCGGTTCGTTCACCACTTCAGCCTGAAATTATCGTCGTACCTAACCAGGGCATGGCACGTTGGCTGAGTTTGCAGATTGCTGATCGTCTAGGTATCTGCGCCAATATCCATTTTCAATTTCCCGCTGAATATATTTGGTTTGCTCTCCGACAGTTTTTTACTGATGTCCCATCGCAGTCTATCTTGAATGTCGATCATTTTCGGTGGCGAATTATGAGTATTTTGCCCACGTTGATTCATCGCCCCGAATTTATATCAGTAGCACGTTACCTGGAAGAGGGCGATCTACTCAAGCAATACGAATTATCGCAGCAAATTGCCCAGGTTTTTGACCGTTATATGGTTTATAGACCCGAATGGGTTTGCGCATGGGAGGAGGGTGAAGAGCATCATTGGCAGGCGCAGCTATGGCGTCAGCTTGTGCAACCTGGCGAGATGATGCATTGGGCTCAGTTGTTGCAGCGTTTGCAACAGTTACCTAAAAATACACAACATCCCGTATTATCGCGGGCGCTGCTTTTTGCAGTTCCGACTTTGTCACCAGGTTACATTCAAGCTTTGGATGTTATTGGAGAATATAGCGATTGCCATCTTTTTATGCGCAATCCCTGTCGTGTCTATTGGCACGATATCAAAAGTAAGCGTGAAATGATTCGTCATGAGCTGCGCAGTGCTGAAAATGAAGATTTCGAACATTATTTTGCAACAGGTAACAGCTTGTTAGCATCATGGGGGCGCGAAGGGCGAGAATACCTTGGCAATGTGTTGGAATTACATTCAGAAGATATAGAATGTTTTGTCGATCCTCAAGCGGATACGGTGTTGACTCAAATTCAATCTGACATTTTGAATTTGGAAGAACCGGAATGCTCCGCAGAGAAACGGTTGCTCGGTGCGGATGACTACTCTATTAAAGTAGAAGTGGTGCACAGTGCGCAGCGTGAAGTGGAAGTGTTGCATGATCAATTACTCGCGATATTTGCTGCCGACTCTGATCTTCAGGCAGAAAATGTGGTGGTCATGATGCCCGATATAGAGACTTATGCGCCGCATATTGATTCGATATTCAGTGGCTTAGTTGACCAAAAACACATTCCGTATAGCATTGCCGACCACAGTGTTCTTTCAGAAAGTCCTCTAGTTCGAACTTTTTTTGCGCTGTTAAATTTACCGGACAGTCGCTTTGAAAGTGCGTTTATTTTTGAACTTTTACAATGTGATGCTTTGCGTGAAAATTTCGATTTTAGTGATGATGATCTTCCTGTAGTGCAACACCTTATTAAGGAATCTGGGGTTCGTTGGGCTATGAATGCGGCGCACCGAGGCACATTTAATTTGCCGGAAACAAATGAACACAGTTGGCAATTCGGCCTGGATCGCCTCCTTTTGGGGTATTGTATGCAGCCGGATGGAGATGACTCTGTTTTTTCAGGCATCTATCCTGTCGCTGATATTGAGGGGGACAATGCCCGGCTGGTCTCTCGTTTGATCTATTTTATAATGTGTTTGAATCGCTGGCGACAACGGCTGCATAAACCGCGCTCCATGCCGGCCTGGATGGTATTGTGCCAGCAATTGCTGGACACTTTTTTTGTCGAGAATAGCTCTGATTTACCCTTCATTTATCAGGCATTGGAGTCTGTTAATAAAACAGTGGAAGATTCAAAATTTAATGATTTAGTTGACCTGGCTCTTGTTCAGGAAAGTATCAGCATCGTATTGGAAGCGTCATCATCAAAAGATCAATTTTTGGGTAGAGGGGTGACTTTTTGTGCGTTATTGCCTATGCGTAGTATTCCCTTTGATGTCGTTTGCTTGATTGGTATGCACGGCACTGCTTTTCCTCGATTTGATAGACGTGTCGGCTTTGATTTGCTGAAGCAATATCCTAGGCGAGGTGATCGTTCAGCGCGTAATGAAGACCGTTATCTTTTTTTAGAAGCATTAATTTCAGCGCGCCAATATTTTTATATCAGCTATGTCGGGCAACATATCAGAGATAATTCGGTTATTCCACCTTGTGTCCTGGTGAGTGAATTGCTAGATTATATCGATGCGGCTTATAGTCTACAAAATAATCAAACCCCATCATCAAGGCTCGTCACTCGTCATCCTTTGCAAGGCTTTAGTGTTCGATATTTTAATAAAAAAGAAACGGCTTTGTTTACCTATTCGCAAGAATACCAGTTTGCTTCCTCGATTGCTAAACAACAGCCTGGCCATCCTCCCTTTTTTTTAGAGTCTTTGACGATGCCCGATGCGTCATGGAGGCAGGTATCTCTTGCTGATTTAATTCAATTTTATAACATGCCCAGCCGTTATTTATTGCAGCAACGATTAAAAATCAATCTGAATTTACACTCCCAACAGTTAGTAACGAGCGAGCCTTTCAATATGGATCGGACTGCTGAACGACAACTTGACCATGCCTTGTTCAAGCTTTCTCTTGAGAAAATTAATTTCAAACAGGTTAAAAAGCAAATGCAAGCGGCCGGTTTATTACCGCATGGTCAGCCGGGAGAGATACAATTTTCTCGCCACTATACGATGAATAAACAATATCAACAGGATTTTTCTTTGCTTACGGCGGATGACAAACTTAAAGTTGTCGAATTTAAAATAAGCCTGGGTACTTTCATTCTTTATGGGGAATTGACAGGAATAACTAATAAAGGTTTGTTTATAATGCAGCCTAACCCGCTTTCGCCTAAAGACAGGTTGTCGGCCTGGTTATCACATTTGGTTTTAAATCAGCTTAAATTGGAAAATATTAAAGCTGAAAGTTATCTTATGAGCAAGAAAGAGTCTGTGCGTTTTACACAACTTGATGATGCGGAAAATATTTTAGAAAAGTTACTGGACTTATACTGGCAGGGATTACAACAACCACTGAAGTTTTTTCCAGCGACATCAAATACTTATTATTCACAACTGAACTCCAGAAGAGCAAAGCTCCTGCCTTTGAACGCCGCTGAAAATAAATGGCATGGTGGCGACTATTGGGGAGAAGGTCAAGATAGTTATAATCAACTCGCCTTCAGAAATGCAGCCGTGTTTGATGATGAATTTAGCGAAATAGCGATGCAGATTTTTGCACCTTTATACCAATTTATGGAAAAGCTGTGAATCCGGTTAATACGCTATTAACGGCACCATTGCAGGGGGTGAATTTTATAGAAGCCAGCGCGGGTACGGGCAAAACCTGGACGATTGCGGCTTTATATCTGCGCTTATTGTTAGAAAAGCAGTTCACCGTCGAACAAATTCTGGTTGTGACCTATACCAATGCAGCAACCGATGAGTTACGCGACCGTATTCGTCAGCGTTTACGTGATGTAAAACGGGCACTGGCTAGCGGGAGCAGTGATGATGTTGCAATCAATGCGATAGTGACCGATGAAGAACATCGATCACAGCGTTTTAAATTAGTCGAGCAAGCCCTGAGTAGTTTTGACCTGGCCCCTGTTTTTACCATTCATGGCTTTTGTCAACGAATTTTGTCTGAGCAGGCATTTGAAAGTGGGATTACTTTTCGTTCTGAAATTATCAGCGATGAATATCCATTACTACAAGCTGTTGTAGAGGATTATTGGCGACAGCATTTATTAACCCTGTCAGCCAGCTTTACAGATTATTTGCTTTATCAGGCCAAGCTTTCTCCGCAAAAAATAGTTAGTGAACTCAGGTTTTATATCAACCGGGAAATGATGAGCCTTTATACGGCACCCGAGGATGAAGCATTAGACCGTAAAGAATCTGAACTTGTTGCATTGTATCATCGAGTTCAGAAGTGTTGGTCAGACCAAGGCCAAGCTATTCGTGATTTATTAGTTAAGTATAGTGACGAGAAAGTTCTAAAAAACAATAGCTACCCCCCTGCTTCTTTGCCGTCTTGGTTTGATCAATTAGACTCTTTTTTACAGCCTGATACCCCCTTTCTTAGCTTATATTTTGAAAAGTTTGACCGGTTTACCCGCGGGAAAATTGAAATTTCAACTGGCAAGGGGAAAAGTACGCCCACACATTCGTTTTTTGATCTTTGCGAACGTTTTCAGGATGCGATAGACGCCGTTATGGCAGGATACAAACTGCGTATTGCGCAATTGAAAAAAAATATCATCAACGCGGCGCGTATCGAACTAGAGGTGCGCAAGAAAAAACAAAAAGTGATGGGATATGATGATTTACTTAGTGCGCTGTGGCGGGCTCTGAATCATCAGCAAGGAAGTACTTTGGCTCAAGCGGTGCTCAGGCAATATCCTGTGGCGTTGGTTGATGAATTTCAAGATACCGACCCGTTACAGTATCGTATTTTTTCAAAATTATATACTCATTCCAGTGATGCCGTTTTTATGGTAGGTGATCCCAAGCAGGCTATTTACAGTTTCAGAGGGGCCGATTTATTTTCTTATTTGCAAGCGCGTCAAGAAGCTGATCACATTTATTCATTAGAGGTTAACTGGCGTTCTACCCCGGCCATGGTCAGCGCCGTAAATGCACTTTTTTCACAAAACCCAACGCCGTTTTTATTTTCAGACATTCATTATCCTTCGGTGGAAGCTGCGACGGTAAAGCGCGATGAGCTGAGTGATGTAACTGGTCATGCTGCAGCGTTACAAATATGGCGTATCGCTGCTGATGGCGAAAAACATGCGGGACGTACTGCAACTCTGGCACGAGTCAGTGCGGCGACTGCAGATGAGATTGTTCGTTTGCTTACCGGTGGGCAGCAACAGACGGTGCGTATTGGTATGCGGACACTCAATGGTGGTGATATTGCTGTATTGGTTCGTTCGCACGCGCAAGCTCAGAAGATGAGTGAGGCACTCAATGCCGTGGGTGTTGCCAGTGTGCAATATGGCCAGGATAATGTTTTTCTAACCCGTGAAATGACCGAGCTATGGCGCATTTTCCTCGCGGTAGCAAAACCCCATAGTGAATCGCTGGTGAATGCTGCTTTACTGACGGAAATGATGGGTTTCGATGCCTCTATTCTGGATCAAAACCCATTGCAGAAAGAAGCCGCCTTGATGCGATTTCATCGCTATCATCAGTTATGGAAAGAGCAGGGTTTTATGCGGATGATGCGTAAATTCCTCTTTACTGAGCAGGTCACCGCTCGTTTACTGGCTTTAGACGGTGGCGATCGGCGTGTGACGAATGTGTTACACCTTATCGAACGACTGCACATTCAGGTGCAAACTCACTCGTTGAGCATGACGGGTGTGCTCGATTATTTAACTGCTGCTATGCAGGGTAGTGTGGGTGCAGACGAAGAAAGCACTTTACGCCTGGAGAGTGATGAAAAACTGGTCAAAATTGTAACCATACACAAAAGTAAGGGCTTGGAATACCCCATTGTTTTTTGCCCGTTTGTCTGGGCGGATAGCTTGAAAAATAGTAAAACCGAGCTTTATACTTATCATGATGAACAGAACGGAGAATGTTTGGTTTTGTCTGGTGAACCCGATGGTGCGAGGTTGAGTGCGCTGAAAGAAGAGCTGGCCGAAAACTTACGACTGTTGTATGTCGCTGTAACACGTGCCAAGTATCGCTGCTATATGGCCTGGGGGGCAGTAAAAGGCGTAGAGTTTTCAGCGTTGAGCTGGCTATTATTCGGTGTTGGCGAGGCTAAAAACAATGACGAAACTGAAGTTCAAAAACTGATCCGTTTGGTCAAAAATGCGCCTGACGAAAAATTGTTCAAGCCTCTGTTACAATTGCAAGACACGGCAGCTAAGAGCATCGCTTTGTTGGCCTTGCCCGAACCGGACGGTAAATATTTTCAGATTGATAACAACTCAAAAAATTTACAGGCAACACGATCTTTTAGCCGAAATTTAAACGAAGGTAAAGTTATTTCGAGTTTTACCGGCTTGACGGCGCACCAAGCATATGCAACATTTTCAAGCAATATCACAACATCTGCGCAACCACTCACACCATCTCCCCTGGAAGGCATACATGCCTTTCCCCGAGGTGCCAGAGCAGGTACATTTATGCATTCTATATTTGAGCTGTGGGATTTTAGCTGTAACGATGATCATGTACTGACACAGCTCGTAGAAAAACAACTTAAGCAGTTTAATAGCCAATGGTTAAAACAGGCAGACCTTATCGTCAATATGGTAAAAAATGTGTTGCATACCCCACTTTTTGGCGATGTCGAGCACGGCTTCACATTAAGTCAGGTGTCGCGCCATCAACGTATTGATGAACTAGAGTTTACCTATCCTGTCTCTGAAATAAACGCAGCAACGCTCAATCAACTGTTGGTACACCATGGGTTGTTTTCGCACAATAGACCTGATCTTAATTTTAAAACACTAAAAGGTTACTTGAAAGGGTTTGTTGATTTACTATTTGAACATAACAGTAAATTTTATATTATCGACTATAAGTCAAACTGGTTGGGGTCAACTCAAGCGGCTTATGAAAAATCAGTTTTACCCCTGGAGATGATCAAGCATCATTATTATTTTCAATATCTGATCTACACCCTGGCTGTTCATCGTTTATTAGAACAAAGAATAATAAACTATGATTATGATACGCACTTTGGTGGCATATTTTACTTGTTTGTGCGTGGCATGACTCCGGAAAAAAGTGCAAGCCACGGTGTTTATTTTGATAACCCCCCATTTAAACTGATCAACTCTTTGGATGCGTATTTTGGTAAAGATATATCCATGGCGTTATGAGTTTAGGTGTTAGCGCGTGCACGTTGCTTATGATCACAAACATCAGATAATAAAATGTAGAGGTGGGCCATGGGTATAGTTTAATTTTCCGGCTTGACTTATTGAAGATTTTTGGACGTTCGTTGATGATTTTTTGAAAGAACACGGGATTATTGGGTGACTAATATCATGATTGTTATTAAGATTGGTATTATGCTCCAAGAAAAAACTCGTCAAAGAACTATTGCTATTGTAAAAGGTGAATATAAGAAAAAACGTACAGACCCAAAAATATGATTTCGGTCTATGAAAGCGCTAAGGAATGAGACAACAAGACAAGCGAAAAATACAACCGATTGCTAAAGGTTCCGATTTTTTGATTCAGGCCGCTGCTTAGTGGTTTACTCTACTAACCTCCCCTCAGAGCAATCAGCCGCTCAAAGGGGAGATAGAAAAATTTACTGCGCTCCTTTAATATCAAATATTAACTGAAAATGGAGATCAGGCCCCCCCTGAGGTCTAACTTCGGAGGGTGTACCGCCGTAGACGCGATGATCTGAGTGATAAGCGACGAGCAAATTATCAACGACATCATACATATTGAAAGGCACGATACGCTCCATCTTGGCATTACCTTTGCGGTCTGTGGCAAAGACACTAGGGATACCACCAAAAGGCCCTGGCGGACCTGCTAGATTAAACTGCCAAACGGTATACACGCTATTGGGAAGCAGTCCTTTTATTTTCATTTTCACTTTGCTCATTCCATTTCGGAGAGTCTTTATTTTTACCGTAGAATCTCCCCCTTTAACCCAATCACCGATGGTAATCGGATTCGGGCTGCCAGGGTAAACCAAACCACGCGTTGTACTTTCAGCGCTGATAGATTCATTGATAACAACCGGCCAATGCTCATTGGTATCCCTATCCCTCTCCGTGATATATAACGTTGGGACGTGGCGTAGGGGCACAGGCTCAGAGCCATCAATAGGTATATTGTAAAGTACCTCATGCATATTAGATTCACCTAATATAGGTTCTTCAAACCCATTATCCGTTTTGATTTGCAAAGACGGCAATCTAAAGTCCAGTACGGGTTCGCCTTCAATAACAACATACTTATGAGCGAATGCGGACTGTTGCATAAAAATTGCGAATAAACTAAATGTTAATATCGATATCAACTTCCTGTTACTCATTTATTTGTCTCCAGTTAGTATTTATTGAACTTAAACTAAGAAATCTTTGATTAAATCATCTAGCAAGCGAAAATTGCGTTGAAAACAAAGTTAAAATACACATTTACTCCGAGTAAATTCTGTTTTTATGTTTATTTTGTCTTGTTCGCATCTTACTTTCTAATTTGTTCAAAGTTTTCCTGAGTTGCATCAGCTGACTTACCGCTCATGACACGGACTTTAATATTTACAAAATATTAAGCTTGTAAGCCACAAAAAATAGCTGAATAATATTCAGCTATTTTTCATTTAACTGATATTCAAAACCATAGCGAGCATTCCTGACACATAGAGACAATAAGTCTTGCATTTCACTGACAAAAAAAATTATTTTAAATGATTCGGTTAATCAATTAGATAGATGCAAATTAAAAATAGGAGTTTTAAGAAAGCGCACAAAGCGTAAGCGGTTATTTTGGGGTGTCGTTGCCTCATTGCCGAGTATGGTGTGATTGTCGTGATCAAGTAAACCTGATGAATTTAAATATTCTTAAGCAATCTTTTTTTAATTTTATGGTGAAAAATTCAGGTTAGAGTAAAAAGGAGACCACTCAATGCTTAAAGGGTAAGTGTTCAATTTCCACCGAAATGGGTGTTCATATTCAGTGAAATACGTAATTTGTTGTTGTTCTTAGATAAAAACAGAGCTGAACCCATGTTCTCTCAGGGGGGGAGGGACGATCTCTGAATTCAGAGACCGGCACATTTGCTTGACTCTGCTAGCAACACTACATTAGCGACCGCTCCAGCCACTTTGCCAGCTACTACCATCATAATACTTTCGCTCCCCGTTTGATTGTAGACGAAATTTCTTTGTTTTGTCTTTATTCTGGCCACCTTTAGCCGTCGCGCTTGCCACGATGGTATAGCTGGTGGTATCTGCACTAGGTATGGTCATAGTGTAGTAGCCTTCAGGGCTGGTCGTCGCCAGGTTCAACTTACTAAAGTCATTCGTATAAGTTGCGTTTTTGGCATAATGGACCTCTTGCCTGTTAGCCGCGTCCAGTAAAATTGCCTGGCCATCATTGCGATGGCCTTTGCGGACAGAATCAATGTAACTTGGGTAGGCTATACTTGTGATAATTCCAATTATAGCAATGGCAATCATTAATTCGATTAGTGTGAATCCCTGGTTTATTTTCGATTTATACATAACAGCCTCTTTTACTATTAATCAGTTGGTGCGGAATAGTTGTTTCCAATAACTTCTTCCCAGTAAATAGCATGGAAGCGATCAGACCAGCGGGTCACTTCTTGTAAACCCACCAGGGCAATAACTTTACCGGATGAGCCTTGAGCTGTTCCTGGGAAAACCAGTGTGGGTGAAGGTGGCATACCAGGGATATTCAGACTTTTCTTCCTGTCGGCCGTTGTGAAGTCAGTAGCATCGCCATCAAGTTTAGAAAAAACTGAAGCTCCGGTGAGCATATTTACAGCCCAAAAATGGGATTCACTTGTGGTGTTGCCAGCAGCACAAACATCATTGGCATTTGCTCTGGTACCACTGTAGGTGGTAAACAAAACCGTAAAATCGTAAAGTCTGGCTTTGGAAAATATTTTTTCGCCGCTACCCGTTGGCATATCAATGTACCAACCCCTTTTTTTATTTAATAACCCTAGCGCCGTTGCCTTCTCGGTATTATTACCAACCTGTACTAGGTTGCCAGTAGTGTTGTATAAATCACTACGGGCAACCGTTGTATATGAAATTGGAGCAACCCAGATATCTGGGTCTTTAATCATGTAAAAACTATCCGTCACTGTTTTACCAAGTGGGTCAGGGCGGGTGCCTGAGCCGATTAAAATCAGCAGAAATTGGCGCTTACCTTTATTAAAGTAACCCACCTCAGGCGTGTTAAAAAATTGATGATAGCTAGTATTACCATCATTAACATCGGCGATGATGCCAGAAGAGAAAGTAGTGCTGGCAAAGTCAGAATCTGGAGTGTCGATGCGGATGATTTTGCCACCCACATCGGCAGCATAAAGCCTGTCAATAATACCATTGGCGTTAATATCAACCGGTAATACATCAGATGCAATACCGTTGTTATTACCTGTTGGGGTGTAAGTAGCAATCCACACGCCGGTTTCAGCATTGACGACATAGACACCCCGGCCAAGATTATCGTCGATTTGACTGGTTGCACCATCCTGTATAGCTGCATCGTAGCCGCCGCCAAAAACCAGTACTTGTTTATTGCTTGGTCCACCGGTTATTTCCATTTTTAAAAAGAGAGGCTTCGACCAGGTTTGCCCCAGGTTCGTAAAGTTGGTGCTTACACCGCCAATAATCTGCCAGGCAAACTCTGGGGCGTTGCGAACAGTGATATCGAGAGCATAGTAGTTTTTACCACCCCGCCTCATACCAAATACAACCATGGTTTTACCGTTGGTTTGGTACACAGTCATGGGACCATCTAGGCCGTAGATTGGTTCTGTGCGTTTGGCATTTTCTTGTAAATCGCCAATATTTGCTAATAGTTCTTGCGGCATAAAGGCCCATAACTCTTCACCCGTTGCTGCATCAATGGCTTCTAATACGCCTTCCGATGTTGGTAATAAAATAATATCGTTACCAGCGCCATAGGTATCTACAATTGCGGGTTGGGCATGGATAGCTGCGCCCATTTCACCTTCGTGGAGATTGTCAGCGTCGGTCCAGTTTATCCATTCGATCCGGTTTTTGCGCTCAATGTTATAGGGGTCACTTGAGTCGTTGAGATTTGTTGGCACCGAGACACCTAACATATTGTGGGTAATTAATGTATTTGTGGTGATTATATGGTTTTCTGCATTACCTGCCAGGTCTGTAGAGGTGCTACCAGCAACATAAGTGTAAAGCTTACGGGTGCCAGTAAATTGAGTAATCGCGCCACCCACTAAAGATTCGGCTCCATCAACCACATTGCTCCAATAGCTTTTGGCGGTATCTTCAAATAAGCTGTTGCTGGATAATACGGTGCCACCACCATTTGCACTAGAGAGTAATATTTCATCACCAGAAGTCGAAATACTATATTTTTTCAGATTGCCTTTCCAGAAGGCCGTTACACTGGGTTCGAAAACTGGTACATAAATAAAGTTACCCGTTGCGGCTGTGTTAGTTGCGTTAAAGGGGATTAATGGCGCATTAAATGTATACTTAATTGAAGCGGTTGCTTCTTTCACAATGGCATTGATGGCAGTGACCAAATCGCCAGTCGAGTTTGATTCATAATATTTCCCACCCCCCCTGGTGGCGATGTCGATCAGATAGGTACGCGCAGAGGAGCCGGTACGGAAACCAATAGTTTGGGTAACAATATTTTGATTCCCTTTAATCGATGGAAATAAATCTGTGTTATAAGCCCATTCAGCGATATCACCGGTGCAACCCGCTCTGGACATGCTAAACCCGCTAGGGTCCGGGTTAGTGCAATTATTTCCTTTATATACATAACCAGCACTCTTGAACGGATGAGGGTCGTGACGATCAGGCTTGGAGCTAGCTTGATCGGAATACGGAGCCCCATCGGTTAATAAAATAATGTGATTTGCGGCACAATAAGATTCTTCGAGAACAGGTGTGATGACGATCGTGTCGTTTGCATCACCATCGTCACCAATACCATTCCAGCCATCCCAATCATTCAAGCCATCATCGTCGGTAAAGCCAGACTCATACCACTTTACTCCAGCTGTCATAGCCTGTACCGTGGTTGTACCACCGGGGTTTTTAATAGTATCAATCAGGTTTAAAAAAGTATTCCGGTTCTCATCTACATCTTGGAAATCTGAAATAATTCGGCGCCCCAAATTTTGTCTTTTGCTATACCCAAGCATTGCTGCTTGGACATCAGTAACACCGCCTAAATCACCATCATTATCAATATCGTCGGGGTCGGGTTCTGCAAAAACTTTCCGTAGGGCAGCTTGTAGCTCTTCAGTTCTGCTACATTTTTTTTTGCCGCAAATCGTGATGTCTGAAGTAGGTTTTGTACTTCTCATACTACCAGATTCATCCAGGATGAATAGTAAGTTTGGTTTAATTTTTATATCAGAAGCCTGGGTTCGGTAGACATCAACATCTTGGGCATAGACTGAGCTTGTATTTAGGAACAAACTCAATAATACAAAAAATCCTAGTTTTTTAATTTTGAAAGTGGGTGTCATTTTCATACTTAATCCTCGTTTAGTTTCGGATTAGCACAACACCCATACGGTTGTTGGCTTTTACATTACTTCCGGTAATTTTTCCCTCAGCATCAGCTTGGTAGATTAAAGTTGTCAGATTTAAACCGAAGCCATTAACCTTAAATTCGCCTTTTTCTGAGGTTCGAATAAAGTCAATGCTTAAATCTGCTTCTACGCTTGGTTGAGAGTCACCTGAAGAGGTGAAGTAGTTATCATTAACTACCGGTTCAGCAGCAGGCGTTAGCGGCACATTAACATTGGGATTCGGGCTCATTAACTTAAAAAGGGCACTTTCAGCGGCCTGGAAACTGATTTGTTTGTGTTGATGATTGACAGCAATTTTAGTGTCAAGATTAGTATTGCGCATTGAGCTTAAACTCAAAAGAGTAATGACAATCAAAAACAGCATGCTGACAATTAAAGCAGCACCTTTTTCTTGCCGTGGGCTTGAGTTTGATATTTGTCGCATCATTATTGTCTCGAAATTGCGGGATTAAGATTACGCAAAACCACCGTTGTTGTTACTGCACGATACAAGCGTTCGGTATCAGTAGGGGTAAAAGTCATGCCCAGCAGGTCTATATCAGTTGCGGTTGAATCGCGCATATGGCTTGGGAGTGTATTGCTATCGGAACTCACAACCAGTCCGACCCTCATGGAAGCAACATTTCCCCATAGGCCTGCAGCTTCTACTGCGCTGGCGGTAATATATCGATTAGCAGAACTACTGCTCATTGGGTTGTCCATAACCCCATATAGAACACGCATTAGATGGACACCTGAGACTAGTGGAACCTCGACGTCATTTAGATCACAAATTAGGGTGTTAATATTCTCGTCAACTCGTATTTTAATTGTGCTGAAACCAGCAACAGGGCCAGCGCAAGAATTGCCAGTTGCATAGCGAATAGAGAGGGTGTCTGAGCGGGTGCTATCGTTCCCAGCATCGATTATTCCAGTTTCCGAAATGGTAGAAAAAGCGCTTTGCCCAGCACTGATTCCACGACCGGTCATTACCAATGTACGGCGTATATCGTCAAGCGCGTAGCGACCATTTTCGTTTACTGCAGAAACCGCACTACGGAAATCATAGCTGGCTTTGCTGTTGATATATACTTGGCCAGCGGCAGCGGTGATGAATATCCCAAGAGCAGATGCAATCAGTAATGAAATAAGAGAGAAACCTCTAAACCCATTGAGAGATTTTATATTCATAGCTGGGGGTCTCCCTCAGCGCCAGGTACTACAACCAGAATTATTTCATCTTTAAACTCGCCTGAGCCATCAAAATCTGTGCGTGTGCTCCAAGAGACGTTTATTTCAAAAGTTGAATGTGGAGAGCAAACATCGCCGTCACCTGCAAGAGCATCATTACATGCACCAATGCTGAGAGTGCCACCGGGTAATTCAGGTTGACCGCCGACGGTACACAATACGGATTTAATGTCATAAGCAGCAATTTCAGAGGCTGAGCATGAGTCGGTAGCAGCTGTATTGGTGGCTGTTGGTATCATAGTGCAACTCTTGACTAGAGCTGCACAACTGGCTGTTACATTGGAGTAACTATTATCTTCAGCAAGATTGGCCCGCATCCGGTCGGCCATAGTCCAGGCGATATCTGTGGCAATTGCCCGATACTGGGCATTGGTTGAATTCTGGATTGATTTTAATTGTAATGCGGCTATACCGAGCAGGCCACTCGCGATGACCACTGTTGCTATTAGCACTTCCAGCAGACTAGTGCCACGTTGACTGTAAAAAGTTTTGTTATTCATGGGCAATCTCCAGTAGCTGGACGCCCTGAGGCGGAAAAATTCACACATGTTTCGTGATTGCCTATGGATATTTTGAAAAAATCTGTACCGGGCACCAGTGCGGTTGAAATTTTGCCGTGAGCTGTATAAGTAAGGGCGTTGTCGAGCTTAGTTCCAACGCTGGTGATGCTAAGCCTGGAGCTGGTCGGTTCGTGGCGAAGTATCACCTTGTTGGCGGCGTCAGTGACTGTCCAGCCATTATCCCATTCGGTAACTTTGGCAACGACCACATCTTGCCCCTGGGTAACCGCTGTACTGCGCGCCAGCAAGAGTGCAGCGACCATATCGTTAGTGGTGGTGGTGATCTGATTTTTTTCGATCATTTGCTGAAAATTGGGTGCTGCCAATGTGACTAGCACGCCCAGTATCACTATTGTTATAAGTAGTTCCAACAGGGTAAATCCAAGTGTTTTTTGCATTTTTATTCCGATAACTCTCTGCCAAGTGACCATAGCTTGTATTGTATGCAGCCAGAGCCAGCCAGAGGTAATCAGATATGCCGATAAGTTTAAAATCCTTTTATAAAACAACTCTGGATTGAGACGAAATACTTATATTCGCGCTGCTATTTTTTATCGGCAATGAGGGGCTTAAACTTGAGTGGTAATGGGGAAATAATGCTTATCGAATACAGCTTAGGATGGTGTTATGGTGTGAACAAATGTGTATAAAGAACGCGCACGTTCCTTAGCTTGTACACTCTTCTACGAAGAGCTATGAGTGGATGGAGATACGTCAACAAAAGTGATGACATGGTCTTTCTCTGTTTTTTTGTTTTATTCACTAAAGTTTTTCTGAGCTCCGACGCTAACATTATATAAGTTTTTAATTTGTGCAGTGCCGGAGAAAACACGATGAAAAGCTTTACATCAGTAATTCCAGATAAGAAGCGTGGATTCTCTTTAATTGAGCTGTTGGTTACCTTGTCTATTGCTGTTATTTTGTTGACGGCCGCGGCCCCCAGCTTTGTTGCTATGGTTCAGCGCGACCAATTGATTACTCAGGCCAACGATTTTATTTCGACCCTCAGTTTGGCACGTACGGAGGCAGCCAGCCGAGGTCAGCGTGTCGTGGTTTGTAAAAGTGCTGCGCCCTATAATACTTGCGCTGGCGGAGGACGTTGGGATCAGGGCTGGATTGTTTTTACCGATGTCGATGGCAATGATAACTATACTGTCGCTGACGATGGTGCCAATGGTCTTTTGCGGATTCATGAAGCATTGGAAGGAAACAGTACCCTTCGTGGTGATTCTGATATTGGCAACAGCATTGCTTTTCTAAGTACCGGTTTCGCCGCTACACCGCTATTGAGATCACTCTCCCTGTGTGACAGCAGTGCTGTTGTCGCCAATGGGAAAAATATTCTTCTTTTGCCCGTGGGTCAGGCGCGAGTAACCACTGCGGCGCCGGCAAATTGTAGCCCTTAGTTTTGAGTATTTTAATATGTGTAAATCGCCGATGAAACACCATGCCAGTTATGTTACACGCAGCCATGGTTTCAGTATGATGGAAGTTTTAGTTACCCTGATTGTGCTTTCCATTGGTTTGTTGGGGCTGGCGGCCATGCAAGCCAAAAGCATGCAAAATACCCATGGTGCTTACCTTCGTACCCAAGCCAGCTATCTGGCTTATGACATGTTCGATCGTATGCGCGCAAATATAGTGGGCGTTAATACTGGTAACTACAACGGTATCGACACCGAAAACAACGATTATGACAGCCCGGCTTGTCTGACAGCGGGTTGTACCACGGTTACCATGGCCGCCGAAGACGCGGCCGAATGGGAAACTGATCTTGCGGTTCAGCTTCCTGGCGGCGAAGGCGCGATTGTCGCTGGCGCGGGTCTCCGTGTTTTTACCATCACCGTGACCTGGGGTGACCCCGATACCGGTGATACCACAGATTTTTCCATGACGAGCCAACTATGACTATGCCAGGGGTTTTCTCATTAAACCAACAGATATCCACCAAAAATGGGTTGATATTACCAAGCCAACCTAATAAAGGGCGGTCGCATCAGACAGGGTTTACCCTGATTGAAATCCTGGTGGCCATGACCCTCGGTTTACTTTTGCTCGCGGGTGTACTCCAGATTTTTATCAATAGCAAAGCGTCCTATCGCTTTAATGAGGCGCAGTCGCGATTACAAGAGAATGGTCGCTTTGCTTTGCAAATGGTTGCCGAAGATATTCGCATCGCTGGATTTTGGGGCTGCCAGGGTAGTGGCGTTTTGGTTGTTGATCATCTCAATCCACCAGGGGGTAGTTTTGTTAATCCGGCGCTCAGCGGGATTATTGGCACTGAGGTTGCGGGTACGCCAGACAGTATTACGCTCCAGGGCGCCGTGGGGGGCGGTTTACCCGTTAACAGTCACACTGTCGCGACGGCGACGATCACCACCAGCGCCAATAATGGATTGGCTCAGGGGGACTTATTTTTGGTTGGCGACTGTACACGTGCTGATTTGTTACAAATTACTAATCCCAATCCGGGTGCCGGTACAGTTAATTTTGTCACTGGAGGCAGTAATATTACTGGGCCAACGGTTGCCTATGGGGTGAATGCGGTGCTCTATCGTGCCGGTAGTGTGGCCTATACCATAGCCAATGGTAACAGCGGTCAGCCTAGCTTATTCCGTAGTGTCAATGGCGCTGCGCCTACGGAGCTGGTCGAGGGTGTGGAAGACTTACAAATTGTCTACGGTGCCGATACCAATGGCGATGGTACGGCTAACATTTACGACACCGCCAATATTGTCAATATGAATACAGTCGTTAGTGTTCGAGTGGATCTGGTGCTGCGGAGCCTCGATGATAACATCGCCTCGACGGTGGATGCCAACGCTGGTGACCGGCGTCTGCGTCGTACTTTTTCTTCAACGATTGTATTGCGTAACCGTGTGCCCTGAACGACAGTTTCAGCAGCATCCTGAATATAGGAATACTATGACTATGTCAAATTACAAGCTTGCAGCAAAACCGCAGTCTGGTGCCGCGTTGATTGTGAGTCTCATTATCCTCGTGGTGTTGACTCTGATTGGCGTGACCTCTATGTCTTCTACTATTATGGAGGAAAAGATGGCCGGTGGTGTACGCAGCCAAAATATGGCTTTTCAGGCTGCCGAAGCGGCTTTGCGCAGCGGCGAAAATTGGCTCGGTGTACAAAACCCGGTTCCTAATGCCGTCGCAGTCTGTGCGGCTTCACCTTGTGATGTGGTGGTTTTGGACAGCCTTGGCGTACTCACTACGCAAACTGAAACCTGGTGGAATACGAATGCTCGTGAATATGGTGTGGTGGATAACCAGGAAGTTGGGGGGGTTGCCGCTGACCCTCGATTTATCGTGGAGGAGCGGACATTTCAAAGTACCGGCGGTCTTGATGTGGGCATCAAGCCTCCCCAGGGACGGCTCTATTTTCGCTTGACCGCACGTAGTGTTGGAGGTGTGAGTACCGAGACGATTTTGCAAAGCCACTTTATGACGATTACCAATTAAAATTGCCAATATGAAGACCCTGAATCCAAAGCCGTACGGAGAATTTATGATGACCCAATCGATACGAAACTATTTTTTGATTACGATCTTTTGCATGCTAAGTCTCGGCGTAGCCACGACGATGGCCGCTGATGTGAAGCTCAGTGATACACCTCTTTATACTGTGGGCGCGACTAAAAGCAATCTCATTATGGCGGTGGACGATTCGGGCAGTATGGATTTCGAGGTGTTATTTCCGACCAATGATGGTGCGGCGTGGTGGCACACGGGCAGTGATAGTTTTACCGGGCGTGATCGAAATGATGATGTGGTGGGGGGCGGTGTACTCAATTTTAACAGCTCTGGAAGTGCGAATAATACCTGGAAAAAAACGGTGTATCTGTTTCCCAATGGTAAGGGAAAGGGTAATCGTACCTATGGTGATGATAGTCATGCCCACATGGCGATTCCACCACTGCCTCAATATGCTTGGGCACGCAGCCCTGAGTATAACAAAGCCTATTTCGATCCGGCTGTGACCTATGAAACCTGGACCAATTATGGTGGTCAAACATTCGGCCAGATTGATGCAACCCAGGCGCCATCCGATCCGGTTCGAGGCGGTTACACTTTTAATTTAACCCAAAATATTAAATCTAATGCCGACAATTTTACGTTCAAAATGTATGATGGCATGGAAATTCCCAAAGGCGCTGTCTACTCAGATGGTTCCTGGAAAACGGCGGGGAGTAAGATTCATATCAACAGTACAGTTGATCGGGGCATCGAATATTTCCCCGCCACATTTTACTTACCAGCAAGCACGCTCTTGCCTGATGAATTTGGTTATACGGGGTCAGTTTCAACAAACGGTCGGGCATCGGATGGCACAACGGTGTTAAACGGCTACGAAATCAAGCCGGGAAATTTTTTGGACAGCGCTGATTATGAGGCCGCTATTAAAAATTTTGCTAACTGGTTTTCTTACTATCGCAAGCGTCACCTCGCCATGCGTGCAGGTATTGGTCAGTCCTTTGCTGATATTAGCAACCTGCGCGTGGGTAGTTTTACTATTAATAAAAGAAAAGATGTCACGATGTGGGATCTCGCTAATTCGACCGATAGGGATACTTTTTACAATACGTTTTATAAATATGGTGGCAGTGGTGGTACGCCGAACCGGCAGGCGATGAAACATATTGGTAAACAGTTCATGCGTAAGGGTAACGGTGCGCCGATCATCGCTTCTTGCCAGAAAAATTTTGGTACCTTGTTTACCGATGGTTACGCTACACTCACGAACGGGGCAGGGGTAGGCAACGCAGATGAAAATCAAGGGACGCCCTATGCGGATACGGTATCCAATACGATTGCGGATATCAGTATGCACTATTACAGAACGCACCTTCGTGATGATCTCCCTGAAGGCAATGTTTCCGTGCCATTAGCTTGTGATGACACTAACCCTGATCCTCGGTTGGACTGCAATAAAAATTTGCACATGGTGACCTTCGGGATTGTACTGGGGCGAAAAGGCAATATATTCGAAGTCGATATGGCGGCAACGGCGGACCCATATAGCTATCCGCCCACCTGGCCCACTGCGTTCAGTACCCGCGGTCCTTCGGCCATTGATGATCTGTGGCACGCCACCCTCAACGGGCGCGGTGCCATGCTCAATGCCAAAACACCGGCGGCAATCAGTACGGCTTTCAAGTCGGTACTTGACAACATCGATGCCCGTGATTCGTCGGCGGCTTCCGTCGCATTGAATACGGGATCCATTCAGTCTGACACCTTGATCTATCAAGCACGCTTCAATAGCAGCAGTTGGGTAGGAGAGTTATTGGCTTATCCGATCAACTCCGACGGCAGTGTGGGTGCTCAGCTCTGGAATGCCGGTGACCTGATTCCTGCTGCCGCAAATCGCAACATCATGACCTACGATGGTTCCGCTGGTACTACTTTTACGTGGGGAGATCTCAGCGCGACTCAACAGACAGCATTGAATACGGATATTAATGGCACAACCGACACTCTGGGCGCGAGTCGTTTAGCCTACCTGCGTGGCGATGACAGTAATGAAATTAAAAACAGCGGCTCGTTTCGCAACCGACCCATGAAACTGGGCGACATTATTAATTCTGCGCCGATTTATGTCGGTAAACCCGCTTTTCGCTATTCGGATTCTCTGGAAAGTGTGTCCTATTCCAGTTTTCAATCTAGCAATGCAAGCCGCAGGCCCATGGTTTATGCCGGAGCTAATGGCGGGATGCTGCACGGCTTTGATGCTGCTACAGGTATTGAAAAATTGGCTTATGTGCCTAGTATACTTTATGCTAATTTGAGTCGATTAACTTCGCCAGCATACACGCATACCTATTATGTTGATGGCACACCCACAGTGGGTGACGCCTTTTTCAATGGCAGTTGGAAAACCGTATTAGTGGGGGGGCTCAACTCGGGTGGTCAGGGCATTTATGCACTCAATGTTACCAATCCTGATAGCTTTAACAAATCAAAGGTACTTTGGGAGTATACCGATTCAGAGTTAGGTTATACTTTCAGTCAGCCCAATGTTGTCAGAATGGCGAATGGAAAATGGGCGGCGGTATTTGGTAATGGTTATAATAATATGGAGGCCGATGGCAGCGCCAGCAGTACAGGCGATGCGGTGCTCTTTATCGTTGATATTGAAGACGGCAGCCTGATCAAAAAAATGTCAACTAAAACAGGTTTCAGCGAAGATCCTTCCGGATCAGGTCGAGCGAATGCTCTCTCTACCGTCACGCCCATCGACAGTGATGGCGATGCCATTGTCGATGCAATTTATGCGGGTGACCTGTTCGGTAACGTCTGGAAGTTCGATGTCAGTGGTAGCAGTACCGGTGGTTGGCAACCAGCTTTCGGTTCTACGGTTGTTCCGCTACCCTTGTTCACCGCCTGTGCCTCTGCTACGGTGCCTTGCCCATCGAGTGATGTGCAACCCATTACCAGTCGTATGGATGTTGGGCGTGGGCCTAAGGGTAACGGCATCATGGTGTACTTTGGCACTGGAAAATATGTGGAACTGTCAGACACGAGTGATCTCTCTACCCAAACCTTTTACGGTATACATGATACGGGTAGTCCTGTCGCAAGTCGCACTGCTTTGTTAGAACAGAAAATTTTAAAAGAAGGGGTGATGACGCTAAAAAGTGGCAGCACTTCCACTAATGGTTTGCGGGTCACCACTGACAATAGCATGATCTTGGAATCCGGCTGGTATCTCGACCTGATTTCACCCAACGCGGGCGCGGAAGGAGAGCGTGTGGTCAGCGACCCTATTTTGAATGCAGGACGAATTATTTTCACTACTCTTATCCCTGAAACGGCAGCTTGTGACGCAGGTGGTCGGGGTTGGTTGATGGAGTTGGATGCTCTGTACGGTAGCCGCCTGGTGAAGACGCCTTTTGATCTCGATGAGGATGGTGAATTTACAGATAATGATCTTGTTAAGATCGAAAATGAAGATGATACGACGACGTATGTGGCGGTGAGCGGTATAGAGGGTGATCAAATTATGAGTACGCCGGGTATTCTTAATGACGGAGATCGGGAATTTAAATATATTTCTGGTTCTGACGGCAAGATCGACATTACCCTTGAAAGCATCTCGGGTCCTCAGACAGGTCGTCAATCATGGCAGCAATTGAAATAGTCGTCCAAAAAAGGACAATATGAAGACCTAATAAAATTCGATACGGGTATATAACATAAAGGGTCACGACTTAGCTTACCTCTGAGTCGTGACTATAACGGAGCAAAACGAGTATGAAACATCACCCATTCCGCGGCTTTAGTCTGATCGAACTACTGGTTGTAGTGACTATTGTTGGCATTCTGGCCGCTGTTGCTTTACCGGCGTATCAAAATTATGTCCTCGAGGGTGGGCGAGCTGAAGGTAAAGTTGATCTATTAAACGCAGCACAGCGCCTGGAGCGTTGTTTCACGGAGTTTAATGCCTACAATAATGGCAGCTGCCCTGACTTCAACCCTGCAGAAAATACTGAAAACGGTCGCTATGCTATTTCTCTTTCCGCTGTCGCCTCGACGACTTACACTTTGCAAGCTATTCCTCAAGGGGGACAAGCTAACGACAAGAAATGCAAAACACTGACGCTGACTCAGACCGGTGCCAAGGGAGAATCGGGTACCGGTACCGTGGCGGAGTGCTGGTAGAAAGAATAAAATTTAGGTTCCCAATGGATATCCCAATCCGCCGCCGGGACCTAAGGGTAGACCAAAAAACATCCAGGCTAGTAACAAAAATAACCAGGCGATGGCAAAGGCAATGGCATAAGGTAACATCAATGAAATTAAAGTGCCGATTCCTGCTTTAGGTGCATAGCGTTGTAAAAATGCCAGCACAATGACCATATAGGGATTGAGTGGCGTGATAACATTGGTGACTGAATCGCCCACTCGATAGGCGGCTTGCGTCAGTTCAGGGCTGATCCCTACTTGCATGAACATAGGCACAAAAACGGGCGCAAAAAAAGCATACTTCGCCGATGCCGAACCCATAAAAAGATTGCCCAGCATGACAATGAAGATGAACGCCGTGATTAAAACCCCGGAAGAGAGATCCGCTTGTGCTAAAGCCTGTCCGCCGACAATAGCCAGCATTTCACCCAGGTGGCTAAACTTGAAAAAGGCGATAAATTGCGCGGCAAAAAAAGCCAGTACAATATAAGGGCCAAGGCTAGCCATTGTCTCGCCCATCAGGCGCGCAATGTCTTTTTCACTGCGTAATGTTTTTGCGCCATAACCGAAGGCGATACCAGGCAGCAAAAAAGCAATCAGGATTAACGGTACAATCGCTTCGATCCAGCGATCAAAAGTTTTGCCCTGGCCATACAAAGGGGCATCAGGAAACAGAATTAATAACAAAAATAAAACCAACGCACCGACAAAACTCATGGCAGCCCATTTCAGCCCACGGGTCGTGTTTTCTGTATCTTTTAACGTGTTTTTGCTGACCTGAATACCGGCCGGAATTTCATAAGGGACGTGACTCATTCGAGGCTCGACCCAACGTGCCGTAACCCACCAACCTATCAAGGTAATCAACAACGTTGAGGCGATCATAAACCACCAATTAGCCGCAGCGCTGACCACGTAAGTTTCATCAATGAGTTGCGCACCAGCTTGAGTAAAACCCGCTAACAATGGGTCGAGACCGGTAACAAACAAATTGGCACTGAAGCCGGCCGAGACACCGGCAAACGCCGTCGCAATACCGACTAAGGGTGAGCGCCCTAATGCCAGATAGAGAGCCGCAGCTAGGGGAGGCAAGACCACATACCCCGCATCTAGGGCGAGTGAGGACATCACCCCCAGAAAAAATACCGTAGGAGTTAAAAGCATCGCCGGTGTTTTACCCACCGTGACTTGTAACAGCGCCGCCACCAAACCACTGCGTTCCGCCACACCGATACCCAGCATAGCGACTAAGACCAGACCTAATGGCGGAAAAGACATGAAGTTGCTGACCATATTGCTTAAGGCCCACCAAATCCCTTCGCTATTGAGCAAACCGATGGCATGGACGACCACCTCTCGTTGTGCACCGTCTGCCCCCATAACCGTTTTGGTGACTTGCCATTCAAATAGAGCAGCTATTTGAGACAGCAGCATAATAAAAATAGCCGCGACAAAAAACAGCATGGCAGGGGAGGGCAGGCGATTTCCTGTTCGCTCGATCCAGGCTAACAAGCCCGTATTTTGTTGATTTGTGTTCATATTTTGTCCGGTTTATTTATTTACAGTCTCTTAGCTTACCGCAAATTGTAGTTCAGCAAGTTGTTTATAAAGCCCGGTTTTTTTGATCAGAGTTTCATGTGTTCCGGCGGCGACGATTTGTCCCTGATCAATAACCAGAATATTGTCCGCATTGAGTACGGTCGCAAGGCGGTGGGCGATGACCAAGGTGGTGCGTCCTTTTGCCAAGGCATTCAATGCAAGCTGTACTTCACGTTCACTCTCGGCATCCAGGGCGCTGGTTGCTTCGTCAAGCAATAAAATCGGTGGGTTTTTTAGCACGGCTCGGGCGATGGCGATACGTTGTCGTTCGCCACCGGATAAGCGTATACCCCGTTCACCCAGGTGAGTTTGATAGCCTTGGGGCAGTTGCGATAAAAAGGCGTCGGCATGAGCCAGATGCGCCGCAGCTAATACCTCATCATCGCTTGCTTCGGGTCGGCCATAGCGGATATTTTCCAGTGCATTCGTTGAAAATATAACCGTATCCTGCGGTACTAAAGCAATATTGCGCCGCAGATCTTTTAGATTAAGCTGATGGATAGGTATGCCGTCAATTTTTATTTGTCCCTGTTGTGGATCATAAAAACGCAGTAATAAATGGAAAATCGTGCTTTTCCCTGCGCCAGATGGTCCCACCAAGGCAATAGTTTGTGCTGCTTTAATGTTGCATGAAAAATTTTTTATAGCGGCTTGCTGAGGTCGGGATGGATAATAAAATTCGAGAATATCGAAGGTGATCGCGCCTTGTAATGGCACCGGCAGAGAGATGGAGTTCTCTGGTGATTTAATCACTGCTTCAATATGCAGCAATTCCATTAATCGTTCTGTTGCCCCTGCTGCGCGTTGTAATTCTCCCCATACTTCACTCAATACCCCGGCAGAACTGGCAACTAGAATGGCATAAAGTACAAATTGGCTGAGTTCACCGGCGCTCATGGTTCCATCAATTACCGCCTGCGCACCCAGCCACAAAAGTAATATTGCGCCACTAAAAACAAATAAAATAACCAAGACGGTCAGCCATGAACGTGCGCGCAAGCGTTTTTTTGCGATTGCAAAGGCACTTTCAACGGCGTTACCATATTTTTTGGCCGCTCGTTCTTCATGAGTAAACGCTTGAATGACGGACACGGCATTCAATGTTTCTTCGGCATAAGCGCTGGTATCGGCGACGGCATCCTGGCTGGCGCGAGACAAGCGTCGCACCAAGCGCCCAAAAAGCACAATGGGTAATAGAATCATCGGCACCAACAGCACAATCCAGGCGGTGAGTTCGGGGCTGGTGATCATCAGCATCAGCAACCCGCCGACGAACATAAATACACTGCGCAAAGCCATCGATACGGTACTGCCGACGACACTTTGTATCAAGGTGGTATCCGTAGTCAAACGAGACAATACTTCGCCTGTACGAGTCGCTTCAAAAAAAACGGGACTCATGCTGATCACATGTCGATAAACGGCCAGCCGGACATCGGCCACTACGCGTTCGCCTAACCAGGAAACTAAATAATGGCGTATAGCGGTGGCCACGGCCAAGATCACAGCAACGAAAAATAAAGCCCAGAAATATTGATCAATCGTTTCAGCCTGGATGCTGGAGAAACCCGAGTCGATCATGTAACGTGCAGTGAAAGGAACGGCCAGGGTAGCCAATGCAGCAATGGTTAATGCCAACAGGGCGAGTAACAATATACTTTTATAAGGTCGTAAAAAAGGCAGCAGTTGTCTCAGTGGTTGTAGTTTTCGGTATTTCATTTTTGTGGTTTATTTTTACGGGTGAAAACCCAGGTATTACCCTGACTCATTTTTTTATTGAATTGATAACCTGCTTCGCTGAAGTCCTGAATGAACTTTGGGTTGCTTATTTGATTTTGGATGATAAATCGACTCAACAGGCCACGGGCTTTTTTGGCATAGACCCCCATCATTTTGTAAACCCCATTTTTATAATCTTTGAATTCCGGGATGATGATTTCAGCATTAAGTTGTTTCGGTTTAATGGATTTGAAATATTCACTGGATGCAAGATGGATTAAATATTTTGAATCCAGTCTATCTAATTGCTTATTCAGACCTTCGGTAATGATCTCCCCCCAAAACGCATACAAATTTTTACCTCTGTCTGTTTCCATTTTCCGCCCCATTTCCAAGCGATAAGCTTGCATTAAATCCAGGGGTCGCAATAAGCCGTAGAGACCGGACAAAATGCGTAAATGTCGTTGTGCAAACTGAAAATCATCTTCAGAAAAGTGCTCGGCAGCTAATCCCGTATAAACTTCCCCTTTAAATGCCAGGATGGCTTGTTTTGCATTTTTGGGTGTGAATGGCGTATGCCAATCGGCAAAACGCTGAACATTCAGCTCGGCTATTTTTGCACTTACCGACATCAGCGTCATGATATCAAGCTCATTGTATTGACGGGCACGCTGTATCAGTTGTTTGGAATGATCCAAATAAGCCGGTATAGAAAACGTTTCAGTAGGCGATGGGGTTTCGTAATCTAAAGTTTTAGCCGGAGAAATGACCAGTAGCATGATTGATTCACTTTCTTTTGTGATAAGGAACGTGCACGTTCCTAAACGGGTATTATCCTAAAAAATGCCTCGGTATGCGAATATTATATTTTTCCTAAATCCTGCGCGCATTTACAGAGCTAAAGTTTTATACTAAGTCGCTTTATTGTCAAAATTTAATGGTGATTACGATATGAATATTTATCTTGCGCCAATGGAGGGCGTTGTTGATCATCACATGCGTGCCATCGTGACGGAGGTGGGTGGTTTTCATGCTTGTTTTACCGAATTTATTCGTGTTGTTGACCGGCTATTGCCCGAACATGTTTTTCTCCGTTATTGTCCGGAACTGCAGCAGGGTGGAAAAACTGCTGCGGGTATTCCTGTCGTTATTCAGCTATTGGGTGGCCTCTCTGAAATTGTTGCTATAAACGCCCAACGTGCGGTTGAGCTGGGTGCACCGGGTGTCGATATTAATTTTGGTTGTCCCTCGAAAACGGTTAACCGCAAGGCAGGAGGGGCTGTTTTACTAAAAGAACCGGATCGTATTTATGATATTGTTCGTGCGGTACGCAAAGCTTTACCTGGACATATTCCGGTTTCGGGAAAGATCCGCTTGGGTTATGAAGATACCGCATTGACTTTGGAAAATGCGCATGCCGTGGCAGATGGTGGTGCAAGTTTAATTACAGTGCATGCCCGAACGAAAGCAGATGGTTATATAAAACCAGCGCGTTGGCAGTGCTTAGCACCGATTAATGAGGGGCTTACTATTCCGGTGATTGCCAATGGTGATATTAATAGCCAGGAAGATTATCGACGTTGTGTCGAAATGAGTGGATGTGAAAATATTATGATTGGCCGTGGTGCTCTTTCACGTCCCGACCTGGCTCTGCAAATAAAAAATCCAGATGTCGTTCCGTTTCGATGGCCGCATATACACCACTTGTTGGTCGATATGTATGTACGATTGAAGCAGCAGTCAGGCATCACTGAACGCCGAATTTTAGGTCGTATAAAACAATGGCTGGCTTGGCTCAAAAAAGAGTATAGCGAGGCGCAACAGGCATTTGACGAACTTCGGTATTTCACGGAAACAGCCTCATTGGAGCGGTGGTTTGAGAAAGGGTGAGTGGCTCAGTTTTCATTTCACTCACTGTTATTTCTTAACTTATAGTCGACTGAGCCGATGTTATGGTATGTATGTTCATTACCATAAAATAAGAATCAACTTATCAGTATACCGGGGTGGAAATGGCCAATCAACGTAGTCAACTCATTGTTAAACAGGCTTTTCAGTACAGCATGATAATGGAAGTGATGCTGGCGATGTTTATTCTGGTGAACATCATTATCCTTGCAGGGTATTTGATTGTTGGTTTGATACCGGAGACTTCTTTGATTAAACAGATTTTTCCTTTTGTTGTGGTTGCTTTAGAGCTGATTGGTTTTTTTGTGATTTATAAAATCAATGTCAAAACAAGTCATCGCATTGCGGGTCCGGTATTTGTTATTGAGCGCAGTTTGCGGCAAATCGAGCAAGGCGATTTGAATTTTACCTTGAATCTGCGCAAAGAAGATTATTTTCATGAAGTGACGGGACAACTGAATACGACGGTAAGCTCTTTACATGATCGTATTGAAAAGGCGCAACAATTGGCTGTTACTTTGCAAGAAAATATTCATGACGATAAAAAAATATTGAGCATTACCGCCGAGTTACTGGAAGAGTTGTCCCAGTTTAAAACGCAGAAAAAACCGGAAAGTTTCAGTGATACTTGAAGTTGCGATTTTCAATGTTAGGAAGGGAGCTGAAAGCGATTTTGAATCGGTATTTAGTCGGACACAAAAAATCATTTTGAGCATGGAGGGTTATATATTCATGGCGTTATTATTTATTGGGAATAAACGAAATGGAGTCTTTGTTATCAAACCCCGTTGTCGGTGTTTCCTTTGAAGGTTTTGTTTGTGAAGAGCTGATTAAAGGGATTAAAGCCAGCAATATTGCTAATTCGAATAGCTACTATTTTCGCACACGGGGAGGTGCTGAAGTTGATTTAATCATCACCGGGCCATTTGGCATCTTGCCCATTGAAATCAAATACGGTAGCACTGTTAAACGTAGCAGTTTGAAATCCCTAACCGCCTTTATTAAAGACAATTAATTAGAAATGGGCATATATCCAGAGATTACCGCTTATTCGTTAGCCGGATATTGAGAGTCTTGAAGCAAATCTCATTGTTTTGATTTTTTTAAAGTTCCGGGTTTAGTTCAGAAATCATGTCAGGTGTTTCTAGCGACAGACGCCCTAAGCTGCCTGCACGAAAGTCGTGTAATAATACTTCCGCTGCTTTATGCATGTCGATGCGTCCTCCGGAGCGTAAGCCGCCCCGCTTTCGCCCTATGGCTTCTAATAGGGCAATGTCATTTTTTGGGCATTCTTTAAATTGATAGCGAGCCATCAAGGCATCAGGATAAACTTTAAGAAAAAAATCAGCTGCATATAGCGCGACATCTTCATACTCCATGGCGGTGTTTTTTATGGCTCCGGTTATGGCTAGGCGATAACCTGTATTTTCATCTTCCATGCGAGGCCACAAAATTCCAGGGGTGTCTGAGAGCTGAATACCGTTAGCCAGTATAATTAATTGCTGACGTTTGGTGACGGCAGGCTCATTGCCAACTTTGGCCAATGATTGACCTGCCAGACCATTCATGATCGTGGATTTGCCCACATTAGGTATGCCCATGATCATAACTCTGGCTGGTTTTTTCGAAAAATTTCTATCGGATAAAAACATTTTGCATAACGTAGCAATTTTAGGTAATAATTGCCGCACTTGTTTTTTTTGATCGGCGATCAGGGGGAGAGCTTTAATGCTTGCTTCTTTTTCAAAATAGGCAATCCATTGTTGTGTAACATCCGGGTCGGCTAAGTCGGCCTTATTAAGAATTTTGATGCTGGGTCGATTATCGCGAATAGTTTTGATGGCTGGATTTTCACTGCTATATGGAATACGTGCATCCAATACCTCAATGACCACATCAATCTGCGGGATCACTTTTTTGATTTCTTTTTGGGCTTTATGCATATGCCCGGGATACCACTGAACAGTCATTTTTAATTATTTTTTTTAAGTTTTTTAAATTGTGGATAATCCTAGCAGCGCTGCGGGGTAAAATCAATATATAGCTTCATTTATATATTGAGGTAGGACTGTGGTTTGTAAGTAAGCCAGAGGCGGGGTAGAATCCTTTTTTTTAGAGTTGTTGGTATTTTATAATTGTGAACAAACGTTTGTTTTCTCCTAAATATTGGCCGCTGTGGCTGGGTCTTGTTTTGCTTAAAGGCGCGGTGTTGCTTCCTTATCGTTGGCAAATGAAGCTTGGTAAATATTTGGGGCGTGTCGCTATGTGTGTTGCCGTCCGAAGACGAGCTATTGCACAAATCAATATAGAGTTATGTTATCCCTCTCTTAGTGTTGCTGAGCGTCAACGCTTAGTGGAAGAGCATTTTGCGTCTCTGGGTAAAGCTTTGTTCGAAACAGGCCTGTCGTGGTGGGGCGATCCCGTGCGACTGCGTAATCTGGTGAAAATAGAGGGCTTGGAGAACTTGCGTGAAGCGGTTGAACAAGGACGTGGTGTAATTTTGCTTGGGGCGCATTACACGACACTGGATATTAGCGGTGCTTTTATGGGAGTTGCTTGTGATATACCTATTACTTCTATCTATAGGCCGCATGAAAACCACTTGTTAAACGCGATTATTTTGTCGGGCAGGGAACGTTTGTCGGGAACGTCCATCCCCCGCCATGAAATTAAAATCATGGTGCGCTTGCTACGCCAAGGCAAAGTAGTATGGTTTGCTTCTGATCAAAACTTTGGACATAAAAGCAGTGTGTTCGCGCCTTTTTTTGATGTGCCGGCAGCGACCAATACCTCGCCCGCGCGTCTGGCGAAGCTCAGTGGTGCCGTGGTTATGCCCTTTGCTTCACGAAGGCTTGCTGATGGCAGTGGCTATCTGGTGACGATTTCGCCACCGCTGGTAGATTTTCCCAGTGATGATTTGGTGGCGGATATGACCCGTGTCAATGCCGCTATAGAAATGGGGTTGAAATGGTGTCCAGAGCAATATTTGTGGGTGCATCGCCGCTTTAAAGACAGGCCACCGAATAGTCCTAACGTTTATCACAAAGGTAAGCAAGATTTGTCGTTACCTCGCCGCCAGAGCTGAGTACCGCTGCACATGACCGTTAGCTTATTAATGTCGAAGTGAGGCGTTAACACCGAAATCTCAAACGCCACGGGTATATTATTTCTGATAGGGCGCAATTTCAATTTCGTGGCTTATTTCAATATTGCCATTACTGTGCTCGGTTTCCATCCTGACGGTGAATCCCCAGAGGCGGGAAACATGACGCATGACATCAAAGGTGCTGTCTCCGAGAGGGCGACGATTATGTTCATAATGGCGCAGTGTTAATGAACGATCACCGCGACGGTTAACGCTATAAACCTGAATGTTGGGTTCTCGGTTTCCCAGGTTATATTGATTTGAAAGTTGCTCCCTGATATTTTGGTAGCCGCGGTCATCATGGATGGCGGTGATTTCAAGTTCACTTTGTGTATCGTCATCTAATACGGAAAAAAGTTTGAGGTCTCGTATGACCTTAGGGGATAGGTACTGGGCAATAAAACTTTCGTCTTTAAAATTACGCATGGCAAAATCCAGAGATTTGACCCAATCTGTATTGTGCAGGTCAGGGAACCATCGTTTGTCTTCTTCTGTTGGGTTTTCACAGATACGGCGGAGATCGCTCATCATAGTAAAGCCCAGCACGTAGGGATTAATACCGTTATAGTGTGGTTCATCAAAGGCTGGTTGGTCAATAACATTCGTGTGTGCTTGTAAAAATTCGATCATAAAACCATCGGTAACTCGGCCTTCTTCATATAATCGGTTCAAAATAGTGTAATGCCAGAATGTGGCCCAACCTTCATTCATGACTTGGGTTTGCCGTTGAGGATAAAAATATTGAGCAATTTTTCTTACAATGCGCACAATTTCGCGTTGCCAGGGTTCTAGTAAAGGGGCATTTTTTTCAATAAAATAAAGTAAATTCTCCTGGGGTTCTTCAGGGTATCTTTTTTTATTTATGTCTGAGTTTTCTTTTTCGGTTGTCGGAATGGTTTTACGCCACAATTCGTTAATTTGCAATTGTAAGTAGGCTTCTCGCTCTTTTTGGCGTGCTTCTTCTTTTACCAAAGACAACCGGTAGGGATGTTGATAACGATCTACACCATAGTTCATGAGAGCATGGCAGGAATCTAATGTTAATTCTACGGCCTCTTCGCCATAGCGTTCTTCACAATGTGTTACATAATTTTTAGCGAAAAGTAGATAGTCAATGATGGCGTCGGCATTGGTCCAGCTTTGAAAAAGGTAATTACTTTTAAAAAACGAATTATGTCCATAACAAGCGTGAGCGATAACCAATGCTTGCATTGCCATGGTGTTTTCTTCCATGAGATAAGCAATGCAGGGGTTTGAGTTGATTACAATTTCGTAGGCGAGTCCCATACGGCCGCGGCGATAGTTTTTCTCGGTAGAAAGAAATTGTTTGCCAAATGACCAATGGTGATAACCCACTGGCATACCCACAGAGGAGTAGGCATCCATCATTTGTTCAGTGGAAATTACTTCAATCTGGTTAGGGTAGGTCTCCAAATTATAACTCTCGGCAATACGGGAAATTTCTCTATCGTATTCTTTGATTAAATCAAAAGTCCATTCGGAAGTTATAGATAGGGGTTTACGTTTCATACTTTTTTCTTTTTAAATAAGCTTCTAAAAACAGGATAAATATCAGCGATGCCTTCGATTCTTTGCATAACGAAATTTTCGTATTTTGATTTGATATTGAGATATTCGTGCCACAGATTTTGATGGACGTCGGTGGTGATTTCTATATAGGCATAATATTGCACCAGCGGCATAATAGTCTTGTTTAATAGTTCGCGACAGAGAGGGGAGTCATCGTTCCAGTTATCGCCGTCTGACGCTTGAGCTGCGTAGATGTTCCAGTCATTTTTCGGGTATCTTTCAGTTATGATTTCGTGCATGAGTTCCAGAGCACTGGAGACCACGGTGCCACCTGTTTCTCTTGAGTAAAAGAAATTTTCTTCATCGACTTCCATGGCAATAGTGTGATGACGAATAAATACCAATTCAATTTTTTCATAGTTACGGTTGAGAAATAAATAAAGTAACATGAAAAAACGTTTTGATATCTCTTTTTTTTCTTGATCCATGGAGCCTGAAACATCCATTAAACAAAACATGACGGCTTGTGTTGTGGGTACATTTTGCTTGATTCGGTTATTGTATCTGAGGTCGAATTCATCAATATAAGGGATGGCATGGACTTTCTTTTTGAGCACCAATATTTCATTTTTTAAAGTGATTATGTGAGGTTCATATTCACCAAAACGCTTGAGTTCAGCTTGCAACTCTTGTTCTTTTTTCTTGAGTTTTTTCTTGTATGGACTTTGTAAGGCGATACGTCTGCCCATGGCACCCTTTAGTGAGCGAATCACATTAATATTGGCTGGAATGCCGCTGGTTGCATAGCCTGCCCGGACTGTTTTTTCAGTTTCCAGTTTAGCCAGTTTGGTTTTTATAAGGTCGGGCAAGGCTAAATCTTCGAAAAAAAATTGCAAAAATTCATCGCGAGAAAGTTCGAAGATAAATTCATCCTCGCCTTCGCCGCTGTTACTTGCTTTTTTTCCTCCTTTTCCACTTTGATTTTTGGGGCGTCGTACTCTATCTCCGGTTGTAAATTCTTTGTTTCCAGGGTGAATATTTTCGGTTGTGCCGCCACTGCCATGATGGAAGCTGGGTTCTGATATGTCTTTTTCTGGAATACGGACATTTTCACCTTTTTCGATGTCGGTGATGCTCCGACCGGCGATGGCATCAGAGACAGCCCGTTTTATTTTACTTTTAAATCGTCGAATGAAACGTTGCCGATTGACAGCACTTTTATTTTTGCCATTTAGGCGTCGATCAATAATTTGAGACACAAAGACGGCTCCTAGGATGACTTTCGTACCCGGAGGTACCATTCTGAAAGTAGTCTGACTTGTTTGCGGGTATAGCCTTTATCCATCATACGTTTAACGAAATCTTCATGCTTTTTCTGGTCATCACCAGAGGCTTTGGTGTTAAACGAAATGACGGGTAAGAGATCTTCAGTATTTGAAAACATTTTTTTCTCAATAACGGTTCTTAATTTTTCATAACTGGTCCAGGTTGGATTTTTTCCTTCGTTGTTTGCTCTTGCTCGCAATACAAAATTGACGATTTCATTACGAAAATCTTTGGGGTTGCTGATGCCGGCGGGTTTCTCAATTTTTTCTAGTTCTTCGTTGATGGCAGGCCGATCAAATATTTCGCCAGTATCAAGGTCTCGGTACTCTTGGTCTTGTATCCAGAAATCGGCATAAATAACATAGCGATCAAAAATATTTTGTCCATATTCCGAATAGGACTCTAAATAAGCGGTTTGTATTTCTTTGCCGATAAATTCAACATAGCGAGGGGTGAGATAACCTTTAAGGTAGGATAGATACTTTTCTTCTATTTCAGAGGGAAATTGTTCCTGTTCAATTTGTTGTTCTATAACATAGAGTAAATGTACGGGGTTAGCGGCAATTTCACTATGATCAAAATTGAAAACTTTCGATAGTATTTTAAAGGCAAAGCGGGTGGATAAACCGGTCATACCTTCATCAACGCCGGCGTAATCTCTATATTCCTGGTAGGATTTTGCTTTTGGGTCCGTGTCTTTTAAGTTTTCACCATCATAAATTTTCATCTTTGAGTAAATGCTGGAATTTTCAGGGTCCTTGATACGCGAGAGCGTGGCAAATTGAGCCATCATGGTCAAGGTATCTGGCGCGCAAGGGGCTTGCGATAACGAGCTGTTGGCCAAGAGTTTATCGTAGATGTGTACTTCTTCTGATACTCTCAAACAATATGGAACTTTGACGATGTATATTCTATCGAGAAAGGCTTCATTGTTTTTATTATTTTTGAATGCCAGCCACTCGGACTCATTGGAATGAGCCAGCACAATACCTTTAAAAGGGATAGCACCGAGCCCTTCTGTGCCTTTGTAATTGCTTTCTTGTGTTGCCGTGAGCAAAGGATGCAATACTTTGATCGGTGCTTTGAACATTTCTACGAATTCTAATAGCCCCTGGTTTGCCAGGCAAAGTCCTCCGGAGTAGGAATAGGCATCGCTATCATTTTGGCTGAATTCTTCGAGTTTTCTAATATCAATTTTGCCGACGAGTGCCGAAATATCCTGATTGTTTTCATCTCCAGGTTCTGTTTTGGCAACGCCTATTTGTTTAAGCGTTGAAGGACGTTTTTTGACTACTCTGAATTTAGTGATATCACCATTAAATTCGTGAAGGCGCTTTACCGCCCAAGGAGACATAATACTATTGAGGTAGCGCTCGGGAATATGGTAGTCATTTTTTAAGATGTCCCCATCTTCAATGAGTGAAAATAAACCAAGAGGGGATTCATTGACAGGGGAATCTTTTAATGAGTAAAAGGGCACGGTTTCCATTAAAGATTTTAATTTTTCAGCGAGTGAAGATTTACCGCCACCGACAGGGCCCAGTAAATATAAAATTTGCTTTTCTTCTTCCAGTCCCTGTGCGGCGTGGCGAAAATAGGAAACGATATTTTCAATAACATCTTCCATGCCATAAAAATCCTTAAAGGCGGGGTAGACGCGGAGAATTTTATTGGAGAACAGCCGACTTAATCTCGGGTCATGCCGAGTGTCTATACTTTCAGGTTCGCCTATTGCCATTAACATGCGTTCTGCGGCGGAGGCGTAAGCGGATTTATCCTGTTTACAAATATCTAAATATTCCTGTAGCGTGTATTCATCTTCAAGTGCATCATCGAAGCGGCTTTGGTAGTGGTTAAAAATATTCATGGCGATTACCTCGTTGTGCACAGGTTAACGGTATTTTATAGCTTAAAGATTAAGCAATTAATAGGCCATTGGGTAAGGCTTCTCAGGTGGGTAGACATCATGACGAAGGCACGTTATTTCTGGATGCCATACCCTACTATGGGTAGATGGTTTTTTTAGCGGCAAGTTCCATCATTGTTTGAGCGAGTTTCGTACTTTTTTCTGTTGTTTTGTTTTTCGATCAGGTGTGGAAGCGGACTTAAAAACAGCAGTACAAACGTGGCTTGTTTGGATGGGATAAGTATATAGACGTATATCGTCAAGCGGTAATTTACGCTACCTTAAATAACGAACACGGCTTGTTACGTGAAATTCATATTTTCTTAGAAAGCGGTCAAAACTCATATTTCCATTAATAAGTTAAAGGTTGTAAGTTGTTGCTTCGTCTCCATAACAATAAAAACTAGGCCAATGGATTGGTTTTAGAGAAATAACAGATTGAATACGGATATTCGATCGAATTCAAAACCCTATTGGGTCATAAAATAGATATTTTTTTAAGGCATCTCATGAAGTTCCAGATAGTAATCCGCGCTGTGGCAATGGCGCTAGCGGTATGTTTTGGGTTTTTATTTTTTGTACCGGCTGTTGCCTTGTCTGAACAGGGAGGGAATGCTAAGCAGAATAGCAAAGTGACGGATGTAGTTAAGCCGGATGGTCAGGTATCAATTAGTTTGAAAGAACTGGGTTATGAGGATGGCATTAGCTTTGAAGGGGCGGCAAGTCGACATGAAGCCAAATTGGCTTACTCTGTTCCGCGCGATACACTCATATCTTCTGCAAATATTCATCTCCGTTATACCACTTCACCGTTATTGAACAAGCTTGCAAATGTTCTGTTACTGGTCAATGGTTATCCGCTTAAGCAGGTGCAATTGACGGATGAAAAGTATAGTCATGAGCTTAAAGTTGATATTCCTGTTGATTTACTTCAGGCGGGTACTCTGGATATTACGCTCAAGGCAGCTTTGTTCGTCTCGGATGATCGTTGTCTAGATTCTCGCATCGACAGTGCATTATTACATATTGAATCCGACTCAACACTCACTATTGGCTACCAAGGTGGTATTGCTTCGTTGCGTGATGCCTGGGTTTTATTGCCTGAAAAAGTGGTGCTTACGATACCAAACAAACCTTTTTCCGAAGATGAGTACAGTGCAACCTGGGAGATTATGGATCACTTGTATCGCCAAGGGAAGGAAGTGGTTATTACGCATTATCCAGAAATCGGCCATATCGTCATCGGAGACAGATCAAACCTGGAAAAACAGTTGCAACTAGAGATGCAATCCTCACCTCTTGCTGAAAATGGCTCAACCCCATTGAAAGACATTGATGATAGCAACATGATTGAATTGGTGAGCAGTCCCTTACGTAGTGTGATTTCAATAACCAGGCCAACTGAAATATCAGTTTCTGCGTTGATGAGCGATACTTGGCAAAAACTGGTAGCAGGTCGTCAATACCAAACGTTTACGGCTGGGTTGAATGAACAATTTGATTATTCTGCGGACTTGAATGATCTCGATAACGCGAGAGAAATCAGGCTTGCTGATCTAGGCATGGATACGTCAACGCATTATGTTCGGGCTAATACAGAATGGAAGTTGTTGTTAGATCCTTTCAGAATGCCGGCAGGGACACGCCCGACCCGGTTATTTGTGGACTTGATTGCGCCCCCTCCGCAGAATAAAACAGCGTTTAGTTTGTACGCATATTTAAATGGCATTATGGTTTATGCGCAACAGCTGGATGACAGCAGAGGTATACAGCATCTGCAAATTCCGTTACCGCTTAGGTATCAACAGCTATATAACAACATACGCATACAAATTATGCATGCGGAAGTCAGTGGTGACTGTAAACACGACCTCGCTGCATTTCCTGTACAGCTATTACCTGAGAGTACTTTAATTGTTGAACGGAGTACGGATAGCCCCGAACGATTTGTTGATTTGCCCGCCTATCTTGCCGATCAATTTGATTTCTATTTGCCTTTTGCATACCTTGAGGATCCGGTTCAGTCTTTGCCTTTTATAGCTGCTTTTACAGCACGTTATCCTGTACCTTTTGCCAGCCGTAAAGCGATTTTCACCAAACCTGGCCAGCCTCTGAGTCCTGAGCGTCCATTTATTGCATTAGGCGATGTTGAGTTTGAAAAATTAAAGGCGCGTGTTAGTTATGATCGGGGGGGGATTGAAATTCTGGATAGAAAAGGTAAGTCTCTACTGAAGGTGAATGAGTTATCTAAAGTTTCAATTGCCCAGCTTGTCACCAGTCAAGGTCAGCACGGTCTATGGTTACGGTCTGGTGACAGTGATCCTTATCCGGATGTACGCAAACTATTTTTGAATGAAGGTGATGTCGCCTTTGCGGATCAGAGTGGTTTGCTATTTAGTTTGAATAGTGTGGAGGCGAATTTGGCTCGAGTTCATTACCCGGAAGTTCGAGACTGGTTAACAATAGCCAGTGAATATCGCTTCTGGATAATGGCTTTCGTTTGGCTGGCTCTGGTGCTGGGTATTGTTTATCTGTTTAGGCGAACCCGTCAACATCAAAACAATAATCAGGAATAGTGAGAGGCATGAAGAATGCAGCAGGTGATATAACACCGCTCGGGAAATTGTTGGTTACCCGAGGCTTGCTTACACAAAAAAAACTGGATAATGCGCTTGAGCTACAAGAAAAATGGGGGACACGCCTGGGTGATATTTTACTCTCCAAGGGTTGGGTTCGTGCTCAGGATTTTTATCTCACTCTTGCCATTCAGCAACGAAAACCATTTATTAATCTTTTTAAAGCGTTTCCTGATACCCGGTTATGGAAGGATGAAGAACTGACTCGTTATACCGAGTTACTGGTGTTACCTTTCCGTAAAATGGAGGGGTATACGTTGTTTGCAATCGCTGACTCGACGCCAGCTGTGTTTGAGTATATGAATGCGCAGAGCAGTGGTTCATATGATTATGTTATAACATCCAAATTCGATATTATATGGTCAGCGCAAAGTAAAGCAGATCATCATTTCAGTGACCTGGCGATCAATGAGCTCGCTCGACAACAACCCGAGAATTCAGCGGGACAAGTTTTTACCAGTCAGCAACTTTGTTGGGTTTTTGCTATTTTATCTACGTTTATTGTGTCTGTTACATTGTGGCCGGTGATGACCCTGATTCTGGTTAATATTTTTATCAGTATTTTTATGCTGTTGAATTTTGGGTTGCGCATGTTGTTTGCGTGGGTAGGTAGCCATACAAAAATAGATGTCAAAGTTACGGATGAAGAGGTCGCGGCTATCGATGACCGTGATTTGCCTTTGTATACGGTTCTTGTACCGATGTATAAGGAACCGGACGTGTTGCCCATTATTACGGAATCGCTGAGAAATATGGATTATCCGCTTTCAAAGCTAGATATCAAGCTGATACTGGAAGAAGATGATGAGGAAACAATTGCTGCAGCCAAAGACCTGGGCTTGGAAGGAATGTTTGAAATTATTCGAGTGCCCAGTTCGTTACCTCAAACCAAGCCCAAGGCCTGTAATTATGCGCTGAATTTTGCGCGTGGCGAACTGGTCACGATTTATGATGCTGAAGATAAGCCTGAGCATGACCAATTAAAAAAAGCGGTCATCGCTTTTCGCAAAGCACCGGATAATACTGCGGTCATTCAGGCTCGCCTTAATTATTTTAATGCAGATGAAAATTGGCTCACACGGATGTTTACTCTGGAGTACTCGCTCTGGTTTGATTTTTACTTGCCGGCACTTGAATCGTTGAAAATACCGATTCCTCTGGGAGGTACTTCGAACCATTTTAAATTTCGAATTTTGAAAAAAATTAACGCTTGGGATCCCTATAATGTGACTGAAGATGCGGATTTGGGTATTCGCTTGAGGCAGTTAAATTACCATGTCGGTGTGGTCAATTCGACGACTTACGAAGAAGCTAATAATCAACTGGGTAACTGGATCCGTCAGCGCTCGCGTTGGATCAAGGGCTATATGCAGACCTACCTTGTGCATATGCGTCACCCCGTGCGCTTGTATAAGTCATTGGGTCATGTTGGCTTTTGGGGTTTCCAGTTTTTCATAGGTGGCGCTGTACTCAGTTGTTTGTTGGCGCCTGTTTTGTATTTAATGTATTTTATTTGGTTATATAGCCAGACTCATCTCATGGATGTCGTTTTTCCTCCCATTATCTTGTACATCAGCTTGTTCAGCCTGTTACTGGGTAACGGGTTGTTGGTTTATTTATCCGCGCTGAGCGTATTCAAACGCCATCTATATCATTTGATTCCCTGGGCGCTGACCGTCCCGGTTTATTGGCTAATGATGTCAATTGCAGCTTATAAAGCACTTTGGCAACTGATACACAAACCTTTTTATTGGGAAAAAACCACGCATGGTTTAACTCGGTTTCTAGATGCTGATCCGCGTAAAAAAAAGGATCAGGCCGGCGCATGATGGTGATACTGTCATGATATCGACGAGTAGACAGGGCGCCGATTTTGTCTGGCTGCTGTTGCTTGGGGTGTTATTGGCGGTGTGTTCTATCTGGCTGGTAAGCAACAATTTCAGCAATGAAGTTGCGTTACGAGACTGGGTCAAAGTTTTAGGGGTGATGGATGCAGATCAGTTTCGTATCGAGCACCTTGGGCTGAATGCACCGCACGTCCCATTGTATTTGTTAATGCCTTTTTCTTGGTTGCCAGGCAATTCACAGGGGGCGGCACCTTATCTTTTATCCAGTTTATTGGTTGCACTCTTGCTTGTTGTCTGGAACTACCAGCTACGTCAGAAACAACTGACACTATGGCAACGTGCCTTGCTACTGTTGTTGGTCTTGTTGCAAGTGCCTTTGTTGTGGGCGGCAACGACAGGTGGAAATCTGGCGCTCACTATTTTGGTCTTTTACTTTGTGTATCGAACGTGTTTACGGATGAGTTTTCAAGCCGATTTACGCTCTTTTATCATGCTGGGCATATTGCTGGCTCTATTGTTTTTTATTGACGCAGGCGCATTGTTTATATATATCGCTCTTTTCCCTTTTTTTGCATTAATTGCACCACGGCGTATTTTTCTGGCATCGCCCGTCAGTGTCTACCTTGTAATTGCTATACCGCTGGTCGTGGCCATACTGGCATGGGGCTATCTGGGCTGGATTTTTGAAGGGGCTGCCAATAATTTTATCCATCAACCGAATTCGACCTTTCTTGGCGGTTGGCAGCATACCCCTGATTCACCCTGGCTGAGTCGTTATGGGGGTCTGTGGTTAGCTCCACTGGGTGCCTCGGTGGTGCTATTAATCGTTTATTTTCCGATTGTCTTATTGCTGTTAGCTCTGCTTGTGAAGCGCAAAAATCATTTGAAAGTTAGTTTAGTGTTGCTGTGTGTCCCCCTGATTGCCATTGCGTTTGCGAGCAGTAAGTTTTATCTGGAACGTCCTGTTGAAATGCTGGCATTGCTTATGGTGGGTGTGATGGCGGAGTTAAGCGTGCTTCGAATTCGCCAGGGCTGGAAATTTCCTGCTGTTGTCTTGTTACTTTTTGTGGGCGGGGTATCGGGCTGGCACCATTTTTTGCAGACGCCGGATCCTGTCGAGCGTGATTGGCAGAAAGCGCTTTTGGGTTATCAAGGCAATATACATGAAACAGACCTGGCGTTAGGACGGTTTTTATCCAGGCATCGAGGTGAAATGCTGATCGATGATTTGACTGCTTATCGTGCTATTGCAGCTCGCGGCGATGCAGAAAAAATGGCTCTACCTCGGTCAGATCAATTTAAATTACAGGCTCGTCAGCAAAGACCTGACATAGAATATATCGTCGTACCCGATCCGCGCATAAAGAAAGGAGGTTGGGATCGTATCAACAAACATTTTCCTGACTTGTATAACGATGGCATGAAAGGCTATAGGCGAATTTATGATTATCAAGGCTGGCGGGTATTCAGGCATGTCTCGGATTGATAGATTGCGTGGTGTGTCACTGGTCTGGGTTAGCGTGCTGCTGTTAATGGGGCAGAGTGTCGATGCAAGTGCTCTACGAGGGTTTAATTTCTTGCAGGACAGGCAGACGACACTGGATTCGTCTCGTGTCTGCCAGTCATTAAAAAAACTTCAAAAAACCGGTGCTAATTCTATTATTTTGATTCCCTTTATGAAGCAAAAAAGTAAGCACGCAGTGACGCCATCATTGGCAGATAATGTCACTGACGGGCAACTGATTGCCGGGATCCGTGAAGCAAAGCGCCAGGGTCTGCATGTGATTGTCAAACCCCAGTTGTTGGTCAGTGGTTCCTGGGCTGGAGAGATTAAGCTGAGGTCTGATACGGATGAGCGAGTCTGGTTCAAGCACTATATTGAACATATCATACATTACGCCAGAATAGCGGAAAAAAACCAGGCTGATGCTTTTGTGATTGGCACTGAAATGAAGCAGTTGCGAAAAAGTAAATACTGGCGAGCGGTTATTCAGGCTGTACGTGGTCACTTCAACGGACGTATCACTTATGCCGCGCATGGTATCGAAGGTGTTGTCGAGTTTCCATACTGGGGTTTACTCGATAATATCGGAGTGACTTTGTATCCCGTATTTCCAAAAAAGGCGAATGCGGGTCAAGTTTTAGCGGTGACGGATCGGCTCATGGACGAGCTTCGAGCAATAACTCGAAAATATACGGATAAAGCAGTTTGGATACTTGAAATTGGTATGCCTTCTGCCGAAGGTTGGGAGCCGCACCCTTGGGATTGGCAAAAATTACGCGATGAAAAACCGCGAGCGGACAGCCAAATGCAAGCGGTCATTATTAAGGAATGGCTGACGTCTGTCGATCGCCCCTGGATTGACGGCGTTTGGATATGGCAATGGAGCAGCTCACCGCAAGCCGGGGGTGAAGATGATGCGGATTATACAGTACAAAACAAACCTGCAGAGTTGATGATTCAGGCTGTCTGGCAAGGTGCTAATTCAATTCCGAATGATGATGAGGTCAGGCCATGCGAAAATTAATGAAGCAGAGACGTTTTAAACAAGGCTTGCTGAGTCTGGCTTTATTAACGGGTGTTGCCATCGCGCAGGCGGCCAGTCCCTGGATGCGTTCCGAAGGCGATCGTTATTACTGGGCCGGTACCAGTTATTCGACAGGAGATCAGTTTTGGGATGGTGAGAGTGATCTGCAGGACGCAGATTGTCGGAATAATGACTGGAAAACATTTCACAAGTTTGAATATGGGTATAGCTACTATTCTACTCTGGTCGCAGGATTAAGTGCAGGCTCTGTTCGTTGTGGCGATGATGAGCTTACCGGAGTTGGTGATCTGACGCTGGGTATTCGAGGGCGACTGGACATTTACAGTAATGGTAAAAGCTGGGAAATTACGGCTATTATACCGACTGGGTATGACCGTAATAATCCATCGCGCTTAGGTAATGGCCGGTTTGGTATTGAGGGCGGAGTGGCTTGGTCCTCCAGGGAGAGGGGGAGATCTATGCTTAGTCCCTGGTCCTGGGAAGGGAGTACTTCTATTCGCCTTTGGCAAGGTCCTCCTGCGGATCAGTTTCTCAGTTCTTTTTCTGTACGTCGACGTATTACCGCAGTCAGTGGGATCAGTGTGCGTATTAGCAGCGATATTTCCTTTCGCAATGAATCACCCGAAAAAGTTAAGTTCGAGAATCGTACTCGCTTGACGGATTTCGACAAGATAAGAGCAGCCATCTCATGGTCCAGTCGTATCAATACACGCTGGTCTTACCAAACAAGTATGGGTCATGTTCTGTGGGGTAGAAATGCCACTAACAACTTGACGGTGGGTCTGAATATCAGCTACGACTGGAGACAGTGAACCTTATGAAGTTATCAACTCGTTTTACTCATCGCTATGCCTGGATGTTTATCTCTACCGGCATGTTTGTTCTGTTTTTTATTAGCGCCTCGGGTCATGCTCAGGAGCAAGTGGATTTGTCGCAGATGAATATAGGGCGCATTCACCTTAATATGAGACCGGTTGATGCCGAGGTTTTGTTTCGTAAGGATCAGCATGATACCTCTTCGTTTGCCGTAAGCGTCAAGGATGACGACGGAGAATTACTGAAAGGCCGAGTCAAAGTGTCCGGCAGTTTTACCAGGCGATTTCCCAAGAAAAGTATTTTAATCAAACTTGACAGCGAACAGCAGTGGCGAGGCCAGAGAAAAATATCCCTCGATGCTATGGCGACAGATGGTTCGATGCAGCGTGAATGGCTCGTTTGGCAATTGGCGCATGCGCTGGGCATGCCCGGCCCCAAATTGCAATATGTTCGTGTCTACATTAACGACGATTACAAGGGATTATTTATGCATACCGAGTGGCTGGATCCGCAGGTTATGACGCGCTATGGATTGGGTTCCGACGGGCAGTTTTTTCATCCTTCAGATTCACAATTTTGTGGCGATTTTCTACCGCACAAAAATAATACCCTGGCGGATTGCTGGTTCAAACTTTCGCCTCGTGACCAAGATTTTTCACCGTTGCAAACACTGGTGGATCAGCTTGCTCAAACGCCCGTTGCAGAGTTTAATGAGTACCTGGAAACACATTTTGACGTTGATTCGGTGATCAACTGGCTGGTACTCAATGTGCTTGCCAGTAATGGCGATACATATAATAAAAATTACTTTCTTTATCAATCAGCTGTTACTGGAAAATGGGTGGTGATCCCTTGGGATTATGATCTGTCCTTCGGTCGTAATTGGGATGCTTATCTACCGTTTCCAAAAGATGTGTTGAACGATAATTTCCAATATTTTTATCCGCCTGAGCTGGGTGCACCGAACCCATTAAAAGAAAAAACATTACGTAATCCGGTTCTCAAAAAGCGCTTTACTGAGCGATTGTTGCATCTTCTTGGGGAAAAAAAGAATGGGCTTGAGACTACTTTTGGCTGGTTTAGCCCAGAAAATATGCGCGCCCGTATTAACAACACCAGTATAAAATTTCAGTCCGACCGCCTTGATGATCCCTATCTTAAGGATAGCCAGATTAATTTTATGCAAGAAACAGAAAGTCTTTGGCACTACGTGCAGCGACGACATGCGTATCTGCGCATTATTTTTAAAGGGGCAATACCTTGGGATCCAGAACTTGCGATTTGGGATCCGGCTGATGCCCCCCCCCGACCGCCACTCAGTGTCAATGTGTCTGCCAGTCTGGAAATGCCAAGTAATAATCAATATGCGCTGATTGTCGCACCGGCTTATGGTTACCTCTTGGCAGCAATAAAATTGAAAGATGACTACGGGTTGGCTGAATTCAGCACTGAATCTAAAATAAAACATACGCCAACCGTCATACCTCCGGGCTACGATGCCTCATCTTGTATCCAGCGCAACTGGTTTTTGACTTTGCGAACCCCGTTCAAACCACGACTCATAGATTTGCAACTGGATTATTTACAGGAAGACTCACAGCGTCAGGAACTGGGAAGGGGGCGAGTTGAACAGAATCTTGACCTATGGGCTCTGGATGGTGAGCATTGGCAAAAGCTTGATGTGCATATTAATCCTCTGTCCAATGTGATCAGTATAAATAATGTAATCATCAGGCCATCACAAATGTTGCGTTTTGTCGCTTGCTCGGCGAATAAATGACCCGTCATTTAAAAGCACTGGCTGGTCGTGTCATGTCACTGTCTGCGACGATACACAGTGATGAAATCGGGCCGACGCTTAAGCTGGCACTGCGTATTTTTCTTATTTTGTTTGCTTATTACTTGCTTAAACCGGCTCGCGAAGCTTTTATTCTCGCAGATGGCAGTGCGGAGCTGCGCAGTTATTCGGTGGCTTTGCAGGCGGTGGTACTTTTAATTGCGATTCCGCTTTACAGCGCACTCTACAAGCGTGTCTCTGGCGAAAAATTATATAATCGAATCACCGCTTTTTTTGTCGTGACGCTGCTTGGATTCTGGTTGGCGGGATCCAATGGTTTAGCGATTAGTATACCGTTTTTTATTTGGTTGGGTATTTTCAGTGTGACACAAGTTGCCCAGTTTTGGGCGCTTGTTGCAGACCTGCATCGCCCCACGTCAGGTAAACGACTGTTTGCGATTATTGGTTTTGGTGGTTCTTTGGGTGCTGTTTTAGGTTCCGTTTGTGCTTCAGAGCTTTTTTCTTATGTAGGGCCGTATACTTTATTATTACTGGCGGCAGTCATTCTTGTGTTGAGCAGTTTAGGGGGGCGAGTTAAAACCCCGGACTCGAATACCTCTATTCGGTCTGCAACCACGGTTGATTGGAATTCAATGCTGGGTGGTTTGCACCTGGTGATGCAATTACCTTACTTGAGAATTTTGGCCGTGCTCGTCGTGTTGCTCAATTGTGTTAATTCAATAGGGGAGTATATTTTGGCGAGCATGGTCGTAGATCATTTTTCCAGTATTGCTTCTAACGACGAACGAGGTATGCGGATTGGTGAATTTTATTCGGACTTTTTCTTTTGGGTCAACTTGATCAGTTTGCTGTTACAGTTTTTTCTTGTTTCGAGAATCTACCAGGTGATTGGTGTTCCGGGTGCCATATTATTATTACCTTTGATTACAACCATAGGTTATGCCTTGATTGCTTTTTTCCCCGTTTTTGCAGTAGTGCGTATTATTAAAATTATCGAAAACAGCACAGATTATTCGATCAATGCAACCAGTCGCCATGCGCTTTTTCTTCCTGTGTGTACCAGTTCGAAATACTTGGGGAAAACCACGATCGATACTTTTTTTTGGCGACTTGGCGATTTAATTCAGGCCGGGGTTGTTTTTGCGGGTACGACTTTGTTCGGGTTAAAGTTGGGTGCCTTTGCTGCCATCAATGTATTGCTTTCAATGTTATGGTTGTGGATGGCTATGCAGATAGGGCGATACTATAAACACTATACAGAACAATCGTCACAAACAGGTGTAGTTGACATGACGAAAAAGCTCTTACCCTCCAGGTCAGATAGCCACCCCTATGGTGATTGAGGTTTGGGTATAATACGCGTAAACCCTAGCGTTGCATAAAATGCATACCTAATTTGTATCATGCCGCTTGGTC
>CAYQVF010000017.1:0-36050 GCA_964421045.1 uncultured Chromatiaceae bacterium
GCCAGTTCAGGCTATTTGAAGCAACACGGCAACCCGCATATCCCAACAGAAATAATAAAACATGAATGTCTGCATTTTCCGATGAGTAACTTTGCCCATTGGCATTTTCTGGACAAATGCGGCGACACGAATACTGTGTCGGTGCGAAGTCGTTGGCGAATGACCAATTCCGTTACCTTAAAAACCTTTGCGCAATCCGGTATGGGGCTGGCATTTCTACCCCGCTGGGCCGTCTGGCAAGAGTTGCGAACTGGAGAATTAATTCAGCTATTTACCAACTATAAAGTAACTGCTGCGAATTTGGATACTGCGGCCTGGTTACTGTATCCCTCCCGAAGCTATCTACCGCTTAAGGTACGTGTCCTCATTGATTTTCTAAAGGCAAAATTGCGCAATGAGCAACCTATAGGAGCTGAAAATTCAAGCATAACTAAAGCGACACCCAACCCTTGGGTTGGCTCACAATGCTAAACTTTCCCTCACTGTCATCAACATAGAAAAAGATAAATCCAATATGAGCGCCTCACTAGAAAATAATGAGGCACCCATCACATCCGCGCCTAGTGGAGCTTTCTGCCAAAATACTTCACTAAGCTGATCGATAAAAATGATGCATCACCGGAATAGCGCTCCATTTCTGTTCGCAGACTTAAAGACTTAACTAGAGTATATTCAGCACCAATGCCATAGGAAATTTGAGTAGACCTTTCATCATTAAATGGAATATTAGCCTTGTTATCCAAAACACCTAAGCCTAGTTTTGCATAAAACACCAGTTCATTTCCAGCCAAATTATAGTCAAAAAAGTTATAGCGACCACTTAAGCCAAAGGTTTTGTAGTCTATTTCACCAAAGGTCTCCATTGTTACTGTGCCTAAATCACGGTAATCGATTTCGACAAACCAGTCTTTTTTAATCTTATAACCGAGGAAAACTTTATAACCCTTATCGATATCATCATCAACGGTAAAGACAGTTCTACCCGTATCGGGGTCTAACTTTGAAACACCGACACCCATGCCACCATACCAATTCAAATCAGCAGCATTGACAACAGAAGCCACAAAAATAACATACAATGTAGCGGCCATAATCACGATACGTTTCTGCGTTCTAATAAATCTAAACAATAAAAATGATAACAAAATTAAAGGATTCATTGCCCCGCCACCACTTAGCGCCGTACCAACAGGTTGAAGTGAGTTGCTTACCGTCGCTGTGTCAGAATCAGAATAATCAGGGATACCATCATTATCTGAATCGGCACATGCTGGATAAGATGGGCACTCAACCTGATCGGGTATACCATCACCATCACTATCGCCACCTAGCGCATTTTCAGATGTATTGGCATCATCTTTATCAAGATAATCCGGGATACCATCTCTGTCCGTATCTTTGAATGACGGATTATCATCAATACCATCACCGTTTGCATCAATGCCTCCAGTCTGATCAACATCAAAGAAATCATCGATACCATCTCCGTCTGTATCACTGCCATTGACACCAATTTCAATACTATCGGAAACACCATCACCATCACTGTCTGTATCCTGATTGTTGGCCATACCATCGCCATCCGTATCCGTCGTAGACTTCTCAAATGTATCAGGTACGCCATCGGAATCTGTATCTGGAACCAGATTAGCCTGCACATTAACCGTTACTGTTTGCGCAGCAGAAGAGGAGCCATCACTGACAGTAATCTCAACAATATAGCTATTGTTACTATCACTATCCGTTGGAGCGTTAAAGTCTGGCGTGGTATTAAAACTCAGCACTCCTGACGTAGTCAGACTAAAGGCATTCATATCGGCACCACCGGTCAATGAAAACGTTAAACTGCTTGATTCAGGATCTTGTGCCGTCAGGGTACCTGCTACCGTATCACCTTCCATTGGCATAAAAGATGAGATATTAGTAAATACAGGAGCCTCATCAACATCGATCACCGTAACCGTTATCGTCTGAGACGTACTGACACCATTTGCATTTGCCGTCACAATGACCGTATAAGTATTATTAGCGTCACTGTCAGATGGGTTTTCAAAATCTGGAACATTGGCAAATCTCAATTCTCCAGAGCTGCTGTTGATCGTAAATTCGCTTTGATCAACCCCGCCTGATAAGCTATATACGATAGTTGATGACAATTCATCCTGTGCAACTACCGTTGCAGCAGCGCTACTATTCTCATTTACATTAATTGATGCGATTGAAGCACCCTCATTGCTTGTAATGGCAACTTCATTCAAATTCTGTACATTAACGGTTACCGTTTGTACAGCAGAAAGAGAACCGTCACTGACAGTGACCTCGACAACATAGCTATTATCAGCATCACTATCCATTGGGGCATCAAAATCGGGCACCGTATTAAAGCTTAGAACACCTGAAGTGGTCATACTAAAGGCACTCACATCGGCACCACCGGTCAATGAAAAGGTTAAATTGCTTGATTCAGGATCTTGTGCCGTAATGCTTCCTACTGCTGTGCTACCTTCCGTTGGCATAAAAGAGGGAGTACTTGTAAATACAGGCATCTCATCTACATTTATGACCGTAACCGTTATCGTCTGAGACGTACTAACACCATTTGCATCTGCCGTCACAATAACCGTATAAGTATTATTAGTGTCACTATCAGATGGACTTTCAAAATCTGAAACATTGGAAAAGTTCAATTCTCCAGAGCTACTATTGATCGTAAAATCGCTCTGATCAACCCCACCTGACAAGCTATACACGATAGTTGAGGACAATTCATCCTGTGCAATGACCGTGATAACAGTACTACTGCTTTCATTTACATTAATTGAGGCATCGCTTGTAATATTAATTTCATTTACATTAGTTACTGTGATGCTCATGGTTTTTATGTCATTACTCTGTCCATCAGTAATTCTCACATCAACGATATAAACATTGTCTGAATCGGCATCCGAGGGTGAATCGGCATCCGGTGCAGAAATAAAAGTTAATTCACCAGTAGACGAATCAATGTTAAACAGCGTGCGGTCATCACCACTGATAATAGAAAAACTTGTAGGGGATGAAATAGCGGATGAAGTCACCGTTGCTACTGTTGTAATATTTTCAGCCACACTAGCCGAACCGGTAGAAACAACGCTAAAAAACACGGTTGCGGCAGAAGGCGAAGTGACCGCATTAACACCATCATCTGCGGATATACTGTATGCGGGCAGCAAACCATTACCATCGTGAACAAATCTAACCTGTCCATTGTTCACTTGATCTTGAGTGAAACTGCTTATGCCCGCACCGGCATTAGTCACCAATTCAAATCGACCATTGGCAAGCCCACTCACATTTAAGGTAATTGATGTTGCCGCTGTATCTGGATCGGCGTAACGTAATTGACTGGTCGTCAGAACTAACGACCCCCCATCCTGAAGAGTCATTCTATTGCTGGCTTCAAGTGGTGCACCTGATGTCGGCGCACTGGGGTGACCTTGCACATCAACATTAAGCCGATAAGAGCTGCTATTGGCATCCCCGTCGGCAATAAATAAGGTCAGGTTGCGTATACTTATATCTCTCAATAAAAACATATCGGTGTAATTTAGACTGCGGACTAAGGCCTGAACAGCAACAAGGCTGGCATTAGAGGATGTAAACTGAATTTGCAATGCCGTACCTACACCATTTTCAATACTGTTAATTTCACCTATTTTATTGCCTTCATAAAAAATTTCTGAGCCTGTAACCCGGATTTCACCCACCCCATCTCCTACCGAGGTAATCCCTAATGACTCAAATTCAGAATCAATAAATATCACTTGCAGTTTCAATGAACCACCATTCAAATCAGGGCTATCTGCATCCGTCAAAACCGCATCAAGACCGGCATCAATTAACTGTTGTGCAACAATTGAATACGTTGTGGTATCCCCTTCGATATTAGTCAGCTGAGGAGCATTGGGGTTAACGACAATAAACGTTAAAGGCAGGTAACTATTGGTTGTTAACCCACCCGAATCAACCACTTCAATCGTCACGGGATAAGTACCCGGCTCTAAACCTGAACCAATAGCCCCTGGTGTAAATACATAGTTATTTTCAGTCGGCTCTGTTAATGTGCCATCTAAATCACCCAGGCTGGCTGACGTAATGATCGATGTACCGCTGCTAACAGCAAAATTAAAGGTATCGCCTTTATTAACCACGACTGTATTGGAAGAAGGTATGCCACCGGTAGTGGTAAATTGAACTTCCGCCTGGTTCTGCAAATCCAGAATGAAATCAGCCCCACTTTTTGACTTAACCGCGCCGGTAGAGTCAAGGTCTTCAGCAATAATACCAGCACTATATAACCCCGATGCTAATGCGCCTGATCCTGTCCAGGTCACGACACCGGTATTAGCGTCAATAGCAAAACCAGCCGGATTAGAACCACCACCCATTTCTGTCGAATTAGCCAGTCGAAACTGAACCTGATCAGCATTGGGGTCTGCAGTATTCACCTTGAATGAAAAATCAGCCAGCGTTGTGGAGCCATCCGACTGTAATTGAGGGACATCATATAATATGGGTAAATCAATTTTTGGTGCCAGATTATCGTCTTTGAGAAAAATAACAGATTGGATATTCCAGTTTCCATTGGCATTATTTAACAAAGGGCCAATTCGAGCTCCACCAGAAAATGACACTAAATATTTTGTACTCAGATCAAGATTTTTAGCCTGAAATACAGTGGTTCTCAACGTATAGCTCGAGCCGATATTGATACTCGAATTACTCACTTGGGGAGCAGAAAGTGATGGTAAAATAGCAATATTAGGAATAGTCCCATTCCCGAACGCCCATGCCGTTTTTACTGTGATATTCACATCATTTATTTGACCATCCGCATCAAGCTCTACAGCCTGCCAGGTAATCCCGCCCCCTCTAAAATGAGTCGCATTTGCAGATAAAGACAAACTCAATAGCGCTATCGAAAGCAGCAACAAGCTGGCATAGCGAAAATTTTTTACGTTCATTCAACAATCCCTTTCAAAACTCTGTTATATGTTTAAATCAATCAAGAAGCGGTTCAACACAGAGAAATTAAAACCCCCACCATAACTCCCGGTTTCACTTTACTGGCTCCTTGTAAAACGGGGTATCGGAAGAACAAAAGAAAAGTTTAAAATTTTTTAAATATTCCCAACTTATTACGAACAGGCGAATGTTAATTCGTTACGCTAACTCCGCTTATTGCTTCGCATGATGAAGTGAAACAATGCTGAATACTTCGGGAGTAAAGAGGTAATTTTATGCAAAAAACCTGAAGCGATTTATCTTCGAACCATCACCCTGATCGAAGCTAAAAAACATGAATCACAACACAGTAAAAACCACATATTGAGAAGCGGTTGGTTATCTAATTCAGCGCTTATAATAAGCGTTTTTGGCGAAAATTCGGGTAAATTATTCTCAGATTAGGGTGTGGATTTTAACTGATAAAATTATTTTCTTGACAATACTTCAACAGGCGTTAATGTACTGTTTGAACTTGAACATTCTCACCTTTTTTGAAAGGCTCGCCATCGATTCTATTTTGGAGACGAACGGTAAAAATAATTTCTTTTGAACATAGTTACGGGCACGAAAACCAAAAACGGCAGAACCTAACCATTTGCCCAATAATTTTCACACTGTTACAACTGGCAAGAAAGGAAACGATACATGACAAACCTTAGAAAAATATTGGTGTTTTTTGTATTTTTTTTACCGCTAAACCTACTCGCCGGGGAAGTTAATTTTTCTGGGTTTGCAACGCTTGCAGGCGGGATTATTTTTGATGAAAGTACAAAGGACACCAGCATAACGGATGATGAAATTAGCTATGAAGGCTACGATGACCAAATTGGTTTTAATGCACAATCTCTCATTGGCCTACAAGCATCCGCTGAGCTGGCGGATGGCTGGGGCTTCACCACTCAATTTATTGCTCGCGGTGTAGAATCTTGGAAGATGAATGCTGAATGGGCCTTTCTCAGTTACGATGCAAACGATAACTGGCGATTATTATTCGGCAGACAACGAGCGCCTTTTTATATGTACTCCGATTTTCTCGATGTCTCTTATGCGTATCACTGGATTACCCCTCCCAGTGGTGTTTACAGCCTCCCCTTTGATGTTTTTGATGGTGTCAGCTCCATATATAAAAGCACAATGGGCGATATTGATTCAACCGTGCATGTCACAGTAGGACGAAATCGTGATCCAGCTTTGCTTTTAAACGAACAAAGAGAAGCCGACTTTTCAAATATTTTGACGGCTTCTTGGACCCTTAATCGTGACTGGTTAACCTTAAGAGCCAGTTATGCACGAGCAGAAATAGCTATAGAATTAGATCAAATGGCACCTCTTCTGAAGCTTTGGCGCGATTTGAGTAATACACCATTCGCTAACTTAGCTGGCACTGCTGACGAGCTGGAAATCAAGGACGATCATGCCGATTTTGCTGGCGTTGGCTTTACTATCAATTATAATGATTACTTGTTAGTTAGTGAATATACTAAAATTCGGACAGGTGACAATTTTTTCCCTGAACAAAATTCTTTCTATATAAGTTTTGGAAAATATTTTGATACGGTACTCCTACACATTACCTATGGTGCCGATGAGAACACAGCGGATTTTGGTATACTCGATAAGGCTAGAGGAACCCCAGCCTTGACTAATCTCATAACTGCGACGGAGAAAAACATGTTATCAGCCGTCCAAGAAGACAGCAAATTTTACACGCTGGGGCTCCGTTGGGATGTCAGCGATTCCGTCGCATTTAAAGTTGAATACACAAATTATGAAGATGATGATACAGTCTCCGGAATGAATACTTCTTTAATTCAAACTGCCTTAACGACTGTTTTTTAGATGGAGATTAAAATGAAAATTTTTACTGCCCTAATTCTAATCACCTTGTCGCTAACTGCGTTGAGCTTAAGCCATGCGAACAATGTAGAAATTATCGTGGTGATCAATCCAGACAACCCGGTTACGCTGTCTGATAAAGAAATCAAACGGATTTTTTTGGGTAAAATGAAAAGTTACCCTGGAGGCAGCGCCATCCTGCCTGTTAACCATTCAAGCAAATCGGATGTTCGCAAACATTTTGATCAACACGCCTTGGGGAAATCATCCAAACAAATCAAAGCCTATTGGTCAAGATTAATGTTTAGTGGCAAAGGGAACCCCCCTAAGGAGTTGGACAACGATGCCAAAGTTATTGAACTGGTTGCAGAAAACCCGGCTGTTATTGGTTACATTAATGCTGACAGCAAAACAGAACGTGTCAAAGCCATTGCCACTTTCTAGCTCAGACCTTGAACACCGACACTTGTTCTTTTAACTGGCCTGCCAGCGTGGCCAGATTTTCACTGCCAGTTTCGGCAACGCTGGCACCCTCTGTCACTTGGGTAACAACCTGGCCTAGATTGACGATATTGTTATTAATCTCCTTAGCGACAACGCTCTGCTCTTCTGCGGCACTGGCAATTTGCACATTCATGTCTGAAATTTCTTCAACCCCCTGAGTAATTCGATCCAGTGATTGTCGTACGCGACCAGCCTGATTAACACTAATCTGCGCCTGCTCACACCCCTGTTGCATCGTTTGCACGGCATTTTGAGTCCCCGCCTGCAAGCGACTGATCATGTCGTTAATTTCGCGCGTTGATTCGTGGGTGCGAATGGCCAGAGTCCGCACTTCATCCGCCACGACCGCGAATCCTCGCCCTTGCTCACCTGCTCGCGCCGCTTCAATCGCCGCATTGAGCGCCAATAAGTTGGTTTGTTCAGCGATATCGCGAATAACACTCAACACCTTGCCAATCGACTCACTATGGCTATCCAGCTCCTGAATCACCTCAGCGGCATGCTCAACCTCACCCGCAAGACGATCTATGGCTTGCATATTTTCCTCAACGACACACTTGCCATCGTTGGCCTCGGCACGAGCGCTATTCGCCATGTCAGCAGCACGGCTGGCACCTTGAGAAACACTGTCCACTGAACAGGTCATCTCCGCCATGGCCGTGACGACTTGCTGAATTTCCTGCTGTTGGGCATTCATCCCCAGCATACTCATTTCGGAAACTTTTTTCATCTCGTTCGCCGCTTCAGCCACTCGACCCGTCGAGCCCGTGACTTCAGTAATCACTCGCTGAATTTTGGCGATGAACGTGTTAAACCCCTGAACAAGTGCGTCTATTTCATCATTACTTTCACTCTTGAGTCGTGTTGTCAGATCGCCCTCATCACTCGCCATTTCCTTGAGAGAACGAACAACGACAGCAATATTGCGAGTGATCGAGTTACCAATCAAGTACCCTGCAATAGCCAGCACCAACGCCATCATCATACCGATAACTACCCCCATCACCAACGCCTCAGCCGAAGTATCGTTGGCTTTGTCAATCGCCCCTGTGAAACGTTGATACGCCTCGCTACGAAATGTTTCCATTTCTTCCTGAACGAGGGTTTGTCGTTCGTTCATCTCTTGTAACAGGGGTTGCAATAAATCATTGGACAAGGTCTCTGCAATCATCCCTCGGCTCAACTCATCGGCACTCTGAATATAAGCTGTCAAATCCTTGAGTGTTTGCTCTGCTTTATTTTTATTGTTGACATCCAGTGCCGCGACTTCGTTAAGCGCCTGCACTGCCGTTTTATACAAGCTGGCAATTTCTTCGAGCATCTCTTCTTCTGCGGCAATCACTGCAGCGCTATAAATTTCCTGAATTTGACCCAGGCGAATCAGATTGGCATCAAGTTTTTCGAGTGCTGGAAAATAAACATCTCGCACCTGCTCTAGGGTCACTTTATTATGGCTGGTGGCATTGTAGTTGAAAATTAACGTCACCGCTAAACCAACAACCCCCCCCGCAACAATAAGTAGCACCTTGATACGAATAGATAAATTTGAAAATAGACCCATAAAAAATTCCTCTGCATCCCTGCGCTGCAATCAGTCATCTATTGCAAGCCCTCTGTAAAGCCATTATCGGCTAGCCACAAAGAGAACTTTAGGTGATAGCTTGGAAAAAATATTTCATATTGCGCCCTATTTTTGTTCGTATACGGTGAAAATACGCTGCATATAAAACCAAAAACGAGCACTCAAAAATAGACCCTATTGTCCAACTAACAAGACCTTGACTGAATCATTCACGGCGGCACTGTCTACGTAACCCACCGCCCCCGGTGTGGATGCGACCCAGTTGACCACTTCGTCGTCTGAAGAGAGAGGCTTAGGTGGCACCCCCTTTCCGGAAAAAACAATTTTAGCCCAGTAAGCCCTGAGTTTTTCTTCACTTTTTTTTACAATTTTACTGTAAAAATAATTACGCGATCCACTTCCTTTAGGTAAATCTGCCAGCTTGAGCGTGAGACCCTCAATTTTTTTGGTTTTAGCCAACCAGATTTTTTTAGCCTCTTTTGCCGTAATCGCATCGAGACTGACCGACTTATGGGCAATGACACTGACACCGGCGACGGCTTGCACTGGCCCTGCAAGTAATAACAGGATCACCCAAAACAACAATGAAACAAACAACAAGGGTAAACGTTTATTCACTTTATTTATTATCTTATTATGCATTATCATTTTCCTTCCAAGGTACTTTAAAAAATAATATCGACGGCAAGACTCGTCAAATTGGTAGAACCATCGGTAGGCATGATGTTAAATAGCCCTGCTTGAGTGGCAAAATTATCAGTTTCAATTTGACTCTGCTCCACTTTAATTACCACGGAGCTGGAAAGGGTGTAAGCGAGTCCTAGCGTTGAAATGGTGTGATTATTACCGTTATCTCTATCCCATTCCTGGCGAGTAAAATGGGGTAAAAATTGACCTATTCTGTAGCCTAAGGTGGCATACCAAACATCGGAATCACCTATTTTTTTCCCCATCATGTTACTCACATCCATTGTCACTTGAGCCGCTTCTGCATAAGCAATAATGTTATTCCAGTCCACTTTAATGCCGATTAGTTTGGCACCATGCGTTTTTTCATTCATCATCGCCATCATCGCCATGCCATCAGGATCCGTATTCATTTCGCCTTCGTAAGCGGAAGCCTGAAGTTCAACCGTATCATCCCAGTTAGCACGAACTGTCAGCCCCAATACGCCTTTGACTGCCATCCCTTCGAGATCAACTTGACCAAAAAATAAATCACTACCGAGAGTCCAATCACCGACCTCTTCCGACCATAACAAACTGGCACCGGTGTACGCTTCGCGCGTTGCCTGAGCACCCGCTTGCTCGTTGGAATACAGCAACAACGGCGCACTGATCCACGGATACGTGATACCGACGTCAACATACTCATTGACCAACCCGACTGGAAACTTGATCTTACCCGCACGCAGCGTAAACGCCTCGCTCAAGGTATAACTGGCAAAAGCCCAGTCAACATGCGTGTTGTAATCGTTTTCGCTGGCAGAGGACATCAGTAACATCGCCACACTTAAGTCGTCGTTAATCTGAGAACGGATCGTCAAGCCCAATTTAGTACCTTGAAAACTACCTTTTTCATTAATACCAGAGTCTCGATCGCCGTGAAAATAAGCTGCTTCATCCGTCAGACTGTAACGAGTTGTAAAGAAGCCCGAAACATCAGTACGCTCTGTCCAGTCCACTGCCAACGCCGTCGAACCTGATAACACCAAACCCAGAATTGTGACCTTACCCAAAATGGTTAGTTTGCTATTCATTGTCGAATTTTCTCCTTGTCGTAACCTATTAATCGAACTTTCCTTGCTCTCTCATACCTTGAACACGGAAACCTGTGTTGTTAATTGCTGCGCCAACGTTGCCAGGTTTTCACTACCCTGTTCGGCAACGCTGGCACCCTCTGTGCCCTCGGTAACAACCTGTTCAAGATTGACGATATTGTTATTGATCTCCCGAACAACCGCGCTTTGCTCTTCCGCCGCACTGGCAATTTGCACATTCATGTCCGAGATGTCCTCAACTTCTTGGGTAATACGATCCAGATATTCTCGCACGCGACTCGCATGACTCACGCTGAGTTGTGCCTGTTCGCGCCCCTGTTTCATCGTTTTCACCGCGTTCCGGGTGCCCGCCTGCAAGCGATTAATCATGTCGTTAATCTCGCGCGTCGATTCGTGGGTTCGGGTGGCCAGGGTACGCACTTCATCGGCTACCACCGCGAACCCACGTCCTTGCTCACCCGCTCGCGCCGCTTCAATCGCTGCATTGAGTGCCAGCAAGTTGGTTTGTTCGGCGATGTCGCGGATGACGCTGAGCACCTTACCGATAGACTCACTATGACTATCCAGCTCCTGAATTACCTCGGCGGCATGCTCAACCTCGCCAGCAAGACGATCAATTGCTTGCATATTTTCTTCAACCACCGCTTTGCCATCGTTAGCCTCGGTACGCGCGCCATTCGCCATGTCAGCAGCCCGGCCAGCACTCTTGGATACACTCTCAACCGACCCCGTCATTTCGGCCATAGCGCTGACGACTTGCTCGATTTCCTGCTGCTGAACATTCATCCCCCGTGCACTCGCTTCAGAAACCGCCATCATCTCATTTGCCGCTTCAGCGACTCGATCAGTCGACCCCGTTACCTCGACAATCACTCTCTGAATTTTGCTAACAAAAGTATTGAAGCTATCTACTAAGACGCCTATTTCATCGTTGCTTTCACTTTTAAGTCGTGCACTTAAATTCCCTTCACCATTCGCCATTTCCTTAAGAGAGTAAACAACGACAGCGATATTGCGTGTGATTGAGTTGCCAATCAAGAAACCTGACAGAGCAAGCACCAAGGTCATAATCACTCCGACCATGACGCCAATAATCAACGCTTCGGCCGAAGCCTCGTTAGCCTCATCAATCGCCGCCGTAAAACGTTGATAAGCATGACCGCGAAACTGATTAAAATCCGCTTCGCTTAAACTCAAACGTTCATTCATTTCCTTTATCATCGCCGGTACCGCAGCAGCAGATAAGGTTTCTTCGATCATGCCCAAACTCAATGTATTGGCAACGTCAATGTAGGCTGTTAAATTTTTCAAAACGTGATCAACTTCAGCTTGATCACGGCTCTCCAAGGTCGCCACTTCATTCAGCGTCTGCACTAATGATTGAGTTAGAATAGTGATGTCTTCGAGCATATCCTCCTCTCCGGCAATAACCGCAGCGCTATAAATTTCTTTTATTGTATTCAGACGAACCAGATTAGTATCGAGTCGTTCGAGTATCGGAAAATAGATGTCTCGTACCTGCGCCAAAGTCACTTTGTTATGGCTAGTGGCATTATAGTTAAAAGCCAGTACCACCATCAGGCCGACAATACCCCCAGCGACAATGGCCCATATTTTGAATTTAATCGATAAATTTAAAAGAAAATGCATCAAGAAAAACCTCACCTCAGCGGAAACTCTATCCACGCCGTTATATAGCGGAGTAAATAAGTAAAGCTTTAGAACGTGCGATGCAAAATGTGGAAGCTCAAAAACATGGAGACTAGGAGATAAAACCCATGCCCCCGGAGACGGGGGAAATAGAACGACTCAGGAGACAAAGCCAACGACCCCAGGGACAGGGTGGGGGAGGTAGGGGTATTATTTTACTGAATAATAAACCCCGCCTTTGTGTTTTTTTCCATCTGCCGTTTTGAATAAAATCATCAACTGATGCTTGCCTTTGTGTCCGAGGTCATAGCCGGCCATCAGCCAATCTCCCATTTTCATGGTTTTTTTGGTTTCTGAGCTGCCATTGGGGTGTTTGACTTTGGTATTCATAACGAGATCCGTAAGCGCTTTGCCATTTTTTTCGACTTTTATCATAAAGTCATGCGTGCCACCCATTTCTTTACCGGGTTTGGCTTTCATGACGTGAAAGCTGACCATGTAACCATCGATCTCTTTTTTCTTCAGAAACATGTTGTCCTTCTCTGAACTAGGGCCGTCATGCCCATGCTCGGAACCGTGATCGTCATGTTTCATCCCGGACTTAGAATGGTCACCGCCGTGATCATCATGCTTCATCCCAGACGCCTTATGATCGTCATCGTGGCCGTGCGCGTGATCTCCGGCTGCGTATAACGACCCGGCGGTTGCTAATAGAGCGGCGAAGATCATACTTGATAATAGTTTTGTTACTGTTTTCATAATTCAATCCTTATATTGAGTTAAAAATGTCACAATTGTTTATATTTTTCTTGTAGTTGCAATATCACTCCGTAAATTACGGGCAAAACTAACAGGCAAAGCAAAGTGACGGTGACCATGCCCCCGACCATGGGTGCAGCAATACGCTGCATGACTTCGGAACCCGTACCGGTGCCCCACATGATGGGTAACAGTCCGGCGATAATCGCGGTCGCCGTCATCGCGATGGGACGAACCCGTTCCGAGGTACCACGATGTACTGCAATCATGATTTCAGTTGCATCTAAACGCTCTCCTTTTTCTTTGCGCCGCTTGGCTATTTCCTGATCGATAAAGGTCAATACCAGCACGCCAATTTCTGCCGCCACACCAGCCAGTGCGATAAAGCCGACCACCACCGCCACCGAAAGATTAAAACCTAGCAAGTAGATCAACCAGAACCCACCGATCAAACCGAACGGAATAGAGAGCATCACCACCAAAGGTTCGGTAATATTACGGAAGTTAAAGTAGAGCAGTAAAAAAATCACCAGCAAGGTCGCAGGCACAACAATGCGTAATCTTTCTGCAGCGCGCTCCATATATTCAAATTGGCCGGACCAAACCAGATTGTAGCCGGGTGGGATGTTGACCTGGCTGGCGACCACTTCTTTTGCTTTAGCAACATAACCACCAATATCCGAGGTCTTGATATCAACATAGACCCAGGCATTGGGACGGGAGTTTTCACTTTTTATACCGGGCGGCCCACGACGCAATTGTAAATCCGTCACCAGCGACAACGGTATTTGCGCACCGGTGGGTGTAGGAATCAAAACCCGTTTAAGGTTTTCAAGGTTGTCACGCAGCTCACGCGGATAACGCAAATTAACGGGGTAGCGCTCTAGACCTTCAACCGTGTAGGTCACGTTCATGCCCCCCACAGCAGTCTGAATCACATCCTGTACATCGCCCGTAGTAAGTCCATAGCGAGATGCTTCTTCACGGTTAATATCAAAATCAAGGTAATACCCCCCTGCAGCTTTATCTGCAAAGGCAGAAAGCGTATCAGGTAATTGTTTCAATGCCTGCTCAATCTCATTACCCACTGCTTCCAATACGTTCAAATCCGGCCCACTGACCTTGATACCAATGGGTGTTTTGATACCCGTAGATAACATGTCGATACGGGTTTTGATCGGCATGGTCCAAGCATTAGACAAACCGGGAAATTTAATCGCCGCGTCCATTTCGTCCATTAATTCTTTTACTGTCTTGCTGGGATCCGGCCATTCATCTTTGGCTTTGAGTCGAATCGTCGTTTCCAGCATCGCCAACGGTGCCGGGTCGGTGGCCGTTTCTGCTCGTCCCACCTTACCAAAAACGTGATGCACTTCTGGAAAAGACTTGATGATTTTGTCTGTCTGCTGTAACAGCTCCTTGGCCTTGGTAATAGACACGCCCGGATAAGTCGTCGGCATATACAAAATGTCGCCTTCATTTAGAGGTGGCATGAACTCACTACCCAGTTTATTGATCGGATAAAACGTGGCCGCCAATAAAATTAGAGATAAAGCCAGAGTAATCCAGCGCCAGCGAATAGCCAAATTCAAAGTCGGAATATGAATAAAATGAAGAAAACGATTTACCGGATTTTTTGCTTCGGGCGGAATTTTCCCACGAATGAAATAGCCCATCAATACGGGCACCAAGGTAATCGCAAGAATGGCCGCCGCCGCCATGGCATAGGTTTTAGTGAACGCCAATGGCGCAAAAAGTCGCCCCTCCTGTGCTTGTAAGGTAAATACCGGCAGGAAGGAAACTGTAATAATCAACAACGAAAAAAACAGCGCCGGACCCACTTCACGAGAGGCCTCAGTAACGGCTTGCCATCGTTCAGGTGACGTCAGCTCTCGACTTTTTTCTTTGACCATATGCTCAAGATGTTTATGCGCGTTTTCGATCATGACAATCGCACCATCCACCATCGCACCAATAGCAATGGCAATGCCCCCTAAGGACATAATATTGGCGTTAATACCCTGCCATTTCATAATAGAGAAGGCCAGTAAAATACCAATCGGTAACGAAACAATCGCCACTAAAGCCGAACGAGCATGTAGCAAAAATAGAATGCAGATGAGGCTGACAACAATGATTTCTTCAATCAGTTTTTCTTCTAGGTTCTTCACCGCCCGCGTAATGAGATCACCGCGATCATAGACCGGGACAATTTCCACTCCTTCAGGCAAACCAGGTTTGAGCTCTTCCAGCTTGGCCCGCACCCGCTCAATCACCGCCATGGCATTTTCACCATAACGCATAATCACCACGCCTCCGGCCACTTCGCCTTCGCCGTTCAATTCCGCCACCCCTCGACGCAACTCAGGCCCCAAGTGAACATGAGCGACATCTTGCAGCCGAATCGGCGTCCCGTTTTCATCAACGCCAACTGGAATGACATTCAGGTCATCAATTGACTGAATATAGCCGAGACCGCGTACCATATATTCCGTTTCTGCCATTTCCACCAACTTGCCACCGACATCGTTATTCGAGCGTTGAATGGCGTGTTTAATTTTTGACAGGGGGATGTTGTAGGCCAATAGCGCATTGGGATCGACTTCTACTTGATATTGTTTGACATAGCCGCCAACGGATGCCACTTCTGAAATGCCTTCTACCGTTTGCAAAGGGTAGCGTAAATACCAGTCTTGAATGGAGCGCAGCTCGGCCAAATCGGTATTGCCCGTTTTATCGACCAAAGCATATTCATAAACCCAACCCACACCAGTGGCATCCGGCCCCAAAGAAGGTGTTAAACCATCAGGTAGGCGACCACTGACATAGTTGAGATATTCCAAAACCCGCGAACGCGCCCAATACATATCGGTGCCATCATCAAAAATAATGTAGACAAAAGAAAAACCAAAAAAAGAATAACCCCGCACAACTTTGGCATTAGGAACCGCCAGCATCGCGGTGGTAAGTGGATAGGTCACTTGATCTTCAACCACTTGGGGAGCTTGACCAGGGTATTCAGTAAAAACAATGACCTGAACATCAGACAAATCGGGAATGGCATCCAGAGGGGTATTTTTCATCGACCACAGCCCCGCTACCACGATAATAATCGTCGCGATGATTATCAAAAAACGGTTCCGCAGCGAAGCATCAATAATGCTCGTAATCATTGTTGATCCTCCATACTCATATCCATGTCATCCATATCTGACATATCCATGTCGTCAACATCAGTACTGTCATTCCCATTCGCCATCGCTTGCATCATCTTGGCCGTGACTTCACGTAATTTGGATTCGGAATCAATGAGAAACTGACTGGAGGTCACCACCTGCTCACCCGTTTCAACACCAGACAAAATTTGAGTGAACCCTTCTGCACTCACACCCAAAGTCACTTCGCGTGGTTCAAATTTTCCCGGCTCACGCACCACAAAAACTTGTTCACGACTGCCGGAACGAATTATCGCTTCGCTGGGCACAACGACAGCATTGGGCTGAGGGTCGACATAGAGCGTCACATTGGCAAACATGCCGGGTTTGAGTGACAAATCGGTGTTATCAAATTCCAGACGAACCTGTACGGTCCGGCTCTTGCGGTTCAAAACGGGATGAATAAAGGTAATTTTTCCTTCATAAGTTCGACCCGGCTGTGCTCGTACCCGCATCGCTGCTCTATCACCTAACTTCAACCAACTCAGCTCATCTTCAAAGACATCGACATTCACCCAGATACGACTCAAATCAGCGATGAGATAAATTTCGTCTTTGGGTGCAATATACTGCCCTTCCCGCGCGCCGATATGCATCACCTGTCCAGCAAAAGGAGAATGGATATGCAGTTGTTTTTTAATTTTTCGGCTCTGTTTCAATTCTTTGATCTGGTGTGTCGGCACATCGAACAATTGCAAACGTTCATGGGCACTTGAAAGTATAGTTTTGGCACTTCTTTTCATTGACGATGCCTTGCTATTGCGCACCGACTCCCAGTTTTTCAATGCCACCAGATATTCTTGCTGCGCAGCCACTAATTCGGGTGAATAGATACTCAGTAAAATGGTGTCTTTACTCACACGCTTACCGGTTTCATCGATCATCAGTTTTTCAATCCAGCCTGAGGTTTTAGGATGTAACCTAGCCAGACGCTGCTCATTAAAATCGATTCGCCCTAGCCCATTCAGCACCCGCGACAACTCACGGGTTGTCGCTATAGTGGTACGCACACCAATATTTTGCACGGTAACCGGATCAATCGTCACCGTCCCTACCGGTTCCTCCCCACCGCTCCCTTCGGCATAAACCGCGATATAATCCATACCCATATCATCCTGCATAAAAACCGGTGAAGTAATCGCCGGATTCATCGGATTACGATAGAAAAGCACCTCTTTTTCTTTCGGTTTATTTTCATCGGCATAAACCGCGATGTAATCCATTCCCATATCATCTTGCATGAATACCGGCGAAGTAATAGCGGGATTCATCGGGTTACGATAAAAAAGAACCTGACGTTCTGGAGATTGATTTTTCGAACCCAGTATAGGCGCTAGCACGTGGGTATTGGCCAGCCAATACCCACCGCCAATGCCTATACCCAGGGTGACAATCACCCCCAATGAAACTATTACTTTATTCATCGCCATCACCTTTTTTTGTATTATAGGAACGGCGTTCGGTATGCCCGCTTTGAGGGCGCGCTACGCCTGCATAAACATGATCCTCACCGACCGCAGCGACCAACCGGGCCAGAGCCTGCTTGGCGGCACTGAATGCCTTCCAATATTGGGTTTCATAGTCGTAAAGCGTGGTTTGGCTGCGCACTAAGTTGAGAAAGTCGACCTGACCCACTTGATAGCCCGCCATCATCGCATCCACTGTCTGCCGTGCTTGGGGAATAATTTCCTGTTGAAATAGTTGCGTCTGCTCACCCGCTCGATGGTAGTCCGTCATGGCTTGCTGCACTTGTGACGCCACCTGGTTACGTTCATCCTGTAGTTGATATTTTTGCTGCAACCATTCCGCATTACGCTGATCAACGGCACGATCCTGCTTATTGCCAGCGTAAAGTGGTAAATTCATACTGAACATAACGGAGCCGAAATCAGCACGGCGACCGCCATCAGGGTTACGACCACTACGCAGGCCGTACCTTGCGCCCACTTTAAAATCAGGTGCGTAATCTTTTTTTGCCAAGCCAACGCGACTACGCGCCGCACCTATCCGTTCGTTCTGTGCCTCTAATTTCGGTCTAGTACTTTCGGCCTGCTGCTGCAAAACATCTACAGCACTCAACGTTAACAATGTTTCATCGACAACCATAGGCAATTTGATGGTGTTTGCTGCCGGGTGATCCATCAGCACATTTAAGCGTACCACTTCATTGTCTCGTATATTTTGCACCCGAATCGCGTTATCGCTCAATTTAGATAACTCCAGGTGTGCTAACAAAATATCTTGCTGTAGACCTCGGCCAACCGTATAACGCGTCTCGGCGACATTAACAAACTGTGCCAATAAAATTTGATTGCGCTCTATTACTTCCAGCGCTCGATCCAGATAAAAAAGGTTCCACCATACGGTTTTAACATCCCGCACCAGTTGTAAGCGTTTTTCTTCTACCTCGGCCTCGGCAGCGCCAGCCACATGCCGAGCGGCCTGAGAGCGCAAAGCTAATTTACCGGGATAAGGCAATGCTTGAGTCATCCCCACCTGAAATTGGGTCATCCCTTCCTGAGTAAAAGAGAAACTATCCAGCGGCAGATTAGCGATATTAATAGATAAAACAGGGTCTGGCAGCGCCTCGGCCTGATCTGGAATTTCGGCCAGCGCTTGCGCTCTGGCATCCATTGCAGCCAGGCTGGGATTGGCATTCAATGCCTGAATAACGGCCTGTTTCAAAGACAACACCTCTGCCGCCTGTACCAGGTTGACAGCTAATAGCAGTACACTTACCAAGCACAGACGCACCCGAAAACTGGAGCCATATCGAGACTGGAAATACAAATTAAGTCACTCCTCAGGGGTTCCTGAATATTTTAAAGATAGTAGAATAGAAGACTAACACTGTCGCTAAGATGACGCTTGCATTACAATTTTGTAATGTTACTGTCATAACGCCATGAGTGTGGATTGAAGATAAAATTATTTTAATTGTGGACAGCCGCAAGCGTTGTTGGTACTTTTAGAATAATGTATATTTTCTGAATTGATTTATCTGGAGGATAGAGAACAAATGAGCCGTATATTTTTATTTTTGGCAACCAATATTGCGATCATGCTGATATTGAGTGTTTCTTTGAGCCTACTGGGGTTTAATGGTTACATGGATGCCAACGGCATTGATCTCAACTTACAGGGCTTACTGATATTTGCTGCCGTCTTTGGCATGGGCGGATCGTTCTTGTCTTTAGCGATTTCCAAGTGGATGGCCAAAAGAACAACCGGTGCCCAGGTGATTACGGAAGCGAGCAATGAGACAGAACGCTGGCTGCTTGATACCGTACGTAATCAGGCGAAACGTGCAGGGATTGGCATGCCAGAGGTGGCGATTTTTCCTTCGCCCGCACCCAATGCCTTTGCAACCGGAATGAGCCGAAATAATGCTCTGGTGGCGGTCAGTACGGGCTTGATGGACAATATGAGCCAGGATGAAGTCGAGGCCGTGCTGGCTCATGAAGTAACCCATGTCGCCAATGGTGACATGATTACCTTGGCTCTGATTCAGGGCGTTATCAATACTTTTGTCATGTTTTTATCCCGTGTCATTGGCCACTTTGTTGATCGCGTCATTCTCAAAAATGAACGGGGTCATGGCATGGGCTTCTATATTACTATGTTTATTGCCGAAATCATTATGGGCATACTCGCGTCGATCATCGTCATGTGGTTCAGCCGCCGGCGTGAATACCGCGCCGACATCGGCGGTGCTGAGTTGGCTGGACGTGAAAAAATGATCGCTGCTTTGGAGCGTCTGAAAGCAGGCACCACTCCACAACCTTTACCTGATCAGCTCGCCGCTTTCGGTATTGCAGGTGGTATCGGGGGCGGACTCAAAAAATTATTCATGAGCCATCCACCACTTGACGAACGCATTGCCGCGCTACGTCGAGACATGCATTGAAACTGTTAATTGTCGAAGATGAAGTTAAAACGGGCGAGTACCTTAAGCAGGGACTAAGCGAAGCTGGATTTATTGTCGATCTAAGTCATAATGGTCTCGACGGTCACCACTTGGCGATGACCGAACATTACGATTTGCTGATTCTTGATGTCATGTTGCCGGATGTGGATGGCTGGCGCATTCTGGAAACGCTACGTAAAGCGGGCAAGCCTGTGCCCGTTTTATTCTTGACCGCCCGTGACAGTATCGACGACCGGGTGAAAGGACTGGAGCTGGGTGCGGACGACTACTTAGTCAAACCTTTTGTCTTCGCCGAGCTGCTGGCGCGGGTGCGGACGTTGTTACGCCGCAGCGCCAACCCAACCACAGAACTCAGCCTGAGCGTCGCCGACCTGGAGTTAGATCTGGCTCGCCATCGCGCCAGTCGTAACGGTAAACGCATTCACCTGACCGCTAAGGAATTCGCCCTGTTGGAGCTACTGGTACGCCGCCAGGGAGAGGTGTTGCCCCGTTCTCTGATTGCCTCCCAGGTCTGGGATATGAATTTCGATAGTGATACCAACGTTATTGATGTCGCCATCCGTCGCCTGCGCAGCAAGATTGATGACCATTTCGAACTCAAACTGATTCAAACCGTACGCGGCATGGGTTACCTTATTGATACACAGGATGACAAATCTTAAGAAACTGTCCGAGAAGAGCGAGCCCAATGGTTTTTCATTTTTCACTTTACCATTACCCTAAAAACGCATAGAGATTACAAAAATGGCAAAGCCATTGAGTTTCGACTACCTGCGCCCCATCTCCCTGACGCTACGACTGACCTTATTGTTCAGCGCTGTCGCCACCGTGGTGCTACTGAGTTTCGGCTGGGTTATTGAGCGCTCTATCGAAGAACATTTTGCATTGCAAGACATAAAGGAACTCAAAGTTGTCGCCCAAGCGGTAGAGCAATCGCTTGCCACACTGCAATCCCACCCTGGTTTGACACAAGCCAATGATGAGCTAGAGAAAGCCAAGCAACGTTTTTCTGACATGCTGGTGGGGCATCACAACACCTTGCTGCTGATCACCGACACAGCAGGGCAACGCTTGTATTCTTCCAGCCCCAGACCGGATTTTTCGTTAATCCCTCTTCCCACCACCAAAAAACTCCAACAAGGAGTAGTACAGCAATGGAACAACGGCACGCATAACTATCGCGTTTTTATCCAGCAAATTACCGGGGAAAACAAACTTTTGTACACCGTCATCGTCGCCGTTGCGATCGATTTCCATCTCCACTTTCTAACGCATTTTCGCCACACGCTGTGGTTAGTCATTGCCTGCGGCATTGTTATTATGGGCGTAATGAGCTGGGTTGCGGTACGACAAGGGCACCGACCATTACACCGTATCGTCGAGCAAATCAGTCAAATCAGTGCCAATGAACTCAGTACCCATCTGAATCCCGCCACCGTACCAGTAGAACTCACCGAACTGGTTTTGTCGTTCAACGAACTGTTACAACGCATGGAAGAAGCGTTCAACCGGCTTGCCAATTTCTCTGCCGACATCGCTCACGAACTGCGCACCCCAGTCACCAACTTGATGACCCAAACCCAGGTCGCGCTCTCTCAAACGCGCAATACCGAGGCGTACCAAGAGGTACTTTACTCGAGCATGGAAGAATACGAACGCATGGCACAGATGATCGGCGATATGCTTTTTTTGGCCAAAGCCGACAATGCTCAGCACCCACTCAATAGCGAAGCGATCGATTTAAAAAGTGAAGTACACAATCTGTTTGATTATTATGGCGCCTGGGCGGAAGAGCGTCGGGTTTCATTAAGACAACAAGGCGACGCCCATATTCAAGGCGACCGCCTGATGCTGCGCCGCGCGCTCAGCAATTTGCTTTCCAACGCGATTCGCTATACACCCGCAGACCATCAGGTAGAAATCAAACTCGGTAATACTATCAGTGATGCCCTTATTGTCGTAAAAAATCCAGGCACGCCTATTCCCGTGGAACACCTCAACAAAATTTTCGACCGTTTTTATCGTACTGACCCGTCACGTCAACGTAGTGGTGAAGGAACAGGGCTGGGGCTGGCCATTGTTAAATCCATTATCGAAGCGCATAACGGAACCATCATGGCCACCTCTGACGAGACAGGCACACAATTCAGCATCAGCCTGCCCCGTAATGAGGACAAACGCATATCAGAGATCGGCGCATAATAAGTTACATAATTCGGCATACTGTTCGAGGGTAATGGTTTCCGGGCGAACGCCGGGATCAATGTGCGCCTTTTCCAAAGCGTCTATCGTGACCACTTTTTTTAGAGTATTGCGTATTGTTTTGCGTCTTTGAGAAAAGGCGGTTCTAACGATCATCGAGAATAATTTTTGATCGTTAACTGGCCAGGGCAGCGTAACGTGTGGTATAAGCCGAATCACGGCAGACTCAACCTTTGGAGCGGGCTCAAAGGCTTCAGGCTCAACATGTATTAACAGCTCGCTGGTACAGTAATACTGAATCATAATGCTCAAACGACCGTAGTTGTTCTCACCTGCTCTCGCCGTTATTCTCTGCGCGACCTCTTTTTGCACCATAAAATGCATATCCTGTATATTCACGACTTGGGCAAGCAAATGAAAGAGCAAAGGTGTCGTGATGTTATAGGGCAAGTTGCCAACAATACGTAACTTTTTCTTGTTTTTAGTCTTGATGGTTTTGAAATCAAACTGTAAAACATCAATAGCATGAATTTCCAAACGCCCCGAATCAGCACAATGCGCAGCCAATTTGGGAATAATATCACGATCAAGCTCAATGGCATCCAAATGCCCACAATGCTGCAATAGCGGCTTCGTCAGTGCTCCCAGCCCAGGGCCAATTTCAACCATGCGGTCACTCAGCTGCGGGTTGATTGCAGCGACAATGTTATCTATAACTCGTTCGTCGCGTAAGAAATTTTGTCCGAATCGCTTCCGGGCACGGTGTTGCTTTTTCATCACAGTCAAGTATTCTATTGTCGTTGCAAGCGTTCAATCGGCGATTGCGCCTCATCATAAACATGCCCGGACATTTCAATGGCCGCCTGTATCGCCGCTCTGAGTGAGCTGGGGTCAGCTTGTCCACTGCCTGCAAGTTCAAGTGCCGTACCATGATCAACCGACGTTCTAATGATCGGCAAACCCAACGTGACATTAATCGCCGAACCAAAACCGGCATACTTTAAAACAGGGAGCCCTTGATCGTGATACATGGTGAGCACGACATCACAAGCGGCGAGCCGGCTAGGAATAAAGGCGGTATCGGCAGGGATGGGGCCAAACACATCAATACCCTGTTGGCGCTGACGTTCTATGGCCGGTTGAATGATGGCGCTGTCTTCACAGCCTAAGTGACCATTTTCACCCGCATGTGGATTAAGGCCGCAAACCAATATACGAGGTTGCTTAATGTTAAACTTCAGTTGTAGTTCCTGGTGTAAAGTCTGAATTATTTGCTCCAAATTGCCAGTACTAATATGAGCCGGCACCTGAGACAGAGGCAAATGTGTTGTCGCCAACGCAACTCGTAACTCTTTTGCTGCTAACAGCATAACGACGCACTGAGTCTGAGTACTTGCAGCAAGATATTCTGTATGCCCCGTAAAAGGGATGCCGCCTTCATTCATAATACCCTTGTGTGCTGGGCCTGTTACGAGAGCAGAAAAGGTTTGGTGTAGGCAAAGTTTTGTCGCCACGCTTAATGTTTTTAATACATAAGAGGCATTGTCTACCGCCAGTTGCCCCGCAGTAGTTGGCGTTTGTAGAGGAATGGGTAAGACAGTAAGCTCGCCAGCTTGTTGTGCGTGAGCTGTTAATGCAGGATCAAAGATTTTGCATGTTAACTTCAAACCCAGTTGTTCACAACGTTGCTGTAACAATACCGGATCAGCTACGAATATCAATTGTGCGTCAAATTGCTCTTGAGCCACCGCCAAACATAAATCGGGGCCAATGCCTGCCGGCTCTCCAGGTGTAATCGCAATACGAGGACAATGTTCCATCTTTAATAGGCTTTATCAGATGCGATCAGGTGACGAAGTCGTTCTGTATTCTACATAAGCCTCATCTCGCAAGCGGCGCAACCAGGTTTCAAGCTCTTCTTCTACTTTGCGCTGCTGGAGAATTTTCTGAGCCTGGTTACGTTCAAAGGCGGCGGTATCATCAACTTGTTTGCGCTCTAAAACCTGGATAAGATGCCAACCAAAAGTACTTTGTACAGGTTGGCTAATTTCATCAAGCGAAAGACGGTTCATCGCCGCTTCAAACTGCGGTACCGTTTGTCCGGGTGCCAACCAGCTGAGGTCGCCACCATTAATAGCAGAACCCGTATCGCCGGAATGCGTTTTTGCAATGGCGGCAAAACTTTCACCGTCTATAATACGTTGGCGCAGTTTGCTTAATACGGCCTTTGCCTCTTCATCAGAAACAGCTTCGTCTGTTTTAATCAAAATATGCCGAGCATGTGTTTTATCAACATTGTGACGCTGCTCACCTTTGATATCAAGCAGTTTGACCAAGTGAAAGCCATTAGGGCCCCGGATGACTTTACTGACTTCATCGACCTTCATATCAGGGATAGCATTAGCAAAAAGTGTGGGCAATTCAGCAAATTGTTTCCAGCCTATTTCGCCACCATTCAGAGCTTGCTGCCCATCAGAGTAGGAAATAGCGAGCGTTGCAAAATCAGCTCCCTGGTCAAGTTTAGCAGTAATACTCTCCATTTTTTTACGTGCAGATGCCACTTGTGCCGGGCTCGCAGCTTCTGGCAAAGCCACCAGGATATGCGCAAGATGGAACGACTTGTCACGACTGATATCTGCAGGCTGACTATTCAGGAATTGTTCGATATCTTGCTGGGAAATCACAATACGTTGATGTACCTGACGCTCATGTAAGCGGCGCAGCGTGATTTCCTGGCGAATATTTTCTCTGAAATCAGTAAATTCATAACCCTCTTTTTCTAAGACATTACGAAACTCAGCCAGTGAAAAATTATTGTTGCGAGCGATTCTTTTAATGGTTCGGTTCAAGGTTTCATCGTCAATTTTAATACCCGTAGAGTTCGCCAATGACATTTGCAGTGTTTCCATAATTAACTGCTCTAACACCTGACTTTCAAGTATCGCTTGTTCAGGCAATGACGTTCCTTTTTGGCGAATTTGCTGACTAATAGTGTGAATGCGATTATCCAGCTCTATTTGTGTAATAATGCTATCGTTAACAATAGCAGCAATACGATTAATTTCAATTTTTTTAGCTTGCGCTCCTGTTGATAAACAGACAGAAAAGAAAAAAAAGAGGACTACCGAAAAAAAACCATCCAGATGGTCTCGGATTTTCGTTCGTATGTAAGAGATCAAAACAGTGGCACCGTCTGTTATGCCACTATTTTTGTAACCCAGAACACGAACAACAGAACGAGCGAGCTGATGCCTTTTTTCAGGACATAAATCACCTGATAGCGGTGTGACTTTGAACACGTGCATATACCTAATTTATTGCAGATTAAGGGCGCTTTTTCGACTAACAAATCCCGGAATGCCTTGACTCATGATTTCTTCAATGGGATTACCAATACTGGTAAGCCCTTTGAGTTCTAATTGTAACATAAAGCTATTTTTGAATTTGTCTTCAACCGCGCCCGCATCATAATACCGGCGGGAAAGTAAGCGCAATGCCCAGCAACAACTATTATATTCAAGCCCGACCAACGTATCCAACGATCGGTTAGCACGATGAGCATAGAGGCGCCGAGCAATTATGTGCCAGCGACTGGAAATGGGAAAAATAGCTGAAAAATCAGACTGTTCTATACTGGGCACACCGCGCGTCCAAAAATAGGAAGCATTGACTATCCGTTTTTTTCCAGATTTAAACCCAAAATGAAGCGCCGCACTATCAATACGGTCTTCCGTATGACTCCAGGTTGCGTCACTTCTGGCAGACCAATATTCACCCCATCGAGCAGTGAGGCGGGCAGCGATATCAGATTGTGATGTCGTTTGCTGTTGATTACCCGAGATGGCAACCCGCCTGTCACGCATATAAAAAATTTGACCGATTTCCGCAGACAGCACTTCGCTACCTGTTTCATTATTGATAAACCGCGTAGTGAGACTGGCGCTGAGTTGATTCGTATCCCCCACTCGATCAACCCCATTAAAACGATTCCAGAGATGTAATTGAGAAAAATCGAAAATAGTTTCACTCGTGTCAAAGAGCGGGATATCAGTTTGATCTCTAAAAGGCACATTGACATAAAATAAACGAGGCTCCAGAGTTTGTAACATCGGGGTTCCGCCCAAAGCAACAAACTCGCGTTCAAGAAAAATACCGCTATCGATTGTGGCAACCGGAATGGTGCGGTTAATTTCGTTTTTTGCGGTAGCGTTAAACGAATCGCGCCCATCAAAATAATAATTAGTTTGGCGCAGCAATAAACTTGGGTTAAAAAACCCGGCAGATCGCTCGAACGTAAACCTGAACTCCGGCGTCAAATCAACGCGATTGGCGCTGGTTTTTATTTTATGATCGAAGCGAACAAATTCAGAGTTCAATGACAGTGAATAGAGGGAATGATAGGGAGTTTGAGTGCGCAAAGTCATTTGGGGCAGTCGGCGAAAAGGCTGGTCGATATCCTGTATCGATGGGTCAACGGTTTGATAGTCTTGCAAGCGAATTTCTGCATTGGTATTACTTTTAGCGTAACGATAGACCAGACTTTGCTCCAGATGTGCCGCCGTTACAATGTTCAGCGCGTTGCCAAAATCAGAAAGATAGTCTTTATCGGAAACGTACCCCAGGTTTAATCTACTTGTCCAGTTAGCCCAGGGTCTGCCTTCGTGAAGTAGGGCGTATTGGGCCCGATCATCACCATAAAGATCATCATTTTCCAGGCGAGTCACAGCAATGAGCCCACGAGAGCGTTTAAATAAATAACGAAATTCACCTTTAATTTGAATGCCGCGATCCGTCATATTCGTGGGCGTAATGGTCGCGTCATAATCAGGTGCAATATTAATGTAATAGGGGGTCGATATCGTAAACCCGGTGTTTGAACGGGTACCAAAGCTCGGTGCCAGGAAACCGGACTTACGCTCATCGTTAAGAGGAAAGGATAAATAGGGCGAAAAAAATATGGGCACATGGTAGAGCGTCAGGTAAACGGGCACAGCAACACCATAGCCTTTATCTCTATATAGACTGACTGACTTCGAGTGGAGTGCCCAATCACTTCTTCCTGGGTCACAGGTGGTGTAACTTGCCCCAGACAAACGCGCATAGTTTTTTCCTTCCAGCACGATAGTATTAGCTCTACCTCGACCATTTTTTTGTCGCACTGAAAATTCAGCTTGTTCTACTTGCCCGACTCCCGTGTTAAAGTTGTAAGTTGCTACCGGACTCAAGGTATTGAGATTAAGATCACCCAATTTAACATTGCCAAATGCCGTTGCTGTTCCGTTTTTTTGATCATATATAGCTTGATCTGCCTCTAACCATTGACTACCCCGCCAAATTGCGACGTTGCCATAGAGCTTATGCTGTTGCGCCATAATCGACTGGCTGTGGTTAGCCTGTAATTTAGTGGCAGCTCGCGCCTCCGAGCTACCGAGATCCAGGTAGCTTGGCAAAGCAGAAGCGGTTTGATGACAGAATGCCCAATTTTCCTCAATTTCAGGCTCAAACACAAATCCTTCATATTGTTGATCTTCCATGGCATAACTCATGAACGAAAAAGCAAAAAACAAGACTGCTGTAAAGATAAAAATCATGAAATTTGTAAAATGCACCTTCCTTAATGATTAAAGCGTGTATTCTATCAAGAACCTAACCCTATCGTTGCAAAAATAGGCATTCAAAAAGCGTCTGAGTCTAACTTCTTATACAACGACAAGGCAAAAAAGCCGAATGATTTCTACACTCACATGAGTTAAAAATAGGTTATGGATAAACGTAAAGCAGAAATAGCGGACTGGCTAAAACAAAAATTGAGGCTATCTCAGGTTACGTTGAGACCGGCGTCAAGCGATGCTAGTTTTCGTCGTTATTTTCGTTTCCAATATCATGGAAAAACAGCGATTGTGATGGATGCACCTCCTCAACATGAAAATTGCGAATCGTTTATTACCATCGCTAAAGCAATGGGCAAACTGAACCTGAACGTACCAGAAGTGCAGCTTGTTGACCTGAAACGTGGCTATCTGTTACTGAGTGATTTAGGTTCAGCGCAATATCTGGAACAGCTCAATGAGCAATCAGCAAAAAAACTTTATGCTGATGCTTTGATGGCGCTACAACGCCTGCAATTGAATGGCGCTCAAAAAAACTTACTTTTACCGGACTACGATACCACTCTGCTACAAGAAGAAATGGAGCTATTTAGAACCTGGTTCATTACCCAAGAACTGGGCTATTCTCTCTCTCTTGAAGATAATCACATTTTAAACGAGGCTTTTTCTTTGCTCGCAGAGAGCGCTCTGGCACAACCCAAGGTGTGGGTACATAGAGATTATCATTCCAGAAATTTAATGCTTACGGAAAACAATAATCCCGGTATACTCGATTTTCAGGATGCCGTCTATGGGCCGGTGACTTATGATCTCGTGTCCTTGCTGCGCGATGCTTATATTGCCTGGCCACGCGCCCAGGTAGAAAGCTGGATGACCGATTATTATTTAATCATCAAGGATACGCTGCTTGGCGATGAAGTGGATGTCACACTTTTTAAAAAATGGTTTGACTGGATGGGGGTACAACGACACCTGAAAATCATGGGGATATTTTCCAGACTTAATATCAGAGATGGTAAAGCAGGATATCTGGGGGATATTCCCAGAACGTTTTGTTACGTAACCGAAATCACCCGCGCCTATTCAGAGCTGGCAGAATTGAATCGTTTTTTGCATCAACGTATTAAACCCCTTCTATGTTAAATTTTAAAGACTCGGGAACAACCAGCAGATCAGAGAGTCAACTCTATAATAGTGTTAACGGGCTGCGATTGAAATAAGGGATAAATTCAATTTATGACAGACTTTAAGGTATGGATCACGACATTGAGTGTCATGATGCTGATGACCTCGAACAGTGCGCATGCTTTTGGTAAACAAGCCAGCCCGGTTGTTGTTACCGCCGCGCAAATGGCAGAATTAGCACCGACCGCATGGTATTCAGCTAGTGTTTTTAGTCGCAACGAAGCCCTGGTTGCAGCCGAGGTTTCTGGACGACTGATTCTGGTTGTTGACGTAGGTCAAACCATTAAAAAAGGCCGTGTACTGGCGAAGCTGGATGGCACCCTGACCCAACTTGAGGTGACCGAATCTAACGCCGAAGTACAGCAAGAAGAAGCCAAAAACAGATTTTTAATCAAAGAAGTTGCACGCCTGAAACAACTTGCAAAAACCAATAATGCTGCACAAACCTTGCTGGAAAGAACAATTTCAGAGCGAGACACTTCACGAGCAGAACTGGCCGTCGCTAAAGCGCGCTTAGAACAAGCAAAATTTCGCTTGGAACGTAGCGTAGTTCGCGCCCCTTTTACGGGCACCGTAGTCAATCAAATGTTGCGCACAGGAGAATGGGTGAATAGCGGCAACGCGGTCGTTCATTTTGTAGACACCGCTTCTCTGGAGGTTCGTGCCAGAGCTTCTTTATCGGCGTTGCAGTTTTTACATATTGGCGATGAATTGCTCGTTAAAGAAGGCAAAAAAGAACACCGGATGACGATTCATTCTTTAGTCCCGGTGGGTGATCCTCAATCTCGCTTGCTCGAGCTGCGCTTACAAGGACTCCCTGGTAATATGGCAATTGGCCAGGCAGTACGGGTTGCTATCCCGACCGCTGCCACCCGTAATGTACTGGCTGTACCTAGAGATGCCTTGGTGCTGCGGCGTTCTGGTGCCTCTGTTTATGTTATTGCGGAAGATAACAAGGCACAACGCATCGCCGTACAAACTGGCGTGGCAGGAGGCACTTTGATTGAAGTGAGCGGCAATTTACAGGCAGGGGATCACGTTGTAGTACGTGGTGGTGAGCGACTTCGTCCCGGGCAAGAGGTCGCTATCAAAAAGGCGACAGAACAGTAATGTCCTTAACTCGAGTTTCTTTAGCCAACCCGGTCGGGGTGGTGGTCGCGGTATTGTTGGCTCTCATTTTCGGAGTCATCGGCTTGTCGCGTTTACCCGTACAACTAACGCCTGAAATCGTTGAACCAGAAATTCAAATCACGACTAATTGGCGTGCTGCCGCGCCTGAAGAAGTAGAAGCTGAAATCATTGAACCCCAGGAAGATGTGTTACGTGGACTACCGGGATTAGTTGAAATTCAAGCTCAGGCACAGCGTGGGCGAGGACAAATCACCCTGACTTTTGTTGTTGGCACATCAAAAGAGCGCGCGCTACTGGAAGTCATGAACCGGCTCAACCGAGTACCGAGATACCCTGCCGATGCCGAAGAACCGGTGTTAAATAGCGTCGGCGGCAATAACCGCGCTATTGCCTGGTTTATTCTTAAACCGTTACCTGGAAATAAACGTGATATCGCCAGTTATCAGGAATATATTGAGGAGACAGTACAAACGCGCTTTGAACGTGTTCCCGGCGTCGCCATGTCTGAAGTGCATGGCGGACGCGAACGTGAAGTGCGTATCACCTTTGACCCTTACAAAGCCGCTGAACTCGGCGTACAACTCCCTGTAGCAGCACAATTAGCGGGGGGGGCGGAAGATATATCGGGCGGTTTTATTGATGTCGGCAAACGGCGTTACACCTTGCGTTATACCGGAGCCTATAAAGTAGAAGACCTCGAAAATCTGGTCATAGATTGGCGTCAAGGGACTCCAGTATTATTGCGCGATGTCGCCAAAGTTGAAGTCAGACTGCAAGATAAATCAAGTTTTGTGATTCAAAATGGCGATGTCTCGATGGCAGTTAACGCGCATAGAGAGAGCGGCGTTAATGTGCTCGAAGTGATGGACGGTTTACGTACGGCAATGAATGAGCTGGAAGAGGGTCCATTAAAAAGGGCGGGGCTCTCCATTGAACAAGTCTACGATGAAACCATTTACATCGACCGCTCCATAGAAATGGTGCAAACGAATTTGGCTCTGGGGGTGTTGCTGGCTATTGCTGTTCTATGGTGGTTTTTACGCCACCTCCGTTCTACGCTGATGGTGGCTTTGGCGATCCCGCTATGTGTGATTCCCACCTTCCTGGTACTCGATATGGCCAACCGTACCATTAATGTTATCTCACTTGCCGGTCTGGCCTTTGCCGTGGGCATGGTATTGGATGCGGCCATTGTCGTACTGGAAAATATCGTTCGTCGACGTGAAGGAGGCGAATCCAGTCATGATGCCGCGCAACGCGGCACCCGCCAGGTATGGGGTGCCTTGCTGGCCTCCACTGCAACCACTGCTGCGATTTTTCTACCCGTGGTTTTTTTAGCCGACGAGGCCGGTCAACTTTTTGCCGATTTGGCATTGACCATTGCTGTCGCTATCACCTTTTCTTTATTGGTCGCCGTTACGGTATTGCCTACCGCCGCACAACAATGGCTGAATAAAAGTGAATTAAAAGATGTGCATGCAAATTGGTGGGATACCGTCACAGCAGGTATTATGCGACTAACCTCGTCAGGCGCGCGTCGCTTTTTATGGATCATTACACTGACCGCCGTCTCATTATTAGCCGCCTATCAATTTTTCCCCAAGCCAGATTACCTCCCTGACGGCAATCGCAATCTGGTCTTTGCATTTGTCTTACCCCCCCCAGGGATGAATATTGATACCTTGCAACAAGAAATGGGCGATGTAGTGGCTCAGCGTATGCAACCCTATGTGGAGGGCGAGCAAGAACCAAAGATCAAAAACTATTTTTTTGTTGCATTCAGCCGAGGCGTTTTTATGGGCGCACGGACAGAAGATCCATATAAAACAGAACAGCTTGTCCCCCTGATTAATCGGGTTATCAATGGCTTTCCCGATACCATTGCTTTTGCCAAACGCTCTTCACTTTTTGGGGGGTTTGGTGAAGGAAAATCTATTAATGTTGACATACAAGGCGCCAGTGTAGATTCGTTATTACTCGCCGCACAAACTGGTTTTGGCTTGATTACAGAACATATCCCGGGAGCAACCGTACGCCCTTTCCCCGGCCTGGATTTAGCCGAACCCGAATTGCAACTCAACCCCAAAGAACGCGAAATTGCCGAAGCAGGCTGGAATCGCCAAACCCTGTCAGGCATAGTGCGTGCCTTTGGTGATGGCTTGTTTATTGGTGATTATTTCGATGGACAGCAACGTCTTGATATTATTTTGCGGACAGAACCGTGGGATACACCAGAAGATTTATTAACGATACCCGTTGCCACACCCAGCGCCGGTGTACAACCACTGGGTGAGCTGGTAGAGATGGTACGCACTTCGGGCCCAGAAGAGCTTCGTCGTATTGACCGCCGCAGAACAATCACCTTACAAGTGAATGTGCCTGATGATATTTCTTTAGGTGAAGCATTACAGATTCTAAAAGATAAAGTTGAACCAGAATTAGTTGAGTACTTACCTGAAGATGGCGAAATTCAATATACCGGCACAGCAAGTAAACTGGATTCCGCATTAAACAATATGGTAGGTACCTTCATCCTAGCCATCGTCATCCTCTATTTATTAATCAGTGCGCTCTTTAAATCCTTTATAGACAGCTTACTGGTTTTGATGACCATCCCCTTGGCGGCAGTGGGCGGAATATTAGCTCTGAGTTTTATGGGCTTAACTCTGGATTTATTGACGATGATTGGTTTTGTCATTTTATTAGGCTTGGTTGTCAACAATGCAATATTATTAGTACACCAAACCCGTACCGCTGAACGCGAAGGCATCACCCGGCGTATCGCCGTAGAACAGGCGATACGATTGCGTTTAAGACCCATCCTTATGAGCACACTGACCAGCTTGTTTGGGATGTTACCTCTATTGCTTTTACAAGGCGCAGGAACCGAATTATACCGAGGCCTTGCTGGCGTCATTGTCGGAGGAATGACCGTCAGCACAGTATTTACATTGATTTTGTTACCCAGCTTACTGCGCATTGGCGAAGCACGTCATCACATTTCTATCGAAGAAAAAACAGCATGACAGAAAAAATATATAAAGAATTTATCTGTCTTGCAAGCTCTGTAAAAAATTTTGGACGCAGTATTGCGGGAAAAGAAATTGACGGTGACCATATAGGTTCATGGATCAGACCGGTGTGCGATAGCGACAGCTCCGAATTATCTGAGGCCGAGAGGCGCTACAAAGATGGCAGCACTCCAGAAGTACTGGATATTCTCGGTGTACATTTCAGAGAAAAAAACCTTCACCCGGCACAAAAAGAAAACCACGCTATTGACGAGGATTATTATTGGACGAAAAAAAGAAAATATTCGAAAGAGCTATCGAAGCTGCTTGATACTCCGCTCTCGCTTTGGGAAAATGGCTACTCCAGTCAAAGTGGCAAAAATGACAGCGTCCCCATTGTCAATATTACCGCGCCAGGGCCATCTTTATTTTTTATTTCAGCAACGCATTTCAGCATCCATGTCACCCCTAAAGACCTTGAACTTAATAGTGCAAAAAAAAGAGTATGCGTTCAATTTGACTACAACGGGACAACCTATCTTTTGCTTGTAACAGACCCGGTCATTGAAGCCCGCTATCTGGAAAAAGAAACAGGCCGCTACCCACTTTCGGGCGATATTTATATCACCGTCAGCCTTGATGATGAAAGCAAAGACCACTATTATAAATTAGCTGCAAACATAATCGGAATTTAACCTTATCGCTGCATAAATTGTGACTCAAAACCGTTTCACTGCTCTAAAATCTCCTGAGCCTAATTTTTTATGCAAGGATGGGCTTTTACATTGAGTGACTACAAATTTTGCTACGTTGTAGTCGCGTTCAACTGAATTTACAGAGTTATTACTTTTCTTTTCATGATTTCTAAGCGATAATCTACCATTCTTTTTTCGATTGGGAGTCTGTCCGAGACTAAAAAAGCCTCCCGGAAATGGGCGCGAAATCACTCCCGCGCTTAACGCTTAAATACGCCATAAGGATACAACCATAATGAAAAATATTACGCTGACTATACTCGTAACCTTATTTGTAGTTACACCTTTATTTTCAGGTAAAGCCATAGCCAGAGACGACCGATTACAATTTCCTGTCGCCGATGTCCTCGAAGCCGAAGAATATCAAGCTAAATTATCTGGCGATATTGCCTTTTATTTTGGTGATCAAAAATTTGGGCCTATTGAAAAAGATGCGGGTCTGTTTACTTCAAATAAAAAAACAAACGCGTTTAATAAATCTGACAAAATGGCTTGTCAGTGGGCACTGCTTTCCGCTTTAATATCTTTTGAAAAACGTGCCTTGAGAGAAGGAGGCAATGCGGTTGTAGAAATTTATAGCGACTACCGCAACGAAAAATTCAGCAGTGAATCTGAGTATCAATGTGGCGCCGGAGCTATTATGGCGGGGGTTACTTTAAGAGGCCGGGTCGTCAAACTTGCCGAGTAGAGCACTCAACTTAACATGTGAGGTGAGGGTAACTGCGAACAGGTATATAAGTCATGCTCATCAAAAATGGCAAACAACAGCCTCACTGCTGTGTGGTTAGTTTATACACTTTAAATCTTTGAAAATTGCATTATATACAAATATTTAGTTCCGATAGAATTCAGAGGAAACATGGCCATGGATAAACAAAAAAATAGGTGTCGTCCTTTTTGCGCTGCATGGCCTGGAACCCGCTAAGGCGATGTCACATTAGCTTCAAACGCTTTCGCCAGGTCAAACGGTTTCCCGCTAAAAGTTTTTTCGAACAGGCGCTTAAGTTTATCTGGTAATTTTGAATATTGAATTTCTTTGTATATTTGATCGGCTGAAGGAAACATTAAACCTTTATTCGCTTTTTCCATGAATCTTGCCTCGGGGTAATTATAATGTCTTTTTATAAGTGCCAGGGTTGCCATTTCATAAGAAAGGCGCATCTGAAAATCACCCTGACATTTTTCCTCATTTTTAAAACTAAAATACCAGATAGCGAGAACAATCTGTTCCCTGTCTATCTTGTTTGATTTGATATCCTGCTTGCTGAGTATGGGTATGGGGGTTAATTCAATTTGCTTGTTACATTTCTCTATTCTCTTGCCATGTTTTATTATGGCTTTCATAAGACGTTTGTTCAGCCAGCCGATAATTTCAACTTCTTTCATTTCATCTTCACTGATTTCATTAGAAATTGGTTTTTCTGGTTTCTCAGATTCAGCAATAACAGAAAAAGAAAGAAAAAAGGAAAAAAAAGCAGCGAGTATAAGTTTATTATTTGCAACCATAATACATTCCGCTCCAAAATCTATAAAGCTTTGAATTAGTCGTTGATTGATATTCAAACATCATAAACTAAATATCTTTTTTGATAACAGAGGTTGTTATAGAATCAAGTTGTTTTATTGCATCGCTGAATAAATTCCAATCCATTTTAGTAATATTGTAGGCAAGAACAAGATTACTCCTAGTAAAAATACCGGCTATAACGCCAAGCTCCATACCAAATTCTACAAGTTTCGCCATGAGATAGGCATGGCACACTGGTGGGCTGTCTCCTTTTTTTGATCGAAAGATAGAAGCCCCCTTAAATAATTTGATCAGAAACCGAGAAGAATTCAGTAAATATTTTGTCTAT
>CAYQVF010000017.1:36150-47778 GCA_964421045.1 uncultured Chromatiaceae bacterium
CCCCTTAAATAATTTGATCAGAAACCGAGAAGAATTCAGTAAATATTTTGTCTATTTTTACCGCTAAGGCGAGGGGTCATTCACTTCAAGAGCCTTTATCATATCAAACGGTTTCCCGCCAAAAGTTTTCTTGAATAAGCGCTTGAGATTATCTGGAAGTTTTGAATACTGAACCTCCCTATCTATTTCATCGACTGAAGGAAACATTAAACTTTTATTCGCTTTTTCCATGAGTTTTGCATCGGGATAATTATAATGTTCTTTTATAAGCGCCAGGGTCGCCATTTCATAAGAAAGACGCATCTGGAAATCTCCATGACATTTTGCCTCATTCTTAAAATTGAAATACGCAATAGCCAAAAAAATTTGTTCTCTTTCTATCTTGTTTGATTTGATATCCTGTTTACTGAGTATGGGGGTCGGATTTGATAAAGTTTGTTTTTCACACTCCCTTATTTTTTTACCAGAAACTATCATTGCCTTCATAACGCGCTCGTTCAACCAACCGATAATTTCAAATGCTTTCATTTCATCTTCACTGATTTCATTAGAAATTGATTTCTCTGGTTTCTCTGAATCTGCAATAACGAAAAAAGAAAGAAAAAAGGAAAAAAAAGCAGCGAGTATAAGTTTATTATTCGCAAGCATAATATAACCCCTGCCAGAATCTCAAGATTTTGGAATTTGAATTAGGGTTCATCTTATAATAAAAAAACGTGTGTCTAATATCCCTTTTAATAGCTGCTCTGGTTATGTCTGGAAGATCCTTTATTACATCATTAAACAAATTCCAATCCATTTTAGTAATATTGTAGGCCAAAACAGGATTGCTTCTAGTAAAAATATTGATTATGGCACCAAGGTCAACACTCAATTCTAAAAGTTTTCCCATATTTGATTTTTGCCTTATCTCTTCAATCATTTTCAGACTTTTATCATCGAGTTGTAATTCTAAAATGGGTTTACACTTTATACTCATATTCAAGTGACTCTTTTAAATTAAGCTTCCATATTAGCTTTAATATCCCAGCCAAAAGTGACCGTGGCATCACCAGAACCATCATCCTTTTGCGGTGCATATTCAACATACTCAACCAGTTTTTCAGAGTCTTCAGATGAATGGGTTGAATAGTTTGAAACAAACATGTTTTCCATTTTAATGACCAGATATTCAAGTTGCTTGCCGCCTGCTTTTCGTACAACGAGCTTACCCTCTGGAAAGTGATTGCCTTTGGCGCAATGCATCATGAGATTAGGTGTCGCAAAATCAACATATTTCATGATAGTAGTATTTTCAAAATTCACTTTTCCAGCTCCGCCACCACCGCCGGCATGAGCAGTTGCAGCTTGGGATAAGCTCCACTCAAACTCTAAAATATCAATTTTATCTAAATAAACCGCATCTTTACTTTCGCCTTTTATCGTTGCCCCAAGATCTAGATATATGTCTCTGGCCATGCTTTACTTCGCCAAAATGAATATAAGAAAATCAAGCACTATACCCGAACTAAGGATTTGATGCGAATGACAACTAAATCAATCGTAAAATTTTAATTTAAAAGAAAAAATCGGAACGAGCGATAGGCTAGATTGTGTCTGAGCAATTCGGTATTGCTTATCTAAATGAGGTGATGGATTATTCCATTTGGCCATCAGGAACCTGACCGATAGTGTCGCTACCTCGGTATTGATTTTATAGCGTCCCTGCCAAAAAGCACCTCGCTTACGCTCCTAACTACGAAAGGGCAGACGGTGTACCTATCTATAATACTAATGGCCTTCGCTGCGCTCTCCTCCATAGCCGCCAGCTTAAGTATTCCAGTATTTTTGATGCTTGCTATAGTGCTTGGTCTTGCGTCACAACCGGGCAAGAAAGTGTCTAAATAATAGGTTACTATAGCCTCCACGGGTATATTAAAGCATACAAGATGAATTCAGCAGATTACCTAAAAATAGAGACCGACACATGAATTATAGCTATTTATTAGTCTTAACCCTCGTTCCAGTGTTTGTTTTGGGATGTTTTCATGATATCAATGCAGAAAGCCCACTTCCAGAATCAGAGTTTTTCGAGACGCATAGCGGGGCAAATATCGAAAATGGAACATTTACAACAAAACAAGCAAAAGTTATAGGGGATCAGTTGTCGTACAATCGTGCCTTACTCAATTACACGAGTCTTGCTCCTGCTACCTTGGATTTCAGCAAGGGTACGGTCTTGTTGGTTGATATGGGTCAGCGAAATTCTGGGGGCTACGCTATTGGCGCGACATCAGTTAATGTCAGTGAAAGTTTCGTCTTGGTCAATGTATCGCTATCCATACCGGGGGAAAGCTGTACAGTAATCTCGGCTCTTACAAACCCGTATCAATTTATCTTTATCCCAACAAAAAAAGAAGTATTGATATCAGAAAAGCTGACTGTCGCTCAGTGCGCGGAATAAGGAAAATCAAGGCACATTCAGTGAGTCGCCCGGATTACGTACAATTTTCTCCTGAAATTATTAATATTTTTTTATGTAACAATAAATTGATTGCTGATGCTTCGTTGCTACGTAAATATGAAACGATGCTAAGTCGATCGGAATATTCGCGCTGGCAGAGGCTCAAGTGTACCAAGGTCAAGCACAACTACCTGATTACACGCGCCATGATCCGAACTATTTTATCTACGGCATTACGCTGCGAGCTGGATGAAATTGAACTCATTGTCAGCGACAAAGGCAAGCCCCACTTGCTACATTCTAATGGCTGGCAATTTAATCTCTCTCATAGCCACAATGTTGCGGTTTTGGCTGTGGCACCTGATGTTGAATTGGGCGTTGATATTGAATACAGATTGAGAAAGGTTCGCACTTTACCTATTGCTCGTAGTTATTTTTCTACTACTGAAATCGCTTTACTTGAATCATTGACAGAAATCGAAGCGAACAAACAATTTTTTTCTTTATGGACCTTAAAAGAAGCTTACCTTAAAGCCCTGGGCTCGGGTTTGGCGGGTTCGCTTAAATCGTGTCGCTTTCTGCTCAATGCACAACGCACATCAATTGCCATTTCAGTTGATCCCTCTCCTCACAGGCGATTTGTTGACTGCTGGCAATGTGAATATGAAGACAGGTACTCGCTTGCCGTAACCCGCTTATCCGACAGCGAGACACCTTCACTTATCCAAGCTTATCATTTTATTCCAGAACAGCATTGCTCACCACTAAAGCTGAAAAAACTATGTCATGGTCGTTTAGATTGCGAAGACACCAACCACGCAGAAACAGCCACCTAGGATATTCACGGTTTAAGTCGTGACCAGGTTTTCTTTTTCACCAGATATAACATGAATGTGAGCACAAACAAATAGAATAAGACGTAGACTCCAAGTGTACGCCGTTCTTCAGCTTTAGGGTCGGCTGTCCAGGCAAGAAATGCCGCAACATCGCGTGCATTTTGCTCTATTGTTGCGCGCATACGCTCATTATTTTCAATTGAATAAGCGAAAACATCCGGCATTCTGATGTTAGGATAGAGGTTATTGATGATGGTTCCATCACGGCGTTCATGATAGGCAAGCAACAAACTGTAAATATATTGTGCTCCACCACTTCGCGCTTTGGCCATCAATGACAAATCAGGCGTAGCCATGCCAAACAACGCGTTCATCTGTTCAGCGTTCATTTTGCTGAAGATGGGGTCGCTGGCACGGTTCTCCCCTCTGACTTTATCAACCTCTCCGGAGGTTAAGCCTATCGCCATCAGATCCCGAAATTTAACATATTTCAAATCATGGCATAATATGCATAAGTTCATAGTAACCCGCATGCCATTTTGCAGATTACCCAGCTCATGCTCAATGCTATCTTCTCGTAGGTTGGTCTCTTGACTTTCCGCCCAGCTATGGGTCATCGTGAAACTGAAAACAAGCAGTAAAACCAAACAACAATATAATTGTTTTATCATTTTGGCTCGCGACATTCACACTGTTCTTCGCAGCGAATCAATTCTTCAACTTCCAGTGGCAGCCCCTGCTTGCGTAACCGTTTTTCTTCATATTTCGATAAAAAAGGAAGCAACATAAAAGTAGCAAAGTAAATTAATGTTGCTATTTGCCCAATCAGAGTCCAAAAGTCCGTAGGGGCTTGAGCACCGACATAGGCCAAAACAATAACGTCAATCATAAAAACATAAAACATCGCCCGGTAGATGGGTCGGTATTTTGCGCCCCCTGGAATTTTTGATCGATCTAGAAAGGGCATCGCCGCAAAAATCATGACCGAAAGCCCCATAGCGATGACACCACCCAAGAGGTCAGGTACCGCGCGTAAAATGGCATAAAACGGTAAAAAATACCATTCAGGGACAATATGTGGCGGTGTCTGCAAGGGGTTTGCCGGTTGATTATTCTCCGCCATGATAAAAAATTCAGGATTGTAAAAGACAAAATAACAATAAATAATCAAAAACACGCCCAGCCCAAAAAGGTCTTTAGTAGTAAAATAGGGATGGAATGGAATATTGTTTTTACCCGTCAAATTGATACCGGAAGGGTTACTGCTCTTAACGTGGTGCAGTGCAATCAAATGAATGATAACGATACCAATAATGATGAACGGGAACAAATAATGTAGCGCGAAAAAGCGGGTTAAAGTCGCGTCTCCTACTGCAAAATCGCCACGCAACCAAATAACGACTTCATTTCCAATGAAAGGCGTTGCACCAAACAAACTGGTAATCACTTGCGCGCCCCAAAATGACATTTGCCCCCAGGGTAAAAGGTAACCCATAAAAGCCGTGGCCATTAATGCCAGCAAGAGGGCTTGCCCTGTCCACCACATTAACTCCCTCGGCGCACGGTATGAGCCATAATAGAGTGTACGTGCCATGTGAATGTAAATCACTGCAAAAAACGCCGAGGCACCAACAGCATGCATATAACGTATCAACCAACCATAATTGACTTCACGCATGATATGGTCAATTGAATCAAAAGCCAAACTGGCATCGGGCTTATAGTGCATCGCTAAAAATATACCGGTGATAATTTGCAACATCAACACAAATCCGGCAAGAAAACCAAAATTCCACCAATAACTCAAATTTCTCGGGGTCGGGTATTCAATCAAGTCGTGCTTAACAAACGAAGAAAACGGAAACCGTTGGTCAATCCACTGTATGACCTTGCTCATTACGCTTTTCCCAGCAACAGTGTGTCAGCCGAAACAAATTGATAAGGCAGCAAATACAGGTTTTTCGGCGCTGGGCCACGCAACACACGGCCACTGTTATCATAGCGACTGCCGTGGCACGGGCAAAACCAGCCCTCTGGTTTTTTCGTTGGTACGCAACCCAGGTGTGTACATAAGCCAATCACGACTAACCATTCGGGTTTCAAAACGCGCGCCTCGTCGGGTTGCGGATCGATATTACTGCCCATTGAAGTTTGCATGGCGCTGATTTGCGTTGAGGTGCGATGAAGTATGAACACGGGCTTACTCTGCCATTCCACTGTTTTTATTTCACCTGTTTGAATTTGGCCAATGTTTATTTCTACAGTAGACTTGCTCAGAATATCACTGGAGGGGTTCATGCTACTCACAAATGGCCAGGCCGCTGCAGCAATACCGACACCAGCAACAGCACAGGTTGCTTTTTCAATAAACTGACGTCGATCTGGCTCTTCGGGTATCTCTGTTTTATCGTCAGATTCAGATGCGGTCATGGACAAACCTCATTGGTTGGAAAAATAAGCGGCAAGGTTTGCAATGTCCTCATCACTCAAACCTTGAGCGACGGAGTTCATCATTGGGTTCTTGCGATTCCCATTCCGAAAATCTTTTATTGATTTAATCAGATACGCTTCTTTTTGACTGGCCAAGTTGGGAATGTCGGGCATCGAGCTGATTCCGTCTGCACCATGGCAACCGCTACAAAGCATGGATTTTTCTTTTCCTTTGGCGACATCGGCAGCCAGGCTCACACCCATTGCTGTGGAGGAAATCAGTAATATTGACATGAAAAAATAATTTTTCAAAATGGTCATTCATCTGCTCCTGTTAGCAAGGTCTTCATCCTTAAGTCTAGATCATTCACAGCCAACACGCCACTCTTTTCGTGAACCCCTATCTTCAGATTTTTAACGGTTTGGCTCATCGCTCCAATGAAATAGTCTACGGTTTCAGAATGGGTTTCTAACCGATACCATCCAGTAATTTTTTCATCATATTTTCGGCTTGCGCGATGTAGCCATGACCAAACAAATTAACGTGATTCAATATATGATAAAGGTTATATAAACATTTTCGGCTTTCATAACCCTTGTCTAATGGATAAGCTTCGTTGTAAGCAGCATAAAATTCTGCGGGGTAACCCCCAAACAATTCCGTCATTGCCAGATCGGTTTCACGATCCCCATAATAAACAGCGGGATCAAAAATAACCGGCGTACCATCGTGAGTACCACTATAGTTCCCTGACCAAAGGTCACCATGTAGCAGTGAAGCAGGGGGCTTATAATTTTTAAAAAAAACATCAACTTGACCCAGAAGTTGCTCGCCAAGTTTTTGAAAACGAACACAACACCCTTGTTGTTGCGCAAGATCCAGTTGGTATTGTAGTCGATATTTTTTCCAGAATTGACTCCAATTATTACTCCGTGTATTGAGTTGCACTGTTGAACCAATCGTATTGTCGCGATGCCAACCAAACTGGCTATGAATGGTTTGATGCATCGTCGCAAGTTGTTGTCCCAACTCAGTGTACTTAACCGTACGCACTGAAAAAGGAATGTATTCCATAATAAGGTAGCTATTATTGGCAGTGGCACCAAAACAGAGTGGCTCAGGTGTACGAATGGTGAGGGAACGATGAATTTCCAGCAAACCTTCGTATTCCGCTGCAAACATGGAAACAAGATTAGGCTGATTTAATTTTACAAAAAACGCTTGCCCGGAACCTTCAAGGAGAAAACATTGATTGATGGCACCGCCCGAAATGGACAGCGGAGCAGACTGGAGCGTAAAAGATGCTCCGATAGCATGGCTGATTGCCGCGTTAATTTCAGACCATGAATGCATAATAAACCCGCTTAATAGCAAAAAATTAGCCTATATTACCCTCAGTTCAACTTAATGTGAATGGCTTCACCTATAGATTCAAATGACGAAGTGCCCCAATGGCCTCTTATATATTTTTTATTGAATATTGTGAAAACCTGAAAAGCTTCATCAAAATTCAACTCCACCTCTGCTGCTCTAGAAAAAGACCAGGGTATATTGATCACATCATGTTTACTCTTTACTTTGAGGAGTCCACCATAAGCAAGAGACCCCTCTTCAGGAAAGGGAACCCGTCTATTTTTAACCCAGAGAAATACTCTGATTCTCTTTGGTTCCCCTCGCGACAAACGGAAAACACGCGAAAACGCCTTTAACTTGACCCCAGACGATAAATGTTTCGCAGACACTTTGTAACGTTGCTTTCTATTGGAATTATTGACCACCTTATCATCAGGGCCTCCAAAAGCACTCCCCAAACTGACATTAGCCACATCAATGAGATCAAAAAAATTACCATCCATGTTGGGGTCGATCGTACGCTCAATTGCGGCGATAAGACTTGATATCGCCCCGCCGCGACAATACCCGCAACGTGTGTTCCATGTCTAAGGTCATCCACTGGATCTTCGTCGTCGTTCACAAAATCATAACCACTAATGACTTTGTACCCTTCCCAGAGTCCACCGCCCAGAGCGGGATGAGTATAGTCAATACCCGAATCAATGATCGCTACGATGACCCCTTTTCCTGTATAACCTGATGACTCATCATGAAGCGGGTCTACATGACGCTCATCTACATCCATTTTTTTAGATTTTTCGATCCAGTGCGCTTTAATTTTGTAATTGTTATCACTGCTGTCCCGTTAACCGGTAAGTATTACGTTTTCCTATAGCATTCATTAAATTCCAATCGAAGCTAAAGAAAAGCATGCAGCAAATTCTTCGCTTGTTACAGATCAATCTGTTTGAAAAACGAGATTTGATGGCCTTGCTGCGAGGTGATCCTATATATAATAAAAAGTTTGACCCAAATCAGATGGCTTTGTTGTGAAAGTTAACGGGACAGCAGTGATCTGATTCATTAATATATAATTACTTGATGTTTGGAGAGCAGGAAGAACAGGAAGAACAGGGCCTAGATTACTCTAGACCCATCCTCAATAGTTGGTTTTGTTACTATGGCCAGTCAAACCAAGTCTCTCGATTGGCCGGTGACAAGCCATGTCCCAAGCCATCCTGGCAATGAGAAACAATACGGATACCAAAAGGAGCATCAATATTTGCATCATTTGGATTTACTATTGCCACTGGGATTGCTTTTGCTGAAGGGTTTTTTAGCATTCTAATATTTTCCAGCGCATCGCTGGAAATTTTATTAAAAGGATAGCGCCCTTCACGCAATGGAAAATCCAAATTAATGCTTAGATTACCATAGCCCATTCTGTTGGTTGTGAAGCCATTGACAATTTCTGAGCTACCCGGACTACTCCATGGTGATAGGCTTTCCAGCTCATCCAATGCTGATCCTGCCGCCAACGGCGTTGCGCCCCCATTTGTTAATGGGCTTCCACCGAAACTATTACCATCTCGGTCAGTTCCTTTAACGCGCAGCCAAACGGTATACAATGCATTGGGCTGGGCATTTTTTACAGTGACATAGACCCAAGTATGGGTTCCAATTTGAACTGACATTAATTTAGCCGTAGCAGGTTGCTGTCCTTCATAATCATTTCCATCAAAACTGCCGTCACATTCTCCTAAAACTGTGTGACCACTATTGCTTGGCAAATTTGGGTCGAATCGGACAAAAGATTTGTTTAGATAAAGCCCTATTTCAGATTTATTCAAATTGTAAATTGAATCAGCAAATACAGTGTTACAAATTAAGATACTCAGCACTGCATTCGATGTTACTTTTACTAAATATTTCGTTATTTTTTTCATAATAACCTTCTTTAATTATTTATAGATTAAGATGGTTGGGTGTGCACCACAGAGTGAAACACACTTTACACTGACAATTAATGTTGTCTAATTCTTAACCACAAGTCACCATCTCCTTCGTCTGCACTTATTTGTAATGTTCTTCGGGTTAAGGAAGGGGATGAACTTCTAACGCCTGCTTCACTTTGGTTTTCCAAGGCATTAATTAAACTGTACCATTGTGTTCCCTGCAAAATCACAGATATTCTGATCATCACCCCAATAGTTATGGCTGATTTCAATGACTGTGCCATTGTCCAAGGTGTTAGCAAGACCGCATCGGGTAAAATTATTATCGGGATCATTAAAACCATGTGATTGATTGTCAGCAAATATATTGTGGTGGATACCACCGAACTCTACAGGATCACCATGCGCATTAAAGTTAAGCGGTAATACTATTGAATCCGCATTAGAAAATCGCCCGTCAATAGCAAGTCCTGCACCTGAATTTCCAATGGAAGTGTTATAGCTGACATCCGTAATCCTATCGAAACCCAGAAAACGAAATCCATCACCTTGATTGAACTCAGACACATTATCCTGGGCAACGATATTATCACCCATAAAAATTATGCCATGCCGAACATTTGATCTTGTAATATTTCCAATCGCTGTTTGATCAGTAACCAGTCCTGCAGGTTCTGCCCCAAAACCACGCCGATAAAAAACACCATTTCCTGCGTTGTTAGAAGCAATATTATCTTTAAATTCGTCCCTGTTACTTCCAGAGTCTATCCAAAAACCTGACCCTTGTCCTAACCCCCCGACTCCTTGATTGGAGTTGGCGGTATTATTCTCAATAGTACTATCGTCAAAAGCTGAAAAATAAAAACCTCCAAATGAATTATTTGTTGAGGTATTATGATTTATGCTCACATTACTTTGGGTTTGTAAGGCTCCATCAGCTGTGGTTGTAGCACCATTAAGTGGATCACCAGGAATATTTTTATTACTGTTATCTATTGAATCATTAACAGTACTAAGCCCAAACTGAAAGCCTCTTGCCCCATTATTTTCCGCGGCATTTCCTGAAATAGTCACATTACTCCCTACATTAAACAATCCGCTGGCAACACTGTTTCTGAATGTAAATCCACCGCTGGAAGAATGTCTCCTGCCGATAGTTACTCCATCCACAATGATACGCATCGCTTCGGAAACAGTATTATCGGTTGCTCCACTACCATCAATAATGGTCTGGTTTCTACCATCAAAAGACATGATAGTAATATCCGGTTTATCGACGAGAATGTTTTCGTAAAAGGTTCCAGGAAAAACTGCGATTATTCCTCCTGTTCTTACGCGATAAACTGCATGTTGAATTGTTCGGCATGGATGCCTATATAAGAATCCACAGTTTTCTGTATCTTCGGCCGAATGACTTTGACCCACATAGATTAAATTTGCTGGCCGGCCTATTTGTTCTGAACTATGTGAATTAGCTGAGAAACTTATTACCGCTGCGAAAAATGAAAATAATAATAAAAATATATGTTTCATGATCAAATCCCTCTCATTTTGGTTGATTGTCAGGCATTTTTCTGGTTGCAACACGAACACCTAACAAAGAATAACTCTATCTACAGTAAGTGCTGCGTAATCTAAAAATTACAGCAGTGTAAGCTTTATACATAAGGACTTCATGTCAAGTAACACACAATGTTGGGACTGTACAAAATATTTGCGTTGAGATTAAAAATTTTATTGATATAACATTTATCACTGCTGTCCCGTTAACCGGCATCAGTACCGAACCCCTTGACGAGTTCTTTCGTGGCCAATGTGTCGTTGAATCCAGAGAGACTATCAGGTTCGAGTTCATCTATGAATACGGGCTGAAGATCACTGACTCGGAAGTCACCCCGAGCGGCATTCCGAGCTTTTTGAGCAGCAACAGCTTGTGATGCAACTGCCATGCGCCAGCTATAAAAATCGACCTTAGTGAGGTCGATGACTTTGCTAAGAAACGGATTTGGACCGGGTAACGTCCGTAGTGGCGCGGCTCGAATAGTTAAATCAGTAAATAATACTTTAGGAACCGCCTGCAGACCCAGCGCAACCTGTTTTTTCATTGCATTTTTTAATTTAAAATCTTGATCCTGGGCTCCTGCAATCGGTATAGCCATCACACTGAATACCAGTCCCGCAGCAAAAACTACGCGTCTTTTTTTCATTTCCATTATTTAGTCTTTCCTTTGACAAATCATCTGCTAAAATCAACACTAGCTCTAATATTTAGCGGCCACGTAACGCCAGACAACCTATACGGCGATTCCATTCCTCAGCGAACGAGACCCGTACCCTCAGTCACAAACCAACTCATTCTATGAACAAGTTCCTGCTAAAATATAAAAGTCTAAGATATTAAAGTCCGTTTTTTTATTTTTGTATATAAGGGGAAGTACGGATTTCTTGCCCCCTCAAATCCTACTTTTTTAATCAACAATCTTATAAAATCATTGATGCGTAAAAGTATGAAAGACTCAACCCGCTCCCTTAAATTTATTACTTTGCTTTGTTGCACAACGATACTTGGTGCTTGTGCTCAGCCATCCTGGGCAATGTGTTGATAATGTTTTCGCTGGTGTTTGGACC
>CAYQVF010000018.1:0-42247 GCA_964421045.1 uncultured Chromatiaceae bacterium
GGTGATCTCGATTTTTCCCGCTACTTTATTCGAATCAATATCTTGCACTTTACATTCGCGTCTAATTGCTGTTTCGCGAAATTAAAACATCCTGTTCGTCAATCTTACCAGGTTAAGTCGCGGCCTTGGTGCCAACGTAGCTAACTGTTGCAATAACTCCAACGATGACATTACAACTGCGTTGTTCCTCGGTAATTACCTCTGTTACAAACTCAGGAAAGCTCTCTTTATTCTGTCAGTCTATATCACTTTATCGCTTTTCTGTGTAATCAATTTTATCAGGAAAGTGGGAATGGAGCCGAAAGGTAGCTCTAGCTCCGCACCCAATTACGATATGTAACAACGAGACTTCAGTTAATTTATCCATACCAGTCATTCTTCACCACCTTGATAAAAATCGACTCTATCTTTGGATAGTCAAAAAACGAAGAACAAGATGTACTTGAAGTACTCTATCGATTACAGAAATTAGGCTGGACCACAACCTGTAATGAGATAAAAAAAGCCTCATCAGGCAGTGTTCAAGATGTCCTTCAACAGTTACCGGGTTCAAAATGTGCTCTACTTTCAGATCAAGAGGGGTTTTATCTTTCAATTTTTAGTTTTTCACACGAGACCGCAGAAGAGTTCTCAGCGTTAAGCGGAGATATTTCCTCATTACATACCAAGCATAGCAGTTTGCTACACCGTAACCTGGGTATCAACTCTGCTGCCTAGGCTATTGTGGATGCCTCTGCTAATTGTTATTTGGGCTTTTGACCCCTTTATATTGGCTCACAGTGCTTTGCTTTAGTAGCAACAGGCATAATGCCTCAGTTTAACCAGGAAGCCTATATCGACCTAGTTTGGATTTTAAGAAAATGTTCTGCAAATAACTAATAAGTAGGAGATATAAACTTTCCTGGGAGGATGCCGATACATCCTGCAGGATGGGTGTTACAGACTAATAATAATTTTAAATACAAGCTTAAACAACCCTGAACAACTAAAAGACAAGGAATTTAACAATGCGAGCTGACCTACTAAATTCAATCTTGAGTGACCTTAATGGCAGTTCTGCTGATATTGAAGCATCAGCCGTTATTTCTACTGACGGTCTCATGATGGCAGCTATGCTACCAGCCAATATGGATGAAGATCGTGTTGGCGCCATGGGAGCTGCAATGCTGTCACTGGGTGACCGCACCGGTCAAGAACTTGAACGAGGTGATCTAGAGCAAATTTTAATCAAAGGTGACAAAGGTTATGTCCTAATGACCTATGCTGGCAACGATGCTGTTATCACGGTGCTCACCAAAGCGAATGCAAGATTAGGCTTGATTTTTCTCGATGTAAAACGAGCGGCGGAAGCCGTTACCAAGGTTCTATAGTATAGAAAAAGGAAAAAGTGTTATGAGTATAGATAAAGCATTAAAGGATGCGTTACGAGTTTTCCAGAATATCGGCGGATTCAACGATGTGGATAAAGCATTACTGAAAAAACACGGATCTGATCTGGTTTCGTTTATCCCCGCAGTAACGGACGCATTTTATCAACAGTTACTTGAGGAAGAACAAACTGAAAAATATATTGAGGGGTGTGTCGATCATCTCAAGGAAACCCATATTGCATGGATAACGAGCCTGCTTTCTGGAAACTATGATGATACGTTTATGGAAACCCAATTGAGAATTGGTGTAACTCATGTCGAAGTAGGTATCCCACCTCTGTTTGTTGCTTCGAGCATGAGTTACTTACGCTCAGGCCTGGCTAAAGTAGTTGAAAAAGAACTCAGCGACAAGGTAGAAAGCATAGCCGATCTCTCCGGTGCTATTGTCAGAGTATTAGACCTGAGCCATTTTTTAATCGATTATGCTTACGAAAAAGACAGGCTAAAAAGGTTAACTCAAGCAACAGGCTTATCGCTGCCATTGCTAGAGAATTTAATCGCACTCAAAGCCAAATAGCAGGAGCATTTTTTTCTATCGCAATAAAGTGTAAGTAACTCAAACCTGATCTGACAGTTACCCTAATTTCAGGGGGCTGTTAGTTTGAATTTGAGCTACCAGTCTGGATAAAATTTCATCGTGATTGATATTGGTATATTTTATATTACTCTCTTTTTTCCTTACACTCTGGGTTTAATCAGCAAGCCTTTTGGCTTTATTGGTGGCCTGGTTAGCGCGGATAAAGGCGTGGCGTTTTTGGCCTTCGTTTTTTTTCCTCTTCTGAATAATAAGTAAGAAGAAATTTGTTGGAATGTTCAGAAATTATCAACTTTTAGTTGATGAAGCTGTAGAAAGATTAAATCGAAAAATCAATTTGGTCACCAGAAAATCCTATGGCTTTAGGCGCTACGATATACTTAAAATCGCCTTGTTTCATACGATGATCCAGCTCCCTGGACCGGAAAAACCCACTCATTTTTTTGAAGAGACGAAAAAATCGGTGTTAAATGAGAGTCTACGATTGGCTATTTTTCGTTTTCAGGCCAGCGAATGACAAATCGGGCACCGCCTAAAGGAGAGTTTTCTACAGAGGCTTGTCCTCCGTGCCACTGAGTGATCCGTTGTACAATAGCCAAACCCAGACCGTAGCCGCCGGTCTCTCGATCACGACTCTCATCAAGGCGAGTAAATGCTTCGAAAACACGTTGACGTTCATTTTCGGGAATACCCGAGCCATCATCCTCAACGCTCATTTGATAATACTTTTTGTTATAGGTAAAGGTAACGTGGATTTTGCTGTGCGCGTAACGCTGGGCATTTTGCAGTAAATTTCCTAGCATCCGAGCCAATAATCGAGGTTCGAAACGAGCATAAACAAGCTCTTTTCCTTCTATTTTATAGTCGATAGACAGATTATTTTTGCCAATTTTTGTTTGTCTTATGACTTCAGCTAACCAGGGTTCTATTTTTTGGCGCTGAAATTTCAATGTCGGTTTTTCACGGTCGAAGCGAGCGTAAGTCAACAGTTCGGCAACCAGTTGATCGAGCTCGTCAATATCCGCGTTCATGCCTTTTATATAGCGTGATCGAGCGACTTCATCGGTGGAAGAATGCAGCATTTCCATGCCAAAACGAAGGCGGGCAATAGGGGTTCTCAACTCATGGGATACGGCATTGGTCAGTTCTTTATGCGAAGAAATTAACCGTTGGATACGCTGAGCCATGCTGTTGAAGGTTTTGGCCAGGCGATGTAGAACTGAACGCCGAGACAGAGGTGCACGCACGCTAAAATCGCCTTGGCCAAAAGCCTCAGCAGTTACGCCTAATTGTCGGAGGTCACGCCACAGCGGATAGACCCAAAATAACACGGCCAACGCAACTAACAATGCCAGTACTAGCATCAAAATCGTTTGTAAATAATTCAGCGTCAGAGGTTCGTCGAAAGGGCCCATTTTGATAACATAAGGACTTTCAGAGAGACGCCGATAAAGAAAATCTTTATCTTTTTCTTCCATATTTTGCCAAACGATCTCATCGTTGAGCAGAGATTTTTGCAAGGGCGCGGGGAGTTCAATTTGTTTTTGCAATAATAAAGCAACAGGAAAGCTAAAATGATGGCTGAGCTCGGCCATTGTACTTGGCCAGTTATTTTGCGGTTGTTCTCGTAAAATTATTTCAATGAGGTTGAATGTACTGTTAGATAGATATTGGTTTTCTCTATAACTCGACAGTTCAAATGGAAACTCCAAAACCCACTCACTATTTGCAATACGCTTATAACTATAGCTGGCACCATAAACTTCGGATATCACCATCGACCCTTTATTCAGTCGATCTCTTTCTGACTGAGCAAGCGTTAGTGATTCAGCAGCAAGCAGCTGCATAGAAAACCCGTCACCCTGATTGACTTTATCGACTAATGCAGGCCATTGTTTTTGTGGTATTTCATTGAAGCGACTTTCAATAAGAAAAAATGTCCCTTTGGACAGGTCACTAAAATAGCGTTCCAATGTACCCTGTAAAATATTACCGAGATTGGCAATGACGATAAAGTAGAGCGCCACTGCCAGAACCAAAATGGAATAGAGCTTGATGAAGAGGCGTCCCATCGTTGTTTTATCTCCAGGCCTCTTTGACAAACAGATAACCTTTGCCACGAATTGTTTTGATGCGGAAGGGGCGGTTGCTGTCATCTCCTAATTTTTTTCGCAAGCGGGAAATACGAATATCTACGGAACGGTCCAGGCCATCATAGCCAATGCCTCGCAGTTGATCCAAAATAGTGTCGCGGGTGAGCACTTCCCCGGCATGGGTAGCGAGCAACCACAATAGTTCGAATTCATTGGTGGTGAGTTCCAGTATTTGCTCATCTAACCAGGCATCACGAGCGGTAGCGCTGATGCGAAACCGGTCAAAATGAATATCATATTTATTATTATCGCTATGTTGAGTGTTCTGACTGGAATGAGATAAGCGACGTAACAAGGCGCGAATACGCGCTAACAGCACTCGAGGTTGAACTGGTTTGGTGACGTAATCATCGGCTCCAATTTCTAAGCCCACGACTTGATCAATATCTTCATCTCTGGCCGTCAACATAAGAATCGGTCCCTGGTATTTCAGACGCACTGTTTTACAAATTTCCAGTCCATCCAATCCCGGTAACATTAAATCCAGAATAACCAGATCGGGGCATTCCAAAATGATGCGTTGACAGGCCAAATCACCTCTATGTTCGATGGTGACATTCATAGCATGTTGCTGTAGATATTCCTGGATAAGTGCAGAAAGCCGGACATCGTCTTCAATCAGTAATATTCGAACATTAGCATCCTCTGAAGAATAATTTATGGGCACATTTTCACCTCACTTCGGCCATAGTTGATCCCATATTATTCTATATGATCGTCTATGGTTAAACTATTACACTGTGTGTGATTTTTGTATCAGAACGTAACGGGTATATTTATACAAAAAAAATAAGTGAGTGAACATCAGAAACGATAATGAAATTATTTTTGTGATATACCCGTGGTGTTTGAGGTTTAGGTGTGTGCAGATGTGCATAAAAACATCTGAACTTAACGCTGTGGGGGGCTAGGAGGCTGTCCGAGAGTAGAGAACCGACTGCGGAAAGCCCCTATTTGTCTCACCTATTCGTTGGGAGCGAATTGGGATCGAGAAACGACCCCACTAAGGGGATACCGAGGTTCCTGCTACAATTTCTATTCTCGGACAACCTCCTTTTTTTTTACCAGCTCACAGGTTGATCACTCGCAGCAGGTGTTGGTGGTCGTTTTGGTACGGGTATTTCTTCTTGTGTTGCAAGGGGGAGGGCATCTCTTATCTTTGTGAGTGCGGATGCCGGTGCGGTTGCTTTAAGAATATCCGTTGCGATTTGGTGACCTAGGTGGGTGATGAGATCAGCGAGTGGATGCGGTTCATCCTCTTGGGTAAAAAGGTTATTATTTTTTTTGATTGTTTTAAACCAACGTTTTTGATCAGACCAGATAATCTTCCCTGTTGCACTTTCAACCAACAGATAAGAAAGTTCAACCTCAGCTCGTTGCGCTCCAAAATCGGCACCATAAAAAGCTTTTTTCCGATGTTTTAGTGTAAAGCGATCAATATGGCCAAGCAGCATAAAATCGGCACCTAATTTTTCCCCTAATCGACTGGCCTCGGTTGGGTTGACTTCACCTGACATCCAGAGACGTTGCTCTTGATCGAGTTCTTTGTCAAAGTGACGGTTAAGTGTGGCGTAGTATTGGCTTTGAACCAAGGCGGATTGAATGGCTGTGGCGAGTTGAGTGGCAATACGTGATGGTGGAGAGTGATTTTTATCAATAGAAAATATTGCGCCATCTGTACGAAATGGCAGGGCTGCGATGGTTTGTCGCTGATCATCGGGGACGACTTGTTTGTAAAGGGGAATGAGAGCTTTGATCGTCACTTGCCAATGGTCATTTTTATCTTTCGGTTTTTTGACCTCAAACACGGTATAGCTTTTGATCCATCCTCTACTTTGGGTGTAGGTCTCGACAGTGGGGGCGATCTTACCGCTAACATGAAGCGACGTATCAGTTGAAGAAATTACATTGAGATCGAAGCGGAGTCCCTTCGTTGTGCCTGCTTCAAGCCCCCGTACCTGTTGTATGCTATTTAAAAGTGCACTGTTTAATGCTTCTTGATAAGTGTTGCCAAAACCCTGGCTTTGTTGCTCGATTTCGTCGGCAGCATGAAGTGGTGAGATGCCGCTAAAAAGGAACAGTAACAAAGGCAACATGGTATAAAGCAAAGCGGGTTTCGCTTCTCTTTTCGGGTTACAATGATGACTCACCTGTTATATTCTCCTCATTATTAATAGTTAGGAATGATGTCTTCGCTAGTTTCTAACTCATCCCTTAAGGGGTGAGTTTCGGTAGCTCGCTAGAAAGGATATCAAGGTTGGGTAACATAATAATTTCTATACGGCGATTGAGTTTTCGACCTTCTTCCATTTCATTATCCGCTCTTGGGCGAAACTCACCAAAACCGGCAGCAGAAATGTTTTCAGGGGCAACATCCATAGCGGTGAGCAAATGAACAACAGTTAGAGATCGGGACGTTGATAATTCCCAATTACTAGGAAATCGTGCACTATTAATGGGGTTATTGTCAGTATGCCCTTCAATTTGAAAACGTCGGTCTGAAAATTGACTCAGTACCGCAGCAATTTGAGCCAATGCTTCTTTACCTTCGGAGTTGAGATTAGCGCTACCACTTTTGAACAAAACATTATTGGGTAGATTAATAACAATGCGACCTTGCTCAATACTCACCGTTAATTGACCGCCATCAATCATAGTTTGCAGTCGATTAACAAATTGTGCATATATTTCATTCCGACGCTTCGTTTCAGCTTCAATATTACTCAGCGTGGCCATTTTCGCTTGAGACTCAGCAAGGCTGTCCTGAAGGGCCTGTTTTTTTGTTTCTAGGTCGGTGAGCTCATCCTGAGCGGCTATAATTTGTATTTTTGCAGATTCTAGTTCCTGTTCTATTATCATGAGCTGTTGTTGATTACGTTCAATTTCTTCTTGAGCTTTTGCATTTTGTATCTTGGCGGCGTTTAATTCTTGCTCTGTTTTTGCAATTTGCTCTTTATTACGCGTAATTTCATCTTGAGCGCTTTCCAAAGACTGGCGTATGGCCTCTTTTTCTGCCAGCGCGGTTTCAAATTTGCCGCTGGATACGCAGGCGGACAAAATCATTGCAGAAGACATACCGATGATAAGTAATCTAATTCTCATGCTCGCTCCTTGAGTCGGTGAGGGGGATCTCTGAACGATCCTATCAGATTTTGTGATCAAGACCTATATTCTTACGTCTAGTGCACTTCAATTCGTCTAAGTGAGGAATCTAGGATAGATTTAAGTGTCCCGGCATAATTATTCTAACTTAATTTCTGCAGGATTTTTCGTGCGAATCAAGGCGCAGCGAAATAAGTACAGTGCGCTATGTGATTGGAGCTGCAACGCGGAGTTACGCGAAAAAAACCAATAAATGTTAAAATAATTATGGCGGGATACTTAATAACGGGATCAAGAGAGGAATGGTCAAAAATAGACTGATTAATACTGCGATTTGAGGACAATTAGAAAAACTTGTGAAAGAGAGCGCTCTCTTCCACAAGTTCTAAACACTTTAGCCGTTTAAACAAGGTTCATATGGCATATCTATTTTTGGAATATGACTGTCTAGCCATTCTTTTACAAAAGTCGTAGTTTCCTGGGTAATTTCAGCTTCACCTGCATGAAATTTCTTTTGTAAATCAGCACAAATGGCAATAAACTTTTCATGCTCTGCCTTATGAGCTGCAAAACCACTGTAGTTTTTTTCTTGCATAATACGTTCTTCGTGCTGAAAATGTTCTACGACAAAGTTGATTAATCCATCCAGGTGCTTGCCAATGGTTTGCTTATCGCCGCCTGGTGCCGCATCATGCAGCGTATTAAGTAGATTAAACAGTGTTTTGTGCTCTTCATCGGCAAAATCGACTTGAGTTCCATGTTGTTCTTTTGTCCATGTGATCAACGTCATTGTTTCTTTTCCTCCTTGTGGGTTTGTTAACCGCCATATGTACCATAGTTTATACTTATATAATATATAGGCGTATTAAGTGTACGAGAATTTGTTTGCCTGAGTCAACAAAGATTTGATTTATTGAAGTGCTCAGGCTAGATCATAGAGAAGGTGTTTGTGATTTTTTATTCGCATTGGCTACCGTGTTCCAACTATGTAGTCGTCCAAATTTAAAGTAGTAGAATGTAGTTTTACCCGGAAGTTGATAAATCCATTGTTCGCGTTCAGCCCAAAAAGCATTAGTGTCAACGGTGGTTGTGGGGTGACCCAGTGCGGCAATAACATCTTTTTTCGACATTCCCAGCGTCACTTGTCCGATTAAAATGGCTTTTTTGTGTTTAGCCAGAAGCTTGGGGTTAGCGAGCACATAATCCTGGCGACGTTCTTGTGCCTGACATTCGGGATTACAGATGGTTTGAGTTGTTGCGCATCCACTTAAAAAAAGTGAAGAGCTTAAAAGCAGTATTGATATTGCTTTTTGTACGCTTGGTATGCTGTGCAGGGCGTCAATAATACGGAATGGCATGTCGATCATTACTGTTATATAGATTACTTTCATTGTGTTTTATTATGGGCTGATTCTAACTTTAATTTTTACAATAATGAAGTTTTCATTTCAAAAAATGGCATATAAATGATTTTTATTAAAAAATATGTCATTTTTTTGTTTTCAATCCAGGCAATTTAAAATATTTTTTCGGAATGGACTTTAAGCCTGAATTGTACATAAAACAAGCAATTTTAAAATTTTCTTTCATTGGCATACTTTAGCGAGCGTGCTTGTATTTTCACGCAAAGTTATCCACAGAAACTGTGGATAAAACCAAGGCCCAGGTTATAATTAATGGTTCAAAAAAAGCAGGCTAAAAAAAAGGATGCTCTAAAACGCAAGAGTTCAGTTAAACGAACTCAAAAAAAGACAAAAGCCAGGAAAAAACGAGTTCCGCAAAAAAAAAATAGTGGGTTGAAGTCGGTTATTTTTAAAGTGTTGCTCTTTATTTTTGTCGTTTTTGGACTGTATGTGATCTATCTTGATAGCCTTATTCGTTACGCGTTTGAAGGGCGAAAGTGGGCTATTCCTGCTCATGTCTATGCTCGTCCTTTAGAGCTGTATATTGGAAAAACAATAAGTAGTCATGATCTTCAGCAGGAATTAACTTTATTGGGGTATCACCGTTCTATCGACGAAAATAGACAAGGGAGTTATCAACAACGTCACGGTGTATTTGAAATTATAAGTCGTGATTTTCACTTTGCGGATGGTTATGGATCCGCGCAGCATTTTGACCTGGTTATCAAAAACAATAAAATTACTGCCTTGCGTGAATACGCCAGTGCCCAGTCGTTACCTGTTGTTCGTCTTGATCCTTACCAGTTTGCACAAATCACCGCCGCCAATAATGAAGATAGAATTTTACTCGCAGCGGATAAAATACCGAAGGTGTTATTAAAAGCGTTGACCGCCGTGGAAGATCGGCGGTTTTATGAACATATAGGGATTGATTTTTTAGGTTTGGCACGTGCCAGTGTGGCGAATATTAAAGCGGGAAGGGTCGTGCAGGGGGGCAGTACTTTAACGCAACAGTTGGTGAAAAACTTTTTTTTGAACCGAGATAAAACGGTTATTCGTAAAATTAAAGAGGCGATTATGGCACCTCTAATAGAATGGCGCTACAGTAAAGAAGAAATCCTGACGGCTTATTGTAATGAAGTTTTTTTGGGTCAGGATGGTGGGCGCGCAATTCATGGTTTTGCTTTAGCTTCACAATTTTTCTTCGGCTCTAATCTTGAATATTTAAAGCTACCTGAAATAGCGCTTTTGGTTGGGATGCTTAAAGGCCCTTCTTATTATGATCCCAGGCGTTTTCCGGAACGGGCAATTAAACGCCGGAATCAGGTACTTAAAGTCTTAGCAGAACAACATGTTGTTAGTGATAGTGAGGCTCAGTATGCAATGCTAACCCCATTAGGGGTGCGCAGCATGGTTCCTAAAACAGGACGTTTTTCTAGTTTTCTTGATCTGGTCAGGCAGCAATTGAAGCGAGATTATAAAGAAGCAGATTTACGGAGCGCGGGCTTGCACATCTATACTACACTGGATCCCATCGTACAAACTAAAATTGAGCTGAGTGTTGCGCAGCAGATGGAAGAGTTATCGCAAAAAACAGCGATAAAAGATTTGCAAGTTGCAACTGTTGTTTCTACCGTGGGTAGTGGTGAAGTCGTCGCTTTAGTGGGAGGAAAACAAGCGCAACGAGGCGCTTATAACCGGGCTTTACATGTGCGGCGTCAAATAGGCTCTCTCGTTAAACCTGCTGTGTATCTGACTGCTTTAGAGCGCATGACGTCCTATAACTTGATTTCAGAGCTTAAAGATGAAGCAGTCAAATTAAATGTTCAAGGTGATAAAATATGGGCGCCAGAAAATTTTGATCGCCAGTACCGTGGCGCAGTACCCTTGTATAAGGCCTTGCTTGACTCGCTGAATGTACCTACGGTGAGATTAGGTATAACGCTTGGTATCAGCGATGTTATTGATCTTTTGCAGCGACTGGGACTTGAGGTGCCAGGCCAGGTCTACCCTTCGTTATTATTAGGGGCTTATGAGTTAACACCGTATGAGGTAACACAGATGTTTCAAGCTTATGCTGATGGGGGGTTTGTGACTCCCTTGCGGGCGATTCGCGCTGTTGTCACATCATCCGGTGTACCTTTGCAACAATATGCTTTAGAGGTTAGCCAAGCGGTGGATGCGAATGCGCTCTATTTATTACAATATATATTAGAAGAAACGGTGCGGTCGGGTACCGCTAAAAATTTGCCTGCTCTTTTACCTGATGATCTCACTGTCGCGGGCAAAACAGGGACAACAAATGATTTGCGAGACAGTTGGTTCGCTGGGTTTAGTGGACAACATGTTGCGGTAGTCTGGGTCGGGAGGGATAATCACCAGTCCGCCAAGTTAACCGGTGCATCTGGGGCGATGCGGGTGTGGGGCGGGGTCGTTGATCAACTTGAAACGCAATCCCTGGAGTCTCGATCGCCCGATGCAATTGAATGGGTTTGGGTTGACCCTAAGCAAAAAAAGCGTGTTGCGTCCAGATGTAGTCAGGCAAAGAAGCTGCCTTTTATCAAAGGAACCGCACCTAAAGAACGGGGATCCTGTCATTAATTTCAAACGCTACGGGTATAGAATGCAAGTGATTGTGAAAAAATATGCTGTGCTGTGTTGCCTTTTTTTGGTTGCATGTACGAGTCCTGGGCCAGGACAACGTCCCGTTGTGTTAACGTCAGCCAAAACGATGTTAATGTTACCTGCCAGCCTGAGTAGCCAGAGTGCGGTATCCATGGATACGTTAAGTGGTGAAAAAATGACGCCGACAATAACAAGCTTGCTTGAGCACGCGCTCTCTCTATATCAACAAAGAGAACTGGAAGGCGCGGGGGCGACTGTAGAACGGGCGCTGAGAATTACGCCTCGTGCACCGGCTTTATGGTATTTTTTGTCACGTATTCGTTATGTTCAGAACAATATGGAGCAGGCGATTCAGTTAGCCTTGCGTTCCAACAGTTTCGCGAAGGGTCACTCGTACTTAATGACCTTAAACTGGAAGACTGTCGCTGCTGCCAAGCGTCAGCAAGGTGACCATGCTGGTGAACAGCAGGCACTGGGTAGAGCGCAGTTTTATGAGTTAGGAGATGTGACAAAATAACCTGAGCAGGTTGTGCCGGATATCGTTTCGTATTCAAGACACACAGTGAATCGTGACTTCAGGCCGCTAAAAGGCGTGCCATAGAATCTATATCGGTTAAATTATTATTTATTTGATTGAAAATATAAATGACGTTCTCTGGGTTTATCTCTAAAAAAGAAATGATGTGAGCGCATTCTGGATGTGCTTCAATGGTTTTTTCGGATATCGGGCTGGCTTTGTTCAATGTGTTGGATAGGTAGATTAATAATGAATATTCGGCATGAATGCCAGTAAACCTGGGTGAGCCGCACTTCAGGTTGCTGATAATGATCTCATCTGGAAGCTGCCAGTGTCTCATTAGACGCGCCCCCGCTTCGGCGTGAGTAATCGCTAGCAACGCTTGTTCTCGTTCAACAAGCGATGTGTCGTTGTCATGATCATTCAACTCTTTGAATAATTTGGGTTGCAAATGGGCAATAGCGAGCAGTCCTATTTCGTGTAATAAACCTGAGAGATAAGCCATACTGCTGGTGACATTTTTTGCCTTAGGTATACTAGGGGCGAGTTTTTGTGACATAACCGCACTGCTTATAGCACGTCGCCAGAATGCTTCAGCGCCCAAAGGCCCTTTTCTGGGAATAGAGAAAGGTTTTGTTGTTGCCAAGCTGAGCGCTAGATTTAAGACGGTATCGTAGCCCAGTACCCGAGAGATCGCGGATTCTGCATCGGCGACCTGCCCTTGGTAGCCATATAAAGGGGATTTGGCATAGCGAATTACTTGAGCTGAGAGACTGGGGTCAAGTTCTATTATTTTTGCTAAATTTTTAATGTTTTGATTGGAGCTACTGCGAAGCTGGAGTATTTTTTGTGCAATTTGGGGCAATGGAGGCAACGACTCCAGCGTTTCAAATTGAACTCGAATTTTTTTTTTATTAATATCCATAGAACCCTATTCCTTTCAGGGTTTATTGTCGCAGCGGTGTTTGTTATATCCGTGGCACTTTATGCTTGGATGTTCCGAGTGTCCTGACTTAGTTCATGGCCAAGTGAAAATAACGAGTGATCACCAAGGCAATGACGAGTTGTGTTTTAACAGCTATGGTATGAAAAGGGCGTACTATTGTGCCTAAATCTCAATCTCTACAGGTATAATACTTTAGCAAAGTGTAGCATAAACAGGGAGTGTGATTTGTTTCACATTTTGTGGTATAAATCTATTAACAATTTGAATTTTAAGTGAAAATTACCGGCAGGGTTTTTCGTAGATGAAAAATATATTTTTTAAGCGATTTTTAAAACCAAAATGGGAGCACAAGAATCCTAAAATTCGTAAACAAGCATTACAAGACTTGGATGAATCCTTATCTTCTACCCAGACTTTGTATGCCCGAGCTGCGGTAGAGGATGCGGATCCGGTTATTCGTCAGGTTGTTGTGCGTCAATTACTAGATATTGATGTATTACAGAATGTGGCGAGTCGTGATAAGGACGGTTCGGTACGTCAAACGGCGAGTCGGCGAGTGGAACGCATGTTGACCGGGCAGGACGGGTTGAATTTGGATTTGGCGGCCAGGCTTGCCTGGGTGCAGACTTCGGATGATCGATGTTTATTGGAACAAATAGCACGCTATGGTAAAGAATCGGTTTTGCGTTTAGAGGCGATGGGGCGAGTCCGTAAAGAGGGGCTTTATGGTGATCTTGCGTTAACGGATAGGGATGCGTCAGTCCGTCTTAGAGCTGTCGGTTTAATTACTCAAAAATCAACACTTGAGCGCGTCTATAAGCAGGCACGCAATAAAGATAAGCGGGTGCGTATGTTAGTTCAGTCTCGTCTTCAGGATATGGAAGCTGAAGCGCAGTTACCGCAGCGTTTAATACAAAAAGCGAAACAGCTTTGTTTAGAAGCCGAACAGATGGCCCATAAATATACCGATGCCGTTGGATTTAAAAAACAGGCGTCAAGCTGGATGGATTTGGCACAAAGATGGCAAAATTTGCTTAAAGAAGGTGAGATTGAGAACGAATATATTCAACGTTTTAAGCGAATTGCTGACAAGCTGAATGCCTGGCTTGGTGAATTAGATAAAATGAGGCAGGTACAGACCCGAGAAGTAAAAGAAAAAGAGCAAATAGCGAATAAACTGAATGAACTCATCGAGCCTTTATTTCTATTAGAAACCAAAATGAATTCAGAATCTACGCCTTCGGCTAACCTGGTCTCCGAAATAAAGGAGACGTTGCTTGATGTGCAGCAGCATTGGCATCAATTTACACAAACTGTAGTGATTGCTGAGGCACTGCCTCAACGTGATACCTATCGCGCAGTGTGTGCTCGTTTACAACATCAAATTAATAAAATAGAACAGGATCATCGTTTGCGCGAGATAGAGCATACCGAAGAAATGGTTAAAACCATTATAGGAGAATTTAAACAAGGCGTATTATTGTTAGAAGATTTATTACACAAAGGGGCGAGCAGACAGGCTGCAAAAATCGGCAAGCGTCTTGCTCAGCAGTTAAAACAATTACCCGGGACGGAAGAACACAAGCTGAAAAAATTCGGTATCTATAAACGTTATCAACGTGCTCTTAATCAAGTTCAAGAACTCCGAGACTGGCAAGGGTGGGCCGCGTTACCCGCGCAAGAGCAATTATGTGAGACGATAGAAAAAGTCGCGGCTGAGATATTAGCGCATGAAAATGAACCCGATTTTGATTTTGATAAAATTGCGAAACAAATAAAATTATTACGGAAAGAATGGCAAGATTTAGGTGAGGCTCAGGATAAAGAAGCGGCTCAGTTACTGTGGGTGCGTTTTAATGAGGCTTGTAACCAGGCTTATGCGCCTTGTCAGCTCTATTTTGATCAACAAACACAGCAACGTGATGAAAATTGTAGAAACAAAAATGCCTTATCTGAAACGTTGGAAAACTGCCTGGAGAACATCAGAAAAAAGGAAGATATAGACTGGAAAAATATCGATAAACAGGTTCGAGAAGAACAGCAAAAATGGAATGCGATCGGACCCGTTAATCGTAAAGATAAAACCGCAGTAGGCCATCGCTTTCGTAAAGTTATGGCCGCATTACGTGATGAATTACGTGAAGAAAGAGAACGAAATCACAAAAGAAAATCTTCTTTAATTACGGAGGCTGCAAAGCTTTACGAAGCGTTGGAAGCATCGAACAAAGACCAGAAAGAAATTCAACAAGCGGTAACGGCGATGAAAGCAGTGCAATTGAAGTGGAAAAATACGGGTATGGCGCGTGGTGATAAAGCGTTATGGGAGCAATTTCGTGCGATAGGGGATCGAATATTTGGTGAGCGTCAGGTGCGCTATGAAGATCAAGTTAAAGAGTGCACAATGAGATTTAACCATAAAAAAACGTTAACTATCATGTTAGAAAACATTGCAACCTTAGAAGGAGAAGAGCTCAAACAAGCTCAGCCACAAATCAAAAAAATCAAGCAAGAATGGCAGGAAGTGGGGCCGGTAGATCGAACTAAACAACAAGAAGTTGATCACAGCTTTAAACAGGCTTGCGAGCGTTGTGAGCATGCCTTGGCCGTCCTTTTTCAACAAGAACAGCAACAAGAAAAATTGAGGGTTCAAGAAAAAATTGCACTATGTGAACATCTGGAAAATTTAGTCGAAAAATGTTCAAAAAATTATAATATCAGAGCACATATTCAGCCAGAGCTGACTAACATTCAGCATGCTTGGAAAAAATTGGCCGTGTTAGTAGATACTAAATTGAATGTCGCATTAAATCAGAGGTATAAAATAGCTTACGAAGAGGGGGGGCAGTTTTGTAATTCAGGATCAGCTCAATCAGAACTTTCGAATCAATTAGATGCGACGAGGCTTAAAAACCTGGAACGTAAAGAGGCACTTTGTATTCAGATGGAAACTCTGGCGGGTGTCCCTTCTCCTGAAACGGCTAAAGAGCAACGGATGGCTTACCAGGTTGCACAATTGGCTAATAAAATGGCAATAAAGGCAATATCTGGTACAAAAGGATATAAACTACCGCAGATAGAAGAAGCAGAACATTTGTACTTTGAGTGGTTAACAATAGGGGCGATTCCTGCAAATAGAAGGGGTGAGCTTAATGAGCGGTTTGTCGCGGCATACCAAATGTTTTTACAACAACAGCCCTCGGAGTAGCCTGTGAATCGAAGTTGGAATCGTATTATAGTTGCGTTGACCTTGTTTCTTACGTGGTCTTGCGTAACTGCTCAGCAGACGATTGTTCCTGTACCGAAATTAACGGAAATGATAAAACAAAGTCAGCCCGTTACGGCTCAAATTGAGCCGTCGGTTCGCCGCGCTATTCCTCTTGTTGATAGTGATTATCTCATTGGTCCACAAGATTTATTACGTATAGAAGTTTTCCAGGTTGAGGATTTTTCACGTAGCGTGCGCGTGAGCTCAAGAGGGCATATTTCATTACCTCTTATTGGCGTGATTGCCGCGATAGGGTTAACAACGCCTGAGTTAGAAAAAAAAATCGCCGTCAAACTGTCTGAAGATTATTTACAAGACCCATACGTCACCGTTTTCATTGAAGAATTTACCAGCCAAAGAGTAACTATTGAAGGGGCGGTTCGCAGACCTGGTATTTATGCACTAATGGGGCGAACTTCTTTACTACAAATTATAGCATTGGCAGAGGGGTTTGACAGACTTGCAGAAGTTGATCGAATTCAGCTGTTCAGAAAAAATGCAACGGGAGAGCGAGAAATTTTGTTTTTTGATATTGATGCGATTAGAGCGGGTGAGCAACCTGACCCGGATATGATGGGTAATGATATCGTGGTGGTACATCAATCGGGAACAAAAAGCGCATTTAAAAACGTTGCAGATTTTTTGCGGGGGTTCATTTTTTTCGGTGGCACGCTATAAATAAAATGTCAGATTTATCAGAACTACCCAAGCAACAGGCCAACACGGAAAGCAAGAGGCTTCCGGCCAATAAAGCGAATTTGCAGTTGACCGACTTGCAGGGACTCGATGCCAATCCCCATGAATTGGAACTAAATCTACGTGATTATTGGCAGATTATTCGGCAGCGGCGATGGGTTTTTATTTTATTTTTTATTGTTGTTGTTATGACGACAGCCATCGCATCATTGATGGCCACACCGACTTATCGCGCCAGTTTGACATTGCAAATTGAGCGAGACCTCCCCAAGGTATTGCAGTTTCAGGATGTGGTGCCGATGGAGTCTTCTCTGGATAAAGATTTTTATCAAACTCAGTATGAATTATTAAGAAGCCGAACGTTAGCTAAGAGAGTGATTGATCGCCTGGCATTGGCAGAGCACCCCCATTTTGGTCAAAAAAGTGATGCCAGCCTGTTGGTAGAGATTCAGGCCTTGTTGCAAGGGGAAGATGAAGTCCAAGCACCCAGCTCAGATCAGTGGGTTAAGTTATTTTTGGATAAGTTATCCATTGAGCCGATTAAACAGTCTAGGCTGGTAAAAATAGCTTTTGAAAACACAGACCCGGTTTTGGCCGCAGATATTGTCAACGCCCAGGCAGAAAATTTTATTCAAATGAATTTAGAGCGTCGCATTGACGCGTCTTCCTATGCCAAACGTTTTTTGCAAGAACGGCTCTTACAAGTGAAAGTGAAATTGGAGGAGTCAGAACAGTCTCTGGTCTTCTTCGCACGTGAAAATGGAATCATTAAAATTGATGATAAACAAACAGTCGATGTGCAAAAACTAAACGATGTGACTTTGGCTTTGACTGCCGCCGCGCGTGATCGAATAGAAGCGGAAATTTTGTATAGCAATACCAAAAAAGCGAAAGGGCATGGTATTAGCAGCATATTGGAAAGCGAAGTCATACAGCAGTTAAAGCAAACTAAAGTGTTGTTAGAGACTGATTATCAGGAGAATTTGAAAATCTATAAACCGGCTTATCCACGGATGATGCAGCTGAAGGGGCAAATAGACAAAATTCAAGCTGAAATCGATAAAGAAGTGGCTCATGTTTTAGCGGCGACTAAAGTTCATTATGATATTGCGCGACAAAAAGAAAAAGCCTTGTCTGGAGAGCTGAATAATCTTAAAAAGAAAGTATTATCGATGCAGGATAGCAGTATTGAATATAATATATTAAAGCGTGAGGTTGAAACTAATCGCGAGCTCTATGAGGGATTGCTACAGCGAATGAAGGAGGTTGGTATTGCTGGTGGGGTGACAAGTAATAATATTTCAGTCGTAGACAGTGCTACCATTCCAACAAAAAAGTACAAGCCAAAAATCTTGCTTAATTTGATATTAGCCGCATTTGTTGGTTTTGTAGGAGGTATTGGCTTGATTTTTCTCTTTGAGCATCTGGACGATACCGTTAAAACGCCTGAATATTTGGAAAAACGTTTACGCTTGCCTGTGTTGGGTATAGTACCGGTGGTTCAAGATGTTGAAATGACGGAGTTGAATTATGATGGGCAAATTGCGTTATTTTCTTATCATGATCCACGTTCAGGTCTGGCAGAAGCCTATCGTTCCGTGAGAACTTCGTTATTATTTGCAACCTCCTATGGCGCACCTAAAGTGTTGTTATTTACCAGCCCTGGTCCGGGTGAAGGTAAAACAACCTCAGCACTTAATGTTGCGATTACTTTTACCCAGACGGGTGGACAGGTTTTGATTATTGATACAGATTTACGTAATCCTTCCCTCTATAAACTGTTACAATTGGACAATGCTGTTGGTTTGACAAACTATTTGGCAGGTGATGCACAGCCTATAGAAGTTTCGCAACATACTGAAATAGAAAATTTATTTGTTATTCCGTCAGGTCCGTTACCGCCTAATCCAGCAGAGCTGTTGTCAGGGGAACGGATGCTTGAATTATTGAAAGTAGCATCAGAGAAGTTTGATTATGTGATTTTAGATGGGCCGCCTGTATTGGGCTTGGCTGATGCACTGGTGTTAACCAATTTGGCTGAAGCGACGGTGATCGTTGTTGAGGCGGGGGCGACGCGCCAACGTCAGATGGAAGGGGCACTCAAGCGTTTGCGTACAGCGCAGGGTTCTATTGTGGGCGCTATTATGGCAAAATATCATGATAACTCAAGTGCCTATGGTTATCACCAGTACTATTACTACCAAAGAGAAGAAAGCAATAACGCTTAACAATATGAACGCATGAAAAAAAATATCCTCTCATCAAACTCATCAGTGCAAAGCAAAAAAACCGACTTTGACGTACTGCCCTCTCAGAAAAGCTTGGAAAATAACTCCAATGATGAAATATTAGCAGTATTGGAGTTAATCAGCAATGTCCTCACATTTTATAAAAACCCTGAGACTCAGCCCGGATGGATGCAAGTCAATCAACCTTTACCTGACCATGTTTCGTTATATTTACAAAAGGTTGCAGATCATGTTAACCCGGTAAATCTGGCCTTTGGTAAATCAAAGCCTGTTAATGATGAGCGCAGCGCCGCACTTTTTTTCGTGCGTAAAGTCTTGTTGGTCGAAGGGGCAGACCATTTTCGTGTATTGGGGCTGAAAGCACCCGCTTCCCAAAATCAAATTTATAATAATTATCGCAATTTAAGTCGTTTGCATTTTCATCAGAAAAAATCAGAGCAAGATCATGCCGCTGAAATGCGAATACTGGAAGCTTATGACGCACTACGCGAGGCACCCACTAACAATATGACAAATATGACAGAAGATCCTCCTTTTTTTGAAATTTCAGCTGAACTGGAATTGGCTATTGATGTATTAGCATTTTATAAAAACCCGGAAACGCAGCCTGAATGGATGCAAGCCACTCAGCCTTTGCCTTCTCATGTTTCTCTGTATTTGCAGTATGTCGCCGATCAGATTACTCAAATGAACCAGCCCTTAAGCAATTCAGGGCAGGCTAAAAGTGGAAAAAAAGAACAAAAAGGACAAAACAAGAATTTTGAAGAATTAATCAGTGCCGCGCTATTTTTTGTGCGCAGAGTCTTGTTGGCTCAAGGTGCAGATCATTTTCGTGTATTAGGGTTGGATCTTTCTGCTTCATTGGATCAAGTTCAAAATAATTATCGTAATCTCAGGCGCTTGCACTGGAACCAGGAAAAGTCAGGACAAGACCAAGCGGTGGTTATGCGAATTTCGGAGGCTTACGTTGTACTTCGTGACCCGCAAGCCAAGAGAGCCTATGCCAATGAGACTCTGAGGCGTTTGGATCATTTCATTATTGATGATGACTTTAGCAGTGCGGTTAACCGGAGTGAACGTCAAGAAGCCATCTTCGGGAAGGCAAAAAAACCTTCTAAATTCATTTATTTTACAGCGGTTTGTGGCGTGCTTGCGGTTCTTGCAGGGGGATGGTGGTATAGCATGCAACAGCGCGCATCAATTTCGAAAGAACCAGAACCCTTGGCGGTGTTGCCTCCCATTGAAGAGAGTCCCACGATAGACATTACACAAGATGCGGCGCCGATATCAGATGAGCCTGAGACGATGATAGACTCTGCTCTGGATCTCAGTAGTGATGATGAATTAATACAGCGTTTGGACGATTTTGTGAATGCACCGGTAACGGCGACCGAAGACTTAGCCGTTACAGCACCAGAGCAAGACCTATCAGATCAAATAGAGGCAGAGAGTACGCTTCTGTCTGCGGAACCAGTCATTGAACCTACTGCAACGCCCCCCTCTGATCGTTTTACTGAGCAGCAAGAAAAAACGTCAAATTTTATAGATATTATGCGACTGATCGCTCAAGCGGAGAACCAGGTCGCACGTTCTCGTTTAACCCAACCCGAGGGGGACAATGCTTATGATACTTATCTTGCCATATTAGACAAAGACCCCGGTAACGTCGAAGCATCACAGGGGTTGCAGAAAATCGCGCAAAAATACGAACTATTGGCTAAGGATTGGCTGAAAAAAGAACAATATGCCAATGCCCTTCGTATGGTGTTGCGTGGTTTGGGGGTCGCGCCAGATTATGAACCGCTATTGGCTTTGGATGTGAAAATTCAGACGGCAATGAAGCGGGCTGAGGGAGGCGGGGATTTAGAACCGGATACCCTCAGTATTCCAGCCCCTTCTTCCAATGAGGGTGAAGTATTAATGGATCAAGAGGCTATGGAGCTGACTGAGAGCGGAGGTGATTTTGAGCAAGATACAAATCAGTCTCGCATTATAGAGCTTTCTGATGAAAGTGAAATATTGAATAATGCTGATAGTTTGACAACATCAGAACAAGAAATTCTGAATTCAGCTGAACCTAATGTCAGTCACTCCGATGATTTATCAACAGATGAATTGAACCACTTGCTTGCCGATTTTGTTGCCCTCTATGGAAAAGGCGAATTGGAGCTATTTCTACACTTGTTTTCGGACGATGTCAAAACCAAAAATAGCAGCTCCAAGGTTGCATTGAGGAAAGATTATCGGTCCTTGTTTGAGTCTACCTCTAAACGCCTGATCAGGTTACAAGATGTACGTTGGAATATTGAATCTAAAGAAGCGATGGGTGAGGCAGACTTTAAGCTGACGATTGTAAAAAATGGTGAGGAGATACCCCGTTCATATGAAGGGAGCCTAACCTTTCAGGTCTTTAAGGCTGACCGAGTTATTATTACCGGACTCTACCATTCACAGAAAAAAGTGGAGTAATAGCGATTTTTTCAGACTCGCATCCCTTCTGTAACTGAGCGCTTTTCTCTTCATGAGCCTCTCCATTACAGAATACAACGATCAGATGTGTTCTTCTTTGCCAGGCAGGTGCTGGTGGGGCACCGTCGTTGCATAAAACAAGGCTCAAAAGCTTTTATATCGCTATAAAAGCAGTGTGAACGGCTCTGAAATTTAATGCCACTGTAGGGTCTCATGCACATCAAACCAAGATATTTCATAATTGCTTGTTTAGTTTTTATTGCGTTCGCAGTGGCATGGCGTGTCATCACTCTTGGTATTAGTGCTCATTTTGAACAAAAACTCAGTACGGAACCGACCGTAGTTAATACCGTTTTAGCCTGGAACCCCAACAGTTCAAATGCTTTGTTGCAAGCGGGAATGCAAAATAGTACAGATCAACACCTTGAATTATTAAAAAAGGCCATAGTAGCCAATCCGACTAATAGCTTTGCTCTAATGGCGTTATTAAAAAATAACCGAAAAAATATCTCCCCAGAAAAAGCAGATCAACTCCTTGAGCTGACCATTGCTCTAAGCCCCGCTAATAAAGATTTTAGATTGCAAGCGGCAGACTATTGGGCTCACCGTGAACAGTGGCTAAAAGCCATGCAACACTGGAACGTCGCACTAGACATTAGCACGGAATTGTATCCGCAGATTTTTCCTATATTACTTGCGATTGCTGAAAAAAATCTCCATCCCGACTTATGGCAACCTATTCTTGCAACCCCCGCATCTTGGTGGAGCGCTTTTTTTCGTTACGCTACGGTTAACACAACCAGTACCGAAACCATCAAACAGTTGTTCATGTTACGTCGTCGGTTCTCTCAAGAGGTGACGCTGGAAGATCGACGAATTTATTTTACTTATTTGAAAGAAACGGCGTTGTGGCCTGAAGCCTATATTGAATGGATGAATAGTTTGAAGCCGCATCAGCGCAAAGAACAGACTTTGCTTTTTAACGGTAGTTTTGAAGAGAAACCGACTCGGGTTGGCTTTGACTGGCATCCGTACAAAACAACCGGTGTGATACTCGAAACGGCGCGTACTTATGGAATGACAGGGCAGCGGGCAATGCGCATTGTGCTCCAAAATGACTCGATACGATTTAATCATCTATACCAACCCTTACTGCTGGCTTCCGGACATTATCAGTTGCAAGGGCGGGTACGCATAGATAGTTTGCATGGTGGCCTTGGCTTGAATTGGAAAATACGCTGCGAAAAAAACTATAAATTGCTAGGAAAGAGTCAACGTTTTATTGGCATAGCACAGTGGCATGTTTTCAATTTCAAGTTCGATGTTCCCCGAGGTTGCCTTGCTCAAAGTTTATATTTGGTGGCAGAAGGGCGTAACATGGCTGAGTTTGCTCTTAAAGGAGAAATCTGGTTTGATGATATGGCGATAAACAGATCAAATTAAGGTATAATCTCGTTTATGACGATGACTAAATATTTATTTATATTTCTTGCTACGTTGAGTGTCTCCGTAGTGGCTGAGCAACCCACAGGCGTTCTGGAGCAAGTTACAGGCACAGTATTAATTGATAGAGGGGACGGTTTTATCACGGCGAGTAGTGGATACCCCGTTTTAGAGGGAGATCGTTTGCTCCTTCTGGAAAATGCAAAAGCTGTTTTAATTCAACAGCATGGTTGTTTTTATCGCATGCAAGAAAATAGCTTGTTGATTGTACAAAAAGCAAATCCCAGTCTTTGTGGTGAGGTCATGCGGACAATTTCGGGTGCTGTTTTTGCTCAGGCCATTGGTCTGGAAGAAGAGGAGATCATGGACGATGTGGGTGAACCGGGTTTCGGTGCTATTGGCGCTGACAGTCCGATTGATACGGTTCCCTCCGTTGACTCAAGCCAGGACTTGAAAATATCCGAAGAACCGCAACCCGTAAACCAGGATACCTCTGATGCTGAGCCAGCAACAGAAGAAGTTGCGAGTGAAGCACCTGTTTTGGTCGATGAACCTGATGAAACCGTTGTTGTCAGCACCACACCGATTAAGACCCCGATGATGGGGTTAAGCAAAAAGGCATTGGGTGGCATACTCGGTGGTGCCGGTGTTTTAGTGCTGGCTCTTGCAAGTGGCGGCGGAGGTGGTGGCGGTGGAGAGACCCCCCCACCTTCAGTGAGTCCGGAATAAGTTGTTTTTAAAGTTTGAGTAAATACGGCGACTCCGTTCAATATTTTTTTCTGTGCTTGATACTGTTGTTTGCCCCCTTGTTCTGGGCGGGTAATCGTCCCCTTCCTTTGCTTTTTTTAGAGCTCGCTTCTTTATTTTTACTCCTTGTTTTTTTTATAAAAAAAAATAATCGCCAGCGTTTGACTCAACCCTTGGCGGTCGCCGTGGCCAGTATTATGTTTTTGCCACTGCTCTATCTGATTCCATTGCCTGTTGTGCTTCTTGAAAGTTTAGGTGTTTACGAGCTTTATTTTAAGGCACTGGATTTTGCAGACCATTCACCGGGTTGGCGAACTCTTAGCTTCTATCCTAATACCACGGAATCTAGCTATTATGCTCTACTTGTCCCTGTCGCTGTGTTCCTTACGGCACTTTCTATAAGCCAGACTCAGTTACAAAAACTGATCTATATCGGACTCGGGGTTGCTGTATTCCAGGCTCTTCTTGGTTTAATGCAATATGTTCATGGCCCTGAGAGTTGGCTGCGATTGGGTAACAATCATTACCTTTATAGTGCCGTAGGCACCTATCCCAACCGTAATCACTTAGCGGGACTTCTAGAAATGTTATTGCCCATTGCTCTGGGACTGATTGCGGCAAGTGTTGCGGTAGGGCAGAGGGGAATAAAAAAGGGCGTTCGACGTCGTTTTTTAGAAAAAAAATGGATGAATAGCACCGTTTGGTACGCAGCGCTGGTATTGATTCTGCTCATCGGCTTAATTTATACTCGATCGCGTATGGGCATGGCCATGGGCATGCTTGCTGTTTTTTGTGCATTGTTTGCTTTTGCTCGACAGCTTGGCCGTCGTCATGTGCTGGGACTAATAGGCAGTATTACTGTGGTGAGTGTTGGCTTGGCTACCTTGATCGGTTTACTTCCGCTACTGCGCCGTTTTACTCAACAAGATGTACTGGCCGATGTCCGTTGGGATATTTTTGAGCGAAGTTTACAAGCTGTGGAGTATTATTTACCCTTTGGTAGTGGTCCTGGCACCTTTCCCTATGTTTATCCACAATTCCAATCCACCGACCTGGGTACCATGTTCGTTAACCATGCCCATAATGATTATCTGGAATGGTTAGTCGAAGGGGGCCTTTTTGCTGCGATATTAATCGTCATATTTCTGGTGTTATATCTGGTACGCTGGCGTAAGGTTTGGCAAGGTGGAGAATGGTCGGTATTCCGTTTTTGCCAGGTTGGCTCAGGAATTGGTGTATTGCTCATTCTGCTGCACAGCCTCGTCGATTTCAACCTTCGTATACCTGCCAACATGGTATTTTTCGCATTCATTACCGCAGTCTTTTTTTATAACGAAGAGAAAATACAAACGTCCCAGCCGAAAAAACAAAAACAGCCTTCACTTACTTCCTCCCGACAGGCTAATACACTGCCTGATACAGTTCGATCTAAAGCATCAAAGAGGAAAAAAATAGTGAATCCGTTTTCAGAGTAATTAAACTTTATGCTTAAGAAAAGCGCATGGGCCGTAATGGATCAGAGTATATTTTCAGGCACAAATTTTGTCTTGGGAATACTGCTTGCGGGATTATTAAGCATGGATGACTATGGAATATATTCAATTTTATTTTCAATTCTTTTATTGTGGGGGACGGTGCATAATGCACTGTTGGTAGAGCCTTTTCTTGTTCTGGGTTCGAAGAACTATACCTCTAAAATATCGGTATATTATATTTTTATATTAAAACTTACTCTATGGATTTCTATTATCGCTGGAATGATTACAGTGGGTTTTACATATTGGGGGGGGGGGGGGCAGCAAGTCCTTGCTGATATGGTTAGCTTAAGTTTATGTCTGCCACTAATATATGCTTTTTGGTTGTCACGTAAAGTACCTTATGTCAGCGGCCATATGAGAAGAGCGACTCAAAGTGGTAGCCTTTATTGTTTTATAGTATTAGTTGGTCTTTATTTTCTATCTCTGTTCGGTTTAGTCTCAGTCGTTAGTGCTTTTTATCTACAGGGTGGTGCCAGTTTATTGGCTGTAGTTTGGTTATATTCAAAATATAAACCCGTTATCCAGGGTCATCGTGTTAATTTCGACCCATTAAAAGTCATTGCACAACACTGGGAGCAAGGCAAGTGGTACTTATTATCGGGGTTAACGGTATGGGTCACAATGAATCTCTATATTTTCATTCTACCTTTAAATGGTGGAGTAGAAGAGAGCGCATTATTTCGCATCATAACAATTATCTCTTTTCCAGTACTGCATATAGTGAGTGCAATATCAGCGGTAATGGTTCCTGTACTCTCTAAAATAAACGATCATGCTTTGTTTGTTAGCCATATTATTAAATGGATAGTGTTATTGAATGTTTTTGCATGTTTCTATTATGTGATACTTATTTTTTTTGGAGAACCAATAATTAAGTCGCTTTTTAGCGTTGAATATCTTGGGTATGGCTATTCACTATATTTTCTGTTGGGTGTGTTTGTAAGTGTATCTACTATGGCTATCCTATTGGCAGCGTTGAAAGTACTGCAATGCACAAGAGAAATTTTTTATGCTTTTTTTGTGGGTGGACTTTATACCATAACAGTCGGACTTTTGAGTTCATTATACTGGGGTGTGCCTGGCGCAGTGTTCGGCTGGTCTGGCGCATCACTATTGACTGCAGCTATATTAGGTTTCAAGTTGAAGGAAGCTTTGTTAAAAAGGGATATTTTGTGTAGTTAGCCTTTTAGGAATTGTATTGTATGTCAGTGAAAATTCTTATAAAAAATGAAAAAACTTAAGGTGCTAATGTCAGCCTATTCTTGTGAACCGGGTAAAGGGTCTGAGCCGGGTGTAGGATGGAATATGGCTTTAGCAATGTGCAAATATCATAATGTTTGGGTTATTACTCGAAGTGAAAATAAAATACCTATTGAGAAATATCTGAAATTAAACCCTGTTGAAAATTTAAAATTTGTTTATTTTGACTTGCCAATATTTTTTATAAGATGGCAAAAAAATCAGCGTGGCATTAGAACACATTATTATTTTTGGCAACTTTTCGCTTATTTTACAGCACAAAAATTACATGAAAAAGTGCGTTTCGATTTGGGGCATCATGTGTCAATGGTAATGTACTGGATGCCTTCTTTTTTTATGTTTATGAATATCCCATTTATATGGGGAACCGTTGGTGGTGGTGAAGCAATGCCTGCGAACTTTTATAAATATTTTCCGTTGAGGACGAAAATTTATGAATCAGCTCGTTCAATAGCACAATTACGGGGTGAGTTAGATCCTTTCGTGCGGCTTACATCAACCCGTGCTGCAATCGTTTTTGCATCAACATTTGAAACTGCAGCACGAATAAGAAAAATGGGGCGTCGTGATGTCCTTGTTCAACCTTCGGTTGCATTAAGTTTGCATGAAATAGAACAAGTAGAGTTATTTGAAAGTAACGCTAAAAACCAGGGGAAAATTAGAGTGATTTTGCTTGGCCGTCTTGTTCCTTGTAAAGCTTTTAGCTTGGGCGTTAGAGTAGCAAAACAACTGCGTGTTATTGGTGTTGAAATTGAATTACGTATTGTCGGTGATGGTGTTGAAAGAACTAGCTTAGAGCGTCAAGTTCAATCTAGCCAATTGTCTGATGCCGTAAAATTTTACGGAGAAGTAGATAGAGCTACTGCATTAACATTATTGTCAGAGTCGGATGTATTATTGCAAACAAGTTTGCATGATTCTGGTGGGTTTGTAGTGTTAGAGGCTATGTCACTATCAAAACCAGTCATTGCACTCGATATAGGTGGCCAGTCATTACAGGTAGATAGTGAAACAGGTATAAAGATACCTGTTACGACACCTGATGAGGTTGTAACACAGATGGTAAGCGCCATAATGGATATGGTTAATAACAATGCGCGCTGGCTTGAAAAGGGCAAAAATGGCCGGAAAAAAATAATACGGAAATTTACATGGGAGAGTAGAGGGAAATTTTATGATCAAGTTTATAGAGCCTTGATAAATTCAAATTCTGTAGATTCAAAATCAGAGTAGCAGTATGTTATAAAAACAACAAATAAAATTCACATTATTTATTCACCGACATTTATTTCTATACCCATGGCGTTATGAATTTAGGTGTTAGCGCGTATAGATGTGCGTGAAAATACCTAAATTCATAACGCCATGGGTATATTTATGAAAGAAATATTTAATAGCTTAAACACGACCCATCACTCATCAAACTATTTGATACTTATTTTTGTTGGGGCGCTGGCAATATGTATTGGTTTCTTGTTAACAATTTGGCCTCTTTATGTTATCTCCGTCGTGTTCTTCGCATTAAGTGTACCCATTGGAAATCAATTTCTAAAAAACCTATATTTCTGGCAAGTACTTACCGGGTTTGTTGTTGTGGCGTATGCCTCTCTGAACTATGGTTTTGCAAATTATTCGTTGCCATTAATATTGACTTTTCCCGTTGGTTATATTTTTTTGGCTCTTTCTTCTTTACTTGCTTTGATCTATTCAAAAAAACATATTGTTTACGTTGTAAAGGAACCCGTTATTTGGCTAAGTTTGTTGCTATTTTTTTTAGCGTTATGCCATTTGATTTTTGATGTGCCAAATAAAGGGTTATACGCAATAAGAGATGCTAATTACACATTTGAAATTTTCGCTATGGTCTGTGGTTTTCTTTGGGCGTTACAGACAGAAGGTGAGAAGACTTTTTTAAAATTATTGTTTGCTTTATTTATTATTACTTTCATCTATTCGCTAACCTATCCTTTTAGAGATATCCTAATTCAATTTTCTCCAATTGGAGGTCTTTTTCGGGAAGTTCCTTTGTTTGGTGCTTATGTGTCTGTATCTTTATATCTAGTTTCTGGAAGTATTTTTTTTATTTTAGTGGCTCCACTGATATGGAAAAAACATGCGATATTGTGGTATGTTTTAGGTGCTAGCCAGCTCGCATGGTCTTTTGTTTTTCAGGAACGCTCCATGTATATAGGGCTCTTATTGAGTGCAATTGTATTGATGCTGTTTAGCGACATTAAAGGGTTACTAAAATTTTTATTTGTGAGTCTTTTTTTGGTTATTATTGCTATTTTAATAGTAGACATATATGGATTTGAAATTAAGGGGCGAGTTAGCGATATCTCTCTGTTATTTTTCGTTGATCATATACAGAGTATTTTTTTGACAGGTGATTCAGTTGGGGTTGAAACTAGCCGATGGCGAATAGATTTGTGGCTAGAAGTCCTTAATACTTGGAGAAGTACTTTTTCATCCATTGTATTCGGTTCAGGGTTCGGAGACCCGCTTACCCATCATATTCTTACAGGTGGAGCAGAAATTAGGCAACCGCATAATACACACCTTACAGTGTTAGCCAGAATGGGGCTTATCGGTTTGTTTATATGGCTGCTTATTCTTGCAAGAATAATCTATCTCCTTATTCGTGTGTTAAAAATATCGACAAAAAAAACTTTGGAGAGAGGAATCGTTGTTTGGTTGATTCTTTTTTATATGCTAGGACTTTTATTGACCTCTGTTCAGCCTTGGTTAGAATTTTCATATGGCGCAATACCTTTTTTCGTTGTCTTAGGTTTTGCTGTAGGCTGGGCAAAATTACAGTTAATTTCAAACAGGAAGTGATTAGTAAAGTAGGGTTTTTATGTGCGAATTTGAAAGTCAAAAGTATACCCATAATCTAGTTGTTACCTGCCTGCTTTGTAAATCACAAAATATAAGAAGCTGGAGTTTGGATTATTATAAATGTGAAATTTGTAAAGTCATTTTTAGAAAAATAATGCCAACCAGAGAGGAAATAGACCAAATATATACTCAATATTATACGCCTGAAAACATTATTAGAAATATAACTCAGATGAAGTCTGGTGAAATATCGTTAAATAAACATGCCGAATATATTCAAACTATAGTTGAACCACCCGCACGAATTTTAGACTTAGGTGCGAGCACGGGAGAGTTTGTGAAAATTCTCAGAGATAAAGGGTACGATGTAAGTGGTTGTGAATTATCCCCTGAGGCAAGGCGTATGGCAAAAAAAAAGTTTGGTTTCGACTTTTATTCATCATTGGATCAGATAGAGGACGTGTATGACCTTGTTACAGGTATAGAAGTTGTTGAGCATTTAGTAAACCCCCTTAATATTCTTGATAAGGTCTACCAGGTGCTAGGCCCTGGAGGAATTGCCTATTTAAGTACACCTAACTCTGATGGTTTAAATGCAAAATTAAGTCGCGAAAAATGGAGAGAGGCTGTGAGGCCATTTCATTTGGTGCTTTTCAATTATAGTAGTATGAAGCAGTTAGTCGAAGCAACCGGTTTTCCTATCATGGAACATATCCGGTTTAATCCTTTAGTAACGGAATCAGCATTTACATCAATTTTTCATAGAGGCTTACAAATACTTGGTTTGTATGGAGGTTTACTTGTGATTTGCAGAAAAAAATAGGAAATAAAATATAGCGACTATTTTTCTTTTTTATAGCCTCGGTTCATATTAATGTATTTCTTGTTTGTTAATCTAAAAATTTTTCTAGCTGCCACTTTTATTTTTGCAATGTACAGGTTTTTTTACAAAAAGGAAAAATATGAAACCGCATGAGCATACAATAACAAGTCAAATAGGGAAATATTTGGCAAAACCACTGAGCTACCTCATCGCAAATTCGATAACAATTGAAGGGGCTCGGTTGGCTGAAGCATATTGGTGTATTCTTTTGGGCAAAGGTGCCGGAACAGGCTGGGCATTGGGTGCTGAAATTAAAGCAGCAAAGTCGGTAATACGCCATTCTTCACCGATTATATTTGATGTGGGAGCAAATCAAGGGCAATGGTCGTTTTTAATGCATCAATCGTATCCACAAGCATTATTTTTTTTGTTTGAGCCTCAGTTAACATGCCATAGAGACATTACAGAAAAAAAAATACCCAATTCTATATTAATACCACATGCGGTTAGTTCTTCATCTGGTCAAGCTATTAAGCTTTTTATCAGTGAAAGTGCATCTGGGATAGCTTCCTTACATCAGAGGCGAGATAGTTATTTTAACAACGAAAATTTTACTCCCATTGACGTTAGCACGGTTACTATTGATAATATAATTCGAGAACGTGAGCTTCCACGCATTGATTTTATGAAAATGGATGTTGAAGGAGGTGAACTCGCGGTACTCAAAGGTGCAATCAAAGGATTAGAGGGGAATCTAATCAAAGCACTTTCATTCGAGTTTGGTTCTGGTAATATTAACTCTCGAACATTTTTCCACGATTTCTGGGATTTGTTAACCCCCTTAGGGTATAAAATTTATCGTATCTTACCTTCATCGAGGTTGATGCCGATCAAGGAATATTATGAAGATTGCGAGTATTTCCGAGGGGTATCTAACTACATTGCAGTTTTGTCCTAGACATCATATTCATATGGAGGGCTGAAGACCGGAGGCACAAATTTAGATGTTTTTTATAGCTATTTAGAACGGAAAATAGAGTAATAAAATATTAAAATGCAATAATTTAGACTTAATCTGACAGTGACCCCCACTGCAAAATAACCCGATAGGAAAAAAAATCAGTATGAAATTACTTTATTCCAATACTTCCCCTTTTGCACGAAAGGTGCGGTTGCTGATTCTTGAAAAAGGCATCACCGAGCAAATAGAACTCGTAGTTTGCAACCCCTTCGATGAGGCTGTAACACTTGCTACTGTGAACCCATTAGGTAAAATACCGGTATTAATTTTGAAAGATGGTAGCGCACTCTATGATAGTTCGGTGATTTGCGCTTATCTGGACGCGCTTTATACTTCAGTCCAACTCATACCCGATGCAACGACTCGAGCGCACTGGCAAGTGCGTCGTTGGGAAGCTCTGGCCGATGGAATAATGGAAGCGGCCGTGCATATTGTCATGGAAAGGCGTCGCCCTGATGGTGAGCAATCCCAAACCTGGATAAAACGCTGGTTTTCTCAAATCAGCCAGTCGCTTGATACTGCTGAAAACACACTTGAACAACTACCCGAAGCAATATCATTAGCACAGTTAGCCCTTGTCGCTGCTTTGGCTTACTTAAGTTTTCGTTTGCCTGATTATGAATGGATTAAAAATCATAGCAAACTCAATGTTTGGTATACGAGCATCGCTGACCGTACCGCGATACAACAGACTGAGCCGCTGGCCATATAAAACAGACGAGTTGAATGAATGGTAAAGTCGGATGTATTAACACGCGCTAAGAAAAAAAAAGTGCTGGCACTATTAAGCCAAGGGCATTATGAAAAAGCATTGCCACTGTTACAGCAAATATGCAAAAAAAATAAAAAAAATGCGTCTTTGTGTCTAGAACTGGGGGTACTTTATGGTCAGCTAAACAGATTAAACGAGAGTGAAGACTGTTTTCGTAAAGCAATCAAGATGGCTCCTGACGTGGCAGAATCGCATTATAACTTAGGTAGGTTGCTGGCCATGCGAACACGTTTTGAAGAGGCAAAAAAAAGTTATCAGCAGGCGATAAAATTACGACCAGACTGGTTTGAAGCATGTAATAATCTGGGTAGTACCTATCAGGCTCTGGGTCTTTTTGAGGCGGCTGGCGAGTGTTATCTAAGGGCACAAAAAATCAATCCTCTCTATATTGATGCAAAAATTAATTATAGTAGTCTGCAGTTACTACTTGGTAATAAAGAGCGGGCGGTGGCCGGGTATCGTGAGATTCTCACTTTAAAACCGGATCATTTGACTGGCTATCTTAGTCTTGGGCAAACGCTGTCAGAAATGGGAGATTTTTCAGCGGCGCTATTGTGTTATGAGCAAGGGTTGACACATTTTAGCTCGAACACTGAGTTGCTATCCAGAAAAGTGAAAGTGTTGGATCAACTTGGCAATTACGAGGCCGCGTTGAGTGTGTTATCGCCACTTGTTAAGCAAATTCCTAATGATCCAGCGATTGTTATTGCCAATGCCATTGTCGCTCGAACCTTCGCACAGCGCTATGAAGCCATTGAATTGTTAGAAAACATTCTAAATCAAAAGCAGCAGTCGCAGCATGTGACGATGCAATTGCATTTTCATGCCGGGAAATTATGTGACAAACTCGATCGCTTTGACGATGCTTTTCAGCATTATGAAACGGGTAATCGTTTGAAGTCTTATTCGTTTTCTGAAAGTGAACATGTAAAAATGGTCGATAGAATTATTTCTTGTTTTGACAAAAAAACGTTGTCAAAAGCACCCCGTAGTACATTGTCAACACAACGGGCTATATTTATTGTTGGCATGCCCCGTTCCGGCACCAGCCTGCTTGAGCAGATGTTAGTCAGTCACCCCGAAATTGAGGGCGCGGGTGAACTTTCCTTCGTTGAAAAAATGGCGGATAAACTACCTGAAATGTTAGAGCTTGAGGGTGATTATCTTGATGTGCTTAAAGCGCTCTCTCAACCTGTATGTGACACAGTTTCTAAAAATTATTTAAACGTTTTATCGCAAGTCTGCCCTGATAGTCGCTATGTAACCGATAAGATGCCGCAGAATTTTTTTTTCCTAGGTTTAATAAGTTTGCTTTTTCCTCAAGCGAAGATTATCCATTGTCGACGGGATGCAAGAGATACCTGTTTGTCTGGGTTTTTTCAAGACTTTGCTCAACGCCACCGCTATTCATCTGATCTTCGCTCTATTGCGCTTTATTACAAGCAATATGAACGACTCATGGCTCATTGGTTACAAGTTTTAGATGTGCAAATCTATGATGTTCACTACGAAAATATCGTGCGTGACCAAGAAATTGAAATCCGAAAACTGCTGGCGTATCTCGACGTGGGTTGGGACGAGCGCTGCACTCAATTTTTTAAACATGACCGGCTTGTCAATACGGCCAGCTATGATCAAGTTCGACAGCCTGTTTATAGTCACTCTGTTGGGCGTTGGCAGCATTACAAAAATCATCTGACTCCGTTACTAGAGGTTTTGCAAACGGATAAAATTAAGTAAGGAAGGAAGGTTTGTTGTGTTAGCCTCATGGGTTGGGTGGAGAGAGGTGTTGAATGAGTTCCTGTATGGCGGCTATGCGTTGATGACTTTCGGGCTGTTCGGTGATATAGCGTAATTTATTTTCACCATCGAATCTGTATTTTTCAGGTTGATCCTGAATGAGCTTGATAATTTTCATGGGGTCAATGTTAGGGTTGGCATCAAAGAGGATGCGTCCTCCTTGGGAGCCACCGTCTATTTTTTTGATGCCTAAAGGTCGTGCTAAAATCTTAAGGCTGGATAAAGCGAATAAATTTTTGGCTTCGATGGGTAATAAACCAAAGCGATCGATCATTTCTACTTGCAATTCTCTTAATTCATTTTGCTCCGAGCTGTTTGCAATTCGTTTATATAGTATTAATCTGCTGTGTACATCAGGCAGGTAATCATCGGGAATGAGGGCAGGGATATGTAGGTCAATTTCAGCAAAAGGATCCAGGTTTTTTTGTAAATCAGGTTGTTCGCCTTTTTTTAATGCGCTCACAGCTCGGTCTAATAGCTCAGTGTATAAGGTAAACCCTATTTCTTGAATCTGTCCACTCTGTTCATCACCTAGCAGTTCTCCGGCCCCTCTTATTTCAAGATCGTGAACGGCTAGTGTAAAGCCTGCACCCAGCTCTTCAATCGAAGAAAGTGCATCCAAGCGTTTTTCAGCGTCCTTGCTCATGCCGCCTTTATTTGGTATCAACAGGTAAGCATAGGCTTTATGATGTGATCGTCCAACACGGCCACGTAGTTGGTAAAGTTGCGCTAAGCCGAAACGATCTGCCCTGTTAATAATAATTGTATTGGCGGTGGGAATGTCGATTCCCGTTTCAATAATAGTTGTGCAGACCAGGATATTAAAACGGTGGTGATAAAAATCCAGCATCACGCGTTCAAGTTCCCGCTCACTCATCTGGCCGTGCCCCATCTGTACTTTAGCTTCCGGAATTAATTCTTCTAATTGTCGCACAATGCGACCAATGGATTCGACTTCATTGTGTAGAAAAAAAACTTGTCCACCTCTTTTTATTTCACGTAAACAGGCTTCTTGAATGGTGGCATTACTCCAGGGTTGTACAAAGGTTTTAACCGCTAATCGACGTGAGGGTGGGGTGGCAATAATAGATAAATCGCGCAGTGCAGAAACGGCCATATTCAAGGTTCGAGGAATGGGGGTGGCCGACAGCGTAAGCACATCAATATTAGCGCGAATCGTTTTGAGTTGCTCTTTTTGGCGCACCCCAAAGCGGTGTTCTTCGTCTAAAATAAACAGACCCAGGTTTTTAAATTTTACTGATTTTTGCAACAATTTATGGGTGCCGATAATGATGTCAACAGTGCCTTTTTCCAGCCCAGTGAGTATTTCGTCAGATTCTTTTTTAGAGCGAAAGCGTGAAAGAACTTCAACACGAAATGGCCAGTCAGCGAAACGATCCCGAAAGGTTTGATAATGTTGTTGGGCGAGTAGGGTTGTGGGTACAAGTACAGCGACTTGCATACCATCGTTGGCGGCAATGAAGGTGGCTCGCATTGCAACTTCAGTTTTGCCAAAGCCAACATCACCGCATATAAGGCGATCCATGGGTTTATCTGAAAGCATATCGCTTTTGACTGCTTTGATCGCTTGTTCTTGATCAGGGGTTTCTTCAAAGGGAAAGCTTGCAGCAAAGGTAGCATATTGACTGCTTGAGTTGCTAAAAGCATAACCTTGTTGTGCTGCTCGTCGAGCGTAAATATCCAGCAAGCCGGCAGCAACATCCAGGGCTTTTTTAGCGGCTTTTTCTTTTGCTTTTTCCCAGCGGTCATTGCCCAGTCGATGTAGCGGGGCTTTCTCGGGAGCGGCACCGCTATAACGACTGATTAAATGTAAAGATGAGACTGGAACATAGAGTATATCGTTACCGGCATATTCCAAAGTAACAAACTCGGTTGGTAGGTTAGCAATTTCTAATGTTTGCAAACCGATAAAACGACCGACTCCGTGTTCTTCATGTACAACAGGTGTGCCATGATGCAATTCGGCAAGATCTCTGACCACCGTCTCCATGTTGTGTTCGCGTGTTTTACGCCGCCGCCGTTGCATGGCTTGTTCGCCAAAAAGTTGAGGCTCTGTAATAACGGCAAGTTTGGGATGCTCCAGGAGCAAGCCTTGGTCTAGTGGGGCGACCGTGATGCCCAGAGCCGCATCACCATTTAAGAAACTATCCCAGTTCAGGTATTGTTTTGGTAGTAGCGCATGATCAGCCAGCAATTCCAATAAAGTTTCTCGTCGTCCGGTTGTTTCAGCCGCGATTAATATCCGACCAGCTTGAAAGTTTTGTATGAAATTGAGCAAAGCCGTCAAAGGTTGAGTTGCACGTGCATTGATTGGCAAGTCAGGGGGCGCTGCACATTGTAGCAATCGTGTATCAGGCTCTGTTGGTTCTGTTGTGCCTAGGCTTATTCTACAAAAGCGTTTGATGTGTGTGAACAGTTCGTTAGTTTGCAAAACAATTTGCGAAGGTTCTAGAATAGGGCGTTCAATATCATAGCGTCGTTGCTCATAACGATGGTGTGTTTCTTGTCGGAACTGGTCTGCGGCACGTTCAAGCCCTGAAGCGGTAATGATCAGGGTCGATTCTGCGAGATAGTCAAAAATTGTTGCTGTGGTATTAAAAAAAAGTGGCAGATAATATTCAATGCCGGCAGGTGCCAGACCGTCACTGACATCGTTATAAATCGTTGAATGTTTTGGGTCAGAGGTAAATGAATCCCTGAAACGTTGGCGAAATTGGGCAATAGCATTTTTGTTGAGCGGGAATTCGCGTGCCGGCAAGGTACGTACTTGTGTGACTTTTTCGATGGAACGTTGTGTTTCTGGGTCAAATGTACGAATAGTCTCAATTTCATTGTCAAATAATTCAATACGAAAGGGGTTCGGACAACCCATTGGATAAATATCCAAAATACTGCCTCTAGTCGTGTATTCGCCATGCTCCATAACTTGGGAAACAGATTGGTAGCCATGCTGTTCTAGTTGCAACCGCATGGTGTCGATATCCAGTGTCTGACCTTGATCCAATATTAAGCTGTTGCCTGTTAAATAAGACACGGGGGGAAGCCGGTGCATCAGCGTCGAAGCTGGTGCGATGACAATCCCTTTTTTCAGGCTACGCAAGTGGTATAGTGTTTCAAGTCGCTGAGAAATAATATCTTGATGTGGAGAAAAAAGATCATAAGGTAGCGTTTCGCGATCAGGAAAGGGAAAAACAGGAATCTCGTCACTGTGATTAAGGAAAAACTGGATTTCGTATTCTAGCTGATTAGCTTGCGGTGTATCTTCTGTAATAATGATGAGGGGGCCATTATGACGCTGCGCGACTTGAACTATTGCCAGTCCGGTCGCACTCCCCCATGATGGTGGCCAGATGCTCCGGTTGCGAGGGTTTTTGGGCAGATCAATTTTTAATGCGTTGAGTTGTGCGTTAGACATGTTATTCAAGTTATTTTATTTTTTCAAGAGCACATAAACCGCGCCGGTACCACCATCGTGCAAGGGGGTCGAGCAAAATGCCAGCACGGCATCCAATTGCTTCAACCAGGTGTTGATTCGATTTTTAAGAATTGGAATCGAGTGTCTGGAACTCAAACCTTTGCCATGAATGATGCGGGCACAACGGATATTTTTATTTTGGCACTCTGCAATGAAGTACAGTAGTTGTTGGCGTGCCATACTGCTGTTAAGGCCATGCAAGTCTAATTCGGCATCCACATTGAATCGACCTTTACGCAATTTTAACAATTGTCGATGTTGTAAGCCGGGACGGGAAAAAAAGAGCAAATCGCCCGCTTCAACCACATTGTCGCAGGTATGGTCTGATAATCTATCGACAGGAAGGCGGGACTCGTCACTGGCTCTCTGCCTTGGAAGAGGGGCAGGTTTAGGGGGCAGGTGTCGATGCACGTCTGTAGTATCGAAGTTCAGCGGTCGCACAGATTTCATTTCCTGGCGAAACAAAGCGAGATCTTCTTCGCTGATCGGTGGTTTTTTTTTCATTGCTAGGGGCAGTTTGAGTCTGTGTTCCGGAAAAGTCTGTAATTTTAACATCATCCTCCCCTTAGCGACGAATAGTTTAAGGGACGCGCACGTAATAATTTCCGGATTTGGGACTCAGATTTAGTTTGTATTTGGTCATTCTGAATGGGGGGGGAGATAGCACCTTTGAAAAACACCGATAAAGGCACTCAGGAGATAAAGCCGAAATTTCAAGTCTGGAAAGGTATTTCGTGTACGTTCCTAAGTGTGTAATCAAACAATTGACACTTCTCTATTGACCCTGACGCTGGAGATGGGTAACATACGCGGCATTCCAACATTAGCAATTCCCCAGTAGCTCAGTTGGTAGAGCAGGTGACTGTTAATCACCTTGTCCGTGGTTCGAGTCCGCGCTGGGGAGCCATTTTCAAAAGCCAGGTTTTTACCTGGTTTTTTCGTTTATTCTCCAGCCAATAAATTTTCAGACGTCATGGTTAAATACCCGTCATGACTTGTGCTTTAGTTTACGTTTAAAACTGTCGATCTTACAGACAAGAGGCTATAAGTGTAAGCTAAGGAAGGTTTCAAATGGTGCAGGAGCAAAATCAAGCTGATAATCCAAAAAAACCCGTAGTTGGACTCATTTTAGTGGGTGGCGGAGCCAGGGCTGCATACCAGGTCGGTGTACTCAAGGCCATTAGTGAATGCTTGCCCCGTCGAGCCAGTAATCCGTTTCAAGTGATTTGCGGCACCTCGGCGGGTGCTATTAATGGTGCGGTTCTAGCTATTAATGCGGGCCGCTTTACCTTAGGAGTAAAGAGGTTATTGCGCGTCTGGCGCCACTTCAGGGTGAGCCATGTTTTTGAGGCCAGTACTTGGGGTATTGTTAAAAGCGGAGCGCATTGGCTGTCAGCCATGATGTTAGGGGGGTTGGGCCGCTTTAGTCCCAATGCCTTGTTAGACCGCCGTCCTTTAGCGCAATTATTGCAGCGTCTGGTGCCCTGTGGACAGATACAAGCATCTATTGACCGGGGGGACCTAAAAGCCTTCAGTGTTACGGCTTCGGGCTATACCTCCGGGCAGTCTTTTATTTTTTATCAAGGTCATGCAGAGCTTAAACCCTGGCGTCGAGTCCAACGCTTAGGTATTCCTGCAAAAATTACGGTTCAACATTTATTGGCTTCATCGGCCATTCCTTTTGTCTTCGAAGCGGTTAAGCTGCGGCGAGAATATTTTGGTGATGGCTCTATGCGTCAAGTTGCACCTATTAGCCCGGCACTTCACTTGGGGGCAGATCGAGTGTTGGTTATTGGCGTCCGTCATGAAAAAGAAGATACGCCCGTTCGACTTAAAACCACGAGTTACCCTTCTCTGGCTCAGGTCGCAGGACATACTCTGGATAGTATTTTTCTCGATAGCCTAGAAGCTGATTTAGAACGCCTGACACGCATAAACAAAACCGTTAGCATGATTCCGTCACATCACTTGGACGAGGGGAACGTCAGTTTACGTTCCGTGGATGTCATGGTGATATCACCTGGAGAAGATATTCGTGGTATTGCTTCTCGTTATACTGGCGAGTTACCTTGGGCCTTGCGAATGTTATTAAAAAGCGTGGGGGCGTTGAATAAAAATGGCTCTAACCTGATCAGCTATCTCTTATTTGAAAGAGGTTATTGCCGAGAACTTATAGACTTAGGTTACAAAGATACGATTAAACGCAAGAAAGAAATGCTGGAATTTCTAGGCTATGCTGAGCATGAAAATAAATTGTAAGACTCTATGTTAGAAACGGGTACGTGATAACTTTCCGGTATGGCGCTCAAATTTAGGTCGTATTTATTCGTTTTGCGATCCAATTTGAAACATCGTGGCTAAAAAGCCGCCGGTTCCTACAATACACAGCTTTCGCTAGAGGTTTGATTGTTTAATATAATAAAGCGATTTCTGCCGCTATTGGAGAGCACTACTTTTCTGGCAACAAGATTATCATATTTGTGGCAAAGCTGAAATGTTCGATTACTGCCACTAGCATTGCCATCGGGTGAAAAAATAGCAATCGTCTTGCGATTGGATATGATCTGAACATGCTTTTTTTGATTTTGGAATAGCCTGAGTACCCTGTCGTTTTGCGCGTCAAAACTTCGATTGTGATTTTGATCCACTGCAACGAGCCAGCCTTGTGTCCATGTTTTGGTATGGGGCGTTGAGCAACTCAATATACGGTTTAACGGGCAGACTAAGACAGATTGTCCCAGTGTAAGTGCCTGGCTTCGTGCATAATGTAGCGCTCTTGTCAGTTTTGTGGTTTGATCGTTGAGTTGGTTTTCTCGAAGTAGGGAACTAAAGCTGGGGGCAGCGCTTGCCGTAAGTATTGAAATAAGCGAGAGAGTCACGATCAGTTCTATTAGCGTAATACCTTTAGCTGAAGCGCATCGATTTATGGTTGGTGACATCATGTTGCATAGTTTATGCGAGCTTAAGAGGCTTAACGATAGGCAATCGTTGTTTATGTTTGTCGTCCCTTGCCTATACCCGTAATGATTGTAAAGAAATCTGATGTTATAATAAATTTCAAACAAAAGCTGAATGTCAGAGTGTAACCTATGAGAAAGAATCTATTTATAGCGTGCTGTGTACTCTTTTTTGTTTTAAACACAACAATGTCGTTAGCCGGTTCATTCAGGTGCGGTCAAAAACTAGTGTCAACGGGTAATTCCAAAGCAGAGGTTTTTAGAAAATGTGGTGAACCCAGTTGGCGAGAATACTCTGAATCAGAGTTATGGCCCGAAAACAGCCCATTTTCGGTCGCAAAAATAACCCGAGAACAATGGGTTTATAATCGAGGCTCGCAAGCGTTAATCCGCTATTTAAATTTTGAAAACGGCAACTTGGTGTCTATCGATTTAGGTGATTATGGATTTAATGCAGATTATCCAAAGCGACCCTGTAGACCTAAAGAGTTAAGACTTCGTCATAGCAAAAGCGAAATTATGTTTAAATGTGGAACGCCTTACTTCAAAGATGCTCGTGAAGAATATCGGGTGGATAATGTAAAAGGCAGTAAACAACGCACCACCATTATTGTCGACGAATGGACATACAATTTTGGCCCTACCCGTTTTTTGCGCATACTGACTTTTGAAAATGGTAAGTTAGTGAATATACGTCAAGGCGAGCGAGGAGGCTAGGAACGTACACGAAAAACAGCAATTCCTGCTATAAATAACGATACGGACTAGGCTTGTTGCTTAACAAAGGTCTCGACTCGATCTAAAGCCGTTGTCAAGTTTTCCATGCTCGTGGCAAAAGAGAGTCGCATGTATCCTGGCGCACCAAATGCGGATCCTGGTACCAGAGCTACACCACTTTCATCGAGCAGGCGCGATGCCAGTTCGACATCATTGTTGACCCCTTCCACTTGTTCGATTAGCGCGCTCATTTGAGGAAAGGCGTAGAAGGCACCGACTGAAGGGATACATTGAATGCCGCTGATGCTATTGAGTTTGTGTACGACATAGTCATGTCGTTCTTTGAATGCCTTAACCATGCTGTAGATACAGCTTTTTTCCCCTGTGAGCGCGGCGACAGCGGCAGCCTGTGAAATAGAGCAGGGGTTCGAGGTACTCTGTGATTGTATTGTTTTCATCGCTCTGATTAAGCATTTAGGTCCGCCAGCATAACCAATGCGCCATCCCGTCATGGCGTAGGCTTTGGATACCCCGTTTAATACAAGGGTTCGCTCATACAGTTCAGGCGTGGTGTTCAAAATGTTAATAAACGGCGTGTTATCCCAGCGAATATGTTCATACATATCGTCGGTTGCAATTAGAACATGGGGGTGTTGTAACAGGACGGCCGCCAGAGCGGAAAGCTCATCGGCGCTATACGCTGCGCCAGTCGGATTGGTGGGGCTGTTAATAACGAACAAGCGCGTATTAGCGGTAATATTGTCCGCTAACTGCTGAGCTGTGATTTTAAAGTGTTGGTCGATGCTGGTTTCTATAATAACAGGGATGCCATCAGCCAATAACACCATATCGGGGTAGGATACCCAGTAAGGTGCCGGAATAATGACTTCATCTCCAGCATTAAGTAAGGCTTGAACCAGATTGAAAAAGCTTTGTTTTCCGCCCGATGAAACCAGTATTTGCTCTGTTTGATAATGGAGCTGGTTGTCGTGTTGAAACTTATTAATTATAGCTTGTTTTAATTCAGCGGTGCCATCCACAGCCGTATATTTAGTCATGCCTGCGTTAATGGCTGCAATTGCGGCTTTTTTAATATGTTGCGGGGTATCGAAATCTGGTTCTCCCGCACCCAATCCGATGATATTGTATCCTTGTGCCCGTAACTCCGAAGCGCGAGCAGTGACGGCCAATGTGGCGGAAGGGCGAACTTTGTTAACGCGGGATGACAGTTCTAGATTCAACGATATGATCCTACATTTTGTTTTAAAAACGGAGAGCTTATATCATACAATTTATGACCCTTGCTCGCTACAGAAAAATCTCAATAATTCGTTGAGTTAAACTGCTCATTGCTCAAATTCATATTGATTTTTCATGTCCTTTTTTGTGTAAACCGGAATAGCGTCATCGACATGGGGTCTTGGAGGTTGTCCGAAAATACAAAT
>CAYQVF010000018.1:42347-46894 GCA_964421045.1 uncultured Chromatiaceae bacterium
ATACCCCCTTGTGGAGTGAAAGCCATTTTGCACCCGCAAAGGGCATAAAATCATATAAATAAAACAATGAAATATATCCTTCTTATATTTCACTCCGTTAGGGTCGCTTCTCTATTCTCGGACAGCCTCCTAGGTCAGCGTGGGTTGTTAGTGATATGATACCTAGATCCTGCAAGTGCTCACATTCACTCAGCACCAAGCTCTTGATCCGTAGAACGATATGAAACTTTTCAGTCATCACATAAGTGATGACGCTCAAAGTTGTTATTCGTTCTGTAAATCAAGAGCTTGCACTGCGTAAATACGGTCACTTGTAGAATTTAGGTGATAGGTTTAATTCAAATTTGTCATCGACTTTACTAACAACTCACTGTGCGTAGCGGGAAAAATAGCTTGCATACTTCGCACTAGTCCGAAAAAATCAAACAAAACATATGTCACGTCATTTTCAACTTAAATCGGAATTCTCTCCCTCCGGGGATCAACCCGCCGCGATTGAAGAATTGACCGAAGGTCTAGAAGCGGGTGAGGCACATCAAACCCTGCTAGGTGTAACCGGATCGGGGAAAACGTTCACTATTGCCAATGTGATTGAAAAAGTGCAGCGTCCGACGTTGATTTTGGCACCGAATAAAACGTTGGCCGCTCAGCTTTATGGTGAGATGAGAGAGTTTTTTCCTAATAATGCGGTGGAATATTTTGTTTCATATTACGATTATTATCAGCCTGAAGCGTATGTCCCTTCTTCTGACACTTTTATCGAAAAAGACGCCTCGGTTAATGAGCATATCGAGCAGATGCGGCTGTCGGCCACTAAGGCCATTATGGAACGTCCTGATACGATTATCGTCGCTACTGTCTCTGCCATTTATGGCTTGGGCGATCCCAAAACCTATCTCAGTATGGTTTTACACTTGGTGCGGGGTGACTTGATTGACCAGCGTGCGGTATTGCGTCGTTTGGCGGAACTGCAGTACAAACGCAATGATATGGAGTTACAACGAGGGACTTATCGAGTGCGCGGCGATGTCATCGATATTTTTCCCGCCGACTCGGAGATTAAAGCTTTGAGAGTTGAGTTGTTCGATGAAGAGATCGAGTCACTCGCCTGGTTTGATCCGCTAACAGGGCAGGTGTTACAACGTATTCCTCGAGTGACTATTTACCCTAAAAGTCATTATGTTACGCCTCGACAGATATTGCTGGATGCAGTGGAATCGATAAAAGTTGAATTAAAAGAACGTTTAGAACAGTTTAATTCGGTAAATAAACTCGTTGAAGCACAACGTCTGGAACAGCGTACTCGTTTTGATATCGAGATGATACTTGAGTTGGGCTATTGCTCGGGTGTCGAAAATTATAGTCGTTATTTGTCAGGTCGTGAGGCCGGAGAAGCGCCCCCGACTTTGTTCGAATATTTTCCAAAAAATGCGTTGGTGGTGATTGATGAAAGCCATGTGACGGTGCCACAGCTCGGTGCCATGTATAAAGGAGACAGATCACGCAAAGAAAATCTTGTAGGTTACGGTTTTCGTTTACCTTCCGCTTTAGATAATCGCCCTCTAAAGTTTGAGGAATTTGAGCGGCTTGTGCCTCAGGCCGTCTACGTATCCGCGACCCCCGGGTCTTACGAAAACGAAAAATCGGGTGCGGTCATTGAGCAAGTTGTGCGCCCCACCGGTTTGATCGACCCGCAAATAGACGTTCGTCCGGCAACAACTCAGGTTGACGATGTCTTATCAGAGATTAACAAACGTGCTGCCAAAGGAGAACGGGTTTTGGTGACCACACTGACCAAAAGGATGTCTGAAGATTTAACCGATTACCTGGGGGATCATGGCGTGCGAGTACGCTATTTACACTCTGATATTGATACAGTAGAACGTATGGAAATTCTCAGAGACTTGCGCAAAGGCAAATTTGATGTATTGGTTGGCATTAACTTGTTGCGAGAAGGTCTTGATATTCCAGAAGTTTCCCTGGTTGCTATTTTAGACGCAGACAAAGAAGGTTTTTTAAGGTCTTATCGCTCTTTGATCCAAACCATAGGTCGTGCTGCACGAAACTTAAATGGCATGGCCATCTTGTACGCAGACCGGATCACAGGCTCAATGCGTTTAACCCTGGATGAAACCGAGCGTCGTCGTGAGAAGCAACAAGAGTACAATAAAAAGCATAACGTTACGCCCACCAGTGTCGTCAAAGCTATCCAGGACGTGATGCAAGGTGCTTACGCCAACACCAATAAGGAGGATAGCGAAAGTCAGCCATTTTCAATTGCAGAGTCCAAACTTGAGGTTGGTTACACTACGCCAGCCGAATTAGAAAAAAAGATCAAAGGCTTAGAGCGACAAATGTATCAACATGCTAAAGATCTGGAGTTTGAAGAAGCGGCTCATATCCGAGATAAAATTCATAAATTACGTGAACAATTTTACTGAGCTTGATAATAGTTTAACTTTTTTCATTATAAGCCAAGGTACAGATAAGGATTATTGACCGTGAATGGGCTTAATTTAATCACAGGGGGTAAACGGCGCTATCTTATTGCGCTTTTTTTAGTATTAGGGGTTTTTATGCTGCTTGCCTTTGCATCATTCAAGCCGAGTGCGAATCCCGATGTCATTAGAAAAACGATGGATGCAGGGCATGGTTTTGCCTTTATTTTATTGAGCAGTTTACTCTATCTGGCGATGGAGCACCATGGAAAATGGCAAGCAACAAGGGTGTCGGGCTTATTTTCGATACTGCTTATGGTTGGCATTGAGGGATTACAACCCTATTTTGGTAGGACGGCTTCATGGGCAGACATACAGCTTAGTTTACTAGGTACGTTCATCGCATTAAGCGGGATGCTTGTTTGGCGTAGGGTGAAAAGCCCATTACTGAAGGTGGTGTCTCTGTTTTTGCTTGTATTGGCGGTGGGTTGGATCGTACAGCCGGTATGGTCTGAATGGCGCTCGCTCTGGTGGCGAGAGCAACAATTTCCACTGCTGGGTGATTTTGAACATAAATTAGAGACCAAGCTGTGGAGTGCGCATGGACAACACACTCGGGTTTCATTATCAGATCAGCATGTTGTGTCTGGTTTCAACTCACTGCAGGTTGAGGTCAATAAAGGGGTTTGGCTTGGTGTTCGCTATGCTGCTGGTGACCAGAATTGGCGAAAATATAAAACCTTGACGATGACGTTGTATAATCCGGGTACCGCATTTAACATGAATCTTCGCATTGATGATGGTGTGAACGCTTTTCCGAAATATGCTGAAAGATATAATGGTGAGTTTCAGATCGGGGAGGGGACAACCACGCTCCTGATTCCACTGGCGAAAATTGCCGCAGGTCCAAAATCTCGATTGCTAGATCTCAGCCGAATTAGAAAAATGATTTTATTTTTAAGTAAAAATGAAAACCCTCGGCTATTTTACCTGGATAGTGTCCGTCTTATGTAGGTTTTTCAAATCGTAAAAATGGTTACTTGCTTACAAAGCATGACTGCTAAGTTATTATTTGATAGAAATCTGGATCGTGTTAAAGAGATATGGCGCGCCCGGAGAGATTCGAACTCCCGACCAACTGGTTCGAAGCCAGTTACTCTATCCAGCTGAGCTACGGGCGCTTGTTTAGCGCGGCTAGTATATCCGAGATCCTGCTTCTGTGATAGAACTATACCAAATTAATCTAGAAAACGCAGTTGGACGCGAATGCAGAGTGTGAGATATTGATTTAGGTCACGTCCTGTCCTATTTTTTGCATAGTAATTATGTACCGTGGGTTAATTGATTTTCCAAGTTTAGAGCGGCGTTTGTTTTTGGGAGGAAGTATGAATAAGCAATTATACTTATTACGTCATGGTCATTCGCCGTTTGGTGAGGGGGAAGCGGATAAAAAACGAGTATTGAGTGCGCAGGGGGGGCGTGATATATCTGCAATGGGCTCGCGTTTGAAGGAAAAAGAGGTTTTACCTGATTTGGTCTTATGCTCTACTGCAGAAAGAACAAAACTGACCGCGCAATACGTGATGAATGCAGTAGGGGGACGTACTGATCTGGTACAATACGATGATCGTCTCTATAACGCCAGTCTAGAGACCTTACTTGATATCGTCAGAGAGCAAAATAAAAACATAAACTCACTGTTAATCATCGGTCACAACCCCGGATTAAGCGAGCTTGTGCATTTAGCTGATGGCGAATCTTTTTATCGTCAACATGCTTTCACCAGCTTAGCGACCGCCTCGCTCGCACATCTTGAATTGAGCGTACCTTGGTCAAAATTAGAGTTAGCTCAGGCAAAAGTGATTGAAATATTAAGCCTGGATAAGTAAATTGCCATTCATATCCGATATACCTAAAGATGCTGACCCTGAAGGTATTTTAGAGAAATTTCCTGGAAGTGGAAAACTCATTCTACAGGCAACTCAGGATCTGCTTAAAGGTAGTGAAGAATTGCCAAAAAAATATTGCGAATTAATTGCGGCTTACACGTCAGGGGGGAGATAGGGCGATGCAGGATGTCAAAGCCGAAACATTCATCGGTAACCTTAT